>JBBTCZ010000041.1:0-58264 GCA_038042985.1 Pseudomonadota bacterium
ACATTCACCTGATGACTATTCGGCTCGACTCCACCGCCAAGACGCCGGCCATTGGGAAAGCTCGAATCAATCGCCGTATCCAAGGTGATGACATCCCCGGTGAAACCATCGGCGACCGGAATAGGGCGTCCTAGATTGATGGCGTTGATGATGTCGGTACGCGGCCCTTTAAGCTTGGCGACAACCTCGCTCGGCACGCCGAGTGCTGCATAAATCCCCAGCGCCTCAGCATCGCGCACGAGCACCGGAAACAATATGTCGGCGCCGAAATTGCTCACATCCTTGTGCGGGCTGCTGCGCAGGTAACGTGTGTGACGCTGCGTGCCGACAAGTCCGGCATTGAACAGCGGCAACGCATTGCGACCCACCTGCACATAAGGCCCACTCCCCTTGAGGCCCGTGATGTTGTTGTCCGCATCGACGGTCTGGGTTTTCTGCCGGCTAATGCTCGACCACACGCGCAGCAAGCTGTCTGTAGACTTAGGCAAAAGTTTGCCGTTGTGTGGAATGCCGTCCGGGAAAATATCTTTCATCGGCACCTCTAGGGCGATGGAAAAAATATTGAAGCCCGTAAACACATCTTCAGCCGGGGCACGGCGCGCACCGAGAATACCGCCCAAGTCATCACGGCTTAAATTAACCAGATCGAAAATGCCTTTTTCATCCAGCTGGAAAGGATCATCAAACTGACCTGCGATGACCCGCCCGCCATTCGCAAGCGGGTGGATAAAGGTGTCGACAAAAGGCTGATCGTACAAACCTACTTCGCGGCTGCTTGGGTCCCCGCTCTGATATCCGCTAAATTGACCCAGACCATAGACCAAGCGATCCGTCTGCGGGCCATGATTATTTGGCAGGACAGGTAGCTGATTCCCCAGCTCGACGACGCGCCCGCGCTCACCATGCGATCGTCTGTGATCGTCATCGCCATCTTCCGCGCTAATGCGCATGACCCTCATCGTCTCCGTGCCGCCGGTGAGTTGCCATAGCAGCTCATTGCCGCCCCCGAGCGGGTCGCTAGCACTCGGCGCTGCTTCGGATTCCAGCTTATTGGTAAATTCGACGCGATATACCACCTCGTCTTTGAGGCTCGCACCTTTTGCAATGTGGAACTCGTAGCGATAGCCGTTACACGCGCGCAAGCCCTGATTGCCCTGGCCCGGCTCGTGCAGCGGGTTAAAATTCATAATCAAATACAACTTATCGTGTGAGTCGTTCGACACCCACGCGTAAGTATCGGTGTTATCCGCGCAGGGCTCGTTAAGAACAGCCAGCGCCTCGCGATGGCTGGATGCTTGGACGGGTGCGGCGAAAATACCCGCGACAGCGAATCCGATGACCGCATAAGAAACAAGTTTCCCTACGAAGGGGACGGAATTGCGTTTAGCAGGATACATTTTTACCTCCATTAGAAAAGTTGAGCATCGAGCACACTTCGCCCGATTTGGGAGAAAGCAGGTACAGGAATACAGAAATTTTCATGCTGCTCGCATTCCTGAACCGTATACGCAGCCGCGGCGTTTTTGGATTTAGTTTGTAATCAATTGAGCCGCCAAGACGCCAAGCGCACCAAGAAAGACAAAACCCTCAAGCGCAAGCCAATTTGATTTTGCGCATCAACCGGTATTAAAAAACCTGCCTAGCGCGCAAGCTCTGCACTGCCGCAAACCATCCTGCCCCCCCTCCGGGGGAAGGCGAAATTATTTAAATTAACCACATCCAATTGCCGAATCGCGACGTACTACGGGTGAACGCAAGGAGACGTGAATGATGCAGATGGAAACGGCACTGTCGGCGACAAGCTGCTTTGCTACAATGCCGGACATGACCCGTCATGAGCAGAAACCTACGCCGCGCGTATCCGAGCCAGCCCCGGCCTCGGACACGAATCTGGACGCTGGGAATGTGGCCACGCCCGCCCTGGATACGGCTTTGGCCACGCAGGATGCGCATTGCTGCGTCTTGCTCGCCGCGATTGCCGAGCAAGATGAGGGCGCCTTAGCTGCTCTCTACGACGCCACTCTTAGCCGCGTGTATGGTTTGGCGTTGCGCATTACGCGTAAACCAGAGGCGGCGGAGGAAGTCGTGGCCGATGTCTATTTGCAAGTGTGGCGCAAAGCCACAACCTACGATGCGGCGCGCGGTCGCGCCTTGACTTGGTTGCTCACCATTTGCCACAGCCGCGCGCTGGATCAATTGCGCCGCAAAGACGAGGCCGAGGCGCATCCCGAACCGGAAACCTTGCGCACCGATCTCGCTAATGGTGATAACGACCCCTTAGATTTATTGCAGGCGTTTGAAAATCAGAGCGCCATTTATGCGGCGCTGGAAACCTTAAACCCGATTCAACGGCAATTGATCGCACTCGCCTTTTTTAAAGGCTTGAGTCATCAAGAAGCCGCGGAGCAAAGCGGGTTGCCGCTGGGCACGGTCAAAACGCATATTCGTCGCGCCTTGGAACAATTACGCCACGCCCTGCAAATCGATTTCGGTGGAGTAGCCTTATGAAAGAAAATAAGAAAAAATTGGCAGGCGAATCCGTGTTGCCGCTCGCGCTGACTGAGGCATTGCTGCTCGGCGCCGCACCGACTATGCCGCCTCGTGACCGCGCCCAAGCTTTGCGCGCAAAAGTGTTAGCGGCTGCCCGGCAAACGGATGTCGGTCAATTGCACACCGTGCGTGCGCAGGAAGGGGCTTGGCATCCCATCGCGCCGCTGGTGGACATGAAACTGCTGCACGATGATGGCGTCAGCCGCTCGGTCTTGATTCGCTTGCAAGCCGGGGCACGCTTGCCGCCGCACGATCATGCGGCGGATGAAGAATGCATCGTGCTGGAAGGTGAAGGCTCGATCGGCGATATTTTTCTGCGCGCCGGGGATTATCATCTCGCGCCCAAAGGCATGCGCCATGGCGAAACCTATACCGCGACCGGCGCGCTGCTGTTTATCCGCAGCACTGCGCTGGACTACCGGGCGGGCGTCTAAGCGCACGCTGCCGTGTTCGCTGCACGTCTCATTTTGTTTGTTGCACTCAGCGTTTGTCCATGGATAGCGCAAGCCGACTCCTACCAAGCGCCCTGGTGGCTGCCTGGCGGTAATTTACAAACCATCTATGCCGCGCGTTTCGTTGCGGCGCCTGAAGTCAGCTATCGACGTGAGCGCTGGGAATTATCGGACGGCGATTTTATCGATGTAGATTGGGTTGATGGCCATGCCACTGCACCATTGGTTGCGATGTTTCACGGATTGGAAGGCAGCGCGCGCAGTCATTACGCAAGCAGTCTGATGGCAGCGGTACACGCGCGTGCTTGGCGTGGTGTCGTGATTCATTTTCGGGGCTGTAGTGGTGAACCGAATCGCCTACCGCGCGCCTACCATGCAGGTGATGTGGCTGAAATAGACAGTCTTTTGCGCCGCACGAAAATGCAATCACCCGATGCGCCGCTGTACGCAGTCGGCGTCTCGCTCGGCGGTAACGCCTTGCTCAAATGGCTGGGCGAACAAAGTGGTGAAGCGCAGCGTGTAACCGAAAAGGCGGTGGCGGTTTCCGCACCCTTGGATCTCGCTGCAACCGGGCATGCGCTGGGCAACGGGTTCAACCTATTTTATGCACAACATTTTCTTAGCACGCTCAAGCAAAAAGCGTTGCAAAAACTCGATCAATATCCCACGCTCTATGCGCGCGAAGCAGTGGCGGCGCTTGACACCATTTATTCATTCGACGACATCGTCACCGCGCCCCTGCATGGCTTTAACGGCGCCGAAGATTATTGGGCCAAAGCCAGCAGCAAAGCAGGCTTAATGCATATCGGCGTGCCGACACTATTGATTAACGCCCGCAACGACCCTTTCTTGCCCGAAACCTTCCTGCCCAGCGCAGATCAAGTTTCCCAGCAAGTCACGTTGGAGTATCCCGAAACGGGCGGCCACGCTGGATTTGTATCCGGACCCTTCCCCGGTAATCTCGACTGGCTGCCCACGCGCATTCTCGAATTTCTTGGCGATACGCACTAGGGCGGTGTTGTAGCGCCGGCATCCTTGCCGGCATACCGGCTGGAAGCCGGCGCTACAGAATCAGCCAACTTACTTTTCCCCAGCTTGAATCCAAATTCCTCCTTCCTGCGTATAGGGGATGAGATAGCGCATCGCTATCGTTCATTTTCTAAGAAGAGAAACATGAAAAAATTCGCCCCTATCGCTTTGCTCGCCGCCCTGCCTTTTACCGTCGCTTATGCGGCAACTGACGTACCTGCGGCCATCGCCGTGCCAGCCGGTCATCAAGTCTCGATGGTCACGGTAGGCGTAGGCGAGATCACCTATGAATGCCGCGCCAAGGCAGACGCAAGCGGCGTATACACATGGGCTTTTGTAGCACCCGCCGCCGTACTTTACAGCGCTGACAAAAGCAAAACCGTCGGAACTTATTATGGTGGGCCCACCTGGCAAGCGAACGACGGCAGCAAAGTCACCGGCAAACAGCTCGCGGTATCGCCCTCCCCCACGCCAAAGTCGATCCCCTTACAGTTGGTACAAGCAGCGCCCACGAGCGGATCAGGGGAGATGGCAGGGGTCAGTTATATTCAACGACTGAATACCTTGGGTGGTGTTGCGCCAGCCGAGGTATGCGACGCCAACACAGTCGGTGCGAAACAACAGGTGAACTACCAGGCTGATTACGTGTTTTACAAACCTTAAGCGGTGCACGCGGCGCGGCTGTAGCGCCGGCATCCTTGCCGGCATGCTGGCTGGAAGCCGGCGCTACGAAACCTAAGGCTTCGTCTCCGGTGCACCGACAATCACCGTCACCAGTTTGTCCGGCTGCACCCGGCGCTTGAACGCGTCTTGAATTTCACGCGCGGTCACTTGATTAATCTGTTTGGGAAAGTCATCGAGATAAGTGAGCGGCAAATCATAGAAGCCGATCACGCCCAAGTAATTGAGGATCTCGGCGTTGCTGTCGATGCGCAGCGGAAAGCCCAAAATAATATTGTTTTTGGCCTGCTTCAGCTCCACCGCACTCGGCCCTTCCTGAATGAAGCGCGCTAGGGTTTCTTGCGCTACTTTCAGCGCCGTGTCCGCATCTTGCTTTTTAGTCTGCAAGCCGATTTGGAACGGGCCCTCTTGTTTCAGCGGCACGAAATAGCTGTGCGCGCTGTAAGCCAAGCCGCGCTTCTGGCGAATTTCCTTGAGGATGCGCGAATCGAAGCCGCCGCCGCCCAACACATAGTTGCCGAGATATAAGGCGAAATAATCCACATCGCCGCGCTTCATGCCCGGCGCGCCAATGAGGATATGCGCTTGGCTTGCAGGATGCGCAATGCGCTCGGTGTAGGGTTGCGCCAGCGGCTCGACAGCCGGGATATCCTCACACGCCACTTCCGCCTCAAAACCCGTGGTCAGGCGTTCGGCGATGGCTTCCGCTTCAACACGCGTGACATCGCCCATGATCGCCACCACGGCGCTCGACGCGGCATAGCGCAGCCGGTAAAAATTCAGCAAATCCTGGCGTGTCAGCTTGGCCACCGTCTCCACCTCGCCATCCGGCGGCAAGCCATAGGGATGCGCGCCATAGATTGCCTTGGAAAAAGCCTTATCGGCGATGCTGGCAGGTTGGGTCGCTGCTTCCTTCAAGGCGGCGATCACGCGCGCTTTCTCGCGCTGCACCACTGCCTCGGGAAATTCCGGCGCGGTGAGCACCGTGGCCAATATTTGCAGGGCCTGTTCGCGTTCGCGCGCGGAGGACAAGGTGCGCAAACTGTAGCCGGCCCGGTCGGGCTCGAAGCTAGCCCCCATTTGCGCGCCGACATCGGCTAGGCGTTTACTGATGACTTCCTCGCTCAAGCCCCCCGCACCGAGTTGCATCAACGACGCGGTAAGGCTCGCACGCCCGAGCCGTTTGGGAATATCGCGCCGGCTACCGGCATCGAACTGCACCGCGACATCCAGCATGGGCAGATCGTGGTTTTCCACGAACAACACCTTCGCCCCACTCTTCGCCTGCCAGCTTTGAATCTTCACGCCGGCGTGGGCTGGGGTGAGGCTGACCAGTAACGCCAGGAAAAGCACTGAACCACGGGGGGCACGGAGAACACGGGGAAACCCCATCATGCAAAATATTCTTTCCATATATCGCAACATATTTTTTCGTGTCCTCATCCAATCGTTATTCCGTTTTGTTTTCCCAGTGCCCCCGTGTGCCCCGTGGTTAAGCATTTAATTTCCATGATGCAAACCCTTGGGCGGCGCCACTGGCTTCTTGCCTTCCAGCGGCTGTGGATCAAGTACCGCGACGGTGAGTTGCTCATCCACCAGATATTGTTTGGCGGCTGCCTGCACTGCCGCTGCCGTGACCGCTTTGAGCTTTTCGAGACGGGTATTGATGTGGCGATGTCCCAAGCCTGCGGTTTCCATTTCGCCGATTTGCATGCCTTGGTAGAACACCGAATCGCGCTGATAAACCTTCGATGCGATGACTTGCGCCTTGACCCGGTTTAATTCTTCATCGGTCACACCGTCGCGTTTGATCTTATCCAGCTCAACGCGAATCGCCGCTTCCAATTCCACGACCGTTTTACCTTCGCTCGGCGTGGCGTCGATCATGAACAGGCCGGGGCCGCGTTGCACGTTGTCGTAGCCGGCATCGGCATCTTGCGCAACGCGTGAGTCGCGCACCAGGGATTGCGGCAGGCGCGCGGCGGCATTGGCGGAGAGCACGCCGGCGAGCATTTCCAGCGCGTAGGGGTCGCTGTCCTTGACCGCGTCGCGCAGCACCGGCGCCTTCCAGCCCATCAACAGATAGGGCAGTTTGGCCGGGGCTTTCACCGTGAGCCGGCGCGTGCCGTCTTGCACCGGTTCGGCTTGCGGTTTGCGCAGCGGCAAGGGCTTGGCCTTGAGCGGGCCGAAATATTTTTGCGCTAGTTTGAACACCTGATCGGCTGTCACATCCCCTGCCACCACTAGCACAGCGTTGTTGGGCGCATACCAGCGCTGGTACCAAGTGCGCGCATCCTGCGTGCTCATCTGCTCCAGATCATTCATCCAGCCGATCACCGGCCAGCGATAAGGATGGGCATTGAACGCGGCGGCCATGAATTGCTCATACACCAAGCCATGTGGTTTGTCGTCGGTGCGCCAACGGCGCTCGTTGCGCACCACTTCGATTTCTTTGGTGAACTCTTGATCCGACAGCACCAGGTTGTGCATGCGATCGGCTTCCAGTTTCAGCGCGAGTTCGAGTTTGGATTTCTCCAAAGTTTGGAAATACGCCGTGTGATCGCGGTTGGTAAAGGCATTTTCACGCCCCCCCGCAGCGGCGATGCGCTTGGAGAATTCGCCCGGCGGCACGGATTGAGTGCCCTTGAACATCATGTGTTCCAACACATGCGCCACGCCGGTGGTGCCGTTGCTCTCGTCCATGCTGCCGGCTTTGTACCAGACTTGCGACACCACCACCGGTGCGCGATGGTCTTCTTTCACGATTACTTTCAGCCCGTTGGAAAGGATTTTCTCCTGTGCCTCGCTCGCGGCATAGCTTGCCAGCGGCAGGCTTAAGCCAACCACACACAAAAACCTCAATAACTTATTAGCCATTTCATCGCCTCGGGATAGGATTGCGGATAAAATTATACGTTCGAATCTGACCTACACCCCCATGTTTAGTTTCTTCAAATCCAAACCCGAAGCCGAATCCCCCTCGGAAGCCAGCATTTCCTGGGGCGAGCGCTTAAAACGCGGCCTGACCAAAACGCGCGATGTGCTCAATACGCCGGTGACCGAGTTATTCGCCGGCCACACGGCAATCGATGCTGAACTGTACGATGAGTTGGAGACCATCCTGCTTACTGCCGACATGGGCGTAGAAGCAACCCAGTCCTTACTCGACACACTGCGCGCCCGGGTCAAGCGCGACAAACTAACCGATTCAGTGCAACTCAAGGACGCGCTGAAACAAGCACTGATCGATCTGCTCGCGCCGCTGGAAACGCCGCTCGACACCACGACCCACACCCCTTTCGTGATCATGATGGTGGGCGTCAACGGCGCGGGCAAGACCACCACCATCGGCAAATTGGCGCAGCATTTCCAAGCCCAGGGCAAATCGGTGCTGCTCGCGGCCGGTGACACTTTCCGCGCTGCCGCGCGCGAACAACTCCTGGCTTGGGGCGAGCGCAATAATGTCACGGTGATCAGCCAGGAATCCGGCGATTCGGCGGCGGTGATTTTCGATGCGGTGAATGCGGCGCGTGCGCGTGGCATCGACATCGTGCTCGCCGACACCGCCGGCCGGCTGCCGACGCAAATGCACTTGATGGAAGAAATCAAAAAGGTGAAGCGCGTCATCACCAAAACTGATCCAAGCGCGCCGCACGAAGTCATGCTGGTGCTGGATGCCAACACCGGCCAAAACGCGGTGATGCAAGTCAAAGCCTTCGATGACGCACTCGGCCTCACCGGTTTGGTCGTGACTAAATTAGATGGCACGGCCAAAGGCGGTGTGATTGCCGCCATCGCCAAGGTACGCCCGGTGCCGGTGCGCTTCATCGGCGTGGGTGAAACCCAACACGACTTGCACGCCTTCGCCGTGCGCGATTTTGTTGATTCCCTGTTCGCCTCATGATCACTTTCAGCCAAGTCACCAAACGCTATCGCGGCGGCACCGAGGCGCTGAAAGAACTCTCCTTCACCATCGAGACCGGCGAATTGGTGGTGTTGACCGGCCCCTCGGGCGCGGGCAAGACCACGCTGTTGAAACTCATCGCGGCGATCGAACGCCCGACGCAGGGCAGCGTGCTGGTGCATGGACAGAATGTAGGCAAACTCACACGCGGCGCGGTGCCTTATCTGCGCCGCAATATCGGCATGGTGTTTCAGGAAGGGCGGCTGCTGTTTGACCGCAATGTGTTCGAGAACGTGATGCTGCCGCTTTCCATTATCGGCATGCCGCACCGGGAAGCGGCGAAGCGCGTACGCGCGGCCCTCGACAAGGTGGGGCTGCTATCGCGCGAGAAGGCCATGCCGATCACCCTCTCCGGCGGCGAACAGCAGCGCCTCGCCATCGCGCGCGCCATCGTCAACCGGCCGGCGATTTTGATCGCGGACGAGCCCACCGGCAATCTCGATGCCGACTATGCGGCGCAATTGATGGACATGTTTTCCGCCTTCAACCAAGTCGGCGTGACGCTGGTAATCGCCACCCATCACCCGCACATGGCGCAGCACATCAAATCACGCGTCTTGAATCTGAAGGCCGGGGTGCTGCAAGCATGAGAAGCCTGCTCGCCCAACACCGCGCCGCCGCCGCGCTTACCGTGCAGCGCATGCTGGCGGCCCCCCTCGCCACCTTGTTGACGTTGTCGGTGATCGGCATCGCCTTGAGCCTGCCCTTGGGCTTATATCTGATGGTGGATAACCTGGGACGGGTCGCGGCCAATACCCAGGGTCAGCCCGAGATCAGCTTGTTCTTGAAAGACAACGCGGGCAGCGCCACGCAGCGCGATATCGAAGCCAAGCTCGACGCGCACGAAGGTGTCAACGAATACCACTTCGTTGCACGCGATGCGGCGTTGAAAACGCTGTCCAAGAATATGGGCTTGACTGATGCTGCGGCGGTGCTGGGCAAGAACCCCCTGCCGGATGCATTCGTAATTGTTGCTAAACTTGCCGATCCGGATGAGCTGGAACAAATGCGCAAGGAGATGCAAACCTGGAATGGCGTACAAACAGCGAAACTGGATTCGGATTGGGCGCGGCGCTTGAATGCATTTTTACGCTTGGGCCGAGACGGCGTATGGCTGCTGGGCGCCTTGCTGGGCTTTGCTTTGGCGGCGGTGGGTTTCAATACGATACGCTTGCAAGTGCTGGCCAAGCGTGACGAGATCGAAGTCAGCCGCCTGTTAGGCGCGACCGATGCCTTCATCCGCCGGCCTTATCTCTACCTAGGCACGCTGCAAGGGTTGCTGGGTGGGCTCACCGGCTGGCTGATCGTGGCGGGCGCGTTTGCGTTGATCAACTTGCGCGTGGCCGAAATCGCTGGCTTGTATGGTATGAATTTCTTGCTCGAAGGGCTGGCCTTGCACGCGGGCCTGCTCGTCCTGGTATTGTCTGGCTTGCTGGGCTGGGCGGGCGCCTATCTGGCGGCGAATCAGCATTTGCGCGGCGGCGCGGCGGCGATTTGATCCTTAAAACGGCCTTTTTACCACGGGGAGCACGGAGTTCACGGGGAAAACAAAAGGCTTTTACGCTTGAATCCTCTCACCTGCTGGGCGCAATGGTTTAATCACACAACATCATGGATGTTTCCCCGTGTGCCCCGTGTGCCCCGTGTCCCCCGTGGTTAATCGTTTTTTCTAATCACTCCAACTTAAGCTTCATCTTGCGCATAACGTCGTAATCGCTGTCTTTCGCCGCCACGATGGCTTTGATATTGAGCGCAGCCAACAGCGCGCGGCCTTCTGGATTGCCGTCCATTTCCAGCATCGCGCGCTGAATACGATCGATTACTTTGAGCGAGACGCGCGGATGCGCCGCATAAGCGAACGGCGGCAAGGGATCGGATTTCCATAACACACGAAATTGCGCTTGCGTCGCCGGATCGTACATACCGAAAATGCGTAGAATGCTCGCGCCCGCCGGATATAAGCCCTTTTCGACCGTTCGATACACCGAGTCGTGGCTGCTGACTGCGGTCATGGTGATATCGATACCCTTTTCTTGCAAGTGTGCTTGCGCCATTAGCGCCGCCAGCGCGATCAGATTGTGCACGGCCAATTTCTTCCCCTGCAATTCCTCAACACTCTTTGGCCCATCTTTGCGCACTACGATAATGCTTACCAGCGGCGAATCGCCATCCTTGGCAATGGCAGAATAGCCGGGCGTTGCGTGCGCATTTACGTAGCGCGGCGGATTAATATAAATGAAATCAAAGACGCCATCACCCGTGTCCGTCCAGAATGTTTGCAGATCCTTCGAGGTTTTGAATTGAACTTGATAGCCGGTGCGCTTGCTGAGATATTGGCAAATCGGCCCCCACAGCTTGGCGAGTTCCGTCGGCGATTGCTGCGGGGTAATGCCAAAGCTGATCACGATCGGTTCGGCCGCACGCGTAAACGAAGTACTCGCCAGGCAGATCAGCAGCATCAAACACTTTAAAACTCTCTGCATCACACGTCCCATTATTCGTTGACCGCTTTTTTATCGCTTGGCAGCGTAAACCCCCAAGGCGAGCTTTGAATCCATTCGGTGAATTTCTCTGGCGTTAGCGGCTTGCTCATGTAATAGCCTTGTGCGGAATCACAGCCCATGGCTTTTAGCTTATCCCACACTTCTTCGCTCTCAACGCCTTCGGCCACCGCTTTGAGGCCGAGGTTATGCGCCAGATCAATGGTGGAACGCACAATCACATTGTCTTTTTCATCCTTGTCCATATCAATCACAAAAGATTTGTCGATCTTAATTTTCGCCACCAGCAATTTTTGCAAATAGGCCATGGACGAGTAGCCCGTGCCGAAATCGTCGATCGAAACTTGCACGCCAATATTATCCAATTTACGAATATTATCGATGGCGCACAGGGGCTCGTTCATAATCGCCGTCTCGGTGACTTCCAACTCAAGCAATCGGCTCGGCACTTCGTGTTCTGCAAGCATCGCAGCAACCATCTCGGGAAAGCCACGATCTTGCAAATTCACGGCTGAAACATTGACCGCCACGGGAAATTCCATCCCTTGCTCGCGCCAAACGTGGATTTGTTGCAACGCCAGTTTTAACACTTCAATGGTCAGTGGTTTGATCTGGCCGGAGTACTCCGCCAGGGTGATGAATTTGTCCGGATACAACAGCCCCAAGCGCGGATGCTGCCAGCGCACCAGGGCCTCCACGCCATTGATTTTCCGCTCATTGAAATCGATTTTGGGTTGAAAGTGCAACACCAATTCCCCGCCAGCCAAAGCGCGGCGCAATTCGCCCTTCAGCGCCACGGCTTCGTTCTTGCCCGCGCCCATTTCTGGCTTGTACACCATCACGCCGTGCTTGCCGCGCTTGGCCTCATACATAGCCGCATCACTATGGGCGATCAGGTCGTCCGCATCTTTGCCGTGCTCGGGATAGATTGAGATGCCCAAGCTAGCGCCCACCTCGACACTTTCCGCGCCGACCAACACCGGTTTTTTGATTGACGCCAACACCCGCTCCGCCACATTAACCGCACTCGCGATATCGCCCACCTTGGGCAGCAGAATGTAAAACTCATCGCCCCCCATTCGCGCGACGGTATCAGAATCGCGTAGCGCCTCCAGGCTCGCTGCCGCTACGTGTTGCAGCACGAGATCGCCCGCAAGATGGCCGCGGGTATCATTTATCTCCTTAAACAAATCCAGATCGATCCCAATTAAGGCAAGCGGTTCATTGCTCCTATGTGCCGCCAGCAGCGCAGCCATCAAGCGGTCATGGAATAAGCTGCGATTGGGCAAATTGGTCAACCCATCATGCAACGCTTGGTGCTCAAGCTGCTTATTCACATCTTGCAGCTGAATCGTCCGCTCGATGACACGAGATTCCAATTCTGCATTGAGCCGGCGAATTTCTTCTTCCTTGCGCGCGCGCTCCTCGTCTAGGTGTGCCAGCTTGGCGGACATGTCATTAAACGCCAGTGCGGTTTGGGCCAACTCGTCCTTGCCATGCACATTGATCCTATAACCCAGATCGCCCTCGGCAATTTGCTTTGTGCCCTGCTGCAAGGCATTCAAACCGCGTGTGAGGTAATGCCCCAACAGCCACGAAAACAACCCCATCAGCATGAGACTGAACATGGCGCGTACCATCGCCTTGTTGCGGGTATCTGTAATCAACTGTTGAATCGAGGCAGTGGAAAAACCGATCTCGACCCGGCCATATTTCTCACCCGCGACCAAAATTTCGGCATAGGCATCAAAGACACCATCCCGCTCGGCTGAGGTCAGGCTGGTATCAGGCACAAACGTGCGGTCGAGCAATTTCTTTTCGCCACCTTCCGCCAACACGCCTTGCGCGGAGCGCACCCGCGCATAAACAACCCCCGGGTTGTCTAACAACTCGTTGACGAAACTTTCCAGCGTGGCGAGATCGGTTGCCAGCACCGCCGCCTGGGTGGTCGAGGAAAACAGCTTGGTCGTGGTATGGGTGCGCTTCAACAGCGCTTCTTCGTTGGAAGCCTTCAGTACATTCAGGCCGTTCCAGATCATGATGGCCAGCAACACGGCCTGGATGGCAGCTACACCTAGAATGATTTTTAGACGGAATGACATTATTTGGCTTCTACCGGTTTGATATTCAATTTACGCATGTCGTTGTAGCCCGCATCATCGGTGACTTCCATGCCTTTAAAGTTATTGGCTTTCAGCAAGGCCATACCCTGTGGGTTTTGATCCATTTCATCCAAGGCTTTCTGTACCTTGGCAATGGCATCCTTGGGTACACGGGGATGCACCGCGAAGGTAAAGGGTGGCAATCCTTCCGAGGTCCACAAAATGCGTAATTGATTTCTCACTTCCGGGTCGATCATGCCGAGCGTACGCAATTCACCGCCCCCGGCTGGGAATAAACCTTTAGCCACCGAGCGATACACCGAGTCCATGGAGTTCACATACTGCGGTGTCACCTGCACACTCCTGTCTTTGAGCATGCTAAGCGGTAGCCAGGTTGCGGCCAAAGCAGTGGCGGTGGGAAAAACCACGATCTGACCATTCAATTGCGCGACATCCTGAATCGGACCGTCTTTTTTCACCACTAGTACGCCAAACAGCTTGCCGTCTTTTTCCCGTGCGAAGGCGGAATAGCCGGCTCCCTTGTGATACTCAAGATAGTGATAGGGGTTGTTGTAGGCAAAATCGTAAACGCCTTCACGCATTTGCTGCTGAAACGTCGGGATATCCTTGGCTGTTTTGAACTGCAATGGCACGCCGCTTTTTTCGCTCAGATATTGCATCACCGGCGTCCAACGCTTGGCGAGCTCCATCGCCGATTGCGACGGCCCAATACCAAAGCTGTAGCCGCCGGCAGGCGCTTCCGCGTGCGCCGCTTGAATGAAGAGCGGCAAAATCAAACCCAACCATATCGGCATTAAGCGCGACATAGTTTCTCTGGGATGCGTAACAAAATTGGGATTTTTTGATTCACTGGAATTAACCAACTGTTGTGGTTTTGTTATCGACCAGAGTGAGGTGCGACTTTAGCCAAGCAAAGCTCACCTTGGTGCGCCTGGTTTGAGGCCGATTCAGCCCTAGCGTCGCTACTGACCCTATTCCTTGCGAATACTGTTGAGCCCATTCCTTAGGCATTAGGCAAACCGCGCCCCAGCGCTTCTTGGCTTACGCCCCATAAAATCACTAATTCATTGTTTTATTGGTATTAATATTGTTGAAAGGCCTTCCTTTATGAACTTTTAATGAGTATTGGCACTCTTTAGTCGAGAGTGCTAATATTTGATTATTCAATTGAAAGGGAAGCACATGACCACGGCAATAGCTTTACCCAACCCGGCGATCGGCAGTTTGGAGAGTTATATCCAAGCGGTACGCGCATTTCCGATCCTGACCCCGGAAGAGGAAACCGAATACGCACGTCGCCTACGCGATGAAAATGACGTCGATGCGGCGAGCAAACTGGTGTTATCGCACCTGCGGGTCGTGGTGCATATCGCCCGCGGCTATTTGGGCTATGGCTTGCCGCAAGCTGATCTGATTCAGGAAGGCAATGTCGGCCTGATGAAGGCGGTCAAGCGCTTCGATCCGGAGCGCGGGGTGCGCTTGGTATCGTTCGCCATCCACTGGATCAAAGCCGAGATGCACGAATACATCCTGCGCAACTGGCGCATGGTGAAAATCGCCACCACCAAGGCGCAGCGCAAGCTGTTCTTTAACCTGCGCAGCATGAAGCAAGCTCTGGGCACGCTTGGCCCGGACGAGGTCAAGCGCATCGCTAAAGATCTCGGCGTGAAGCCGGAAGAAGTGATCGAAATGGAAACCCGGATCAATGGCGGCGATGTCGCGCTGGAACCCGTTGGTGGCGATGAAGAAGATAGCTACGGTCCGCTCGCCTACCTCGCCGATCCCACCGCCGAACCGGTGCTGGCGCTGGAGAACAAACAAAGCGAGACCCTGCGCGAGCAAGGGCTGGAAAAGGCCTTGGAGACCCTGGATGAACGCAGCCGCCGCATTATCCAAGCGCGCTGGCTCACCGAAGACGATGCGCGCACGCTGCATGATCTGGCCGCCGAATACGGCGTCTCTGCAGAACGCATCCGCCAGATCGAAGCACGCGCATTGCAAAAAATGAAAGGCATTATCACGGCCGAAGCTGCATAAATTCGCGCCGTCTGCTTCAAACAAAAAAGCGTAGCCAGGCTTCCCTGGCTACGCTTTTTGCTTTCAGATTCCCGTTTAGATATTTGCGATCAACACCGAAAATAGCGACAGCCACGCCAACACGATCAGCGCCACCACCAGCGTCATCGGCAAATTATCTTTGGACAAAATCGTCTTGAACATGACCAGCTCCTAATAAATATTAGTGAATAATTATATAGGCTTAGGGGGCTTTTTTCAAGGCATCCGCATCAACCACCCGGCGCGGCAGCAGCGGATCGTCGTCGTCCATCAGGATACGCTGTGACGGGCCCTCCATATCCTCGAACTGCCCGCTTTTAATTGCCCAAAATATTCCCAGCCCAATCAGCAACAGGAATACGCCAGTGAGGCCCAATAGAAAAATTAAGGTCGAAGTCATCTTTTTTGCCTTACCTTAAGCGCAGCGCATTCACCACCACAATCAAAGAACTCGCCGACATGCCAAGCGCCGCCAGCCAAGGGGAAACAAACCCCAGCGCCGCGACCGGCACCGCGATTAAATTATAGGCGATCGCCCAGGCAAAGTTCTGGTGCATGATGCTCATGGTTTGACGCGACACATCCAGCGCATGCGCCACTTCCGGCAAACGCTCGCACAGCAGCACGATGTCGCTGGTCGCGCGCGCCACCTGGGTGCCGCCACCCATCGCCAGCGACACCTGGGCCGCCGCCAACACCGGCGCATCATTCACGCCGTCGCCCAGCATCATCACCACCTCGCCCGCCGCTTGCATCGCCTGCAAAGCCGCGAGCTTATCCGCCGGTTTCAGGCCGCCGCGGCAATCATCAATGCCAAGTTGATCGCCGATATGACGCGCCGTAGTGAGATCGTCGCCGCTGAGGATGCTGAGTTGCATGCCGCGCGCCTTGAGCGTATCGATCAAGGTCTTGGCGTCATTGCGCAAGGCATCCGCCAATTCGAAGCGCGCAAGCAGCCGCGTTTCATCCGCCAGCCATACTTGCGTCATGCCAGAGTCAATGGATGATTGGGTGGCGTGCCCCGCCAGTTCCGTGCGCCCAATGTAGTAGCGCCGGCCTGCAACGACGCCGCTCACGCCGCGCCCCGGTTCATTGCGTGCATCGCTCACCGGCAGCAATTCAGATTGCGCAACGCACGCCAGAAACGGCTGCGCCAAAGGATGCTCCGAAGCTTGCTCCAGGCTCGCGGCCAGCTGCCGACAGCGCGCCGCATCAAGCTCGGCCAGCGCCTGCGTCGCCTGCAACACCGGTTTGCCGACGGTGAGCGTGCCGGTCTTGTCGAACACCACGCGCGTCACTTGCGCCATCGTCTCCAGCGCATGGCCGCGCGTGATCAGCACCCCGCGCCGCAACAAATGCGAACCGCCCGCCGCCAGCGCCGCCGGCGCGGCCAAGGACAAGGCGCAAGGGCAGGTCACCACCAGCAGCGCCAGCACGATCTCGAAGGCGCGATCCGCCTCCACCGCCCACCAAGCGAGTCCGACCAGCAGCGTGATGCCGAGCAAGGCCCAGGTGAAATAGCCGCTCACGCGATCGGCGAGCTGCGCCAGCCGGGGTTTTTCCGCCAGCGCGTGATCCAGCATGCGCACAATACTCGCCAGCACTGTGTGTTCACCGATACCCGTCACAATGATGGTGAGCGGGCTGTCAAGATTGATGCTGCCGGCGATCACGTTGCTTCCCACGAGCTTCGATACCGGCCTACTCTCACCCGTAAGCAGCGCTTCATCCACACCACTCACGCCGGATTCCACCATGCCGTCCGCCGGAAACGCCTCGCCCGGCTTGACCAGCAAGCGGTCGCCCGGAATCAATTCCAGCACCGGCACGAATTGCTGCCCCGCATCGCTCACGCGCGTGGCCATCGCTGGTGCGAGCTTGAGCAGATTCTCCGCCGCTTCCACCGAGCGCTCGCGCGCAGTTTGCTCCAGCAGACGCGTGCCGAGCAGAAACAAAGTAAACATACTGATCGCATCAAAATACACATGCCCCGCGCCGAACCAGGTGTTATAAACGCTGCCCACGAAGGCGGACACCAACGCGATCACCACCGGCACATCCATATTCAGATGGCGGCTCCTGAGCGCCGACCAAGCCGCGCTGTAAAAGGGCTGCGCGGCGTAGAACATCACCGGCAAGGTCAGCGTCAGGCTGGCCCAGCGCAGTAAACCCGCGGTGCCCGCCTCCATGCCATACCAGATGCCGGCATACAGCGCGACGGCGAACATCATCACCTGCGCGGCGGAAATGCCGGCGATGGCCAGGCGGCGCAGATCTTTCTTATGCCGCTTTTCGCGCAAGGCCGCGGCGCTCTGCGCGTTATAGGGATGCGCGTGATAGCCGAGCAATTGAATCTCGGCCAGGATTTGCGAGAGGTTGATCTCACGCTCATCCCAAACAATGCGCGCGCGGTGGCTGCCGTAGTTCACTTGCACCGATTTCACACCGGGCAATTGCAGCAAATGCCGCTCGTTCAGCCACACGCAGGCGGCGCAAGTAATGCCCTCAAGGATCAGCACCGCTTGCTTGAGATGCGGGCCTGTCTCTAAAACAAAACTTTTTTGGATTTGCGGGTGGTCATACAAACGCAACTGTTCCAACTCGGCCGGCAACAATTCATGCCCGCGCTGCGGCAGCTTGGTGCGGTTTTTGTAGTAATCGGCCAGGCCGTTGTCGACGATGGCTTGCGCCACGGCTTGGCAGCCGCGGCAACAGAGGGCGTGCGGCGTGTGCTCAATGCGAATGGGAAAATCGACGCCGCGCGGAATGGGCTCGCCGCAATGAAAACATGCTGCGCTGTTCATGCTAAATGCGATTCAACGATTATTTCTAGACTCATGGCTGACGACGCTGCTCTGCCTGTTGTTTCAAATGCGAATTCACTGCCTTGGCTGCATCTTCTCCATGCGGCATGACGCCGGGGAAGGCGGTGTGCGCGCCTCCCTTGTCAGCTCCCGGCATAAAACGTTTAGTCATGAACTCAGGCAAACCGTGGCTGGCAATATAGATAAAGGCACCGTCGATCGCGAACAGCAAGAGAAAGAACCCGATAATGACTTTCGGCGCCCAATGCAGCTTGCTGGATGGCTCTGCACGCCGTGCATTGAGCAGGCTTAAGATCACTGCAGTGGCGATAAATACCGCCACGTGCATCGCCACCGCATCCAGCCCGGGCCAGTTGCGCGCGGCAATCACTAGGTAGGACAACAATAAAACGCCGCCGCTCACCACGGCACGCCAGTAGTTCGGCAGACGCAGCGCGCCGAACGCGAAATACAACACGACAATCAACAACGCACCGCCGAACAGGGTGATCAACATACTCATAACACATCCTTTGCATAGAAGCGCGCTTGGCCTAGACGCTGCGCTAAGGGACGCGAGCGCGGCGTAACGGTAAATTCAAATTGCGTCACTTTGGCTGCTTGCTCCGGCGTCAGTTTGACACTGACTTGCACCATCAAGCTCTTGCCGCTTTTCAACGTCACTTCGTGGAAATTTCCAAAATCCGCAGCTGCTTCTGGAATGCCGCGCACCCCAAGGCGAAAAGTTTCATCATGGTTAGCGCGATTGGTAATGCGCACTTGATAACGATTGCGAATCGAGCCGTCAGAGAGCAGCACATACAACGGTGCGCGCACTTGATTCACCGCATGATCGAAATCGCTGCGACTGGCAATATCTACAATCAGAAAACCCGTCATCGCCAACAGCGCAGCGCCATAACCCAGCACTTTGAGCCGCTTCCAATGCAGCTTGGGCTGGGCTGGCTGCGCCTGTTTCAAATTGACTTCGGAATCATAGCGAATCAGGCCGCGCGGAAAACCGACCGAACTCATGATGCTATTGCATGCATCAATGCACAAGCCACAGGAAATACATGAGTACTGCAAGCCATTGCGGATGTCGATGCCGACCGGGCACACCTGCACGCACAAGGTGCAGTCGATGCAATCGCCGTGTTGCTGGGCATGGCGTTCCACCAGCGTCTTCATCCCGTTTCTCAAGGAAGCACGCCCCAACTTGCCCTCTCCACTCTTCTCGTCATACGCCACGGCCAGCGTTTCCTGGTCGTACATCACACTCTGGAAACGTGCATAAGGACAAATGTAAGTACAGATCTGCTCGCGTGCCAGCCCCGCCGCCACATAAGTCGATACGGTCAAAATCATTACCGTCAAATACGCTGTGGAGTGCGCCTGGCCCGTGAAGAAATCAACAAAGAGTTGCGGTGCATAAGTGAAATACGCGGTGAAGGTAAATCCAGTCCAGAACGCGGCCAGCAACCAAACCAAATGCGTGGCGCCGAGCTTGAGGATTTTTTCGCTTTTCCACGGCTGCTTATACAGCCGGATGCGTGCCGGACGCTCGCCTTGGATCAGATGTTCGACCCAAACGAAAAAGTCGGTCCACACTGTCTGAAAACAAAAATAACCACAAAATGCGCGGCCCACCAGGCTGGTGACGAAGAAAAGCAAGGTCGCCGCAATGAACAGCAACACCGACAGCAAAATCAAATCTTGGGGGTAAAAAACGAAATCGAATATATAAAATTTGCGCGCCGCAATATCAAGCAGCAAGGCCTGGGACGGCTCCGTACCGCGCGGCCAGGGCAGCCACACCAGTCCAAAGAACACGCCATAGGCCAGCGCCAGCACCGCCCACTTAAAGCGGCGAAAGCTGCCATGGATCGAACGCTGAAAGATCGGAATGCGCTTTTGATATAAGGCACTCTGTTCTTCGATACCCGCTTGCATTGCGCTTTCCCCAGATAAAAAAACCTCGCATCAGGGCGAGGTTTTGATATGCCATCTTCTACACAAATCAATGAACAGGATTACTTCCCGCCACCCAACTCATGTACGTAGACCGTTAAAACCTTAATCTGTTCCGGCTTCAGGCGTTGGCCCCAGGCCGGCATCACGCCTTTATTTAAACCACTCTTGATCACATTTTGTACAGCAGCGAGCTTTTTCTCCTGCGCGGTTTCGCCTGGCACATTCGCCCACAACCAGATTTTGTCCGTCAGGTTCGGTGCGCCGATGACTGGGCGTCCGCGCGCATCATCGCCGTGGCAATAGAAACAGCCTGCGGTTTCAGAATGGAACAAGGTTTTGCCGGCATCAGCTTTAGCCGTATCCGTTTTCTCCCCGGACAGCGACAACACATAATGCGCCAGTAGATCGATCTGTTCGCTGGAGAGCGCTTCGCCGAATGGGGGCATGTAGCCGCGGCGCCCCTGGATCAGTGTTTCTTGGATCTTTTCAAAACTGCCGCCATAGAGCCAATCGTCGTCCGCTAGATTGGGGAAGAAGCCGATCTTGCCTTGGCCGCCTGCTTGATGACAGGTTGCACAGTTGTCCGCAAACAGCTGCTTACCGGCGGAAGCGATGAAATTATTGAGATCAGGATCTTTGGCGATCGCCGCATACGGCTGCGCTGCGACTTTATCGAAAAATGGTTTCTGTATCGCCGCGAGTTCATTCATTTCGCGCATCAGATCGGCGCGGGTATTCCAGCCGGTGGTTTTCGTCACGCCTTTTGCGTCGACATAGGTGATTTTGCCCACGCCGGGGGTGAAGCTCTTCGCCACTGGCCAAGCTGGAAACCAAATCCAATACAGCACGGCGAATAAGATGCTGAGATAAAACGTCCATATCCACCAGCGCGGCAGCGGGTTGTTATATTCCTGCAAGTCGCCATCCCAGGCGTGGCCGGTAGTTTGTACCGCTTGCGATTGCATTTTGTCCTTGCTCATAACTTAACCTTTAGTATCCGAGTCATCATCCAGAAACGGGATGTTCTTATACGATTCCAATTTCTTGCCGCGCTTTTTACTGCCATAAACCCACAACACGATCGCGACAAAGGTCACGAAAAATATCACCAAGGCGAGCGACTTGGCGTTGGATGGATTGGCGAGCCACTCAATCATTTAGCGGAATTTCACAAAGTGATCGTTATCGTATTGGCTGAAATCGACCATGGTACCCAGCACTTGCAAGTAAGCGATCAGCGCATCGATCTCGGTAATAGTGCCGCGGTCGCCGTCAAAGTTGCCTTCCTCGGCTTGCTTCACCAGATTTTGCTGCGCATTGGGTATATGCAATTGCTGCGCCACCCCTTCGCCAAAGCGCTTCACATTATTTTGATACTCGAGTTCCGTGAGCGAATACGGCACACCCACTGCGCGTTGTGCGCGCAGGCGATCGACCAGATCAGACGTATCGAGCGGCGTGTTGAGCAGCCACGGGTAGTTCGGCATCACTGATTCCGGCACCATGGAGCGCGGGGCAATCAAATGCTGCACCTGCCACTCGTTCGAATATTTCTTGCCGACGCGCGCCAGATCCGGGCCCGTGCGCTTGGAGCCCCACTGGAACGGATGGTCGTATTGCGATTCCGCCGCCAGTGAATAATGGCCATAGCGCACCGCTTCGTCCTTTAACGGCCGAATCATTTGCGAATGGCAGGTGTAGCAACCTTCGCGCACATAGATATCGCGTCCACGCGATTCGAGCGCGGTGAAGGGACGAATGGTTTCCAGACCGGTTTTTGCATCCTTAGTGTTTTCCACCGTGCTTTTGATCAAGAATAGTGGCGCGATTTCCACCAGACCACCGATGCTGATCGCGACCATGGTCAACACCAGCATCAGACCAACGTTAGTCTCGATCCATTCATGTTTGAAATTGAAGTTCATGCTGATTCCTTATCCCTTTTACGCTACAGCTCTTGCCAGCTTCGCGGCGAGTTTGGCATCCAGTTCGGCCGCTTCGCGTTTGGCTTGGCCGATCGTCATCCACACGTTGTACACCATGATGAAAACGCCGCTGAGGAAGAACATGCCACCGATGGCGCGCATGGCGTAGAACGGCTTCACCATTTCGACCGTCTCGGCGAATGAATATTTCAGGTTGCCGAAGTCGTCGAACGTGCGCCACATCACGCCTTGGCCGATACCCGAAATCCACATCGCGATGATATAGAGCAGGATGCCGATGGTGGCGAGCCAGAAATGCCAGTACACCAAGCGCTGACTGTAGAGTTTGGTATCCCATAGCTTGGGAATCATGTGATAGAAGGAGCCGAAAGTGATCATCGCCACCCAGCCCAGCGCGCCGGAATGCACATGGCCGATGGTCCAGTCGGTGTAATGCGACAGCGCGTTCACATCTTTCAAGGACATGATCGGGCCTTCGAACGTAGACATGCCGTAGAACGACAAGGCCACTGCCAGGAAACGCATGATCGGATCGGTGCGCAACTTATCCCACGCACCGGACAGCGTCATGACGCCGTTGATCATGCCGCCCCATGAGGGCAGCAGCAGCATGATGGAGAAAGTGGCCGCGAGGGTGGATGTCCAATCAGGGATCGCGGTCCAGTGCAAATGGTGCGAGCCGACCCACATATACAAGAAGGACAGCGCCCAGAAATGCACGATGGACAAACGATAAGAATAGATCGGACGACCGGCTTGCTTGGGCACGAAGTAATACATCATGCCGAGGAAAGCCGCGGTGAGGAAAAAGCCCACGGCATTGTGCCCATACCACCATTGCGTCATCGCATCCTGCGCGCCGGCGAACAGGCTGTAGGATTTCATCGAGAACAGATTGATCGGCATCGCCAGGTTATTGAAGGTGTGCAGCAAAGCGGTTGCGAGAATAAAGGCGATATAGAACCAGTTGGCAACATAGATGTGCGGCTGCTTGCGGCGCATCACCGTGCCGAAAAACACGATCATGTAAGCGATCCACACCACTTCGATCAGAATGTCGATCGGCCACTCCATTTCCGCGTACTCGCGGCCTTGAGAGAAACCGAGTATGTAACTGGTGGCGGCCAACACGATCACGGCTTGCCAGCCCCAGAAGGTAAAGTTAGCTAGCGCATCGGAAAACAGCCGGGTTTGGCAGGTGCGCTGCACCACATAATAAGAAGTTGCGAAGAGCGCCGAGCCGCCGAAGCCGAAAATCACGCCGCCGGTATGCACCGGGCGCAAACGTCCAAAACTGATATAGGGACTATCGAAATTCAGAAACGGCCAGGCCAATTCGGAGGCGATATACACCCCCGCCAACATGCCTACCACGCCCCACACCAGGGTCATTATTGCGAACTTGCGAACTACGTCGAAATTGTATTGTTCATTACTTGAAATGCTTAGCGACGCCATGCTTCACTCCTGTGCTCGCCCCCTCTCAAGGTAGGCCTGCAAACATATGGGATAAATCTGTCTTGTTTATTGCGACTCTTAAACCGTATAAGTATATACTTAAATACTATTTCTCGACAAGGCTGGCCGTAGCAAAAAACTTTGAAACCGCCTATTTTTCAGCCAATAACTGCTTGATATCGTTGACCATAGGCGCCACACCCCGGCCAAAGCCATACATCAAACGCAGACGGCCTTGGGGGTCAAATACAAAAGTGTTGGCGCTGTGATCTAAGGTATAGCCCATCTTCGAAGCACTAACCTGTTTCTGATAAAACACCTTGAATGACTTCGTAACTAGGGCGACCTCGTCTTCGCTACCCGTCAAACCTAAAAAACTCGGGTGGAAAGAGGGAACATATTGCGCGAGCACCGCCGGGGTATCCCGCGCTGGATCAAGCGTCACAAACAGCACTTGCACCTTGTCGGCATCTTTGCCTAATTGTTTGAGGGTTTGCGCCATTTCCCCCAAGGTGGTGGGGCAAACATCAGGGCAATGTGTGTAGCCAAAAAAGATCGCCACCGCCTTGCCATGAAAATCGACCAAGCTACGGCGCTGTCCGGTGTGGTCAACGAGATTGAAATCCTTCCCCCAATCCACGCCGGTGATATCGGTACCCTGGAATGCGCTTTTACTGGGTGCGCTTGGGCCGCACCCGGCCACCAGCATGCTCAGCGCAAGCCCAATAAAACCCTGAAAAACAGACGAAACAGGCATCGCCATCCTCTCCCCAAATCCGGTAATAAGAGGACGAAATTATCCTGTTTTAAGCTGGGTTTGTCACTAACTCAGCGGGGCTAAGGGTTGAAGAGGGACGCTAAGCCGTAGTATTGATGTTCCGCCCGACATTCGGCGGCAAACCAGCAGTGGAAGGCGGCTGGGGAAGGGCTTGAATCAAGGACAGGGCCGCCTGGGTTTGGCTATCCAAAGCCTTTTTCAGCACGGCCACGCTCAACGCCTGAGCATTGGTGCTGTTGACCAAAGAACTGATGCTATTCCCAGCTATGTCCATATTGTTTCTCACCTGGTAACGCTGCCATTTTAAGGTTAGCGGCCTCACCCGGCTCAAATCAAGTGTAAGCCGAAGATTTTTTCTGGGGTGGAGTACGGTAAAACTAACGCTCGATCAACCATATCGTGACCGCCAGCCAAGCAACAAGCGTTACAGCCAAATGCGGATCCTGCACTGCTTCGCTCGCTGGGTCTTCGCCTTGGCTATGCTGGTGCAACAGGAATAGATAGCGGAACAAGCCATAAATCACGAACGGCACGGTGAGCATCAACATCGGCGCGCCATGCATGGCGATAGTTTCTGGGCTCAGTGTATACAAGCTGTAACTCATGACAACGCACGCGGCAGTGACGGTGATCATCGGATCCAGCAAGGCCGCACTGTAATCGCGTAGCACTTTGCGCTGCGCGGTTTTATCGGCGTCTTCCTTCCCCAATTCGGCACGGCGCTTCACGAAACCGAGAAATAGCGTGAGCATCAAGCCGCACAGCAGCAGCCACTGCGACGGCGGGATGCCGACGCCGCTGGTACCGGCCAGCAAGCGCAACATGAAGCCGGCAGCGATGATAAACACATCCAGAATCACCACGCGTTTCAAGCCCAAGGTGTAAGCAATATTCATCAGACCATAGAGCGCGAGCAACATCGCGACCAGGGGCGAAGCGTAATAGCCGAGCACGCCGCCCGCCGTGCCGACCACGAGCGCTAAAACCACCGCCGCATTCAAGCTCACCACGCCCTTAGCTAAAGGTCGGTTGCGTTTACGCGGATGCTGGCGGTCCGCCTCGCGATCGGCGATATCGTTGAGGATATAGACGCAACTCGACACCAGCGCGAAGCCGCCCGCCGCCGCGAGCACGCGCCACACCATGCTCACATCACCCCAGGCGTGACCGAATAACAGCCCGACGAAAACAAACAGGCTTTTCACCCATTGCTTTGGGCGCAGCAGACGAATCAACTCAAGCGGTGCGTTCATGGTTTTGATTTAGGCCGGCAAGTTTCATTCGGAAAATAGCGATCACAAAAATAGCAGCCGCCCATCGGTAAATAGGCTGGCACGGCATAGTACTTCTCCTTCACCCGCCGCAACACTTGGTCGCGATAGGAAGCGTAGTTAAAGCCTTGGCCCAGCACCAGATAAAATTTCGCGCCATGCAGCGTCAACTCGCTGAACTCGATCGACCTGAAATACGGGCCGTAGCGATCGAACACCGGCGGTTGCTTCAACAATACCAGGATATTCTTACCGTTCAATTCGCGAAAATCGGTCACGATATCATCATGCCGTGCATGCGAAGACGCTTCGCCGAACACCAGCACATTGCTGCCCGCTGCGTAAGACAAAATCGCCGCCATGGAATAGCCATCGGAGGCCAATACATATCGGTTGTTGTAAGTCTCCACCTGCTCCAGTAATTCAGCGGTCTTAAACATCAACACCGCGCCGCGCGCATAAGGCGTGGCTTGCCACGCCGCCATCGGCATCAACAAAATCACCGCAAACACGACAAGATGCACGCCGGCGTAAAAGCGCATGAAGCGCAGCAAACTCACTAACTGGTCTCGACTCAGCCAGTAGGCAAGGAGTGCGAACACAAATGGATAAAACGACAGCAGCCAATGCAGGCCGATTACTTTTACCAACGAGAGCAGCGCGAACACCGTCATGGGCAGCGCGACAACGAAGGCCAGCAAACGGAAACGCTCGTCTTTCAGCGCTAGACCTAGCCCCGCGCGCTGCTTGATCAGCCACCACACGGCCAGCGGCGTCATTAAATATAGATGGAGCAAGCCATACAGAAGCGGCTTGTGCAGGCCGAAACCGGCGTTCTCATGCCGGTTAAACACATTGAACATCACATTGGCCCAGCAATGGCCATAGTTCCAATAAACATTGAGCGCAATGAAGGGCAAGGCCGCCGCGAATAGCCACCAGAAATTTCGACTTTGCGCACGCGCTTTAGGCGTGGCCACCCAATACGCGATCAGTGCCAAGCCGAGCAGGGCGGCGAAATATTTGGATAAGCACGCCAGTCCAAACGCCACGCCGGCCCAGACGAAATGCTTGGTCTTGCCACTTTGCAGCGCGCGCACGACTAGCCATACCGTGAGGAAACTGAAAAAGATTAAGCCGGCATCGGTGGTAATGATGAAGCCGAGCAAATTCATGGGCGACAGCAGATAAATCAGCGCAATCAGCGCCGCTTTTTCTTCGTCCCAATCGCGCAGCAGCCGATACAAGCCATAGCCGATAAAACTGGTGAACAGCACCACCGGCAAACGCAGCACCCATTCGGCGTCACTCACGCGCAGCATCAACCACAACAACCAACCCACCATCGGCGGATGATCATAAAAACCGAAATCGGGACGCAGCCCCCAAATCAGAAAATACGCCTCATCGCCGGAGAACGGCACGAAGGCGGCCAGCAACAATTTAAGCGCGAAGGTCGCGGCTAAGAGCGGGAACAATGCGCCGCGTGCGTTTAGGGTCACGGGCGTGGCTCCCGCACGCGGTAAAGCACGAAGGCTTCAGATTTATCGCCGGGACGGCTACCTTGCCAGAGCTTGACCCACCCCGCACCCGGACGCGCATCACGCTTACGTGGGTTGGTCTGTACCAGAAACACATCACAACCATAGGCCTCGAATTCAGCGCGCTCCGCGCGTTTGGTCACGATGCCTGCGTGGTAATACAAAGCCCCGCGCTGCGCCTCGCCCAGCCCGGCACTGCCGATGCATTTGTAGTGCGGCGGCAACTGGCGCTTGAGTGTCCGTACCACGTCCGTATAGCGCTTGCCGTGATCGATCCAGGGCAAGATCAGGGTCGCCGCCAAGCCCCACATCAGGGTGATGCCCGCCGCCCAATGAAACATCGCGCGCCGGCCGGAGCGAAACGACTGGCGCAACGGCAGCAACCACAAGATGGTGAGCAGCAAGGCGGCGACGAAGGCCAGCCAGTCGAAGCTAGGCACGAAGCCCGGTTGAAGCTTCAACACATGGCGATAAAAACGTTCCGGATGCCCGCTCATGAGCGCGGCCCAGGCAAACCAAATGAAGGCGGAGAACAGGCCGAAGGTCATGATGCCGAACCAGCCCAGCGCATTCGCCGCACCCCGCCGCAGCGTCTCCGCACCCGGCACCGCGAGCAAGGTCAAGGGCAGCAAGATCGGCAGCAAATGGATATCGCGCTTTTCCGCATTCAAACAGGCGACAGTAAATAGGATGCCAAAAAACACCAGCGGCAATTGGAAGCCCGGTTCACGCAGCAACTTGCTGCGGTAACCCCACAGCGACCACAACGCGATCGGCAGCACCGGCCACGCAAACCAGGGCAAGGTGCGCAAAAAATACACCAGCTCGCTGCGCGCACTCGAAAAAGAAAACTTGTAGAGCAGCGGCAGATTTTCAATCCGCCACCAAATAAAAAATTCTGCTCGCGCATAGTGATGCAACAGCCACGGCCAGATCATCAGGAAAGGCAAACTCACTGCTAGTGCGATCAGGAGGGTGCGCACATAGCGCCGCGTGCGCCAAGCAGGGAAAGCCAACAACAAGGCCGCAGTCATCACGATCACCGCTACCGGCACTACACTACGCGCCAGAAAGGCTAGCCCCACACCGACGCCGATCAGCACCCCCGCCGGATTCGCACGGCGCGCGCTCAAGGCAAACCCCCACAGTACCAGCGCATACCCCGCCAGCAGCGCAGTATCGGTAGCCATTTCATGCGCGTGCGCGAGCAAGCCGACACTGCCGATCATCAAGGCCAGCGCTAGGCGCGGCATGCTCGGGCCGAAACTTTCGCGTGCGGCAAAGGCAAGTGCGCCGAGTGTGAGCGCCACGTAAAAACCGCTCGCGAGACGCGCGGCATCGTGCACCGGTAAGGCCCAGGAGAAAGCTTTGGCGAACAGCGCCGCGGTCCAGTAATACAGGGGGCCGAACGTCAGATCGGGCTCGCCGGCTAAGGTGGGCACTAGCCATTCACCCGTTTTTAAGATGTGCTGAACAATCCCCATGGCGCCGGCTTCGTCCGGACGCCACGGTGCATGGCCGACCAAGCCAGGGATAAGCCACGCCACGCACAACAGCAGCAGCAAGCCGAGCTTGCGCGGCGATTCCAGCGCGGCAACGCCATCGATGGGCAATACGCGCATCAGACTTTGCCGACCGCGCTTGCCACCGCTGGCGGTATGCGTTCGATGAGGCGCGGATCGAAAGGTTTGGGCAGGATGTAATCTTTGCCAAAGGAAAGCGCGCTGAGTTGATACGCATCCAACACGACTTGCGGCACCGGTTCTTTCGCCAAGGCCGCCAACGCTTTCACCGCCGCAATCAGCATCGGCTGCGTGATGCGTTTGGCGCGGGCATCGAGCGCGCCGCGAAAGATGTAGGGAAAGCCCAGCACATTGTTCACCTGGTTGGGGTAATCGCTGCGACCGGTGGCCATGATGAGATCGGCGCGCGCGGCATGCGCCAATTCAGGCAGAATTTCCGGATCGGGATTGGCCAGTGCGAACACAACCGGCTTCGTCGCCATGCTCTGCAACATTTCCGGCGTCACCAAGTTAGCGCCCGAGACGCCCACGAATACATCTGCGCCCGTCATCGCATCACTCAAGCTGCGCTTTTCCGTCGCTTGCGCAAAGGGCTGTTTATAGGCATTGAGATCGGCGCGGCCGGCGTGGATCACGCCTTTGCTGTCCACCATCGTGATATTGCTGCGTGGCATACCCATGGCGATCAGCAGTTCCATCGAGGCCAGCCCCGCTGCACCTGCGCCCAGGCACACCAGTTTGGCGCTGCCAAGTGCTTTTCCCTGCACGTCCAGCGCACCCAACAGCCCGGCACAAATGATCACTGCCGTGCCGTGCTGATCATCGTGAAACACCGGAATATCCAGCCTGGCGCTCAACGCTTTCTCGATCTCGAAACAATGCGGCGCGGCGATGTCTTCCAAATTAATGCCGCCGAAAGTCGGCGCGATCGCCACCACGGTTTCGATGAAGTGCGCGGGCGATTTCGCGTCCACTTCCAGGTCGTACACATCGATGCCGGCGAAGCGCTTGAACAGCACCGCCTTGCCCTCCATCACCGGCTTGGACGCGAGCGGACCAAGATTGCCCAGCCCCAAAATCGCGGTGCCGTCGGAAATCACCGCAACCAAATTGCCTTTATTGGTGTAGCGGTAAGCATTCTCCGGGTCCTTGGCGATTTCGCGCACCGGTTCCGCCACGCCGGGACTGTAAGCCAGCGTGAGATCCGCCACCGTGGCGCAGGGTTTGGACGAATCGACCGACAGCTTGCCGGGTTTGGGAAACTGGTGATAAGCCAAGGCTGCTTGACGTTTATCGATAGAGTCAGAAGATTGAGTCATTTAAGTGGCGCGGATAGGCGCAAGGATGGCGGGAAATCCCGCTATTTTAGCCTTCACCGTTGATCGCGGCTAGCACTGTAGTACGGCCCTGGCGCTTGCAAATCCATCGCAAGGGGCTATCCTGGAACTGTAATTACAGCAATCGTGAGGAAGAGACCCGCATGGAATACGCAGACACCGAGCGCACGCGCCAACTCAGTTTTACTCGCCTGCCGGCCGGTCAAGCTAAGGAAGCCTTCATCCTGCTGCAAGACTTGCCGCACTTGAGCGTGCTTAGCACGGTGGGCGATACTGGCCTACTTATCCGCTACGAATTGCCGTTCTACACGCTGGAAAAGATCGAGGCCGCCCTGATCGACCAGGGCTTTCATTTGGATAACGTCCTCTTCACTAAACTCAAGCGCAACCTGATTCACTACCTCGAGTCCGTGCAGTGTCAAAATCTTAGCCAGCCGGAACAACGCGAACGTTCCCGGCGCATTTTCGCGCAAGTGTACGAACATCACTCGCATGGGGATCACGACGCCACGCCGCCGGAATTAAGAGAATATCGCTAGCTTGAGTGGATAGCGGCAGTTTCTAGGCTGAAACTAGAACCTTTTGCCGCGAATTAACGCCAATTTTGCGAGCATCTGCTGCGCAGATTGCCTGCTTAACCCACTTCGCGAATAAAAGCACATAAGCAGGGTTAAAAAATTAGCGTAAATTGGCGTTAATTCGCGGCTAAGTTTTTACTGCTTGTCTCTGGCGTCTTGATGGTTCATGTACTAAGCTCCCCTGTCTTAATTCTGCCCACTGCCGTTTCCATTTCATGAACGACCAACAACTCCTCCGTTACAGCCGCCATATCCTGCTCAATGAAATTGGGATGGAAGGGCAAGCTAAGTTACTCGCCGCGCATGCGCTGGTGGTAGGCGCTGGCGGACTCGGCTCCCCCGTCATCCTCTATCTCGCCGCTGCCGGCGTAGGCCGAATTACGCTGTGCGATAACGATCAGGTGGATCTGACCAATTTGCAGCGCCAGATCGCGCACCCCTCCGCTTCCTTGGGCATGAATAAAGCCGAATCTGCCGCGCAATCGGCGCGGGCAATCAATCCGATGGTGAATATCACGGCGGTGACGCAGCGCGTAGCGGGCGAATTATTGAACGAACTGGTGGCGAGCGCTGATGTCGTGCTGGATGCCTCAGATAATTTCGCCACCCGCCACGCCATTAATCGCGCGTGTGTCGCCCAGCGCAAGCCGCTGGTGTCCGGCGCGGCAGTGCGCTTCGATGGCCAAGTATCGGTGTTCGATCTTCGAGACGAAAATGCGCCGTGCTATCACTGCCTGTTTCCGGAAAGCAGCGAGGCGGATGAGATGCGCTGCGCGGAGAATGGCGTATTCGCGCCGCTGGTCGGCATCATCGGCAGCCTGCAAGCGGCGGAAGCGATGAAATTGATTGTAGGTTGCGGCGAGACATTGAACGGTCAACTGCTGCTGCTCAACAGCTTGACCATGGAATGGCGCAGCGTGCGCCTGAAACGTGACCCCGGCTGCGCGGTCTGCGCCAGCGGCAGGACTTATTAGACGGTCTTCGCCTGCATCTCGGTTGGGATCGTATCGGCGTGCACCTTAGTCGCCGAACAAAAGGCAATCACGGCGCCGACCAGAAAAACAGATAACACTGTCGAGCGTTTAATCAATACGGCTTTTGCTTTCATTGCGAACTCCTGTTCTTTTTTCAGAAAAACAAATCCCATCCACGCACTGGAATTATCGGAGCGGGAAGCAAAAACTTAATTGCAGCGCCGCACCCGCACTTCAAATGCGCGCTAACAGTCTGTTTTATCTTGGCTTTTTAGACTAGGAGAAACGCAAGAGAGCCGTTTTTTGGGCGTCGAGCAGGTCGAGCGGGGAACGCTTGAAACCGCTCTTGGCGAATTGATGCCAACGCCCGACCACGAAGGCGAGCAGCAAATTGGCCGCGGCATTGGCGTCCAACTCGGCTGGGGCTTCGTGCTGCGTGGCAGCGATGCGCAAGGCTTGGCGCAGCGTGGCCTCGATTCGATCGTGCAATTGGTTGATGCGGGCTTGCAGCCGCTCATTCTCATTCACCAAAGCATCGCCGATCAAGACGCGGGTCATGCCCGGATTTTTCTGTGCAAAACCCAAGAGCATGGAAATGATGCCATCGAGTTGTTTGCGGCCATCGGTTTCTTCCGCGGTGATTTTATTGATCAGACCAAACAGCGTTTGCTCGATGAACTCGATCAGGCCCTCGAACATTTGCGCCTTGCTCGCGAAGTGGCGGTATAAGGCCGCTTCCGAAACATCCAGCCGCGCCGCCAAGGCGGCAGTCGTAATCTTTTCCTGCTGCGGTTTTTCCAACATCTCCGCCAGTGTTTGCAGGATTTGGTTTTTTCGCTCGCCGGGTTTCGCTGCCATGGTCTCTCCTCCCAAGGTCAATATGTTTAGCGCTAAATCGCTTTTGTTTTTGTGCCCAGGCACGACAATACACGCCGCAACTGGAGCACGGATTGTAACCTGACATCCACATAGGGTGGGGATTTGGTCGAAGTGGTCACCCACACCGTGCGCATGCCGAGGCGCTTCGCAGTGCGCAGGTTGTCCAGGTCGTCCTCGACCATGATGGCGCGCGCGGGCCGGATGCCGTGCTTAAGCAAGAGCTGCCGAAAACCATGCGCATCGGGCTTGGGGCGAAAGCCAGTGCGCTCGACGCTGATCACATCGCTGAACAAATCTTCGATGCCCATCGCCGCCAAAACCAGTTGCGCATAATGCGCAGGTGCATTGGAAAACAAAATTTTCTTACCCGGTAAATGCCGCAGCAACCCGCGCAAGCCGCGTTCGAACACCAGCATCGAATGCAATTGCGGGAATTGGTGGGTGTGCCACAAGAAATGATCAGGGTCGATCTGGGGATGATGACGGATCAAGCCCAATAAGGTCGCGCCATAGCGCTGCCAATACTGAATACGCAGCGCATTTGCACCGGGTTCGTCCAAGCCCAGATGCGCTTGTAAATAGCCCGTCATGGCGCGGCTGATGTGCGGAAAAATATGCGGCGTGGCGTTGTGCAGGGTGTTGTCGAGGTCAAACACCCAGACGGTAGCGGGGCTCAAACGCGTTAAGCCCGTTTAATCAGCGTCCCTACACCTTCGCTGGTGAGAATCTCCAACAGCAGCGCATGCTCCACCCGGCCATCGATGATGTGGCTGGTTTTCACGCCGTTGTGCACCGCATCCAGCGCGCAATTTACTTTGGGCAGCATGCCGCCGGAAATGGTGCCGTCGTCAATCAAGTCCTTCACGCGCTCCGAGGTGAGGCCGGTGAGTAAATTGCCTTGCTTGTCGAGCACGCCGGCGGTGTTGGTCATCAGGATGAATTTTTCGGCATGCAAGGTTTCAGCCATCTTACCCGCGGCCACATCGGCATTGATGTTGTAGGCCTCGCCCTCGCTACCCACGCCCAAGGGCGCAATGACCGGGATGAAATCGCGCGAATCCAAGAGATGAATCAACTCCGGGTCGATGCCGGTCACCTCGCCCACTTGGCCGATATCCAGCCACTCTTCGGCCTTGTCTTTGCTCGGCACCAGCATTTTGCGCGCATGAATAAAATTGCCGTCCTTGCCGGTAAGTCCGACTGCCTTGCCGCCGTGCAAATTGATCAAGGTGACGATCTCTTGATTCACCAGCCCGCCTAGCACCATTTCCACCACATCCAGCGTTTCTTCGTCGGTGACGCGCATGCCTTGGATGAATTCGCTTTGCTTGCCGATGCGCTTCAATAGCTCGCCGATCTGCGGCCCCGCACCATGCACGATCACCGGGTTCATGCCCACCAGCTTCAACAACACCACATCGCGCGCGAAGCTATCCTTGAGATGCTGCTCGGTCATGGCGTTGCCGCCATACTTGATCACGATGGTCTTATCGAAAAAGCGCTGAATGAATGGCAGCGCTTCGGACAGCAATTTCGCCTTTTCGGCGGCGAGGGTGGGGGGCATGATCAGCCTTTTAAGTATGGGGTGAGTATGAAGAAAACCGAGCCATTTTACTGCCGCGCCCCCAAACAAGAAAGGCGGCTTGCGCCGCCTTGTCTTGCCGCTGTGCTCTCGCTTACTGGATAGCGAGCGTTTTCGTCGCGGCCGCCGCTTTTTTCACCAGCGTCAATTCCAGCACGCCATCGGTGTATTTGGCTTGCGACTGCGCCTCGTCAATCTCGCTGCCCAGGGTAAAGCTGCGCGACACGCGGCCATAATAGCGCTCGGAATGGATCACCTTGTCGCCTTCCTTCTCTTCGGTTTCTTGCTTGGCTTCCGCGCTGACGGAAACCGAGTTGCCGTCGATAGCGACGTGAATATCTTCCTTTTTCACGCCAGGGATTTCGGCTTTTACCACATAACTCTGGTTGTTTTCAGTGACGTCCATTTTAAAATCGGCGATCTTCGGCGCGCCTTCCATACGCATCGGCCGCACCAGAAAACCTTTGAAAAAATCATCAAAAACGCTATCCATATTTAACGGATCGTAACGGGTAAGATTTGCCATGGTATTCGCCTCCTATCAAGTTTAAACACATCGTGGAAGATGCAATGGAACACCTTGCTTATCCTCTATATAGGCGGTAATGCTGGGATTTCAAGCGGCGAAACAATGAACTTTTATTGGCTTGCGCTAACTCATTGAAACCGATAGATTGCGCGCTACCCTTTTTATGACTACGCCATCCCCCCACTGCGACCCCGCCGCCTGGCTCACCGAGCACGGCGACTATCTCTATCGTTATGCCTTGTTGAAATTACGCGACGAAGCGGCGGCGGAAGATATGGTGCAGGAAACCCTGCTCGCCGCCTTGTCGGCCTGGGCGCGCTTCTCCGGCCAATCCTCGGTGCGCACTTGGCTCACCGGCATCCTCAAGCACAAAATCCTGGATTTGTTTCGCGCCCGCGCCAAGGAACCCCAATACACCCCGGCTAGCGCCGACCCGGCGGCGGAGCTGGCGGCGCTGGAACAAGCCCTATTCGACGCCACCGGCCATTGGATCAGCCCGCCCCAAAAATGGGCCGACCCGGAAGCCTGCCTCGACCAGCAACGGTTCTGGGAAGCCTTTACGCACTGCCTGGAAGGGCTCGCTCCCTTGCACGCCCAGGTTTTTCACCTGCGCGAGATGGAAGGTTGTGATACGGCGGAAATCTGTAAGGAACTCGATATCACCTCGACCAATTGTTGGGTAATACTGCATCGTGCGCGATTGGGCCTGCAGCAATGCCTGAAAACCAATTTTGAATACAATGTGAATGATTGAATATCTTCGGAAGAATCCTCAATGCTGAGCTGTAAAGATGCTAGCCACCTGCAATCCCATGCGTATGAGCGACCGCTCAGCGCACGGGAATTGATTGGGCTCAAGCTGCATCTATTGATCTGCAAAGGCTGCCGAGGCTTTGCCCAACAACTGAACCTGATCCACCTGGCCTGCCGGCGGATCGACGAATCCAAGGGAGTGGGCGCGGATGACCCGGGGCTACCCCCGGATACGAAAACGCGCATTCTCAAGGAACTGGCGTCTAAGCAAGATGAAAACCCGTAATCGGGCCACCTTGGTTTGGACACTGCAATGTTGCACAACCGGGCGGTTTTCGCCCTCACTTAAACTTAGATCTCAAGGAGTCACTCAATGAACGGCAAGAAAACTGCTCTGTCCCTCGCAATCGGTTCTGCTTTCGCGGTCACCCTCGTCGCCGCCTCTGCCGCGAACGCAGCGGAAAACCCCTTCGGCATGAGCGCGCTGAAAAACGGCTATTTGCTCGCCGCTGCCCACTCCGGCGCCGCGCCTGCTGCCGATGGCACCAAAGCCAAAGACGGTAAGTGTGGCGAAGGCAAATGCGGTGGCGCCAAGAAAGACGCCAAAGCGGCTGACGGTAAGTGCGGCGGTGCTAAAACTGATGCCAAGGCGGCAGACGGTAAGTGCGGTGGCGATAAGAAACCCGCTAAAGCCAAGGCCGACAAAAAAGCCGGTGCAAAGGCCGACATGAAGCCCACCGACAAAAAAATGCCTGAAGGCAAGTGCGGCGAAGGCAAGTGTGGCGGCGCCAAGAAAGACGCCAAGCCTGCTGCCCCTGCTGCTCCCGCAGCCGGCGACAAGAAGTAATTTCGGCGTTTCCGCAAGGTGAAAACTCCCTCTCCTTTGGGACTTCACGGCGCGGGCCTGGGCTTTCGGCGCGAGTTGATCGGCGCGCTGAAAGTTCAGGTGCCGAAAGCCGTCGATTTTTTTGAGATCGCACCAGAAAACTGGATCGATTTCGGTGGTGCTTCCGCGCGCGATTTGCGCGCCTTTAGCGAGCGCTACCCGTTTGTCTGTCATGGCTTGTCGCTATCCATCGGCGGACCCAGCCCGCTCGACGAAATGCTGCTCACCCGCATCAAGTCGTTCATGAAAGCGCACGACATCCAACTCTATTCCGAACACCTATCGTATTGCAGTGATGACGGTCACTTGTATGACCTGCTGCCGATTCCCTTTACCGAGGACGCGGTGAAATACGTCGCGGCGCGCATTAAGCGCGCGCAGGACATCCTCGAAACCCGCATCGCCATGGAAAACGCTTCGTTCTACGTCATGGCGCCGATCAATGAGATGAGCGAAATCGAGTTCATCCGCGCCGTGGTGGAAGAAGCCGACTGCTGGCTGCACCTGGACGTAAACAACGTATATGTGAACAGCGTCAATCACGGCTACGACCCGCTCGAATTCATCCGCCAACTGCCGACCGAACGCATCGTGTACCTGCATATGGCCGGCCACTACCGCGAAGCGGACGATCTGCTGGTCGATACCCACGGCGCCGACGTGATCGACCCCGTGTGGCAGCTCCTCGATCAAACGTATGCCTTGCACGGTGCATGCCCGACCCTACTGGAACGCGATTTCAATATTCCGCCACTCGATGAATTAGCGCACGAGGTGGCCCACATCGCACAGATTCAAGCGAAATATCCGCATGCCCGCCACGCCCAGCGCGCCTAAGTCATTCCAGGCGTATCAATTCGAATTCACGCGCCACATCCGCGACCCAAAAACCAACGCCCGTCCCGCAGGTGTTGCCGCGCGCCGCATGAATATTTACAACGAGCTGCTGTACAACAATTTAGAAGGTTTTCTGCTCGCCTGTTTTCCCGTGCTGCGCGCTATTTTGAGTGACCGCAAATGGGCCAAACTGGTGCGCGATTTTTTTGCCGAACACCGCTGCCATACGCCGTTCTTTCGCCAAATTCCGGACGAATTTGTACAGTACGTGCAAAGCGAGCGTGGCGTGCGCGCGGGCGACCCACCCTTCATGCCGGAGTTGGCGCATTACGAATGGATCGAGCTGGTGCTCTCGGTTTCCAACAAAGAAGCGGCGCTTGATCGCATCGACCCCCAGGGTGATTTAGCTAGCGGGCGGCCGGCATTAAATCCAGTCTTAACCCTGCTGCAATACGCCTACCCCGTGCAGCGCATCGGCCCCGATTACAAACCACGCACAGCGCCCGCACAGCCCACCTATCTACTGGTATTTCGCGACGCCGATTTCACTGTGCGTTTTATCGAGTTGAACCCGGTCTCCGCACGCTTGGTCGATTTGCTGCAAAGCGGGAAACTGAGCACGGAAAAAGCCTTAGAAAAGATCGCGCAAGAACTCAAGCATCCAGACCCGCGTGTCGTTATACAGGGTGGCTTGGAAATCCTGCGTGATTTGCACGCGCAAGGCGCTGTTCTCGGTACCTGGGTACAGTAGCGGCGACGCAGGCGACCCAGCCGCTTTCTTACTGGCCGGCTATGTCATCGATTAATCGAAAAATTCTGGTAGTTTATTTGCTCGCCCTGGTGGCGGGCATCGCGCTTTCCGCCCTGACTTATTTGCGCGGCGAGAGCGTCCTGCACGCGGGCAAAGCGCTCACCGAACAAAGCCTGCCGCGCTTCGATACGATTTCTCACCTGCGCAATGCGATTTTTTCGCACAAGCCCATCCTCTACGAATATTACGCCAGCGCCGACCGCGCCACCTTCCTGACGCGCTACGCCTCAGCACGCGAGGAAACCCTGCTCGGCCTGCGCGCCCTGCGCAATATGAGCCAAGCCTTGCCCGAGTTAGCGCGGCTGGAAACCGGTATCGAGAGTATCCACACCCAATCCCAGCGCTTGGATCAAACCATGAGTGCGGCACCGGTCGATTGGGACCGCGCACGCGAAATCCTGACCGAGGTGAGCAAAGCTGAAGCGCGCATCAAGCCCGAATTGGAGGCGCTGGTTCAGATCAACCGCCAGCAAGTCATTCACTATGGCCAGGAGACCCGTGGCAATACGATGAACATGATGCAAATGGTGCTGGGGTTCACCGTCGCCGGTCTGATCATGGCACTGTTCATCGCTTATTACGTGAATGCCTATTTACGCGAAACCGCCCACCGCAGATTGCTCGCCATCTTTCCCGAGCGCAGCCCCAATCCCATGCTGCGTCTATCCCAACAGGGCGCGGTGCTATTCGCCAACGAGGCGACGCACCATTTGATCGGGCTGCTCGGTTTGACCGATGTCGAAGAAATCCTGCCCCTCGATTTGGAACTGCACCTCATGCAAATCAACGCCGCCGGCCAGCAGCGTTTAACTTGGGAATATTCCATCGGCGAACGCACCTTGGATTGCACGGTGCACCTACTCCCGGATCTGCATGTGTGCCACCTGTATCTCGCCGACATTACCGAGCGCAAACAAGCCGAACTACGCTTGGTGCGCCAAGCGCTGCAAGATGCCGTTACCGGCTTGCCTAACCGGCGTTTGTTCCGCGAGCGGCTGGAGATCGTACTCAACCATAAGCAAGCCCACTGCGCGGTGGCGCTGATCCGCCCCGATCGCATCAAGCTGGTATTGGAATCGCAGGGTTATGCCGCCAGCGACAATCTGATCGGCGCCATGGCGGAACGTTTGCGGGCCGCTCTCACCGAACATCCCGAAAATGCACCGGCCGTGGATTTATTCCGCTTTGAGGGCGCGACCTTCGGCTTGCTCATTACCCAACTCGCCGACACCAGCGAACTTGAATCACTGATGCGTCGTCTGCAAGCCGCGATGCTCGAGCCGCTCAAGGTGGAAGAGCGCGAATTCTTTTTCACGCTCAGCATCGGTATCGCCGTCAGCCCGGACCACGGCGCCGATGTCGAAACCCTATTCAAAAACGCTGAAGCGGCGGTGAACCGCATCCGCGCCGAGGGGGGCAACGGCTATCGCTTCTACACCCAGGATTTGTCTGAGCGTACCGAGCAGTGGTTGGCCATGGAACAAGGTTTGCGCCGTGCCCTGGAGCGCAATGAATTGCTGCTGCATTACCAACCTCAAGTCAATTTGAAATCTGGCGAAATGATCGGCACCGAAGCGCTGATCCGCTGGCAAAATCCCGAGCGCGGCCTGGTCTCGCCCATGCAGTTCATCCCGCTCGCTGAAGAAACCGGGCTCATCGTTCCCATCGGCGCTTGGGTGCTGCGCACCGCCTGCTTGCAAGCCAAGACCTGGCTCGATCTAGGCAACGATTTAGTGATGGCGGTCAACATCTCGGCGCGACAATTCCAGCATCCCGGCTTCATCGATTTGGTAGAGGAAATTCTCGCGGAAACCGGTCTGCCCGCCCGAAACCTGGAATTGGAAATTACCGAAAGCGTGGCGATGCACGACGTTGAGCGCACCACCGCCACCTTGCACGCGCTGCGCCAAGTTGGCATCCTGCTTTCGATCGATGATTTCGGCACCGGCTTCTCCTCGCTCGCTTACTTGCGCCGTTTCCCCCTCTCCAAACTCAAAATCGATCAATCCTTCGTGCGCAATCTCAGCGTGAATGAATACGACGCGACCATCGCCCACACCGTCATCCTGCTCGGCCATAGCTTGCAACTCACCGTCATCGCCGAAGGCGTGGAAACCAAAGAGCAGCTCGACGTGCTGCGCCGCTTGGGCTGCGAGGAAATGCAAGGCTACTACTTCAGCCGTCCTGTCCCCGCCGCCGATCTCAGCGCGCTGCTCAAAGAAGGCCGCCGACTGGCGGCTTGATCCATCCATCCCGCTACGTCATAAAACTTTCAACCCCGCGTAACAAAAGCGTCTCCAACCGGCGGCAAGCTGGCGCCCATGGAGCCTTCCCCTATCCTGTTTGACGAGTTGCCAACAAAGCATCGCTTACTGCGCATGGCGGTGGTGACGGAAACTTATCCACCCGAAGTGAATGGCGTCGCCATGACTACGGGCCGCATCGTGAGCGCAATGCAGGCGCGCGATCACCAAATTCAGCTTATCCGCCCGCGTCAAAACGCACAGGATGCAGGGCCAGCCGAACCCAATCTCGATCATATTCTCAAGCCCGGCATTCCCATCCCGCGCTACAACAACTTGCGCATGGGTCTGCCGGCGAGATCCTCGCTGCTCAAGCTGTGGCGTGAGAAGCGGCCGGATGTAGTACACCTCGTCACCGAAGGCCCGCTTGGCTGGTCTGCGCTGTCGGCGGCGTTAAAGCTGAAGATTCCGGTGACCTCGGATTTTCATACCAATTTCCATCACTACAGCCGACATTACGGTTTGGGTTGGCTCAAGACACCCATCGAAAGCTATTTGCGCAAATTTCATAACCGCACGCGCTTGACCATGGTGCCGACGCATGCGATGCGTGAAGCATTGCTGCAGGATGGCTATCGCAATCTCAAGGTAGTGGCGCGCGGGGTGGATACGCTCCTCTTCACCCCCGCGCGGCGCAGCGATTGCCTGCGCGCTGCTTGGGGTGTGGGCCCGGACGATCTGGTGGCGCTGTATGTGGGCCGTCTGGCGGCGGAAAAAAATCTGCCGCTGGTGCTGCGCGCTTTTGCCGCGATGCGGGCGCGAAAACCGAGTGCCAAGCTGGTGCTGGTGGGGGATGGTCCATTGCGCGGCGAACTGGCTCGAATCTTCCCCGACACGATATTCGCCGGCATGCGCACGGGCCTGGATCTCGCCACCTTCTACGCCTCGGGCGATGTGTTTCTCTTCCCCAGCCTGACCGAAACCTTCGGCAATGTCACCTTGGAAGCCATGTCCAGCGGACTCGCGGTGGTCGCCTATGACTATGCCGCCGCGCGTGAGCTTATCGCGCATCGTGAGAATGGCCTGCTCGCGCCATTCGATGCGGCAGATACGTTTTGCGCCTTGGCGGGCGAGGTCGCGGCCGACCCAAAATCTGTACGCGCCCTCGGCACCGCCGCGCGCCAAACCGCGGAAGACATGAATTGGTCCACGATCTATTCCCAATTCGAACAAGCACTGTTCGATGTGGTGAAAACGAGCGAAAGGAACGGTTATGCAGCCACCCATGAATTCAGTTCTCGCCCGGCTTAACGCTGCCGACACCGCACTCTGCGTGCGCATCAATCGCCTCAACCGCGATCGCGCCGTGCAGCGCTTCTTTGGCGCAGTCAGCCGCTTGGGCGACGGCGGAATATGGTACGCCTTAATGGCGCTGCTCTTGATCGTGGAACGTGATGTCGCGCTCAAACCCGTGCTGCATATGATCGCAGTGGGTTTAATCGGACTCTTGCTGTACAAATGGCTCAAGCGAAAAACCCTGCGCCCGCGCCCGTGCAATCTGCATACCGCCATCACCCGCACCACCGCGCCCTTGGATGAATTCAGCTTCCCCTCTGGGCACACGCTGCACGCCGTCGGATTCGGCTTGGTGGCAATCACCTATTTTCCGTGGCTAGCACCCGTGCTGTTGCCCTTCATCGTGCTGGTTGCTTTATCGCGCATCGTGCTCGGCCTGCACTATCCCACCGACGTGCTGGCCGGGGCGGCGTTGGGCTATGGCTTGGCCACGCTCTCGTTTCTGCTGTAACCCTTAGGAAAAATAATGCGCATTCTGATGATCTCCGACGTGTACTTCCCGCGGGTAAACGGCGTCTCCACCGCCATCATGACGCTGCGGCGCGAACTCAAACGCATGGGGCACGAAGTCACCTTGATCGCGCCGGACTACGGCGCGGTTACCGCCGACGAAGAAGACATCTTGCGCATTCCCGCGCGCCCTGTCTGGCTCGACCCGGAAGACCGCATGATGCAGCGCCGGCACATCGCTGAACTGCTGCCCTACCTACAGGGCCAAACCTTCGACCTGGTGCACATCCACACGCCCTTCATCGCGCATTACGCCGGCTTGGAACTTGCCCGCGCCTTGGGCGTGCCCTGTGTCGAGACGTACCACACCTTCTTTGAAGAATATTTGTTTCACTATGTGCCGTTCCTGCCCAAGCCCTTCATGCGCTATTTAGCGCGCGCCTTTTCGCGCAGCCAATGCGCCGCGCTGGATGGCCTCATCGTACCCTCGCGCCCTATGCTCGAAGCGCTGCGCCAATACGGCATCGACAGCCACGCCCGGGTCATTCCCACCGGGATCGAGCTCACCGATTTCAGCGGTGGCGATGGCCGGCGGTTTCGCGAACAGTACGGCATCCCATCCGAACAACCGCTGTTGCTCTACGTGGGCCGAGTCGCACACGAAAAGAACATTGGCTTTCTGCTGGAAACCCTGACCTATCTCAAACATTGGCACCCCGAAGTGCTGCTCGTCATCGCCGGCGAAGGCCCGGCCTCGGCGGCGCTGAAGCGCCGCACCACGGACTTGAATCTGGAGGCGCATGCGCGCTTCGTCGGCTATCTCGACCGCAGCCGTGAATTGCTCGATTGCTACCGCGCCGCGGACTTGTTCGTTTTCAGTTCGCGCACCGAAACCCAAGGCCTGGTGTTGCTGGAAGCCATGGCGCTGGGCGTGCCGGTAGTCGGCTTAGCGATCATGGGCACGGCGGAAGTCTTACAACACGATCGTGGCGCGCATATCGCACAGGACGACGTGCACGGCTTCGCGCGCACTGTGTCTGCGCTACTCAACAATGACGAGGCGCGTGCCGCACTGTCGCTCAGCGCGCAAGAATATGTACGCGAATGGACCGCACCGGAAATGACCCGACGCCTGGCGCATTTTTACGAAGATGTCGTGTGTGAATACAGTCCGGTGATGAGTCGCGTTCCGGCTAGCGTTGCTGGTTAATTTAGAAAAAATTTAACCACGGGGGGCACGGGGAAACCATTCATTACTGATCGGCGGCACACTCAGTAAGTTACGAAGTGCACGAATTTAAGTTCAATAGCTTTGGGTTTCCCCGTGATCCCCGTGCCCCCCGTGGTTAATGCTGTTTTAGGCTCAAGCAAACAAACTCACCGGCAACGGCAAGGTCCCGCGCGCCTCGTCGCGGCTCAGATGCTTCAGATGACCAGTGCGTTCCGGGCATGCCAAATCCGCGCGCCAGCAGGGCGCTTCGCCCACCAGCAAGCGGTTGATCTGCGGCAGGCGCGCCGCGGTCTCGGTGACGTAATAATCAAAGCGCCGCGCCAGATGCCGATCCAGACTCGCTGCACCCACATACAACAAGCGGTGCGCGCGGCTCCCATACAACAAGGCCGTTGCATGCCGCAGATAAATCAGCGCACGCTCGGCTGCCGCGTAATCGCAGTCGAACTCCGCTGTGATGTATTGGGCAAGCGTTGCATGATGGTCGCGCAGCAAGCGCGGCGGCATCGCGAACAAATGGCGGGCAATGTGCGCATCCATCGCCCACTCGGACATCGCGTGCGTAACCATGGGCAGCTTCAACCACATGCGCTCATGCGCCGGCACGAAGTGGTTGTGGGCAATGATGTCGACGAACAAGTGACTGGCATAGCCCAAAGCGATGGCGCGCGCCTCGTCGCTCTCGGCACGCGCCAGCAGACGCGCGGCCTGTTCCCAGTGGTGGGTGTCCGCAAAGGCTTCCGTTTTCGCGCTGCGCCCCACCAGCGCGAGATCGGGCAGGCAGGAACCGGCCAGCACTAGATGCGGCAAGCGTTTCGCCGCTGCGCGCAGGCGCGGGTCCAATAGAGGCACCGCCCACAACAGCAACTGGGAAAAATACAAATGCGTGGCCAAACCCCAGGCAAGCGCTTCCGCGCTGTGCAGCAGCAGAGGGATCAAAATAAAGAACCAGGGCCTTTGACGCATGGCCGCACTCTAAATTGCAAATGCTAAGCAGGCGTTGCAGTTAGGTGATTTTTCCATGACAAGGCGCGAGACAAATACGGTAAACTTCGGCGCTTCAACACGAATTAATCCAGGGAGAATTACATGCGCACGCTGATTTGCGGATCGCTCGCTTACGACACCATTATGGTGTTCCGCGATCAATTCAAAAACCATATCCTGCCGGAAAAAATTCATATTCTGAATGTGTCATTCCTGGTGCCGGACATGCGGCGCGAATTCGGCGGCTGCGCCGGCAATATCGCGTTCAACTTGAATCTTTTGGGCGGGCAGCCGGTGATCATGGCCACGGTGGGAGATGATTTCGGCCCCTATGCTTCACGCTTGGCACGTTTGGGTTTGGACTCAACGCATGTGCGCCAGATTGGCGATACCTTTACCGCGCAGGCTTTCATTACCACCGATCTGGATGACAATCAGATCACCGCCTTCCATCCCGGCGCGATGAATTATTCGCACGAGAATAGCGTCACAGATGCGCAAGGCATCACGCTTGGCATCATCGCCCCCGATGGCCGCGATGGCATGCTGGAACATGCGCACCAGTTTCAGGCAGCCGGCATCCCTTTTGTGTTCGATCCGGGCCAAGGATTACCGATGTTTAATGGCGAAGAGTTGCGGCAGTTTGTCGAGTTGGCGGACTATGTCGCGCTCAACGATTATGAGGCGCAACTGATACAAGACCGCACCGGCCAAACGCTGGCGGAACTTTCCAAGCGGGTGAAGGCCTTAATTGTGACGCTAGGTGCTAACGGGTCCGTTATCTATATTGATGGTAAACCGATCGACATCGCGCCCGTTAAGGCGAAGCAAGTGGTCGATCCAACCGGTTGTGGCGACGCTTACCGCAGCGGTTTGTTGTATGGCATCGTGAACGATTTCGATTGGCCCACGACCGGCAAGCTGGCAAGTGCCATGGGTGCGCTAAAAATCGCCCAGCGCGGCGCACAAAACCACGGCCTGCCCTCCGGGGAGTTAGCGCATCAACTCCAAGCAGAATTCGGTATCACCCTTTAACTTAAGGAGAAACATATCATGCAAACATCCACCAAACTTGGACTCGCCGCTGTCTTGTTCGCCAGCGTATTCCTCGCCGGCTGCCCCGCCAGCACCTCGGGCGGTGCGTATAGCCGCGATCAAGCGCGCACCCCGCAAGAGGTGCAAATGGGCATGGTGGAAAGCGTGCGCGAAGTGCAGATCGAAGGCACTAAAACACCCATCGGCCCGGCTGCCGGCGCGGTGGTCGGCGGGGTTGCCGGCAGCAGTGTCGGCCACGGCAAAGGCAGCACCATCGGCGCCGTCATCGGTGCGGTAGCCGGCGGGTTAGCCGGCGCCGCAGTGGAAGAAGGCGTGACCCGGGGAAAGGGTTTGGAGATCACCGTCAAGCTGGACAGCGGTAGACTGATGGCCATTACCCAAGCGGCGGATGAAACGTTCCGCCCCGGCGAGCGCGTTCGGGTGCTGACTGGCGGCGGCGTCACCCGCGTTTCGCATTAATCTCCTCTGATGCAGACAGCGGTACGCTGCGAATGGTGCGGCAGCGATCCGCTCTATGTCGCGTATCACGATCACGAGTGGGGCGTGCCCTCACACGACGATGCGCACCTATTCGAAATGTTGATTCTGGAAGGCCAGCAAGCGGGCTTAAGCTGGATCACCATTCTCAAAAAGCGTGAAAATTTCCGTGAAGCGTTGGATGGTTTCGACCCCGAGCGCATCGCGCGCTTTACCCCGGCGCGCATCGAAAAACTCATGGGCAATGCCGGTATTATTCGCAACCGGCTCAAGCTCAATGCGGCGGTGAAAAATGCTCGCGCTTTTCTGGCCGCGCAGGAAGAGTTCGGCGCCTTCGATCGCTATGTCTGGTCTTTCGTCAACGGCCGACCGATTCAACATCACCTTCTGTCGTTGTCGGAACTCCCCGCCACAACACTCGAATCCGACGCCATGAGCCGCGCGCTCAAACAGCGCGGCTTCACCTTCGTCGGTCCGACCATCTGTTATGCCTTCATGCAGGCGGTTGGAATGGTGAACGATCATGTGCGCGGCTGTCACCGCTACACTGCGATTTGCGCGCTGGGGAACACTCCGAACCTCGCCCCATAGGCAACCAAGTCACAAGCGCGCTAATATCTATCTATGGATGAAAAAATCGACGTCGCCGATCTGCAAACCGGCATGTTCGTGGCTGAGTTGGACCGGCCGTGGCTCGACACGCCTTTTCTATTCCAGGGTTTCCTCATCGAGACGGACGATCAGCTCGCGGAATTGCGTCAATATTGCCAATATGTCTTGATAGACCCCCTGCGCAGCATCGGTTGGAATCCCCGTCACGAAGCACCAGAACCCAAAGAGACGCCACTTCCGCCGCTAGCACTTGAGGAGCACCCGGACGGACCTTTTGCACGCAACCTGAATCGCTACCCCGACCGCGCCCAACTCGAAGAGGAAATGCCCCGCGCCAAAGAACTCCACCGTCAAGCGGAGCAGGCGGTGCAACAGTTGTTCGATGAGCTACGGCAGCATGGCACCACTGACCTCGGTCGGGCGCACGAAGTAATGGATGGCATGGTGGAAAGCATCATCTGCAACCCGGATGCGCTTGCCTTGCTGAGCCGCGTGAAGCGCGCAAGCTCCTATGTTTATGCGCGCTCCGTCAGTGTCGCCATCAATATGCTTTTATTCGGGCGCCACCTCGGCTTTCCGCGTGACCATATGCATCTGCTGGGGGCGGCGGGACTCTTGCTTGACGTCGGCACGGCCAAGGTGCCGCCTGAAATATTGAGCAAGAACGGCCGGCTCACCCCGGAAGAATATGAAACCATGCAGCACCACGTCCAATTCGCCATAGAGATACTACGCGAATGCAAGGGTGTATCAAAAAAACTGCTCGACATCGTCGCCTTACATCATGAGCGAGAAGATGGCAGCGGCTATCCCCATGGCCTGCGCGGCAATGAAATTGGCGTGCCGGGGAAAATGGCCGCGATCGTGGATTGCTATGACGCACTCACCAGCGAGCGGCCCTATGCACGATCCTTCACGCCTTATGATGCGCTCCAGCATTTATACAGTTGGCGCGAACATCTGTTTCACACAGAACTCGTCGAGCAATTTGTTCAGTGTTTGGGGATTTATCCCGTCGGTAGCTTAGTGGAACTGAATTCGGGTGAAGTGGCGGTGGTATTGGCGCACAATCGCGTGCGGCGTTTGAAACCGCGCGTGCTGGCGATTTTAGATGCGGCAAAACAACCCTACGGCGCACCGGTACCCCTAGATTTGCTCACCGCGCCGAAGCGCGTGGGCGACCAACACTATGAAATAACCCGCGCGCTCGAGCATGGCATGTACGGCATCGATCCGCGCGACTACTACTTGTAGAAATACCTCATGCCGTTGATACCAAATCACCTGGTTTGTCTGGACGCCCTGGAGGAGGCTTTGCGGGAAGCGGCAGCCCAATCACGTCCCATGGGCATTTGCCTGCTCTGGCTCGATTGCGTTTACCGCGTCGATGCAATCTTCGGATACCGCGCGGGCGACACGGTATGCGCCAAATCGCTGGCGCACCTAAAAAGCATCCTCAAAGACGAGGATCAAGTTTTCCGCGTCGGGCGCAGCGAGATAGCCTGCCTGCTGCCCACCCTCTCGAATGAGACGCAAGCGGTATTGGCCGCCCACAAAATCATACGCACGCTCGGTAGCCATCTAGCGCTGGATCAATACTCGGTGCACAGCGAACCCTACGTGGGCGTTGCATTGTTCCCGGCCCACGGACAGGGAGCGGACACCTTACTACAACGCGCCAGCAGTGCGCTGCGCGAAGCGCGAATCAGAAAAGAGCCCGTATTTGTTTACAGCAACGAAGCCGATACGGCGACTCAGTTACAGTTGCAGCTACAAACCGATCTGCGCCACGCGCTGGACGAAAACGCGCTCACCCTGAATCATCAACCCCAAACCGATTTACGGAGTGGGCGCGTGGTGGGGTTCGAGGCGCTGAGCCGGTGGCATTCGCCCATCCGCGGCGCAGTATCGCCCACAGTATTCATCCCGGCTGCGGAAGCAGCTGGCTTGATGCCCCGCCTCACCGCACGGGTCTTGAATATAGCGCTGCGCGAATTTCAGGAGTTGCAGCCTGCCATTCTGGATATGTCCATCAGCATCAATCTTTCTGCCCAGGATTTGATCCAAGCCGAGCTGCCGGCGTTGCTCACACAGGCGCTCAGCACCTGGGGCGTAGCGGCTGAGCAAGTCGTGATGGAAATTACCGAAACCGCCATCATGGATGACCAGCGCGCCCGAGCGACGACGCTGGAGCGCCTAAAAGAGATCGGCGTGCAATTGGCGATAGACGACTTCGGCACCGGTTATTCCTCGCTGGCGCGGCTCAAGCATTTGCCAGTGGACGAACTCAAAATCGATGTCAGCTTCATTCGGCATATGTTGCACGACACCCGCGACGAAAATATCGTGCGCTCAATCATTGATCTGGCGCATCACCTCAAGCTGCGCGTGGTGGCCGAAGGCGTGGAGGATGCAGCCACGTTGCAGCGTTTAGTCGAAATGGGCTGCGATGTGGCGCAAGGTTATTATTTAAGCCCCCCGCTGCCGCTGGAGCAATTTCGGACCTGGCTGAAGCAATCCGGCCGCGACGATCGATAGTTTCATATTGCATGATTGGGGCGATTTTTGGCGCCTCATGCAATGCCGAATCCTCCATAAGCCTTACCGTCATCAAACCGTCATCGCGACGTCATTTCGCTGCCACCCTTTCTCAGTAATGTGCCCTCATCGAAACCACGATGGGGATCATCATGTTAAGAGAAGACTATCGCCTGCTGGCCGAACGAAATGCGCCGCGCCTGACTGTCTCATTCGCACAAAGCGAAGAAGAAGTACGCGAAGCCCAGCGCCTGCGCTATCAAGTGTTTGTTGAAGAAATGGGCGCGCGGCTCAATACGCTGGAGCCGGGCATTGACATCGATATTTTTGATTCCTATTGCGATCATCTCCTGGTGCGCGATCATGATACGTTGGAAGTCGTCGGCACCTACCGCGTGCTGAACCCGGCGCAAGCGCGTAAGATCGGCAGTTATTATGCGGAAACGGAATTTGATCTCACCCGCCTCTCCCATCTGCGCGACCGCATGGTGGAAGTGGGGCGCTCCTGTGTACATGCCGACTACCGCAACGGCGCAACCATCGCACTGCTTTGGTCGGGGGTATTGAATTACATGCGGCAACGCGGCTACGATTATCTGGTCGGCTGCGCCAGTATTGGCATGGCCGATGGCGGGCACACTGCAGCAAGCATCTATCGCCGCTTGAGCCTGGAACATATGAGTCCGATCGAATGGCGTGTATTTCCGCGCAACGCGCTATCATTGGATGCATTGGACAGCAGCATGAATGCACCGCTGCCGCCATTAATTAAGGGCTATATGCGCCTAGGCTGCTATGTCTGCGGCGAACCAGCATGGGATCCCGATTTCAACACGGCGGATCTGTTGGTAATGCTGCCGATGCCGCTCATCGATAAACGTTACGCGAGGCATTTTTTCGATAGATGATAGAAACACCAACCCCTGGCGCCATTCAACTGCTGCGTGTATTTCGATTAATCCTGCATCTGCTGCAAGGGGTAGTGACTGCGGGCACGATTCTGCGCTTTGCCCGCGAGCCGTTGCGCAGCCGCATCATTCGCTCTTGGGCAGCCAAGCTGCTAGTCGTTCTCAACATTGAAACCCGCGTGCAAGGCAACGTACCCACGCTCGCTACGCGTGGCGTCATGTTTGTCTCGAATCACGTTTCATGGATGGATGTTTGGCTGCTGCTATCCGTGCGCCCCCTGCGCTTCATCTCCAAAGCCGACGTGCGCGGCTGGCCGGTGGTGGGGTATCTGGCACAAGCAGGCGGCACGCTGTTCATCCAACGCGAGAAACGTCACCACACCGCCGCCATCGTGGGCCAAGCGGAAGCGGTGTTGACGCAAGGCGACTGTCTCGCCTTGTTCCCGGAAGGAACCACCACCAACGGGCTACGGCTGCGCGCCTTCCACCCTTCGCTGTTTCAAGTTGCGGTCGACCAAGGCGGCGCCATCACCCTGGTGACGATTCGCTATGTGTTCGCGGGTGGAGGCATCGACACTGCCCCCGCTTATGCAGACGAAATCACCATGCCCGAGTCGATGCGCGCCATCTTGGCGCGGCGCAAAATTATTGCAGAAGTAAATTATTTCGATACGCTGGATGCGCGCGGAAAAACCCGGCGCGCACTCGCCTTGGAAGCCGAAGCCGCTATAGCAAAAGCCTTGAACTTGCCAATCCCGCACAAGGCGTCTGGAAAATCTGCCGGTCTTCCAAGCGCATCGCAGATAGATGCCCACCCCACAGACAGCCCGTATCCAGCGCCACATGACGGCTCCCCACCTTGAGCCCGAGCGCTGACCAATGGCCAAATACGATATTCGCATTTTCGCTATTGCGCCCCGGCACCTCGTACCAAGGCAGCGTGCCCTTGGGCCGCGTCTCGGGCGAGCCTTTATGGTTGAAATCCATCACACCCGCAGGACTGCATACGCGTAACCGGGTCATGGCATTGGTGATGACGCGCAGCCGGTCGATGCCGCTTAAGCTATCTTCCCAATGATCCGGCTGGTTGCCATACATGTGCTTGAGAAAATCGCGGTAGTCATCGCCTGAGAGCGCCGCCTCTACCTCACCTCCCAAGCGCAGCGCCTGTTCCACCGTCCACTGCGGCAGCAGCCCGGCATGCACTAGCACCCAATCGCCTTCGGCATGAATCATGCGCTGGCAGCGCAGCCAATCAATCAAATCATCACGATCGGGTGCTGCCAACAACTCGTCCAAGGTGTCATTGCGATGTGGTGGCACATGCCCCTCCGCCACCGCGAGAAAATGCAAATCATGGTTGCCGAGCACGGTCACGGCCCGGTCGCCCAAACCCATCGCCCAATGCAACACCTCGACCGAATCCGGCCCGCGATTGATCAAATCGCCCACCAGCCACAAGCGATCTTGGGCCGGGTCAAAGCGGATTTTTTCCAGCAATAAATTCAGCGCTTCGAAACAGCCTTGAATATCGCCGATGGCATAGGTGGACATGATTTTTGATGTTTGTGCGTGTACGGTCATTTTACCCAGTCAAGCGGGACGCCGGGCACTTGCCGCAATCAAATTTCATATTGCATCCAAGCAAGGTCATCGCAGCCACATGTTAAAATCGCCCTGTGTCCCAGCAACAAGCCAGTAAACCCCTCATCTCGCCTTTCCATGGATTGAATGCCGAGCAGCGCGCCGCGGTCAAGCACCTCGATGGCCCGCTGCTGGTGCTCGCCGGTGCGGGCAGCGGCAAGACGCGCGTGATTACGCACAAGATCGCCTATCTCATCAGCGAGTGCGGCTACCAGCCCGCCAATATTGCGGCGATTACTTTTACCAATAAAGCCGCGCGCGAAATGCGCGAGCGCGTCGGCAAGCTGCTCCCAGGGAAATCCAGCAAGGGCCTGACGGCCACCACATTTCATTCCCTGGGCATGCAGATCCTGCGCCAAGAAGCCAAGCTCATCGGCTACAAACCGCAGTTCTCCATCCTGGATGCCGCCGACAGCCTGCATGTGCTGTCCGACATCATGAAGACTACCGACAAGGCCGAATTAAAGCGGGTGCAAGGCCGTATCTCGCGTTGGAAAAACGACATGATCGCACCCGAATACGCGGCGATGAATGCGGAAAATGCCGCCGAGCATGCCAGTGCGAAACTCTATCAACGCTACCAGGACACGCTGCGCGCCTATCAGGCGTTTGACTTTGACGATCTGATCCGCGTACCGGTGGAGTTGCTGGAACGCGAAGCGGAAGCTCGCAGCAAGTGGCAAGACAAGCTGCGCTATCTCTTGGTCGACGAATATCAAGACACCAATAGCTGCCAATATCGTTTGCTCAAGCAATTGGCCGGACCGCGCGCCGCGTTTACCGCCGTGGGCGATGACGATCAATCGATCTACGCCTGGCGCGGCGCGAATGTAGAAAATCTGCGCCTGCTGCGCGACGAATTCCCGCGCTTGGAAGTGATCAAGCTGGAGCAAAACTACCGCTCTACCGTGCGCATCCTGGAATCCGCCAACCACCTCATCGCGCACAACCCCAAGCTGTTCGAGAAAAAACTCTGGAGTGAGCTAGGCTACGGCGAGCCGATTCAAGTCATCGCCTGCAAGGATGACGCAGAGGAAGCCGAAAACATCGTGCGCCGCATGATGGCACAGCGCTTCGAGAAGCGCGGCAAATGGTCGGATTACGCCATTCTGTATCGCGGCAATCATCAAGCACGTATCTTCGAAGAAAAGCTGCGCGCGGAGCACATCCCCTATTTACTCTCGGGCGGTCAATCCTTTTTCGAACGCACCGAGATCAAGGACATCATCGCTTATCTGCGGCTGATCCTGAATTCGGACGATGATCCGGCTTTCATCCGCGCCATCACCACGCCGAAAAAAGGCATCGGCGCTCAGACCTTGGAAAAGCTCGGCGGCTATGCCGCCAGCCGCAACCTGAGTCTGTTCGCCGCCGTATTCGAAGCGGGGTTTGTGTCGCAAGTGCAAGCCAAACAGCTCGAATCGCTGACCGAGTTTTGTACTTTTATCAACAATATCGAATACCGCGCCGCGCGCGAGCCGGCGGGCGAGCTATTAAAGGACATGCTGCGCGCCATCGGCTATGAGCTGTATCTATTCGACGGCGATGAAGAGCGCCTGGCCAAAGCGCGTTGGGAAAACGTCACCCAATTCACCGACTGGCTCGCGCGCAAAGGCGAGGAAGATGAAAAAACCTTGCTCGAATTGGCGCAGACCGTGGCGCTGATCAGTATGATCAACAACGAGGAAGAAGAAGCCGACGCCGTGCGCCTCTCCACCCTGCACGCCGCAAAGGGCCTGGAATTCCCGCACGTATTTCTGGTCGGCGCGGAAGAAGGCATCCTGCCCCACCGCGAAAGCATCGACAACGGCCAGGTGGAGGAAGAGCGACGGCTGATGTACGTCGCCGTCACCCGCGCGCAGCAAACTTTCACGGTTAGTTATTGCGAAAAACGTAAACGCGCGCGCGAATTGCAAAGCTGCGAGCCCTCGCGCTTTATCGTGGAACTGGGCAGCGAACATGTGCGCAACCACCAATCCGCACAAGACCCCGTCGCCGCGAAAAAGGATGGCAATGCACGTCTGGCACAATTGAGAGCGATGCTGGCGACGAAGACGGCGGGGGAATAGTTACACTAGCTCGCAGAAAAAACAGATTCTGCTTCGGGGTTGCGGCTTTTCAGCGACTGAATAGGGTCAGCTTTCAGATGACCCCTCCATCAATTTTTGGTAAGCGAGACTGTGCAGTAGCAGGATGTCTGCTTGCTGCAATTCGTTGAATTGCACGCCGTGTTGGATGTTCTGTTTATTCTCGCCTTCCGTGTCTTCGACATGGGTGATCGAGCGGATGATGCCTTTGGTTTCGATGGCCCCATCGATCGGCCCGAGCTTAACGCAAAAGCTTATTTGAATCGTCTCGCCGATTTTTCCTAATGTCTGTGTCGCGGCTATCAGGGCGCCGGTCGGACTGACATTGATGATGAGGCAAGTCAAATTCGCGGCATCTGCGCTGTCGAGCGCTTGTGCCGTGGCAATCAGGTTTACCGCTAAGCGTTTTGTGCTGCGAATTTCGACACCATGTAATTGCTTGGGGTAGCTGAGGTGCAGATAGGGGGCGGGGACATTGCAGGCGCGGATGACGCTTGCCGTGAAGCCAAAAGCCGTCTTGCCGGAGAAGGCGCGCACGACGAAATTCTGACCTTCGCGAATGAACAGCACTTTTTCATCAACGATTGGGGTGGTCACCAATAGACTCACGCCTTTGATATGCCCAAGATATTTTGCGAGGTGCCGCTCTGAATTTTGCTCCGATGAGATTTGCAATTGCAGCCGGCTGCCCACCTGCAATTTCATTTCTTCAAAATCGTAGCTGGTATCCATGCCCGTGTTTTCATCGCCCGTTGCGATTGGCATGGCCAGGGCAACGCCTTGCGCAGGGACTGCCGCGCTTTTCGGCAAGCGGAACAAGCCCTTTTTTATCAGCCCTTCGAACTGTTGGTGGGTCTCGATAATCTGGCCGGCGCGCAATAGCAGATTTTGGTTTTTATCATAGATCGCCCAAGGCAAGGGCTTGCCTATCGCTAAATCAATGTGTCGTAATGGTATGGGTTTCATGGGTTTTTTATGCAATCCGAAACTGCCTAAGGACATTTACGGCTTTTCGGCCTAATAATTTAGGGGTTTTTTCAAAGATCCGCTTCATTGTTAAATAGCTTGGGCTAGTCGCGCGCGATTCAGAATTAACTCAAACCCTGACTAGTAATGTCAGTCAGCCAGTTTAAAATATAGCGCGCGCATCCTTTACAAGCGGTATGCCGGTCGCCCACTTCATAAATCGTGCTTTATCTGGAAATAATCCGCATGCTGCGCTTAACTGAAATTCATCTTCCGCTTGACCATGCTGAATCCGATCTCCAGACCGCGATTCTCGCGCGACTGAAAATTGGCTCGGATGCACTGCTGGGCTTTACGATCTTTCGGCGCAGTATTGACGCGCGCAAAAAGCACGCGATTAAAGTGACCTATACGCTGGATGTTACGCTCAAGGATGAAGCGCAAGTGTTGCAAGGCCTGCACGGCGAGCCGCATGTCGCGGTCACGCCCGATACTGAATACCATTTTGTGGCGCACGCACCGAGCGGGCTCACCTCCCGTCCGGTGGTGATCGGCACCGGGCCCTGCGGGCTGTTTGCCGCGTTGATCCTGGCGCAGATGGGCTTTCGTCCGATTATTCTGGAGCGGGGCAAAATTGTGCGTGAGCGCACCAAGGATACGTTCGGTCTGTGGCGTAGCCGCACGCTCGACCCGGAATCGAATGTGCAATTCGGCGAGGGCGGCGCGGGCACGTTTTCCGACGGTAAGCTGCACAGCCAAATCAAAGATCCGCATCATTATGGGCGCAAGGTGCTGCAAGAATTCGTGAAGGCCGATGCACCGCCGGAAATCCTGTATGTGAGCAAACCGCATATCGGCACGTTTCGGCTGGTGAAGGTGGTGGAGAACATGCGCGCGACGATTTGCGCGCTCGGCGGCGAATTTCGTTTCCAAAGCAAAGTAGCGGATATCGAGATCGACCAGGGCCAAGTGCGCGGCGTGGTGCTCGCCGATGGAGAGCGCATCCCCGCCGAGCAGGTGGTGCTGGCGGTCGGCCACAGCGCGCGCGATACTTTTCAGATGCTGCATGCGCGCGGCGTGTATGTGGAGGCCAAACCTTTTTCTATCGGCTTTCGCATCGAGCATCCGCAGTCGATGATCGATGTCTGCCGCTACGGCTCTAATGCGGGCAACCCGCTGCTGGGCGCAGCCGACTACAAGCTGGTGTACCACGCCAGCAATGGGCGCTCGGTCTATAGCTTCTGCATGTGCCCGGGGGGCACGGTGGTGGCGGCCACCTCGGAGCCGGGGCGAGTCGTGACCAACGGCATGAGCCAATATTCGCGCAACGAGCGCAACGCCAACAGCGGCATCGTGGTCGGCATCACGCCGCAAGATTATCCGGGCTCGCCCTTGGCGGGAATCGATTTCCAGCGTCAGTGGGAGTCGCGCGCGTTTGAATTGGGCGGGGGTAATTACGATGCACCGGGGCAACTCGTCGGTGATTTTCTCGCCCATCGCCCCTCCACCGCCGTGGGCTCAGTCATCCCCTCCTACCAACCCGGCGTGCATTTGGGTGAGCTCGATTCAGCCTTGCCGGATTATGCGATTGCGGCGATCCGCGAAGCGCTCCCCACCTTCGACAAGCAGATCAAAGGTTTTGCCATGCAGGATGCGGTGCTGACCGGGGTGGAAACGCGCACCTCCTCGCCGATCCGCATTAAGCGCAATGCGTATTATCAAAGCATCAATACCCAAGGCCTGTACCCGGCCGGCGAAGGCGCGGGCTATGCGGGCGGGATTCTTTCTGCTGCGGTGGATGGCATTAAGGTGGCGGAAGCGCTTGCCTTGAACATGCTGGAGAAAACCCGCCGCTAGCGCGCTGCGTGAATGTAGCGGCAATACGTCTCGCGCACGCGCAGGCTGCCGAGCAAGCCAACCACGACACACGCCAGAAAAATCAGCATGCCGGTCTGATAGCTATCCGCAGCGTGCGCCGCTTGCGCGCGATCAATCGCCCAGCCCACTAGCGGCTGCAAAATACCGGTACCGAGAAATGCGCCCGTATTGGCGACGCTGGTCGCCATGCCGGAGAGCGCGTGTGGGTTTACCTCCTTCACGCACGCCCAGCTCAGGGTGAAGCTGGCGGCGCCCAGCCCCATGAGCAGGAACAGCACATAGCTCGCAGCGCCCGGCAGGGGAAACGCCAATACCAGCGGCAGCCAAGACAAGAGATACACCAAGCCTGTACCGATCAACACGGGGCGACGCCGGCCAATGCGATCAGACACGGCGCCGACGGTCATCGCGCCCAATGCAAATCCCCCGAGCAGAAGGCTGGTGTGCTGGGTGGCGATGTCCCGTGACATGCCATGCACGTCTTGCAAGTACGGCACAGCCCACAATCCGGCGAAGGCGAAGAAGCTACCAGCGTAGCCAAACGTGACCCAAAAACCGGGCCAAGAAGCGCGATTTTTGATGACCGCGAGCAAGCCCTCATACCAGTGACCAACATGCGGAGGATGCGCGGCTTCGCCTTCCAATTCACGCAGGCTGGGCAGACCAGCCTGGCCTGGATGGTCGCGCACGAAAACCCATGACAGCACAGCAATTACAATCGACAGAACACCGATCATGGAAAACACGCTGCGCCAGGAAACATAGCGCAAAACTTCAGCAAGCGGCGCAGTCGCCAACACCCCACCGACATTGCCAAGCAGAATCACGAAACCGACAATCGTGCCGAAGTGCCGGTCGTGAAACCATGCGGCATTGAGCTTGAGCATGGCGATAAAGGTCACCGACACGCCGAGTCCAGCGAGGGTGCGTCCCACTGCCGCAACACTGAGCGTATCGGCATAAGCAAACAAAAGTGCGCCCACCCCTGCCACGAAGCCGCCTAAGGTGAGGATGCGGCGCGGCCCGAGCGTATCCGCCAAAATGCCAGTCGGTATTTGCATGATCGTATACACATAGAAATACGTCGCGGCGAGACCGCCGAGCGCGGCAGCGCTGGCATGAAAAGCTAATTGCAAATCGCCCGCAATCGTCGCTGGCGCAACACGGTGAAAATACGAAATCACATAAGCCAACACCGCGAGCAGGAAAGTCGTCCAGCGCAGATTGCGCATACGCGCAGGGTGTGGCTTATTTTTCATGATTTTGGCGCTCATCATAAAAAAAGGCGCGGGGGTAAGCCGCGCCTTTTTTCGCTAACACTCAATCCGCCTATTTCGGTTTGAAGCTCGCACCGCCCGCATTGGCCATATAGGCCACGACACGCGACATTTCAATATCCGACAAATCGGGGTTGCCGCCACGCGGGGGCATGGCGCGAATGCCGTTGGTAGCATTCTTCACCACGGTATCGAAGCCTAGCGCGTTGCGCTTGCCCCAATCGGCTTTGTTGCCATACTTTGGCGCGCCCAGTGCACCGGAACCATGGCAACTTGCGCAGACTTCGGTATAAACGGCTTCGCCGGTCTTCTCGACACGCGGCGCAGAGGGGTCAATCGCTTTCACCTCGCCAAAGGACTTGATACGTTCTTTTACCGCTGCATCCGCCATGCGCGGATCATCTTTATCGACATGCCCCGCCTGAATGGAGAGCACCAGTTGCACGATCAGCACGATCGCGATCACCGGTGCCGCAAAAACGCCCACCGCAGCGGCGAGAATCATCATCGGGGATGTTTTGCTGCTCCCTTGTTGTTCGCTCATGGTGTTGCCCTATCCTGTGTAGTTTGTTGCTAAGAGGCTGAGATTATACTGAATTTCGCTTAGGCGACCAAGCCACGCATGGAGTCGCCCTGCAAATCCAGCTATAATTTCGCCTCTCGCGCCCGTAGCTCAGCTGGATAGAGTACTGCCCTCCGAAGGCAGGGGTCGGACGTTCGAATCGTCTCGGGCGC
>JBBTCZ010000042.1:0-75829 GCA_038042985.1 Pseudomonadota bacterium
TGGAGTTGATTCACGCTTATTCGCTGGTGCATGACGATCTGCCGTGCATGGACGATGATGTGCTGCGGCGCGGCCGGCCCACGGTGCATATCGAATTCGACGAAGCGACCGCGCTCTTGGTTGGCGACAGTTTGCAAAGCCTGGCGTTTCAATTGGTCGCGCAATATCCGCTGGCGCTTGACCCGCAAAAGCAACTGGAGATGGTGACGCTGCTCGCGGTGGCCACCGGCTCGCGCGGCATGGCGGGCGGACAGGCGATCGACTTGGCTTCGGTGGGCCAATCGCTCACCCTGCCGGAATTGGAGTTCATGCATATCCATAAGACGGGCGCGTTGATCCGCTCCTCGGTGATGCTCGGTGCCTTGTGCGGGCAATTAACTGAAAAAGAGATGGCTCAACTGGATCATTTCGCGAAATGCATCGGCCTCGCGTTTCAAGTGGTGGATGATGTGCTGGATGCTGAAGCCAGCACCGCCACCTTGGGCAAGACCGCGGGTAAGGACGCAGAGCAGAATAAACCAACCTATGTCAGCCTGCTCGGTGTGGCACAGGCAAAAACCCTGGCCGAGTCGCTGCGCCAAGATGCGCTTGATGCGCTCGTAGGCTTTGGCAATAGCGCGCAGCGGCTGCGCGAGTTGGCCGATTTTATAGTGCTGCGCCCTTTCTAAGAAACACGACCCGATGCCTTATTCCCTGCTCGATACCATCAACGATCCACATCAATTGCGGCAACTGGCGCGCAAGCAATTGCCGCAACTCGCGCAAGAGTTACGAACGTTTTTGGTGGAGAGCGTGGCCAAAACCGGCGGGCATCTTGCCTCCAATCTGGGCACAGTGGAGCTCACGCTTGCGCTGCACTATGTGTTTAATACGCCGGAAGATCGCCTCGTGTGGGACGTGGGGCATCAAACCTATGCGCATAAAATTCTGACCGGCCGACGCGAGGGCATGAGCCGTCTGCGCATGCTGGGCGGTCTCGCCGGCTTTCCCAAGCGCGAGGAGAGCCCTTACGATACCTTCGGTACCGGGCATTCCAGCACTTCGATTAGCGCTGCGCTGGGCATGGCGGTGGCAGCCAAACGCCAAGGCGTGGATCGGCGCGTGGTGGCGGTGATCGGCGATGGCGCGCTCACCGGCGGCATGGCGTTCGAGGCTTTGAACAATGCGGGCGCGATGGATGCCAATCTGCTGGTGATTTTGAACGACAACGAAATGTCGATCTCACCCAATGTGGGCGCGCTCAATCACTATCTGGCCAAGCTGCTTTCGGGGCGTTTTTATAACACGGTCAGGAAGCGCGGCGGCAAGGTGTTGGAAGCGATCCCGCCGATTAAAGAGTTGGCCAAGCGCGCCGAGGAGCACATGAAGGGCATGGTGGTGCCCAGCACCTTGTTCGAGGAATTCGGCTTCAATTATTTGGGGCCGATCGACGGCCATGATCTGGATTCCCTGGTCGATACCCTATCCAATATCAAGCAACTCGAAGGCCCGCAGTTCCTGCACATCGTCACCAAAAAGGGCCAAGGTTATAAGTTGGCGGAAGACGACCCGTGCCTGTATCACGGCGTGGCGAAATTCGACCCGGTTGATGGCGTGGCGAACAAGGCGGGTGCCAAGCCGAGCTACACGCAGATCTTTGGCGACTGGTTGTGCGATATGGCGGTGGCGGATTGGCGTTTGGTCGGCATCACGCCCGCGATGCGCGAAGGCTCGGGCATGGTGCGTTTTTCCGAAGAGCACGCCGATCGTTATTTTGATGTGGGCATTGCCGAGCAGCATGCGCTCACCTTCGCCGCTGGTTTGGCGTGCGAGGGCTTCAAGCCGGTGGTGGCGATTTACTCCACTTTCTTGCAGCGCGCTTATGACCAATTGATTCACGACGTGGCAATACAAAATTTACCGGTGGTGTTCGCCATCGATCGCGCCGGGCTGGTGGGCGCCGACGGGCCGACGCATGCCGGGGCATTTGATTTATCTTTTCTGCGCTGCATTCCCAATATGACGGTGATGGCGCCATCGGATGAAAACGAATGCCGGCAAATGCTCTATACCGGCTTCACGCTCGATGCGCCGTCTGCGGTGCGCTATCCGCGCGGCAGCGGCGTGGGCGCGCAGGTCGAAGCGGAGATGCAGGCACTGCCGATCGGAAAAGGCGTGGTGCGGCGCACGGGTGAGAAAATCGCGCTGTTGGCTTTCGGCAGCATGGTACATCCAGCTTTGCAAGCGGCGGACGAATTGAACGCGACCGTGGCCGATATGCGTTTCGTGAAGCCGCTGGATGAGGCGCTGATCAAACAACTGGCGCAAAGCCATGATGTGCTGGTGACGGTGGAAGAAAACGTCATCCAGGGCGGCGCCGGCAGCGCCGTGGCCGAATGCCTGGCCAAACTGGGGATAGAGAAACGGCTAGTGCTCTTGGGCTTGCCCGACCGCTTCGTGGAACATGGCGATCCCACGCTGCTTTTGGCGAGTTGCGGGCTGGATACGGTGGGCATTGTGGAGGCGATAAAACGCAGTACCCGAGTACTTTACTCAACTATTGATCTCGCGTATACTGTCGCCAAATGAACGACTCCAGCAAGGATAACGCTATGAATCAATGCGAAAAACTACCAATAGAAGACGTCCAGGCCAGGCCTGACACGCGCCAGATCGCGATCAACAAAGTGGGCATTAAATCAGTCCGTCACCCGGTACGGGTGGCTGACAAAAACGCGGGTGTGCAGCACACCATCGCCAACTTCAACATGTATGTGTACCTGCCGCAGCATTTCAAAGGCACGCATATGTCGCGCTTTTTAGAAATCCTGAATGGTTACGAGCGCGAGATTTCGGTCGAGTCGTTCGAGGACATGCTGCGTCAGATGATGATTAAGCTCGAAGCCGAATCCGGCCATGTTGAGATGAGCTTTCCCTATTTCATCAACAAAACCGCACCGGTATCCGGTGTGCAAAGTTTGATGGATTATGAAGTCACCTTCACTGGCGAAATCGACAAGGGCGCCTATCACCAAACCATGAAAGTGGTGGTGCCGGTCACCAGCCTGTGCCCCTGCTCCAAGAAAATCTCCGACTACGGCGCGCATAATCAACGCTCGCACGTCACCATCACCGCCCGCACCAATAGCTTTGTGTGGATCGAAGAAGTGGTGCGCATGGCCGAAGAACAAGCCTCGTGCGAAGTCTATGGTCTACTCAAGCGTCCGGATGAAAAATACGTCACCGAACGTGCCTATGACAATCCGAAGTTTGTGGAAGACATGGTGCGCGACGTGGCGGCCGTGCTCAACGCGGATAAGCGCATCGACGCCTATGTGGTGGAGTCGGAGAACTTCGAATCGATTCACAATCACTCGGCTTATGCCTTGATCGAGCGGGACAAGACCAAGCATTAATCCGATCTAGCTGAAAATAAAAAAGGGCGAGAAAACTTCTCGCCCTTTTTGTTTTGCGCATTGGCTTCAGTAATTCTTAGTCAGCGTCAGCACCGTGCCTTCGCGTTTCATATCCAAGCGCGACAAGAAGCTGTTGCCGAGCAGCGCAAAATCATCGGGCATGCCTTCCAGCACATTGCCTTCGACAAAGTTAAGCGAAATATCTCCCACTTTTACGTTGTCGAAGGTGACCCGGTAGGTGCGCACCACTCCGGCTGCGGTAGTAGAGGCACCCACATTGGCTTTGCGCAAATCAATGCCCATCGCTTGCGCCGAGCGCACGCTAATGGCGATGGTGGTGGCGCCGGTATCCACTAAAAAATTGATCGGTCGCCCGTTGATACTGCCCCCAGTATTGAAATGCCCGCCGCCATCCGCTGTCAGCTTAACCGTAGGTTTGCTGCCGCTGTTACCGGCGGCAGTGGAAATGCTTTGCCCCATGCCCAGGGTTTGTTTCTTGCCGTCCACTTCAAAAATGGCGGCGCTGGAAGTGGCGCTGACCAACTTCACATTTTGTAGTGTTTGGCCGGCCGCCATCACTTTCGCCGGGCTGCCGTTGATGGAGACCATCGCCTTGCCATTAAAGAGACCTGCAACCTCGATGTCGGTTGCATGCGCAACGCTCGCAGCCGCCAAAAGCCCAGCCAATCCGGATAAAATATAGAATCGATTCACGCTCATGGATGCCCCCGTTGATGAAACCCGTCGCCATCTTTCGCCATAGCCCCACTGAAGGCCCAGGCTATTTTGCCACATTTCTCGCCCAGCAAAATATTCCGCTGGAATTGATCAAAATCGATGCTGGCGACCCGGTGCCAACCGATGTATCGGCATATTCCGGCTTGGTCTTTATGGGTGGGCCGATGAGCGTGAATGACGATCTGCCGTGGATAGCGCCCATGCTGAGTCTGATCCGCGAGGCGGTGCGCCAGGATATCCCCGTGCTGGGCCATTGCCTGGGCGGGCAACTCATCGCCAAAGCCCTGGGCGGGGCGGTGACGAAAAATCCGGTGAAAGAAATCGGCTGGGGCGAAGTATCCGTCGTCGATCAAGCCGCCGCGCGTGCGTGGTTCGACGATGCGCCGGCTAAATTCCTTTCCTTCCACTGGCATGGCGAGACCTTCTCCCTGCCACCAGGTGCGACACGCATTTTGGGATCGCCCTATTGCGCTAATCAAGCCTACGTGCTGGGCAAACATCTCGGCATGCAATGCCACGTCGAGATGACGCGTGAGATGATTGAAGCCTGGTGCGCGGTGGGACAAAAAGAAATCGCCGAGGCGCATAGTCCGGCCGTGCAAACAGCGGCGCAAATGGCCATCGACATAGATGCGCGCTTGGCTGCGCTGAATGCCGTTGCCGCGCAGCTCTATACGCATTGGCTGCAAGGCTTGAAAGGATAGCGCGTGTTGCGAACACAGAAATGCCTGTTGCTGATCGCCGCGCTGTTATTGGCGCCCTTATCTTTTGCCGCGCCCGCCGCTTACACCCAAGGCCTTTTGTGGAAAATCGAGCGCGCAGGGCAGGCGCCCAGCTATGTGTTCGGCACCATTCATTCCGAAGACAGCCGAGTGACAACCCTACCTCAGCCGGTGCAAACGGTTTTTAATGCGACCAGCCAATATGTCATGGAGGTAGTACTCGACGCGAATGCGGTGCAGTCCATGGTGGGCGCCATGACGTTTAATGACGGGCGTACCTTGCAACAAGCCGTCGGTGCGGCCACCTATCAAAAATCCGTAGCGGCGATGGCGGGCTATGGCATGCCGGGGCAAGCACTGCAAATCATGAAGCCATGGGCGCTGGCGGTTACCCTCAGCATGCCTAAACCCAAGACCGGCATGGCTTTAGATTTAGTCTTGATGCAACAAGCGACCGAGCAAGGTAAACAAACCGCTGGACTGGAATCGATTGAGGAGCAAATCGGCGTATTTGATCAGCTGACCCAGCGCGAGCAAGCGATCATGTTGGAAGACACGCTCAAGCATCTGCCGGAGATGGAAAAAATATTCGCTGAGTTACACAACGTCTATCTGGCGCGGGACTTAGCCCGCTTGATGCGGATCAGCGATGAGATGCTGGTAAAGGGCAATCGCGAGCTGGGCAAAAAAGTGATGTATCAGCTAGTCGATGTGCGCAACCGGCGCATGGTGGAGCGGATGGAGGCACATCTCAAACAGGGCAATGCGTTTATCGCGATTGGGGCATTGCATCTGCCGGGGGAGGTGGGCGTATTGAACTTGTTGGTGCGGAAAGGGTATCGGGTAAGCGCAGTTTATTGAGACATTTTATTCGCCTGCTCAGGCGAACTCTTCGCCAAATAATAATGACCACGCGCTCCGGTAGGCCACTTGATGTCGAGTTTCAACCGGCAAGCGCTGCAAAAAATTCCTGTGGTTCTGATCGTATTCAGCGATGCGGTAAAGGCGGTCTCCCCCCAGATCCAAGGCGGATAAAAATCGTTTCGGGTGTGCCGCAATCAGATCGCGCCATTCGGGCTTAAGGCTGCCGTTGTTTGCCCATGCGCGCGAATGCCGCTGGTTACTGAGCGGGTAAATCGAACCCGCATCACCAAACGCGGTATCGAAAAACAAATTTGGGAAGCGTTTGATTAAGGTATCGACATACGCGGGCGAGTAACGGGATGCGCGTTCGATATAGCGTATCTGGGCGAGGTGGCACCAGATCACCTTGGCCTTTGGATACTTTTCAAGCATGTTTTCCAGAGGCGCCAGCAGCACATCTTCTATCTCGTAATGAATCTGGAAAGCCATACCGGTTTTTTCGCTCAGGCTAAACACGCGATGACCGATAGGGCCGTCAATCGGTACGTTGACATCGCGATCCATCTCGCCGCGTTTTGCCTGCCGGGGCGAAGGGTAATGGCGGAATTCAAATTCACCCAGCAGCATGATCTGCTTTGCCCGCGCGGCGGCTTCATGAGCATCGAGAAATTCATCCGGCGTTTCAGAAAAGGCTGGGGCTTGCCCGCCATTGCCGACAGGAATGAAACGGTCCGGGTATTGGGTGAGCAACCGTTCCGACAAGTTATCGAAACGAACCCCCTGCTTGAATTGACCTTTACCAATGTCGGCGGATAGCGCCATCAGCCCGATGTTAAGTTGGTCCATGCGCTTCGCGACAAAATCCATATCGAGCTTCGTGGAATTGCATGAACTCTCTATGTCGATATAGGGCAATTCGCCAGCGACCAGAATTTTCTTCAGGCGCTGTGCGTATCCTTCTTTCAGCTTTGAAAAGTTGGCAATGTTTGCAGCGTTACCAATGCTTGGTATGCAGGCAAGAAAGGGGAGGGCGCTGAATGTCTTGATTAGGCTGCGTCTGGAAAGCATCTTGAATTAAGGTGTCAGCTTGATGGGGGACAGCGTAGAAGTAACCGGCCTGCGCGGCTTTTCGCGCAGGTCCGGTTGACCGATGGGTTGGGCGTCTGACGACGAACTGAACTATTCATTCGCTGTACGGGAGACTTGAGATCGCGATGTCACACTCGATCCACGCTTCCACAACCGTTCGAGTTATTGCGGATCCGCTGCCTTTCTCAACGACAAAGGCGAGATAGGTTTCCAGATTTCCCAGGGATGGAAACAGTGGGTCGCTCGCGAAGTCTTTTGCAAGATCACCTGTCGGGTCGTCTCGCTCGGTCTGATTCTTTAGCCACGAGCAAAACGGCAGTGGTTTGTCCGTATTTACCGACGAAAGATCGCGAGTAACGTCGAAGACCAAGTCACGCGCGACCTTGAATTCAAGAGAATCGTCAGCGGCATCGCAGGCTAGGAAGACATCGGATGCGCGCGCAAGACGTGACACAAATACGCTGTGTCCGTGGGTGGCAGTGTCGTTCAGTCTTGCGTATACGGCTAAGGCAGGTTCTCTCTCAAACCATTCGCCGCGCACTGCGTGGGAGCTCAGTAGGTTGTGAATGGCTCGCTCGACGGTGGGGCCGGCTTCAACCTGACCAAGGACGACGAGTTCTTCGTGCGAGCCCGTTTGCAAATTGCTGAGACGGGACGAAACGAATCTGTCCGTCGTGAACCCGACCTTGACTGGGCCTGAGGTTCTGGCGCCAATGAAGTAGACAACGCCATAAATGTCAGACATCTTCTTACTAGACAAGCTCTCTGTACGCATCGGTTTTAAGACGCCCAACGTTTGAATTCACAGGCGCTGCGCGGCTTTATCGCGCAGCGTCCGGTGGAATGATGGGTTGGGCGTCTCACCGTTGAAAGAACCATTCCATGAACTCTTCCGCAACCTCGGGCGTGAGTTCAAGCACTGCCTCAGCGACACCGGTTTGACCTTTGGCCGCAGCGATGGCTGCGAGAGCACAGGACAGAAACCCCGGTTCCCATTCTCGCGTGGCGGCACCCGCGACAAGGGCAGGCAACTGCGAAAGAGCGGAGAAGTATGCGGCCTGAAGGTCTTCCGGTATTTCGACGCCGCTCTTTTTACGACACACCTCAACCCATGCCGGAAACTGAAAGTATGTGAATTCAGCTTTGTCAGGCGCAGAAGCAAGTGCAAGAACGACATGAGGAACAGCAGCAAATGAGGCGGGGTAAACATCGCCTTGGTGGGCTAGAGCGCTCCACAAAGAAAACCACGGCTCTTTGTTGTTCTCCGATGTGGGCAAACCGCTCAACTGGCCAAGTAGTGGCGGAATATCAGAGGCAGGCCCATAAGCATGCCGAAGTTCAGACCAACGCGGACTATTCAGACTAAGCAATCCTGTGGCTCCTAAGACGCCCAACGTAAAGTGTACAGCCTAAAAGACGGGGGATAATGCGTCACGCTGACGTATAAAGAAAAAAAGCGTTCAAAAAGTCATTAATAAGCGAAGATTCAAGCATTACATGCCATCCCATTCCGAAATTTAAATACGTCAATCGTTTGCCCCAGAACCCATCGTTTGGAGAGGTTTTGCTGCACGGCCAAGCAATGCTATAGAAATTTAGTCGCGGAAATTTCCGAACTGCAAGGGAAAGTCGGTAATCGATTTTTTAACCAGGGCAATCGCGTCTTGCAATACGTCGCGTTTCGCACCCGAGACGCGCACGGTATCGCCTTGAATGCTGGCTTGGACTTTCATCTTGCTGTCTTTGAGCAGTTTGACGATTTTTTTGGCTAGGTCGGATTCGACGCCGGTTTTGATGGTGGCGGTGCGTTTTACTTTGTTGCCGCTGACTTTTTCGGATTTGCCGATTTCCATGCATTTGATATCCACGCCGCGTTTGATCAGTTTGGCGTTGAGGACTTCTTGCACTTGATCGAGTTTGAAGTCGTCGTCGGCAAATAGCGTCAGCACATATTCGGCTTGTTCCACGCGCGCATCCGAGCCCTTGAAGTCGAAGCGGTTGGTGACTTCCTTGTTCACTTGTTCCACGGCGTTTTTGACTTCTTGCTTGTCCACTTCGGACATGATGTCGAACGAGGGCATGGCGACTCCTATTTCTGTTTGGGTGCGCGGATGAGGTGGCTGCTGATCGGGCCGCCGGTGCTGTCGTCGAATTCGGCGGCGGCTTCCACCGCTAAGCGGGCCAGTGATTCGGCGTTGAGTTTGGGCTGATCGTAGGCGGCGTACAGCGCACCCATGGCGTAGTCCGCGCCTGCGCCGTAGGCGTAGAACTTGGAAAATTCCTGCACCGTGCGATGCGGCGCCACGCCGAAGATGCCGTGCGCGTTGACGATCAGTACGTACATGCGCGAGGTTTCAAGATCGTCTTCCTTGTCCTCGTGCGCATTCAGGAAATAGCGTTCTTTCATGGCCACGTGCAGTTCTTGCCAGGTGCGGAAAATGCTCGGTACCGAGTCGAACTTGGGTGGGGTTTCAAGTTGCGAAAAGTACTCGGTGAGGATTAACTTAAAAGTAGTGGTGCCGGTAATCGCTAAAAAACTGTCGCCGACTTGAAAGATTTTCTCGTGGTTGGTGACGTAGATCGACGACTCCTTAGTGCTGCCCCATTTAGTGAGCGTGTCCGCTGCGATGGCGAACTGGCCGTTTTTGCGGACGACAGCGAGGGTGGTCATGGCTTATTTGAAGTGACAGACGTAATCGAGCGTTTCGATGGTTTCGATCTCGAAACTGCTGTTGCCCGGCACGCTGAAAGTTTGCCCGGCGGAGTAAGTTTGCCAATCATTGCTGCCTGCGAGTTTGATCTTGCACACGCCGCCGTTGATTTCCATGTCCTCGGGCGCACCGGTATTGAACGTGAGTTTGCTGGGGAAAATGACGCCACAGGTTTTTTTCGTGCCGTCGGCAAACAGCACAGTGTGCGAGACGCACTTGCCATCGAAGTACAGGTTGGCTTTTTTGACGATGCTGACGTTATCGAATTGAGTCATGATTTTCCTTAAGAACAATTAACCACGGGGTACACGGAGGTCACGGGGAAAGCAGTCAATGTTGCGCCTTCCCCGTGTGCCCCGTGATCCCCGTGGTTCAACGATTTTTCCTCTTCGCCGCAATGCGCATGCGCAGCGCATTGAGTTTGATAAAGCCACCGGCATCGGCTTGGTTATAGGCGCCCGCATCGTCCTCAAACGTGGCGATGGTGGGATCGAATAGCGAATCGGTTTTCGAGTCGCGGCCCACTACGGTGACATTGCCTTTGTAGAGTTTGACGCGCACCCAGCCATTGACGCTATCTTGCGTGTTGTCGATCAAGCCTTGCAGCGCAAGACGCTCCGGGCTCCACCAATAACCATTGTAGATCAGCGAAGCATAGCGCGGCATCAGGTCGTCTTTGAGATGGGCTACTTCGCGGTCGAGGGTGATGGATTCGATGGCGCGGTGCGCTTTCAGCATGATGGTGCCGCCGGGGGTTTCGTAGCAGCCGCGCGATTTCATGCCCACGTAGCGGTTTTCCACCAAATCCAGGCGGCCGATGCCGTGCTTGCCGCCGAGGCGGTTGAGTTCGGCCAAGACGCTCGCGGCGATCAGGGTTTTGCCGTTGAGCGCGACAATGTCGCCATGCTTGAATTCGAGTTCGAGATATTCGGGCGCATCAGGGGCTTTCTCCGGGGATACCGTCCAGCGCCACATATCTTCTTCCGGCTCCACTGCCGGGTCTTCCAGCGCGCGGCCTTCATAGCTGATGTGCAGCAGGTTGGCGTCCATGCTGTAGGGGCTACCGCCGGCTTTGTGCTTCATCTCCACCGGGATACCGTGCTGGGCTGCATAAGCGAGGAGTTTTTCACGCGAGAGCAGATCCCACTCGCGCCACGGCGCGATGATTTTGATGTCGGGGTTCAGCGCATAGGCGCCGAGCTCAAAGCGCACTTGATCGTTGCCCTTGCCGGTGGCGCCGTGGGAAATGGCGCTGGCGCCGGTCATCTTGGCGATTTCGATTAAGCGCTTGGCGATGAGTGGGCGCGCGATTGAGGTGCCGAGCAAATACTCGCCTTCATACACCGTATTGGCACGGAACATCGGGAACACATAATCGCGCACGAATTCTTCGCGCAGGTCGTCGATGAAGATTTCTTTCACGCCGAATTGTTTGGCTTTCGCGCGCGCGGGTTCGAGTTCTTCCCCTTGGCCGATATCGGCGGTGAAGGTGACGACTTCACATTGGTAGGTATCTTGCAGCCATTTTAAAATGACCGAGGTGTCCAGCCCGCCGGAGTAGGCGAGCACGACTTTATTGCTTGAGCTCATATGTGACCTTGCGATAAAGGGTGAATCTTAAAACTGCTTTTTAACCACGGGGGACACGGGGAAAACAAAAACCTTTCCTGGTTAGCAACGGTATTTAGCCAAAATGGGCTACCGCTATATTCCTTCCCCCTGCCAGGGGGAAGGTTAGGATGGGGGTGAAAAATTCTTGATCCCCGCCCTAACCCTCCCCTTGGCAAGGGGAGGGGACTCACTTCGTTTCATGATTCGATACGACCCAGCAGTAAATATTCGAGCAATGCTTTTTGCGCATGCAGCCGATTCTCGGCTTCATCCCACACAATGCTTTGCGGGCCGTCGATCACGGCGGCGGCGACTTCTTCGCCGCGGTGCGCGGGCAAGCAGTGCATGAACAGCGCGTCGGGTTTGGCCACCGCCATCATGTCTTCATCCACTTGCCAATCGGCGAAATCGCGTTTGCGTTCTTCGTTCTCCGCTTCAAACCCCATGCTGGTCCACACATCGGTGGTAACCAAATCGGCATCGCGCGCCGCTTGCATCGGGTCGGCGAATTCTTCGTAGTGATCGGTGCCGTACAGGCCCGCGCGTTCCGGCTCGACTTCGTAGCCGGGCGGGGTCGAGACGTGCACGTTGAAGTCGAATACTTCGGCCGCTTGCAGCCAGGTATTGCACACATTGTTGGAGTCGCCGATCCAGGCCACGGTCTTGCCTTGAATCGAGCCGCGCTGCTCAATATAGGTGTAGATGTCGGCCAGAATTTGGCATGGATGATATTCGTTGGTGAGGCCGTTGATCACCGGCACGCGCGAGTGGCCGGCAAAACGCTCGATGATGTCTTGCTCAAATGTGCGGATCATCACTACATCGCTCATGCGCGAAATCACCTGCGCCGCGTCTTCCACCGGCTCGCCGCGCCCGAGTTGGGAGTCGCGCGTGTTGAGGTAAATCGCCGCGCCGCCGAGCTGCTGCATACCGGCTTCAAACGAGAGCCGGGTGCGTGTGGAGGCTTTTTCGAAAATCATCACCAGCGTGCGGTCGGCCAAGGGCCAATAGCGACGGTAAGCCTTGAATTCAGTTTTAATCCAACGAGTGCGCGCGAACAGGTAATCCAGCTCGTCGCGGGTGAAATCTTTGAATTGCAGAAAATGCTTGATGGGCATGATCAGGCCGCCTGGGCGAGGAATTCCTTCACCAGCGGTGCTACGCCGGCGATGAGAGCGCTTGCTTCCTGCTCATTCATGATGAGCGGGGGCACCAAGCGGATGACTTTATCCGAGGTCACATTGATGATGAAACCTTGCGCCAGCGCACGCTGCACCAGATCGGCGCAGGGCCGATCGAGCTCGATGCCGATCATCAGGCCATGGCCGCGCACCTGCGTCACACCGGCCACGCCGGCAAACGCTTGCTTGAGACCATCCACGATGAATTGCCCGATGCGGCTGGCATTGGGCAGCAGGCCCTCGTCTTCGATGGCTTGCAGGGTAGTGAGTGCAGCCGTACACGCCAGCGGATTGCCACCGAAGGTCGAGCCATGATTGCCGGGCTTGAATAGCTCGGCCGCCGCGCCGCGCGCGAGACAAGCGCCGATCGGCATACCGCTGCCCAAGCCTTTGGCCAAGGTCATCACATCGGGCTTAATCGCGGTATGTTGATGCTCGAACCATGTGCCGGTGCGGCCGATACCGCTTTGCACTTCGTCCAGCATGAACAGCCAGTCGTTCTCATCGCAAATCTGACGCAGCGCGCCCAGATACTCGGCGTCGGGAATGTTAATGCCGCCTTCGCCCTGCACCGGTTCGACCAGCAGCGCGACGATATTTTTATTGTGCGTGGCGGCTTGGCGCACCGCTTCTACATCGTTGTACGGCACGCGCGCGAACCCGGCCAGTAGCGGCTCGAACCCGGCTTGCACCTTGCGGCTACCAGTGGCGGTCAAGGTCGCCATGGTGCGGCCGTGGAAGCTCTTGTCCATCACCACGATGGTGGGGATTTCGACGCCTTTCTGATGACCATAGAGCCGGGCCAATTTGATCGCGGCCTCGTTCGCTTCGCAGCCGGAATTGCAGAAAAAAACGTTATCCATGGCGGATATCTCGCACAGTTTGTCGGCGAGCTTTTCTTGCAGCGGAATTTGGTAAAGATTGGAGCTGTGGATCAAGGTCTTGGCTTGCTCGCAAATCGCTTGGGTGAGCTTGGGGTGGGCATGGCCCAAGGTATTGACCGCAACCCCGGCTACGCCGTCCAGGTAGCGCTGTCCCTCTGCATCCCACAACCAAACGCCTTCGCCGCGCACGAACGCGACGGGGAGCCGGGCATAGGTATTCATCAAATGCGACATTTCAACTCACCAAAAAAGCACACGGCGGCAAAAGCCGCCGTGTGGATTGCGTAAGCGCTAAATTATAAGGTGTTTTTAGATGCCGTGCACCCCTACGCCCATGAAGAACAGCATGGGGATGGAGAGCATGGTATTGGTGCGCGAAGCCAGGAAGGCAACGCGGCGAGCGGTGGCCTTTTCCGCATCACTAGCGGGTTTCATGCCCAGGATCTTCTTCTGGTTAGGCCAAATCAGGCCCCAGACGTTGAACAGCATGATGGTGCCCAGCCAAGCGCCCAGGCCGATCATGGCGGCAGAAGGTTGCAGCGTAAATGCCGGCACAAAACGTGCACCCAACAGCGCAGCGCCCGCCAGCCAAGTCACCAAGGCAGCCCAACGGAAGAAAAACAAGGCGCGCGGCGCGATATGCTTGGTGATGCCAGCATTGGTGCCGTCAGCGGTCGCGTCTTTCAGAGCAGCCACTTGCACGAAATTGAAGTAATACAGCAGGCCGATCCACATGACGCCCGCCATGAAGTGAATCCAACGGAAAATAGCCATCGTTACAATCGATTGTTCCATGTTGCTTACCCCTTAATCAGAAAGTTGATGGCGACGTAGTACAACACTACGGTCAGGATCAGGCCGGAAATGACCGTCCCCCAGAGAGAGTCCAATGGATTTTTCATGCGGTTCCTCCTTGAAATGCACGATGGTTTAGGAATGGTGTAGCGATACAGTCGGATATTTTTAGTGAAACCGCCGTCTCATGCAAGCGGAAAATAAAATTAGGCGATATTCCAGGGTCTTGAGGTGACGCCCTGGTGTGTGCTCAAGATAACGATTTACAGCAGGAAGACGGCGAGGAATGGGTATAAACCCATCCTGAAGCGGCGGCCGTCGTGAATTGACGTCCCTCCGCTTGCAGGTGAAGGATATTAAGCCAGCGCTTTGATTTGCGCAGACAAGCGGCTCTTATGGCGAGCAGCTTTGTTTTTGTGGACAATTTTCTTGTCCGCAATGCGGTCGATAACGCTGACGGATTCTTGATAAATCTTCTGGGCGGCGGCTTTGTCGCCGGCGCCAACCGCTTTTTGCACTTTCTTGATTGCAGTACGCAACTCCGAGCGCAGGCTCGCGTTGTGCATATTCTGCTTGATCGACTGACGCGCGCGCTTGCGGGCTTGTGCCGAATTGGCCATGACTATCTCCTAAAAGCTTTGAATTAGCGAAAACCGCGCATTTTAAGCGCTTAGATAGCCTTTGGCAATGACCTTGACACGATCTTGGCGGCTAAACTGCTTATAATCAGCGCTTTGTTAACATCTGCGTGCGTTGATTTCCCATGAATCTTCTTAAGGCTCTAGCCACCGTGAGCGCGATGACGCTGCTCTCGCGCATTCTCGGATTCGTACGCGACACGGTAATCGCGCGCGCTTTTGGCGCCGGGCTAATGACCGACGCATTTTTCGTCGCGTTCAAAATCCCCAACTTGCTACGCCGCCTGTTTGCCGAGGGCGCTTTTTCGCAAGCCTTCGTGCCGATCCTCGGCGAATACAAAGCCAAACGCGAATTCGACGAGATGCGTCTACTCGTCGATCACGTCGCGGGTATATTGGCGCTGGCGCTATTCGTGGTGACACTGATTGGCGTGATCGCAGCGCCGTTGGTGATCTATCTCAGCGCGCCGGGTTTTTCCGCCGACACGCAGAAATTCGACATCACCGTGTCCATGCTGCGTATTATTTTTCCGTACATATTTTTCATTTCGCTGGTGGCGTTGGCGGGCGGCATTCTCAATACTTACAGCCGGTTTTCGGTGCCGGCGTTCACCCCGGTTTTGCTCAACCTATGCATGATTGCCGGCGCCTTGTGGTTGACGCCGTATTTTAATCCGCCGGTGCTGGCGCTGGCGTGGTCGGTACTCGCGGGCGGGGTACTACAGCTTGCATTTCAAGTACCGTTTTTGCGCCGGATTAAGCTGCTGCCGCGCCCCCGCTTAGATTTTCGCGATGCCGGCGTGCGGCGCATCATGAAGCTGATGGGGCCGGCAGTATTCGGCGTATCGGTCGGCCAGATATCGCTCTTGATCAACACCATCTTTGCTTCCTTCCTGGTGACTGGCAGCGTGTCCTGGCTGTATTACGCCGATCGTTTGATGGAATTCCCCGCCGGTATGTTGGGTGTGGCGCTGGGCACGATATTGCTGCCGAGTTTAGCTAAGCACTTTGCCACGGCTTCGCATGAGGAATATTCCAAGCTGCTGGATTGGGGCTTGCGCCTCACCTTGCTGCTCGCACTGCCGGCGGCGCTGGCGCTGGCGCTGCTTGCCGTTCCCTTGATTGCGACGTTGTTCCACTACGGAAAATTTTCCGCGCATGATTTATTCATGACGCGCGAAGCCTTGCTGGCCTATAGCATTGGCTTGCTCGGCTTGATTATGGTGAAAGTGTTGGCGCCGGGTTTCTACGCGCGGCAAAACATTAAAACGCCGGTAAAAATCGCCATCGTCACCTTGATTGCGACCCAACTCATGAACTTGGCATTTGTCTGGAAATTGCAGCACGCGGGTCTCGCGCTGGCGATTGGTTTGGGTGCGTGCCTGAATGCAAGTTTGCTCTACTACCATTTACGCAAGGCTGGCATCTATACGCCACAGCCGGGTTGGGGCCTGTTTTTTTTGAAGGTTACGCTGTCGCTGGCGGTCATGGCCGGTGCCTTGTACTGGGCCATGGGCGATGCGCAAGCTTGGCTTTCTATGCCCGCTTTGAACAAAGTGGCCCATTTGACTGTGCTGGTAGCGGTGGGTGCGGGCACCTATTTCCTTACGCTGTTTGTGCTCGGGGTGCGTTCTCGAGATTTCATCAAACGCGGCGCGGAATAATATCAATGTCACCAATCAGCTAGACCGCGCTACGCCTAAGCCGTTAAAATTCAAGGCTTATGTTTAGTCTACTGAATTTGAATCCCGCTTTACCCAAAGGGCCGGTTGCCTGCGCCATCACCATCGGCAATTTCGATGGTGTACATCTGGGCCATCAAGCCATGCTCGCCCGCTTGCGGGAAGTGGCGGCGCAGCGTGGGCTGCCGGCGGCGGTGATGACCTTCGAACCACACCCACGCGAGGTGTTCACACCGGATCAAGCACCGGCGCGGCTCACCAGCCTGCGCGAAAAACTCGAATTGTTCCATAGCCATGGCATTGATCGCGTGGTGTTGGCGCGATTTAGCCGACGCTTTGCTGCGCTGACGCCGCAAGAATTCATCGAACGCATTTTGATCACAGGCATTCAAGCGCGCTGGATATTGATCGGCGACGATTTCCGTTTTGGCGCCAAACGCGTCGGTGATTTTGCGTTGCTAAGCCAAGCGGGTGCGGCGCATGGTTTCGACGTGGAGAGCTTACCCAGCGTGTTGGTCGAGGGCGTGCGCGTGTCCTCCACTGCGGTACGTGATGCGCTGGCGCAAGGGGATATGGAACTTGCCGCGCAATTTCTCGGCCGCCCGTACAGTATCAGCGGGCGTGTGGTGCATGGCGACAAACTCGGACACGAGTTGGGTTTTCCCACCGCCAACATCCAGATGAAGCACAACAAGCCGCCGTTGGCCGGCATCTTTGCGGTAGAATTATGCGGGTTTGATGGCGTCCGCTTGCCGGGTGTCGCGAGCTTGGGTGTGCGCCCGACGGTGAAGCAAAACGGTGCGCCCACGCTGGAAGTGCATGTCTTCGATTTTCACGATCGCATCTACGGCGCCCACGTCCGGGTGGATTTTCTGCACAAATTAAGGGATGAAGCGAAGTATCCCGACCTGCCTACATTGATCGCGCAGATCGCGCGCGACGTGGCGGAAGCGAAGCAATTCTTTTTAACCGCGCAGCGCCCTTTGTACCCCGGAGGGTAGGCTGCGCGCCGGTGAGATGTTTTTTATATGGCTGATTACAAGCACACACTGAACCTTTTCGATACGCCGTTTCCGATGCGCGGCGATCTGGCTAAACGCGAGCCGACCATGCTCAAAGCGTGGCAAGACAAGCGCGTGTATCAACGCATCCGCGAGGCGGCACAAGGTCGACCCAAATTCATTTTGCACGATGGCCCCCCGTATGCGAACGGCGATATTCATATCGGCCATGCGGTGAACAAGGTGCTCAAAGACATCATCATCAAGAGCAAAACCCTGGCCGGGTTCGATGCGCCCTACGTCCCCGGTTGGGATTGCCACGGCCTGCCGATCGAGTTGCAAGTCGAAAAAACGCACGGCAAGCAAATCGAGCCGGCGCTATTCCGCGCCCTGTGCCGCGAGTACGCGCAGTCGCAGATCGAACGTCAAAAACAGGATTTCATTCGCCTCGGTGTATTGGGCGATTGGGCGCATCCCTATCTCACCATGGATTTCAATGCCGAGGCCGATATCATCCGCACCCTCGGCCAAATTCTGGAAAACGGTTATCTGTATCAGGGCGCGAAGCCGGTGCATTGGTGCATCGATTGCGGCTCGGCGCTGGCTGAAGCCGAGGTCGAGTACGAAGACAAAACCTCGCCCGCGATAGACGTGATGTTCGCAGTGCTTGATGGCGCGAAGCTGGGCCTGGATCAAGCCGCCTTTGCTGTGATCTGGACCACCACACCGTGGACCCTGCCGGCCAATCAAGCAGTCTGCGTGCATCCGGAGTTTTATTACGACTTGGTACAAACACCGAAGGGCGTGCTGATTCTCGCGCGCGATCTGGTCGAAGCGTGCATGCAGCGCTACGGCTTTGAGGCTTGGGATGTATTGAAGAGCGTGAAAGGTAGCGAGCTGGAAGGCATCGCGTTGCAGCATCCATTCTATGAGCGTGTCGTCCCCATCATCTGCGGCGATCACGTCACGCTTGATACCGGTACCGGGCTGGTGCATACCGCACCCGGTCATGGCTTGGATGACTATGTGGTGGGCGCGCGCTATAAGTTGGCGGTGGAAAATCCAGTTGGCGACGACGGCAAGTTTTACGCGAACACACCACTGGTTGGCGGGCAACTCGTGTGGGGCGCGAACAAGACCGTGGTCGCCACACTTGCCGAGCGGGGCCGTTTGTTAAAAGAAGAAAAACTCAAGCACAGCTACCCGCATTGCTGGCGGCACAAAACCCCGATTATTTTTCGCGCCACCAGCCAGTGGTTTATCGGCATGGATGCGGGTAAGCATGGCAAAACCCTGCGTGAGCAAGCGATGGCGGCGGTGGAGCACACCCAATTCTTCCCGGCCTGGGGCCGTGCACGCCTAGAGTCGATGATCAAAAATCGCCCCGACTGGTGCGTATCGCGCCAGCGCTTTTGGGGGGTGCCGATGGCGCTGTTTGTGCACAAGGAAACCGGCGAGTTGCATCCGCGCACGTCTGACTTGATAGAGCAGGTAGCCAAGCGCGTTGAGCAAGCGGGCATCGAAGCCTGGTTTAGCTTGGACGCCGGCGAATTGCTGGGCGCCGAGGCCAACCAATATAAAAAACTCTCGCACACTTTGGACGTATGGTTCGATTCCGGCGTGACGCACGCCTCGGTATTGAAGAAGCGCGCGGAATTGCGCTACCCCGCCGATCTTTATCTCGAAGGCTCCGATCAGCATCGCGGCTGGTTTCAATCCAGCTTGCTCACCGGTTGCGCCACCGATGGTCGTGCACCGTACGAGGCGCTGCTCACACATGGTTTCGTGGTCGATGGCCAGGGCCATAAGATGAGCAAGTCCAAGGGCAATGTGGTCGCGCCGCAAAAAGTGATCGACACCCTGGGCGCGGATATTCTGCGGCTGTGGGTCGCGGCCACCGATTACTCGGGCGAGCTGTCGATCTCGGATGAAATTCTAAAACGCGTGGTGGAAAGCTACCGGCGGATTCGCAACACCCTGCGTTTCTTGCTCTCGAATATCGCTGATTACGATCCGCAACTACATGCCTTGCCGATTGACGAGTGGCTGGAAATCGATCGCTACGCCTGGGTCATGACGGCCGATTTGCAGCACACGCTGGAAGGCCATTACCACGCTTACGAGTTTCATCAGATTGTGCAAAAGCTCACTACTTTTTGTTCCGAAGAGATGGGCGGCTTCTATCTGGATATTCTGAAAGATCGGCTGTATACCGCCGGTGTCGATTCCAAACCGCGCCGCTCGGCACAAAATGCGCTGTATCACATCACGCATGCGCTGACGCGTTTGCTAGCGCCGATCTTGTCTTTCACCGGCGAGGAATTATGGGCGAGCTTGACCAAGAGTGAAGATGACACCGTGTTCGTGCAGCGCTGGCATCACTTCGATTTGCCTAAGCATGCAGCCGAGTTGCGCGCGCACTGGGGCGCGATTCGCGAAGTGCGCGCAGATGTGCAAAAGCAATTGGAAGCAGTGCGCGTCGCGGGCGAAATCGGTTCCTCGCTGCAAGCGGAAGTGACGATTCACGCCAGCGGCGCCAAACATGCAGTGCTGGCCTCGCTGCAAGACGATCTACGCTTTGTGTTGATCACCTCGCAAGCACGCGTGGTGGAAGTGGCTGACCCCGCCGCCGAAAAAACCGTGGTTACCTCCAGCGCCCAACTGAAGTGCGAGCGCTGCTGGCATTACCGCGCCGATGTGAACGCTGATCCGAAACATCATGGTTTGTGCGGGCGCTGCGTGTCGAATCTGCATGGCCCCGGCGAGCCGCGCACGCATGCCTGATATCAAGCGCTGGTTGGGGATAAGCCTTGCGGTGATCGTGCTCGATCAACTCACCAAGCTGTGGATCGTCGGTGTCTTTCAGTACGGCGACAGCCTGTCGTTGACCAGCTTTTTCAATCTAGTGTATGCGCGCAACAGCGGCGCGGCATTCAGTTTCTTGGCGGGGGAGGGCGGCTGGCAGCGTTTTTTCTTCATCGCTATCGCGCTCGCGGCATCAGCGCTGATCGTGCATTTACTGCGCAAGCATGCGCAAGAGCGCGGGTTCTGTTTTGCGCTGAGCTTGATTCTGGGTGGCGCGCTGGGCAATTTGATCGATCGCGTACGATTCGGCTATGTGATCGATTTTCTGGATTTTTATTATGCGGGCTATCATTTTCCCGCATTCAATGTGGCCGATTCGGCGATTACCCTCGGTGCGGCGTGGCTGATTTGGGATAGCTTGGGTAAGTCGACAGCCAATCAAAAATGATTTCACCACGGAGAACGCAGCGATAGTTTTCTAAGTGGTTGTTGAAAGATTAGAGTTGTGGTTCCCATACGACAAGTATTTCTACTAGAAGTACACTTCTAAAAAAGCGGCCTAAGCCGCTTTTTTGGTAGTGATTTTGGTCAGGCGCGTTGCTTGCGGCGCATGGCGCCGATACCCGCCAAACCGATGCCCAGCAGTGCCAGAGAGGCGGGTTCGGGTACATTGTTATTGCTACCAGTTGAAAATCTGAAGTTATCAATGGCGAACGAGAAAGTGTTGCGGCCATTGAGCGTAATTGAAATAATATCAGCGGCGTCACTACCAAACCCAAAGAACTCCGGAATGCTACTGCTCGAAAAAATCAATGTTTGATAGGGGCTTCCCGAAGCAAAGTTAACTCTCATGTTCATACCGTCGCCTATCAGAGAATTCGTGTCAAACCCAAAGTACTGTGTATTGCTGTCAAATGTGATGGTCAATACGCGGTTGGGGTCGAGCGTATCTAGAAAACCACCAACAAAGCCGCCACCAGCATCGATATTGAAGAAAAATCCGCTGCCAGGGAGGGGGGTCGAATAAGTAACGCCAGGTTTGATTGTGCCGGGAGCAATGCCGGCTTCGTTGGTCGCAGAGTTAAGAATTCCTGAGTTAATCGGGAAATGAGAGTTGGGGGTGAAATCTTCTACTGTGATAGAAAGCGCCCCAACTGCTGTGTTAAAAGATGTTAAATTGTTGTAGGTAGTAATGGGGCCAGCGTAGGCTATTGAAAAACATAAAGTGGCAGTGGATAAAAAGACTGATGGAATTATTTTAAATGTGCGCATCACGAGACTCCTACAATATGATTTAAGTGAAAATATAACAAGCATGATACATGCCACATTCTCAATGTATTTATAAATTAATCATTAATACAATAACTTAAGAAGTTTGTAAGAAGTCTATATTCTGGGGAATGAAAATTTTTAAGCATATATGTAAAAATTTCCGACTTCCACAGCACCTTGATTGATATCCAAGGCGCGCAGAGCGAGTCGAGTATCCAGCGAGGAGTGGTACGTGAAGAGTGAGGTGGGCGTGGCGTCGGGGGACACCATCCTGATGCACTATAAGCTGGGTAGCCAGAACGGTGCGGAGCTTGAAAATACTTTCGATGGCGCCCCAATTGAAATTACCCTGGGTCGGAATGAATTAGCGCTGAATCTGGAGCGCTGTTTAATCGGCCTGCCCTTGCATGAGCGCCATGTTTTCATGCTCGATCCGGCGCAGGCGTTTGGGATTAGGGACGAGCGCTTAATTCAACGCATTCCCCTTGCCGAGTTTCCGCCCGAGATTACGCCGCACGTGAAGTCGATGATCGAATTTCAAATGCCGAACGGCACAACCTTGCCGGGGGTGATTCAAGCAATCGGTCCCAGCGAAGCGGTGGTGGATTTCAACCACCCACTCGCCGATTGTCCGGTGCTATTTGAAGTGGAGATACTGGAAATTAATTCGGTGGGGAATCAGCCGCTGGGCTCACATTGATGGCGTGAGCGCCTTTCTCCCCGTTCTGGACTTCGAACGCGACGCGCTGGCCGCCTTTCAGCGTGCGGTATCCCTCAACTTGAATCGACGAATAGTGCACAAAAAGGTCTTCACCCTCTTCCGGCGCGATGAACCCATAACCCTTCGTGTTATTGAACCACTTGACGACGCCATTTGCCATGTTGATCCCCTCCTTTCTCTGGTGTCTACAGCCTTACGTAAAACCTTGTTATTATGAGCAATTGGCGATATTGATAAACTATTTGGAAAAATTATGCAAGTGTTCTTAGCCAACCCGCGCGGCTTCTGCGCCGGGGTCGACCGCGCGATCGAAATCGTGGAGCGGGCGCTCACCCTGTATGGTGCGCCGATTTATGTGCGGCACGAGGTCGTGCACAACAAATTCGTGGTGGATGATCTGCGCACAAAAGGAGCGGTTTTTGTCGAGAAATTAGCGGACGTGCCGGCGGGCGGCACCGTTATTTTCAGCGCGCATGGTGTGTCGCAAACGGTACGGCAAGAGGCGGAAGCTCGCGGCTTGAAAGTCTTCGACGCTACTTGTCCGCTAGTGACTAAAGTTCACGTCGAAGTCGCCAAAATGCGCGCCACGGCTAAAGAAATCATCATGATCGGCCACAAAGGCCATCCCGAAGTCGAAGGCACGATGGGCCAAGCGGCGGGGGGCATGTATTTGGTCGAGACGCCGGAGGACGTCGCGACACTACAAGTCAGCGACGAGAAAAATTTAGCCTTTGTCACACAGACCACCCTCTCAGTGGACGACGCAGCCAAAATCATCGACGCATTGAAACAACGCTTTCCCACCATCCAAGGCCCGAAAAAAGACGATATCTGCTACGCCACGCAAAACCGCCAAGACGCAGTGAAAGCGCTGGCGGCGCAATGCGATGTGGTGATTGTGGTCGGCTCGCCCAATAGTTCCAACTCAAACCGCTTGCGTGAAGTGGCGCAGAACCTCGGCGTACAGGCCTATATGGTGGATACTGCCACCGACCTCAAACCGGAATGGGTTGCTGGAAGAGCCCGGGTGGGTATTACTGCCGGGGCCTCGGCGCCGGAGGTATTGGTCAAAGAAGTCATTGTGCGTTTGAAAATGCTTGGTGCGGGTGATGTTAATGAGATACTGGGTGTGCCTGAAAATGTGGTGTTTCCGATGCCGAAGGGGCTATCAGTGATTTAATTTGTGTCTTGTTTTCGTTCCGTTATATTCCTAACTTGCATTCTTCGGAGCTGACGTATCTCAGCTCCGAAGTTTTATATGCATGTTAAGGCAACAAAAGCTTACTCCGTAATAATCTCCCGCCAAGATACTCTATTGACGCCCCCAGAGTTCGTGGGTAAGGGCGCCGCTGTTACATCGACACTGCCATCCGACTGTTTAATAACGGTTTTAACCGTGCCATTCGGCAGCTTGACGATGGTTGGACGGCTCCCTAGCTTGTTACCAAGTGATTTTGCTGTCCAACTGACGGTGGAGCCGGTGAGAAAGCCACCCGTTTTATAGTCCAAGAAGTAGAGCCAACTGGATCCACCTGGGGTGCAAGGGTCGATATTTGGAATATTACTGGTGAAAATGAGTGCCCCCAACGCCAACGCAGCGTTGGTTACAGCGCGTTCACCGCTATCAGGAAGGTCGACATACCATCCTTTCTGAGTATTGTAGTTAACTGTGTTTGACGAGGCGGTGCGGAATAAACCGCTGGTAGTCAAAGTTTGCTGTTGAAGACTCGTACGTAAAGGGCTTATTAATGGGGAACTGGTCAAATCATCAACCAGACCATAATAAGATTGGGTTTGGGCGGCATGAATGTTCGCACCCGTTCCTGGTACATCTGAGTTTCCAAGATATTGGCCGGTGCCAACAAAAACCAAGCGTTTTCCGTTAACGATGCCGAGTTCGGGGGCAGTTGTAATGGGTTGGCTAGTAACAGCGCCATCTACCAGCGTAGCTAATTTAGCGACGCCCCATGCATTGCTATTGGTGCCCGTAAGATCAAAACGCCACAGGTTACCTTCCAGATCGCCGCCATATACGTATTCAACCGTATTGTCGAGATTGCTAGTGGCGACATAGCCACTGATGTGCGCTAAACCGCTTGGGGTAGCCGAAGACCCTACCCCAGTGGGAATATCCTTGAGCAGGTCGCCTGTTTTCGCATCCAATACAAACAAGTGGCCTTGTCCATCTCCGCTGGTGTCACTGCCGTTGTTGTAGCCTGAAGTGACCAGGATAACCCATCCTTTGGCCGTCGTTTTGACCAGAATAGGGCTAGCATAGCTAAGGCCAATATTGTTTCTGACTATGGCATTAGTGCTCGAATTGGGGAACTCCCAGAGTACTTTGTTCGCAACGTCGGTGTCGCTGAGTGCCGACGGGTTAGTGACGTCTAGTGCGTAATATCCGCGACCGCCTTTTCCTAAGCCACCAACCAAAATTGTGTGCCAATCTGCTGGTGGGTTGCCGGTCACGCCTGCGGTATTACTAAAGTCCAAGTCGCCGACTATGGGGGTTCCATCTACGTAGTAATAGTGGACGAACCCAGATTTCGCGCTCAAATTAACTAATTTGCTAGTAGTTGCGTTGCTGGGCAGCTTGGAATCGAAAAGCAAACCCGGGACATACGCCCACTGTTCGGCTCCGCCCCCTGCCCCCGCGCTGAATGCATGTAGCATGCCATCGTTGGCGGCTTGATAGACCATTTTGGCGCGGGAGGCATTCGCGGTTTTATATGCCGAATAGCCACTATCTGCGTAAGAATAAATAGGCGCTGCAACATAAACCGACTCGGCATTAATGATGTCGCCTAGTACATGGCTGCGAGTACGATAGGTTGTGCCTTCTAAAGATCGATCTCCGCGCAGGAAATTAAGCACGGTTGCGCCGTCTGTACCGGAAGGAGGGGTATGCAGCGTCGCTTTTTGCCCCGTACTCAAACTCGCCCACGTAAAAGGTATCCCCGCGCTTCCTGAGAAAGATCCAATCTTGCGGTTAGTCCACGTTAGGGCATCTAATTGTGCTTGGGCTGATGTTGTCCAAAGTGGTGCGTTGGTATCGGGGATACCGGTAGTTAAATTAATCGGATAAGCCTGCAAATCACCCGTCCAATTTCCCCCATGAAAACTAGAGGAATAAGAGCTATTGTCATTCGCTGTGACGTTATTGTTGCTAACGGTGACTGCTGCTGCAGCGCCTTCTCGTCCAACGATATCATTCAGCGCAGCGGTTAGGCCGTCTTTAAGCGTAGAAGGATCCTTGCCGCTGAAATATTGGCCATGCCCATTGATCGCGGCATGCCATAAGTCATCGATGGTGCTGGCGGTACCGGCTGTGGGCACAGGCCAGTTGGTTGTGCCGCTTTTGAGGTTGGCCAAGGTTGTGGCATTAAAGGCAAGCGTTCCATCAACCCCCATGCCTATTGTGAAAGTAGAAACGTGCTGCCAGGTTGCTGGATCTGAACTATTGGCAAGGACATTGTTGGTCAAAGTACGAAGGTCGGTGGCCCAGTAATACATGGCAATATCGGCTAAGTTGTTGCTACTGGCGGTTGTACCTTCATAAAAGGGTCGTGGCCAAGCGCTGGCGGGGGTAAGCGCAGTACCCGATATTGGATCTAGGCTGATTGTTGCCGGGAGCGTCGGCACAGTCTGATCATGATTGCCGACTGTCGTACTGACTGCGACGTTCCAATAGCCATCGGTTGAAACGATATGGTAGTTAGGCTGGCATGATTGCTGGATTGGATCAATCGATCCGCTAGCGCCGGGAAGCGTTCCGGTTCGATAGTATTCGCCCACACGACGGAGCGATTCTGGAACAGGTGTGCCGCCATTGGGCGTCACGGCAAACAACCGGGTGAACCATGTGGCTTTTTGCCCGGTCGTAAAATCAGCAGTATTGAGGAAGTTGGCGCCGCTGGTATTGGTGCTACCACTATTGTCGTTAATGGTATAAAACCCCACACGATATTGGTCGTTCAACGTTGAGAACGATAGGCTCAAGGCGCTTTTCATCGCCAACATGCGGGTGCGGTAGTAACTGTGCCAAATGATGAAATTCGTTTGTTGGGCGGTCGGGAGGTTGATACACGTAAAGTTGGCGTCGTTGTTGACGATTGCATTATCTGTTGGCGATGTGAGGATCGTGGTTGCACCAGCATTATAAGTGCAATAGTTGGCGGCGACAGCTGCATTGCAACCGTATTCATCCGCGCGAAAGCTGGTCGATATATTTCTGGTGCTGGTACTGGTAAAGCCATCTATATAGGCATTCGGCCAGGCTGGAACGGGGAGAGTATTACCGTTTGCATCCACCGGTACTGGATAGGTGTAGTTCGGATTGTAGTAGACGCGGTTATAAGAGCTGGAACGATACGAGCGCTTACTACAATAGTTCCACACTTCGTCCGGCATTTCCTGCCAAGCCATGCTGCCGGAATTGTCTAAGGTAAACATGATATTGGGTTTGACGCGGTATTTTACCGCCATCGGTGAATCAGCAATGTCGGTGGCAGCGGCGTGGACGGGTTGCACGAGTTGAGCGGAGACCAAAAAAATTATCAGTAGTCGGCCAGCGAGCGATTTAAAAGTCGAATTTAGGATAGTCATGGTCTTTTTCCTTTACCTTTCGTCAAGCGAAGTAACCGAATATCAAGCGCCCACTTGTGAAGCAACTGTTATAAGCCGAGGGTGCCTTGGATAATGCTTGTTGCGTTTCTGGGGCCTTGCACCCTCACCGTGGCCCGGTAATACACTTTAGTGCTGGTAGTAAATTGGGGAGCATTGTTTTTCTTACTGCCATCGTCCAGGGGATTTTTGGCAACGCAATTTTCAAGAATGTTGGTGACAGGCAAGGTTCCGCCACACAAACGGTCAATGACGTATTGGATTCGATAGAGCGAGTTATCCCCGCAACTTACGACCGTACCTGCCGTGTCGCGGCAAGGAACCGTACCCCAATTGATAGTGGTGGGAAGACCCGTCGCATCGACTGGCTGCTCTAATGCGAAATACTGATTTGCAATATTCTGCTCTGCGCTGGCAAGGACAATGCCGGGCAATGCGGCTGCGGCTATTTCTATCCCTGCATCGCCAGTTTGAACTGTCGCCTGCTTAAATGCGGCGTTGCCCGAGATGGATATTGAAGTATCCACTGACCGCACCAGTGCAATCGCAGCGAGCGACATTACCACCAACGCGATTAAAGTGAAAAACAGAATCACACCTTTTTGTCGCGTGCCCGAGCTTGAGCGTATTTTTGGCCAGGCCAAAATAAAGGGGGCTGGGTTTGGCGCAGGTCGATGTACTAGAGATTGGCCCATAGCACATTCCTTAAAGGGATAATGGTTTGGAAAGTTTTATAGCGATAGCACTGCCAGTTCGCATTGGCAGTGAGGTCGATCGCAGGCCCACCTGTCCAAGATTGGGGCGCATTGGCGGCTGTGGTTGCGGTGCATACGCCTGCAGTCTGTCTTTCGCTGAGTGCACTCCGCGCGACAACTGCAATGCGGATCGCTTTAATACGCAGAATGTTTGCGCTCGTCGGGTTGGCCCAATCACTTGCATCACAAGCGTTGCCTAAAGTTGCATTGACCCAGCAGTTGACTTGTTGGCTGCCGACCGGCGCAATCCCATATTGCGCCTGCAGGCTAACAATATCCCCCACTGTGGCTACAGGTGCTGCATCGGTTGGGAGCTGAGCCATCAACGCCAACGTAGGGCCGGAAGTGCCTACCGAATAAGTGCGCTGGGTGGTGCCCCCCCCTAAGCTGAATACTTGTGCACCAGCGTTATACGCTGGCCAACTGTTAGCATTTTGAAAATTAGCGGCGGGGTTGTAGCTGGGGGCATTCCCGGGGTTGTGTTGTATTTTATATGCGGCGGGCTGCACTTGCGTAATCTGCATGACCGTGCAATTGCCGCCTTGAGCGACGATGACTAGATCGTTTAATCGAAAACCGGCGGTAGATACGACATCCAGTTCTGCAGAGGGTTGGGGCATGTTCTTAGAAATCGCGGAGGATATGCCCGAGCGGACTGAGTTACCATAGGTAAATGTGATGGTATCCGGAGCATTTCCACCATCTATGATGCGCACAGGCATTAGCGAAAGCAGACCGCCTACAAAATTTGGGGCGGGGGATGTTTGCGTGGTGCCATTGTCAAAGTAGCTAAATATATTTGCACATGAAAACAGATTAGAGTCGGCGATCCCTGCCCCGGCCATGCGTGCGTCTCTCTCAATGGATAACGTTGCGAACATGCCATTTTCAGTTGCATCGGCACCACTGGTGGTGGTGCGCTTTTGACCCTCGAAAGCACTATACATTTGAAAAATAATGAGGGTGGCGGCCAAAGCAATCACCATCCCGACCATGGTTTCAATGATGCTGAATCCGCGTGAATGCGATGGTAAAAAGGGTAGGTAAGATTTTCTCATCATGCTGCTTTCGTCATCCATTAATTTGCGTCGTTACTGTGTGGCTGTGATACGTCGCGTCTTGTGGCGAGCGCCAACAAACAGTTATCGTTACAAGATTATTCGCGCCCACGACGATCCGTTGCCGGTTTGCGGTGGCTTGGGGCAGCGTTGCCGCAACATCCGCTAACCAACTTACTAAATTGGCTGGCGCGCCTGGCGCAGCGGCGCCCGCTGCGCAAGTAGCCGCACCGGCGTTGAAGCCATATGCAGCAATATTATTCGTGCCCCCATTATTGCGATCCGTCCAAACATATCCAGACATCTGATTCGCAAGAAAAGCCGCATCATTGCGAAATTTTGCATCTCGCGAGGTGTTAATCGTGGTTCCTTGTAATCCTGCAATGGCAAGTATCCCGAATGAAAAAATGAGAATAGAGATGAGACCTTCCAGGAGAACGCTGCCTTGTTGGGAGGTCGCGGTGCGGCAAGGGTGGGTAACATGGCTCATATTTAATCTCTGAGGTAACTAACAGCTTTGAACGTTTGCTGTCGGCAGATTGGGATCGCACATCCGAATTTGGCCGCCGGGCGTAACCACGACGTTTAGCGGGCGTGTACCGCCTGTATTATTCGTGACATTGATAGTAATGTTGGCGCCTGGTGTGGGGGTAACTCTACCTAGCGAATTGAACGTTATGGTGGCTTGTGAGGCGGCGACAACCGCATTTGGGGAACCATCCGCGCCAGACCGTCCCTGGATGAAATCAGTAGCGGTATAAACGCCACCCGTTTGAAAAGTGCGTACCATCCAGCTGGTGCCAGTCGTGGCCGGAGTGATAGTGTTCACATTGCCAACTATTGGCAGGTTATTAGTAAAAACAAATGAAGTGGGTGCGTTTCGACGTACAGCCTCAGCGCGCGCCAAGTTGAATCCATTTAGGATAGATTCTGCAGATGTTCTAATTTGGGTGTTCTGTATCCAAGTGCCAAAGCTAGGTACGCCCAGGCCTAATAGCAGTGCAACCAGGGTAATAGCGATCATCAGCTCTATCAGCGTGACCCCGCCGATTTTTTGCGCTGTTGCGGGCGATAATAGGTTGCTATAGCTCATGGTTTTTTTGTTAACCAACTATTGTTCGATGTGGCAGAGCCCCATACAGCGCCTGTAGCGGAGGTGCGTGTATTGGTCTCATTGATGGTGTAGCTAAAGCCTGCGACTAAGGTGCCGGCGACGCCAGTAGCAGTGCTAGTGAAAGTTTGACCAGTGGCGGCGCATGTATAGGTGAAGTTTGGCGTATTGGCTGACGCCGTCTGATTACAGCCACCTGTGCCATTGGCATTCACAGAGTAAACACGGTTGTCTTGATACCACTGCTCCATCTGCACGCGGTGACTTGCAAGGTTGCCGGTGGCTTCGGTGATTTGGCCGCGCCGTACGTAATCGGTGTAGCTAGGCAGTGCGATGGCTGCCAAAATGCCTATGATCGCAACGGTGACCATCACTTCTATCAACGTAAAGCCCTTGTTATCTTGTCTCATGACAAATCCTTTATATATTGCTTCGGCTCTTAATGAATCGCTTCCAAATTCATTTGCAGATTCTTGACGCTGAAGTGTAGCAAGACAAATGAATAAGTCTTGTGAAGTCCGACAAACGTTAGCGTTTGTTAGAATGAACGGTACAAGGGGTTGAGTAAGTTAATTTGAAACAACATGTTTGCATTATCGGCGGCGGCGTTATCGGCTGTGCCACGGCCCTGGCGCTAGCCACGGCGGGCTGCCATGTCACGCTCATTGAGCGCGGGGCTCTCGGCAGCGAATCCTCCTGGGCGGGTGCGGGTTTGTTGTCGCCGTTGCTGCCGTGGCATTACCGGGATGAGGTGACGCGGCTCACGGATTGGTCGCGTGCCCTTTACCCGGCCTGGATCGACGATTTGCGCGCGGCGAGCGGCGTCGATCCGGAATATCGCGCCAGCGGCATGTTGGTGCTGCCGCCGTATGATCGGGCAGCGGCGCTGGCTTGGGCGAGTGCGGGCGGCGAGCCGGTGCAAGAACTTTCCGCGCGCGCGATGTTGCCGGATTTGGCGATTGATGATTCCGCGCTTTGGATGTGTCAGGTGGCGCAGGTGCGCAATCCACGTTTGTTGCAAGCGCTGCGACTAGCTTTGCTGCGACATGGCGTGCAAATTTTGGAGCAAACCGCGGTGACTGGTTGGCGCGCAACGCCCACCCGCATCGATGCCGTGACCACCGCGCAGGGCGCGATTGCGGCGGATGTATTCGTGCTGGCCGCCGGCGCCTGGAGCCGCGAGCTGCTGGGTGAGCAGGGTGCGGACATTCCGATCAAGCCGGTACGCGGGCAAATCGTGTTGTTTAAGGCCGAGCCGGGTCGCTTAAAGCAGGTGGTGTATCGCGATGGCTTGTACATCATTCCGCGCGACGATGGCCATATATTGGTCGGCAGCACCTTGGAAGAGGTCGGTTTCGATAAAGGCGTGACGGAAGCGGCGCGCATCGATTTAAGCCTGCGCGCGGTTGAGTTGCTGCCCTTTCTTGCACAAACATCAATGGTCGGCCACTGGGCCGGGCTGCGCCCCGGTTCGCCGGACAATATCCCGATCATGGCGGGCCACCCCACGCTCGAAAATCTCTATCTGAGCAGCGGCCATTACCGTTATGGTGTCACCATGGCCCCGGCCAGCGCGCAGTTGATGGCGAATCTGATTCTGGGCCGGCCCAATCCAATTGATGTCTCACCTTACCGCTGGCCCGCCTAAAGTCTTGATTTCTTGTGGCGATAATCCTTATCATGGCTTTGTATGAAGGATTGATTAGACAAAGTCCAAACATTAGCTTAAGATTATCTTATGGAAAAACAGCACTACACGCGCGACGACATGGCCGGCTTGCTACGCGAGCATGACATCACTCCCACGCATCAACGGATTGAAATCGCCTATGCCTTGTTCAGCCGCCAAGAACATTTGTCGGCAGACCAGATCATGGCGATTGTGAATGATCGCCACAGCGAGACCTCCAAGGCCACGGTGTACAACACGCTGAATTTATTCAAGCAGCACAAACTGGTGCGGGAAGTGATCGTCGATCCGAGCAAGGTGTTCTACGATCCCAACACCGGTCCGCATCATCATTTTTATAATTTGCAAAGCGGCGAGTTGATCGACATTGACGCGCGCGACGTGCAAATCCAAGGTTTACCCGCTTTGCCTACCGGCATGGTCACCGAAGGGGTGGATGTGATTATTCGCATTCGCCCGCAACACGCTTAACGCGTTGCTGGGCGCCACCCAAACCACTATAATGCCCCGCTTTGCCGGTGTAGCTCAGTTGGTAGAGCAGCGCATTCGTAATGCGAAGGTCGGGAGTTCGACTCTTCTCACCGGCACCAAATCCTAAGCGGCCTGCAGCAATGTAGGCCGTTTTGCTTTTGTGGATAGCGTGTTGCAGTATCTACATGAAAAAGCGTGAGGGGACGATGCTCAAAAAAATAATTCGTTTGCTGACCCGGTGGATACTTCCTGTTGAATTGCGCGGCGATACCGCCGAGTTGCGCGCCGAGCGTTTGCTTATCATCGCCAATCACCAATCGTTTCTCGATGGCTTGCTGTTGGGCTTGTACCTGCCGTTGAATCCGGTGTTCATCGTGAATACCGGCATTGCCAAGCATTGGGGTTTCCGCTTGATCTTGTCCCTGGTCGATCATCTGGCGGTCGATCCCAGTAACCCGATGGCGATGAAGCGCGTGGTGAAGCTGCTCGAATCCGGGCGGCCGGTGGTGATTTTTCCCGAGGGGCGGATCACGGTGACCGGCAGTTTGATGAAGGTGTACGAGGGCCCGGCCTTCGTCGCGGCGCGCACCGGCGCCACCATTGTGCCGGTGCGTTTGGAAGGCGCGACCCGCTCGTATTTCAGCCGCACTTCAGGCGATATTCCGAAACGATTATTTCCGCGCATCACGCTGACCGTGCTGCCCGCTACGCGCATTCCGATGCCGGATGCACCGAGCGCAAAATTGCGGCGCAGAAAAGCCGGCGATGCGATGCGCAAAATTATGCAAAACATGCTATTTGCTTCCGCACCGCAGCGCTCGCTGTTCGATGCGCTGGTCGATGCGGTACGCATCCACGGCCGCGCCACCCCCATCGTCGAAGACATGCGCCAGATCGAGGAAACCTACGGCGACATTCTGCGCGCCGCCTTGGCGCTGGGGCGCATCGGCAGCCGCTTAGGCGGTGAGGGCGAGCGCATCGGCGTGCTGCTGCCGAATCTCAGCGCCACCGTGAACCTGATTTTCGGTTTGAGCGCGTTTCAGCGCGTCCCGGCCATGCTGAATTACACGGCCGGCGCCGAGGGCATGCAAAACGCGTGCGCCGCCGCCGGGGTGAAGGTGGCGATCACTTCGCGCCAGTTTCTCGACACGGCAAAACTGAGCGAGACCGTCGCGGCGGTGCAAGGCGTGCGCTGGGTGTATTTAGAAGATTTGAAACCCAGCTTCGGTCTGCTGGATAAAGCGTGGCTGATGGGGTTCGCGCTATGGTTTCCGCGCTGGGCCGCGCATCGCGTCGATCCGGAAGCGACCGCGGTGGTGTTATTTACTTCCGGCTCAGAGGGCAAGCCGAAAGGCGTAGCGCTCTCGCACCGCGCGCTGCTTGCCAATGTCGCGCAAATTTGCGCCGTGATCGATTTTTCACCCAGCGATAAGTTCTTTTGCGCCCTGCCGATTTTCCACGCCTTTGGGCTCACCGCCGGTGCGATCCTGCCCTTAGTTACCGGCACTAAACTTTTTCTATATCCCTCGCCCTTGCATTACAAAGTGATTCCCGAGTTAATCTACGATCGCAATTGCACGGTGCTATTCAGCACCAGCACCTTTCTGGGCAACTATGCCAAATTCGCCAACCCCTACGATTTTTACCGCTTGCGCTATGTGGTGGCGGGCGCGGAGAAATTGAACGATGAAGTGCGTAAAGCATGGTTCGATAAGTTCGGTATCCGCATCCTGGAAGGCTATGGCGCGACCGAGACCGCGCCGGTGCTGGCAGTCAACACGCCGATGGCGTATCAGGCGGGCAGCGTGGGCCAGTTGCTGCCTGGCATCGAGTCACGGATTGAGCCCGTGAGCGGCATCGAAGGCGGCGGCATCCTGCATGTGCGCGGGCCGAATGTGATGTCCGGCTATTACCGCTTTGAGCAGCCAGGTGTGTTGATTCCACCCCAATCCGAAATTGGCGCGGGCTGGTACAACACCGGCGATGTGGTCGAAATCGATGCTGATGGTTTTGTGATTATCAAAGGGCGAGTCAAGCGCTTTGCCAAAATCGCGGGCGAGATGGTGTCGCTGGAAGTAGTGGAGCGCATCGCGACACTTGCCTCCCCAGCGCATCAGCACGCGGCATCCTGTCAAGCCGACCCACAGCGGGGCGAGAGCATCGTGTTGTTCACTACCGATACCGCGCTCAACCGCGAGCGCCTGCTGGAGGCGGCGCGCACCAACGGCAGCCCGGAGCTGGCGGTGCCGAAAAAAATCGTGGTGGTGGAAGCGCTGCCCATCCTCGGTACGGGCAAGACCGATTATGTAACGTTGAAAAAAATGGCGGAGACAGCATGAATCGCCGCAGATTTATTTTGATGGCGGGAACCGGTGTGGCCGCCGCCGCGATCTGGAATAAATGGCCGGAGCAAGGCTTCTTCAATGCATGCTTGGTGAACTTGCCCCCCGAAATCGCGCAGCATGATTTGGTGCGCGCGGCGTGGGATGGCATCGATGCAAAGCAGGTGTGGGATTGCCACGTGCATTTGGTCGGCGTGGGCGACCGTGATAGCGGCGCTTGGACCAACCCCAAGCTCGATTCGCTGTGGCATCCGATCCAACGTCTGCAAAAGCTGTTTTATTTGAATGCCGGTTGCGTGCATGAAGCGCCGGGGCGGCTCGACCAAAGTTATATCGAGCGTTTGCACAATCTGGTGGACGGTATGCGGCCCGGCGCCAAGCTCATGCTGCTCGCGTTCGACCGCAATGTGCGCACCGACGGCAAGCCGGATTGGGGGAGCTCGACCTTCTACACGCCGAACAGTTACGCGCGCGACATGGCGCGCCAGCATCCGCAATATTTCGAGTGGATTGCCTCGATCCATCCGTATCGCGTGGATGCGATCAAAGCCTTGGAACAAGCCGTGCAAGACGGCGCGCGCGCGGTGAAATGGCTGCCCAATGCGATGAATATCGACCCCGCTTCAGCGCGTTGCGATGCCTTTTATGCGCTGATGGCCAAGCACGATCTGCCGCTGTTGACCCACGCCGGCAAAGAGCGCGCGGTGTCTGGTGGCGAAGCGCAGGACTATGGCAACCCGCTGAAAATGCGCCGTGCGCTCGACCATGGGGTGCGCGTCATCATGGCGCACTGCGCATCCCTGGGGGATGACCGGGATTTAGATCAAGGTGCGCAGGGCCCGTCTGTGCCGAGTTTCGATCTGTTCGCGCGCTTGATGCGCGAGCCGCGCTACGAGGGGCGATTGTTCGGCGATATCTCTGCGCTCACGCAATTCGACCGGGCGGAATATTTGAAACGCGTGTTGGCGACGCCGGCGTGGCATCACCGTTTGTTAAACGGATCGGATTATCCCTTGCCGGGCATTTTGCCGATTTATTCCGCGACCACTTTTGTGGAACTCGGGCTGTTGGAACAAGCCGCCGTGCCGGTGTTGAATGCCATCCAGCAACACAACCCGCTGCTGTTCGATTTCGTGTTGAAACGCAGCTTGCGGCTGAATGGCGCAGGTCTACCCGCGCGCATCTTTGAAACCCGATCCTTCTTCGAGCGATCCCGGCATGTCCTCTCCCCAGCCCCCTAACGCTTCACTTTTTTCGCCTGCCATGATCGCGGTGTTGGTGGCGCAGTTTCTGTCCGCCGCTGCGGATAACGCGCTCTTGTTCGCCGCCATCGGCCTGATCAAAGCCAACGGCTTTCCCGATTATTTCGAGTCCATGCTGCAAGAGTTTTTTGCGGGCGCCTTTATTCTGCTTGCGCCCTTCGTCGGCCCGTTTGCCGATGCCTATGCCAAAGGCCGCGTGATGCTGGTGGCGAATGCAGTCAAGTTGCTTGGCGCTTGTGCGATGTTGTTCGGACTGCATCCGCTGCTGGCCTATGGCATCGTGGGCTTGGGCGCGGCGGCTTATTCGCCGGCAAAATACGGCATTTTGAGTGAGCTGGTGACGCCGGATAAATTGGTGAAAGCCAATGGCTTGATGGAGGGCTCCACCATTGTGGCGATTCTCTTGGGCGCGCTATTGGGTGGCTGGTTGTCGGACGTGTCGGTGAATTGGGCCTTGGGTGTCGTGGCGGGACTGTATATCGCAGCCGCCCTCGCCAATTTGCGTATTCCCAAATTACCCGCCGCGCATCCGGTGGAATCGTTCAACTTGCTGGTGCTGGTGCGCGATTTTTGGATTGCGCTCAAGCAACTCTACCGCCATCCCGAAACCCGCTTTACGCTGCTGGGCACCAGCTTGTTTTGGGGCGCCGGCAGCACCTTGCGCTTCATGCTGGTGGCGTGGGTGCCGGTGGCGCTGTTGATCGACAACAACCACACCCCCGCCAATTTGAATGGCGTGGTGGCGATCGGCATCGCCGTGGGCGCGGCGCTGGCGGCGCGTTGGGTCAACCTGAAAACGGTGAATCGCGCGCTGATCGGGGGCTTGCTGCTGGGTGTGGGCGTGTGGATATTCGCCCATGCCACGCACTTGTATGTCGCCATCGGGCTGCTGGTGTTGATCGGTGCCTGCGGCGGGTTTTTTGTGGTGCCCTTGAATGCCTTGTTGCAAGAACGCGGTCACGCAACCGTCGGCGCCGGGCACGCCATCGCGGTACAGAATTTCAGTGAAGGCATCGCCATGTTGACCTTGGTCGGCGCATTCACTGCCGCGCGTAAAGCCGAGTGGCCGGTGATTCCCATGGCCGAAGGCTTTGGCCTAGCGATTATCGGATTCATGGTATTGCTCACGCTCTTGCGTCTCACGCGCTGGAAATCACCCACCTAAACGCGGCGGCAAGGCTCGGATTCGAGCTTCCCTGGCCCCACTTCCTCAATTTCCGGCTATTTTGGGCGATAAACAAGCTACTGGTTCATTTCTGGAGCGTTTGTGTTCGCACTTAAGCCGCGTTTTTGCTTTACCACCGATGGCCTCCGAGATTGGTTCGGCCAACGGCTGCGGCACGCTCCTCTCCCAATGACCGTGGAGGAGGCCGAGACATGGTGCGCCGAGTTGCCGGCGCATGACGCCTATGCCGCGTTGCACGCTATCGCGGCGATGCTGGATTCCTTGACCGGCGCTAAGAATCTGCCTGGGTCCAATCGCGTAGCGGTAGCACGCGTGATCGACCGCGCTGCCGCACCCTTCGCGGCGAAACTGTATGCCGACTATTTAGCGCTGTTGCGTGGCCAAGCCACGCAGGAAGCGCGCTTGTGGCTTGCGCTGGCCGGCTATTGGCGCAGTGTGGAACAAGTGTATGCAAGCCTTGCTTGTGAATTGTACGAGCCCGAGCCAGGTGCAGGCAGCGAATGGCTGGCGCTGATCGGCCATGCACTGACCGCTTTAAGCGAACAGGCCAAGCTGGCGCGCCTGCGTTATTGCGCAGTAGATGCGCGTATCTGGCGCGAGTTGGGGCGATTAATTGCGGTAGCCGAAACGGCGCAAGCAGGTGTGCCGAACTCGGTGATGCAGGCGTGGGCGCGCTTATTCATGCGAGAGATGGCTTCGCCGCAGAATTTGTTGCCGCGCGAAATCGAGATCGTGGATAGGCTGGCGATGCACTATGCCGCGCAATTTGTGTGTCAACGCAAGGCCTCGCCTGAGGCCGGATATTACTTCGATCTCACTGCTGGCCAAGCGCCGTCACGGCGCATTCCTTCAGGCCAACTCACTGGACACAGCCGTTTCTTCAGTGCGGGTGAGACTTATCGCCAAGCCGAGTTGGACGCGCACACCATCGAACAGCAGGGCGCCTTGGATGCGTTTCCGGCCTTGGTGCATTTCGCACCGGAGGAGGTGGTGCGGATGCTGCGCCATGTAGCGCGATTGTGGTCGCCGACGCCCCCGGCGCGCGGGCAAGACCGGAGCGAGGTACTAAGTCGGGTCATGTTCGTTTTTGATTTGAATGAAATTCGTCGAAAAGTCGACAAGGGTGACAGTATCGCAATGGCGATCGCATCGGGTAATCGGGATAGCTTGGAGCAGACCGACCTCAAGCGTTATGGCTTCGTTACCGAACGTACCCGGCAGCAGGTAGTCGAGGCTGACGATACCCTGCCGGCCAAAGATGACGCGTTAACGGAGAGTTGGGTGGTGCGTGATGAGAGCGGCGGTGGCTTCGGCGCCGATGTGCCGAGCCACACGGCGGATTGGCTGTGCGCCGGCAAGCTCATCGGATTCAAACGCGAAGGTGGGGAACAGTGGGGCGTGGGCGTGATACGGCGGGTGGAGTTCGATTCGCATCAGAATGGCCGCGTCGGCATTCAAATACTGAGCGAGCAGCCACGCACGGTGCGGCTGCGCCCCCTGTGCGCAGCGCAGCTTGCCGGATGGGACAAACACCAGGAAGCGCCGAGCTACGAGTACCGCAACGGTATTCTGCTGAGCTTGCCGCAAGGCCGGGATATCGGTGTGCTATTGCTGCCGTTCGGTACTTATAGCCAGGAACAGCATTTCGAATGGGTCCACGGCGCGTCGAGTGATCTGATGGCGGTGACAAGTCACGCGATGCATGCCGATGAGTTTGATTTGCTGATGTTTCGCTTGGTGGCATGAAATCTGCTTTTGTTAGGGCAAATACGTAGATCGCTTTTAGGCAACCATGTTGAAATTCCTCGCTACCATCGGGCGCAAGCCCATTCCGCCGCTCACGAATTTGCACTCCATCACACGCTGGATGGAAGAATTGCCCATGGGCGATGCCGTCGAGACGATCGAAGCGGTAGTAAAGCAGATCAAGGAATACTGTGATCAGGGGTTGCCAACCACGAAAGAGCGCTTGGCTGTGCTCACCGCGCTGGATCAAGGCGCGCAGGAAGCGCTGGAAACGTTGCGCGATCAATATCTGCAAAATCCCCGCATGTCGCGCATGATGGAAAGCCGGCTGTGGAATACGGTGCTGGTGTATTACCAGGAAATTTTGCGCGCCTACCATGGCCACCTGATGGAATATATCGGCAACCCGACGGGTAGCCGCATCGGACCATCGATCCCGCTATTGACCGCGCGCGCGGTAAATTATTTCGCCTTGGATGCAAAATGGAGTTATTACCGCTACACCCAGGCCAATCCAAAATTATGGAAACGGCTGCACAATCTGTATCACTTCGCAGAGTACGAAGAGTTCGAGCGTCAACCGCTGAAACTCTATGCGGAGGGGCTGGAAACCTCCGTCGCCGATCTCTATTTGCAAGCGCTGATGCTGGAAACGCTAAATACCGGCAGCCTGGCGCCGCGTCAGTTGTCTCTGATCGAGCGCTGGTTGCCGATGTTAATTAAAGATATCCACATAGATCGCGAGTTCAAGCCGACGCAACATACGTTCTATCTCGACTTGAATGAAAACCGCGGGGCGCATCGGGTGCGCCGGGTCGTGCCGCAGGAAAATCTGCGCTATTGGGATACCTACGGTTTGAAGGAAAAGCTCGATCATCTGCGCGACCAACTCACGGCAGGGGCGCTGCCAGTCAGGCTGGGGTTAACCGAAGATTGCAAGCTGCCGACTTGCCTGGAATTACTGGAACGCATCGCCTATTTTTGGTCGCCCACCGGGGTCAAGCGCGTGCAGCGCGCATTCGAGCGCAAGAACGCCATGCAGTCCATCGAAGTCGTGCGCGGCCTAAACGATATCAGCCTGAATGTGCGCGCTGACAACGCGCGCGTAGTAAGTTCAGTGAACACATCTGGTACGGGCGATATCAGCTATGCAGAAATGTTGGACGTGCGTCTCTATGGTTTTGTCACCCAACGTACACAGAGCAGCCAAGGCAAGGACGAAAAAATAGAACATGTCATCGCGCACGAGCGCTGGGTGATGGAGAATGAAAGCGAAGGCGGTTACGGCGCGAACATCAACGATCAAGCCGACGATTGGGTGCGGCTCGGCAAATTGGTCGGGTTGAAACCGGAGAAAAAAGGTCACTGGAATGTGGGCGTGATCCGTCGCATGCGGCGCATCAGCCCTCATCAGCAGTATGTAGGCATCGAAGTGATTGCTGAACGACCAACCGCGCTGCTGTTGCGCGCGGACAAATCTGAAAACCGGCCGCTGAGCATCGAGGGTATCGATGCGGTCGGCTTTGTGATGCCGATCCCCACGCTCTACCTCAAGGCGGCGCAAGCCGATCAACCGGGGAATCAAGTGGATTCGTTGATATTGCAAAGCGCGGAATACGCCAAGGGGCGCGAGCTTTGGTTCAATGCGAAGGGCTTTACCTATCACATCCGTTTGAAACAAGCTGTGGAGCGCGGCGACGACTGGCTGCGCGCCTCGTTCGACGTGCTGGCGAAAACCGCAGCTAAGCAGCCAGCACCATAGCCAGCCAATTCCCGATATCCCCCACTTCCTGCGCACATACCGTGTGCGGCATCGCATATTCGCGCCATTCCACCCGGTAGCCGAGTTGGGTCAAGATTGCACGCGAGCCATCAGCGAGCGCATAGGGCACGATGTCATCTGCAGTGCCATGTGCCATGAAGATCGGCAATGTACGATTGACGGTGCTGGCCTCTGCCGCTAAGCAGTCTTTCAAACCCAAGTACGAAGACAGAATCAACGCGCCGGCGAGCGGCTGGGGATAACGCAGCGCGCCATTCAAGGCGATATTACCGCCTTGGGAGAAGCCGGCGAGCACGATGCGCTGGGAAATAACACCGCGTTGCAGCTCACGTTCGATCAAGCGATCAAGATAAGCCATGGATGTACGGATGCCGGCTTCATCCTCGGGTGCATCTGCATACAAACCGATGATGTCATACCAACTGGGCATGACATAGCCGCCATTCAAGGTGACGGGCTGCTCAGCGGCATGCGGAAAGATAAAGCGCGTCGGCGGTAGATGGGCCAGCGCCAACTCATCGACGATGGGCAAAAAATCAAAACCATTCGCGCCCAAGCCGTGCAGCCAGATGACGCTGGCGTCAGGCGAGGTGCCGGTTTCGACTTCGAGCGGTGCGCGGTAGGAGAGCATTTGAGTGTCGTTTGAAGCAAAAAACTACTTAACCACGGGGGGCACGGGGCACACGGGGAACCCCAAAACCTTTTGCGTTTGAATTTGTTTGCCCATGGAATGCAAAGGTTCGAGCTGGTGCCTGATTGGTTTCCCCGTGAACCCCGTGCCCCCCGTGGTAAATGGTTTTTAGAGTTCAGTGATGCCGCGCGAGGACGTCGAACGGCACGCGGCTATAGTCTTCTGCTTCTTCTAGCGCGTTTTGCAGACGGATGGTGTAAGCCTTGCCTTGTGCCTTGAGTTGCAGCAGACGGCCCGGCTCATAGTCCTGGCGTGCGAGGAGCAGGCTGCGTGCCACTTGGGCTTGCGGCATTTCCAACAAATACACTGCGCTCGCCCGCTGTGCGCGGCTGTCGCCATCGGAAAGGGAATTCAATTCGACCGGAATCGGCGACTGGCTTAAGGTTTCAATACCGACGTAGGTTTTGCTCGTTGGGTTCTTGTTGATGCGGCGGATGACGCCGATCAGAAAATGGCGGCTGCTTTCCGGCTTGAGCCCGATCAGCGAACCGATTTTGAGGCCCTTGTGACCGCTCGGGTTGAAGGTGACGCCGTAGCCGGATGCGCTTTCGTTTTCCATGATCCATTGTTCCAGCGCGGGCTCAAATAGATCATTGTTGCCCTGCGTATTCATATCCATCGGCGAACCGCCGACGGTATAGCCCATGACTTGGTAGCCGATCATTTCACCCTTGGGCTTGCGTTGAATTTTTGCACCCGGTTTGAGCTGGGACAGGATGTCGCCTAAGCCTTGCACGACATGTACGACTTTGACGTTTGGCTTACGCTCATGTTTGCGCTGCACATCTTTCTTTGCCCAGCGGTTTTTCACCAACTCAATCAATTCGAGGCATAGCGGCAAGCGACAATCCTCGCCCAAGCCTAAGCGCGCTGGTAATTCGCCGCCTTTCAAGTGTTCGATGGTCTTTTCGATGGTCACCAGCAGCAGGCCGACACCCCAGTAGCGGTATTTTTCGCCCAGCATATTGCGGCGCAGGGAGCGCGCCGGCTTGGTATCGCCGAGGTTCACCGCATACAACTGACGATGCGGGCGGAATTCCATTTCCAGGCTGACGCTCTTGGCCCAGGTATCGAGCCAACCATCCACTTGATTGATTTGTTGCGGCTGCAAGCTCTCCGGATTGGCGAGCATGAGCATCATGGGTTGCAGGTATTCAGATAGGCAGGAGGTTTCGTCGCTGCTGTCTGGAAATAACTTAACCGGTGTTTTCTCGAAATTCTCACGCTCGGCGAAGAGATAAAGCCGGTGCAGGTTGCGCCACACCGCGCCTTCAACCGGCATATAGCGTAGATACGCCCATTTGGCTTGCATCGCGAAGTGATACAGGGCGCGCGCGGTGAGAACGTGGATGGTCGGCCACAATTTAGCGCTGGGGTCTTGGGCGAAGCTGCGGATGCAGATTTGATAGGCCACGGCCATTTCATCCCAGAACGCCAGAATCGTATGCAGATAGGCGCGCTCGGGGGCTTTCTCGTCTTCCATCGTGACTAGATAGTCGTGGCACAGATTGTCTTGCAGTGCGCGCGCCTTCTCATTCAGGTACATGCAGACCCGAATCCGCTCCTTGAGCGGCATTTTTTTGTTTTCGTTGATGCTGGAGAGCGCGCGCACAATTTCAATTTGCGCATTGTGGATATCCGCGAGCGGCAGCTCTTGAACCCAAATGGTGGCCGATTTTAAATCGCCTACCGGGTCATCGGATTTTTTGCGCAAGATCGCGTTGATGAGCCCGCTAAAGTCGAACATGGTGGTACCAGGAGAATTATGAAAATAGCGTAATGTTGACGAATACTAAAGCAAGGGACGTACCCGGGCAAGCACGGGAGCAAGTCGGCCATGCCAATGGCTTGGATCGGCCTAGCTATGAACGAGGCAGCCGCAACGGCGACATACCACGCGGGGAAGGGGGGTTATTGGTGGTTTTCCAACAGGCGTTGGGCGATACCGATTTCGTCCGATTTGCTGAAAAAATAGGGATAGATCGATTTTTCGCCCTTGGCCGCCTCGGCTTGGCCGCCGAATTTACGGATTTGCGCATCCATGTAAGCGGTCTCAACCCGCATCAGCACCGCCGGCGCGTTGACGCGCTCGCACTGGCGCTCTTCCCCGAGTTGCTGGAAGCCCAACATGCGCTCGTAGAACGCGACGTGACGCGGATTGACCTCGGCCAGAAGGTCGGTGCTGCCATTGAGATAGCGGGCGTGGATGTAGGCGATATGGAATAAGGAGGCCAGCACTTTGCGCGAGCGCACGTTAGAGTCCACCGCGAGCTTGGTCATCTCGCATATTATGCGGCCCGCTTTGCGCAAAGGGTCGATCCGGTCTTGGTACATGGCGTCGGCCGAGAGTCCTTCGGCTGCGTCGAGGCCCACCGTGAGGGTGCCGATCGTTTGCTCGGCGAAAAAAACCGAGAGGCATATTTTATTGGGGGTGTGGGCTACTGGCGTGGCAGCCGTGGTGTAGCCGCGCCAAGAGTACATTTTGCGGATGAGAAGATTGGCGGATTGCGCGTGGTTCGCATCGCGAGTGAGCCGGATCTTGAATTTCTGCATGCCCATTTGCACGCTATTGAGCGCCTCGCCCAAGGGATCGGCGCACATGTGTTGCAGTCCGAGCCGTGCTTCGACCGACACAATGGTGTGCTGTCCGACGGTAGATTGCCGTTGCCGCCGCTCAGCGGGCTTGGCGAGAATACCTAACATTTCCGCCTCCTTATCCATTTTTGCTTGCTAGGCCTTTACCCGACGCAAAGAATATGCCATTTGTCCGGACGATTCCCCAGACTTTAGCTTAGTTTTTGTTAATGTTGACAAAATTTCAGGTTCTCCTCAGTTTGTCAAGCGCTAATCAAAGCGCATAACCGGCCACGGGGGTGACGGCCTGGGGCAATAATCCGGCATCTATGTCCACTTTATGTCGGTTTTTTGCGCTGATTTTGGCCGAAATGCTTTCAGCACTTCGTCACGGGTTTCAATATATGGCCCACCCAGCAGGTCAATGCAGTAAGGCACCGCCGCGAATACCCCATCCAAAGTTTCCTTGATCGCCTTAGGCTGACCAGGTAAATTTAAAATCAAGCACTTACCACGTATTACCCCGACTTGGCGCGAGAGGATCGCCGTGGGAACATATTTCAAGCTCACCGCACGCATTTGCTCGCCGAAGCCATCCAATACACGTTCCGCGATGGCGAGGGTGGCATCCGGCGTGACATCGCGCGGTGCTGGACCCGTGCCGCCGGTGGTTAGGATCAGATTGCAGTGAATCACATCCACCAGGTCGATCAAAGTTTGCTCGATGAGCGGTCGTTCATCGGGGATGAGCCGCGTTTCGGCATGCCATGGGGATTGGATGGCGGCGGCGAGCCAATCTTTCAAGGCGGGTAGACCTTTATCTTCGTAGATACCCAGGCTGGCGCGATCGCTCACGCTGACCAAACCAACAATCAATTCCCGCATCATAGGTGCCGTACCTTAAAACAGAGTAGGGGGGCGGCGCAATCGCAATTGCGTGAAAGATTCGTCATATTACGGTCGAACGCTTAGTTGTCTTCAGGTGGCGCGCTGTGCATGATCTCGCGCAACATGCGGAACAGCGCGCGATAATTTGCCAAGGGTTTATTCAGTGCGCGCTCCTTACGCGTGTTGCGAATCAGGGTGCGCAAGGGTTGAGCATCGCAGGTTGGATATTGCGCGATGAATTCCGCCAGGGCTGCGTCATCTTCGACTAAACGATCGCGCCAGCGCTCGAGTTGATGCTGCTTAGCGGTTTCCTGATCGTTCACGCCGTTCCAGGCGTCGATTTGCGCCTGAATCGGCGCGGGATCCACGCTGCGCATGATGCGCCCGATGAATTGCATTTGGCGCCGGATAGCTTCGTTTTTAGTCAGGCGTTTGGCTTCTATCACCGCATCGAGCAAGGCTTCGGGCAAGTGGAGTTGCTCGATCTGGCTGGATTTAAGCAAAACCAGCGTTGCGCCCAACTTTTGCAAGGCGGTCATGTCGCGCTTGCGCTGGGATTTGCTAACTTCGTCTTCGTCGTCTTCTAAGGGGGTAGATGCGGACATGCGGATTTCGCCGTGCGGGCTAAAATTGCTATGATAACCGCTTTCCCCAACCTAGCCTTAGACGACATTCGTGGAACCCAGCCGTTTTTCCTACTCGATCGACCAGCTTCAGCAAATTACCCAAGACATCTTGACCCAAGCCAAAGCCGCAGGCGCCACCGCGTGCGAGGCGGAGGTAAACCAAGGTTTTGGCCAAAATGTGACCGTGCGCCTGAATCAAGTCGAGACCATCGAATACAACCGCGATAAAGGCCTGGGTGTCACCTGTTATTTCGGTCAGAAGCGCGGCCATGCCAGCACCTCGGATTTATCCGCCGAAGCGATTCGCGATACGGTGGCCAAAGCGCTGACCATTGCCAAATACACCGCCGAGGATGAATTCGCCGGCCTGCCCGAAGCCGATCGGCTGGCGCGCGACATACCCGATCTGGATTTGTACCACCCGTGGGACCTGCCGGTGGAGCAGGCCATCGAATTGGCGCAAACCTGTGAAGCCGCTGCGCTGGCGGTTGACCCGCGCATCAATAATTCCGAGGGCGGCTCCGTTTCCACGCAGGAATCGATTTTCGTTTATGGCAACAGCCTGGGGTTTATCGCCGGCTATCCCACTTCGCGCCACAGCATTTCGTGCGCGGTGATCGCCGAATCGGATGCCGGTATGCAGCGCGACTATTGGTACACCACTTCGCGCCAAGCCAGCGCATTGGAGCGCGCCGAATCCGTTGGCCGCATCACGGGTGAGCGCACGTTGCGTCGCCTGGATGCGAAGAAGCTCAAGACTATGCAAGCGCCGGTGATCTTCGAGGCGTCGATTGCCGCAGGTTTATTGGGCAGCTTCGTCTCCGCGGTGAGCGGCGGCAGTCTATATCGCAAGAGCTCGTTTCTGCTCGATAGCCTGGGCACGCAAATCTTCTCGCCTTTCATACAGATCGTCGAACGCCCCCATTTGAAGCAAGGTTTAGCCAGTGCGCCGTTCGATAACGAAGGGGTAACCACCACCGACCGTGCTGTGGTCAAAGATGGCGTGCTGCAAGGTTATTTTCTCTCCAGCTATTCGGCACGCAAGCTCGGCATGCACACTACGGGTAATGCGGGTGGCAACCATAACTTGATCATCGATACCAGCGACCTCGATTTCGCCGCACTACTAAAAAAAATGGGGCGTGGCCTGGTGGTGACCGAGTTGTTGGGCCAAGGCGTCAACGCGATTACAGGCGACTATTCACGTGGCGCGGCGGGATTCTGGGTGGAAAATGGCGAGATTCAGTATCCGGTGGAAGAGATTACCATTGCGGGCAATTTGAAGGATATGTTTAAACAGATTGTGGCGGTGGGAAACGACATCGTGGTGCGCGGCGCGCGCCAGACCGGCTCGATCTTGATTGAAAATATGACTATTGCCGGCGAATAAGCCGAGTGATGGCGTGGAGGAGGAAATAATGGAACGTCGCAACTTCTTAAAACGCGCAGGTGCGGGTCTGGCCGTTGGCGCATCGTTTTCCTCACCCGCTATCGCCTCCACCGAGCCAGAAATAAAATGGCGTCTCGCTTCCAGTTTCCCTAAAAGCCTCGACACGATCTACGGCGCGGCCGAGTTGTTGGCCAAGCGCGTCGCAGCGCTCACCAACAATAAATTCCAGATTCGCGTGTTTGCTGGCGGCGAACTCGTGCCGGGGCTGCAAGTGTTAGATGCGGTGAGCCAAGGGACAGTGGAATGTGGGCACACCGCGAGCTATTACTACGCAGGTAAAAATAAAGCGTTTGTATTTGATACCGCGATGCCGTTTGGTTTGACCGCGCGCCAACAGAATGCCTGGTTTTATTACGGCGGCGGGTTGGCCCTGATGCGCGATTTGTATAAACAATATGGCATCGTGAATTTCCCCGGCGGCAATACGGGCACGCAGATGGGTGGCTGGTTTCGCAAGGAGATCAAAAGCCTCGCCGACCTGAAAGGGTTGAAAATGCGCATTCCCGGTATCGGCGGCGAAATCATGTCGCGCTTAGGCGTGGTGACGCAAACCCTGGCGGGCGCGGACATTTATCCCGCCCTGGAAAAAGGTACGCTGGACGCTGCCGAATGGGTCGGGCCGTACGACGACGAGAAGCTGGGCTTTCACAAAGTGGCCAAGCACTACTACTACCCCGGCTGGTGGGAGGGTGGACCGAACCTGTCTTTCCTCGTCAATGCGAAAGAATGGGAAAAATTGCCGGCGCAATACCGCGAGGCATTCGACGTAGCGACGGCGGAGGCCAATCTGCACATGCTGGCCGAATACGACGCGAAAAATCCCGCCGCGCTCGGGCGCCTGTTGAAGGGCGGCGCCAAGCTGCATGCGTTCCCGCCCGATATGATGAAAGCTGCGCTCAAGGTGGCGGAAGATATCTATCGCGAAGAGGCGGCAAAGAATCCTGCATTCAAAAAGATTTACGAGCCCTGGGCGCGTTTCCGCAACGATCAGTTCCAATGGTTCCGCGTGGCCGAGGCCAGCTACGCCAACTTCACTTTTAATAACGTCAAGTAATCGCGTTCATGGAATTATCCGTCATCGTCCCGGTTAAAAACGAGCAGGAAAACATCCTGCCGCTGCTGACCGAGATTCGCGCCGCACTCGAAGGTAAGAGCGAATACGAAGTGATCTACATCGACGACGGCAGCACTGATCGCACCGCTTCGATCTTGCTGGAGGCGATGCGCGAATTTCCCCGGCTGCGCGTGCTGAGCCATGCGCAAAGCTGCGGCCAAAGCGCGGCAGTGATCAGCGGCGTGCGCGTGGCCCTTGGCGAGTGGATCGCCACCCTCGACGGCGACGGGCAAAACGATCCGGCCGACATTCCGAATTTACTCGCCGTGGCGCGCGACCCGGCGCAGCCGAAAAATCTGCAACTCATCGCCGGCTGGCGCAAGCAGCGCAAAGACACTTGGTTGAAGCGCCTGTCTTCACGCATCGCCAACGGTGTGCGCTCGCGCATGCTGGGTGATGCCACACCCGACACCGGCTGCGGCCTCAAGCTCATCCCGCGCGCGGTGTATTTGCAATTGCCCTTCTTTAATCACATGCATCGCTTTCTGCCTGCACTAGTGCGGCGCAACGGCGGCGCGACCATCTCGGTCGAGGTCAATCACCGGCCGCGCATGCGTGGCGTGTCCAATTACGGGCTGCATAACCGGCTGTGGGTCGGCATCGTCGATATCTTCGGCGTGATGTGGCTGCAACGCCGCATGCGCCACCCGCAAGTGAGCGAGGTTTCGCGCTAATGCAGGCGCGCGCCATTCTGCGCGGCTTGATTTTCATCGCGTCACTCGTTGCCCTGGGCTATGTACTCGAAGCCACGCATTTCGGCGCCAGCATCAATCAAGCGTGGATCGACACCGAGATTCGCGGCAAAGGCCTGAGCGGCGAGTTGCTGTTTGTCGGTGTCGGCGCCCTTGCCGCCGCGCTCGCCATGCCGCGCCAGATCATCAGCTTCCTCGGCGGTTATGCATTCGGCTTTGTGCTCGGTGTTGCGCTGACCCTGGCCGCGGTCATAGCGGGCTGCATTGTTTCTTTTTTCTACGCGCGCTGGATTGGGCGGCATTTCATCACGGCGCGTTTCGGTGCGCGCATTCAGCGCATCGATGATTTTCTCAGTTGGAGCCCATTTTCCATGACCTTGCTGATCCGCCTGCTGCCGATCGGCAACAACTTGGCCACCAATCTGGCGGCGGGCGTGACCAGCGTGCGCGCATTGCCGTTTTTTCTGGGTTCCTTGCTCGGCTATATCCCGCAGACCCTGGTATTTGCCTTGGTCGGCAGCGGCGTCAACGTCGATCCGGCGCTGCGCATCGGGCTAGCGGTGTTGCTGTTTCTGGTGTCAGGCGTGATCGGTGTGTGGTTGTATCGCAAATATCGCCACGGCCATACGCTGGGCGCGGAAGTGGATGCGGAGTTGGATCCTGAGGCGGCACGAGGCGGTTAATTTATTTTTTGATTTTTAAATTTCTATGCGCCTACTCAAACAAGACCGCTATCTAATCGCGCTATTGCTCGGCTGGGCCGCACTCGCGCTCGCCGCGCTCTTCCTGCGCCCGCTATGGCCAGTGGACGAGACGCGCTATCTCGCGGTGGCGTGGGAGATGTGGCATCGCGGCGATTTTCTGGTGCCCTATCTCAATGGCGAGCCGTATAGCCACAAGCCGCCGCTGTTGTTCTGGCTGATTCATGCGGGCTGGGCGGTGTTCGGGGTGAACGAGTGGTGGCCGCGCTTGGTGCCGCCCTTGCTCGCGTTTGCCGGCGTGGTGCTGATGCGGCGCTTGGCGCGGCAGCTCTGGCCAGCACAAGCGGAATTGGCGAATACGGCGACCTGGATCATCTTCGGTACGCTTCTGTTTGCCGGCTTGTTCACGCTGTTGGGCTTCGATCCGCTGCTCATGTGCAGCACATTGATCGGCATGTCAGGCCTGGTGCGCGCGGTGCAGGGCGAGCGCATGCGCGGCCTGCTCTGGTTGGGCGTGGGCATTGGCCTGGGCGTGCTGTCCAAAGGGCCGGTGATTCTCTTGCACTTGCTGCCGGCCGCCGTGCTCGCGCCGTGGTGGGCGACATTGCCACGCGGCACCATCGTGCGCTGGTACCTCGGTGTGCTGGGCGCGCTGCTGTTGGGTGCGGTCATTGCGCTGGCTTGGGCCGCGCCCGCCGCTTATTTCGGCGGTGAGGCGTATCGCAATGCGATTTTCTGGGGACAGACCGCGGGGCGCATGACCGAATCATTCGCGCATCGCGCGCCGTGGTGGCATTACCTGTCGATGTTGCCGTTGATGTTGTTTCCATGGTTTTTGTGGCCCGCGTTTTGGCGCGGTATGTCGGGTTTGCGTCAATCAATGAATGAACCGGGCATGCGTTTTTTAATTGCATGGATAGTGCCGGTGTTCATCGGCTTCTCGCTCATCAGCGGCAAGCAAATCCGCTATTTGCTGCCGCTCATCCCCGCCTTCGCCTTGCTCGCCGCCTATGCGCTGCAACGCGTGAAAGACAAACCCGCGCGCTTCGATTTGCTGTTGCCGGCATTGGCATGTTTCCTGTTGTCAGGAGTGTGGATCTATCTGCGCCTGCATCCTGCCAAGTTGGATTTACCCGAATACACATCAACTTTTCCGGCATGGCCGGCGTGGGCCTTTGCACTGGTGGGTGCGGCGCTACTATTCGCTGGCCACACGCTGGCAACTCGGTTGCGCGTATTAGCGCTGGGCATGCTGGCGTTATTGACAGTGGCCTATCTCAGTGTGATCCCCCTGCTCGTGCCCTACATCGATACGCGACCGGTGGCGCAGCATCTGGCGAGCTTACAGGCGCGCGATATTCCCATCGCGTATTGGGGCAAGTACCACGCGCAATTCAATTTCGCTGGCCGTCTGACCAAACCATTGGCGCTGGTCGATAATGAATCAGTGCATGCCTGGGCGCGGCAGTATCCGCAGGGGCGCATTGTGGTGATCGATCGAGAGCCAACAGCAAGCGCAGCAAAGCCTGAGGTAGAGCGGCTGTTTCGCGGTGCTTATGTCAAAGTCTGGACGGGAGAAGGCTTGCTTGCCGCCAAAAGCGGGCCTTAGATTTCCCCGCCGTATACGCCCGCATCGGCAGCCTGACCTGTACCGCGCCATTATTTTTTCCACTATGTGTATTACTTACGCTTCTGAGGCGACTAAGCGTATCGAAACCATCATGAACTAGAAATTTTCTGGGTCAATAATGAAAAATGTATGGGTAGGGCAAATAGGGAAGTGGCAGCGGGGAGCGATTTTATGCGCAGCCCTTTGCGGATTGTGGGCGAGCCAAGCCGCCGCGCTGACGGCTCAAGACATCTTTCGCCAAGCGAGCGACAGGATATGGGTGCTGGAGACCCTGGATGCTAAAGATCGGCTGATTTCATCCGCCGGGGCGGTGGTGATCGATGCCGGCAAGGCAATCGTGCAATGCGATGGGTTACAAGGTGCGGCCACGATACGCCTGGTTCGAGGCGAGAAAATTATTCGTGCCGAGCAAACAGGCGGCGCTGATCGCGAAGGGCTTTGTCTGTTGGCGTTGTCCAACCTTGTAGTAGCGGCGCCGGTGGAGTTCTTGCAAAAAGACCCTGAGGTAGGGGTGCGCGTGTTTGCCGTGAGTAACGCTTTGCAGCTCGGCCTGAGCATCTCCGAGGGGGTGGTGTCGGGTATACGTGATTTCGGCGGCGATACCTACATTCAATTCACGGCTGCCATCGCGCCGGGCTCCGAAGGCGGCGGGCTTTTCGACGCGGAAGGCAAGCTGCTTGGTTTTATCACTTACCGTGCCCGTGACGGACAGAACGTGAATTTCGCTATTCCCATTCGACGCTTGGCCGAGATCGAAAAACGCCTGGGTGCGGCCAGCGCAGCGGATGGCCTCAGTGCCACCGCAACTGGTCTCTTGCAGCAAGGTAAATGGGCGGATCTGGCGCAGCATGCAAAAACATGGCTGGCGGCGGATGCTAACAGTGGTGCAGCTTGGGCATGGCTTGGCATTGCAGCGCAGCAGATGGGTGATTGGCCCGAGGCGGAGCGGGCTTATCGTGAAGTCCTGAAACGTGAGCCGAATGCGATCCTGTTTGGCGTCGGTTTATCCAATGCATTGCTCTATCAAAAAAAGGCGCAGGAAGCAGCCGATGTCGCGCGCAGTTTGCTAGCGATCCGACAAGAAGATGCGAGTATTTGGGTAGCCCTGGGGCAAGCGGAGCTAAGCCTGGATCATGGCGCGCAAGCCAAGCAAGCTTTTGTAAGAGCGCTACAGGTGGATTCATTGAATTATGACGCCCACCTGGGCTTATCTCGAATTGCACGTGCCAACCGCGACTGGCGCGCGGCTGCCGCGGCGCATCGAGCGATGGCACGCGTGACGCCGAATGATGTAAACACTTGGTTGTTGCTTACAGAGGTGTATCTATTTGATCAACGTCCTAAACGTGCGCTTGCCAGTGCAGAGCAGGCCATCGCCTTGGCGCCAGACAACAGCGATGCCAAGTTATTCAAAGGCGCAGCGCTGGTCATGGACCGCCGTTATCGTGAAGGCATCAAAGTACTCCAGTACGCAACGGAAGGGCCAACGCAACGGCCTGGTTGGGCCTGGGAAAATCTTGGCAGCGCCTACTACGCGCTCAAGATGTACCCGGAAGCAATCGGCGCGTATACCCAGGCGGTGAAGCTTCAGCCAGCCGCTATATCGGCAAAGCAAAGTCTAGGTCTAGCGCTGAAAGATGGGTTGCGTTTTACAGAGGCGCTCGCGCTGTTTGAAGAACTCAAGACCGCCAATCCAGACGATCCATTTCCCTGGCGTCAAATCGGCTACGTGCATAGCTATCGTGCCAATCCGGAGCAAGCGATTCCTGCATACAAGCAATCGCTGCAATTGGATAGCAAACAGCCCCGAGTCTGGCAGGCCCTAATCGAGGCCTATCATGTTGCGGGGCGCAAGGAAGAAATGAAACGGGCCTACGAACAACTGCGAACCATCGATGCCCAAACTGCAGAAACCGTCTACAAGCGAATGATTTTTCCCTATGAAGGGAGCGCGCTATGAGGCTGTTATTTGGCGCATTGCTTTTCGTAACATCTGTTGCCCATGGTGGCGAGGCCGAGCGGGTATTCGAGCAAGTGCGCGGCTCCATGGTGATCGTGACGATATTGGATGAACGCAACGAGATCGAAGGGGAAGGAAGCGGAGTCGTGATCAGTGATGGCAAGATCATCACCAATTGCCATGTGGTGCGCGACGCAGGTTCGATTCGCGTGACATGGACCGATCAGACGTTTCCCGCGACGCTGGAATTGGATGACACCGAGCGGGATTTATGTCGATTGCAGGTGAAAAGCCTCAACGCAAAGCCCATCAAACTACGCGCTATTAAAGACGTGGCCCCGGGCGAAACCGTTTTTGCTATCGGCAACCCACTCGGCTTGGGGCTGTCGGTAAGCGCAGGCATAGTGTCTGCGGTGAAGGAGTATCAGGGGCAGCAGCTAGTGTTTTCCTCCACGCCGGTTGCGCCGGGTTCCAGCGGGGGCGGGCTGTTCGATGCAGAAGGAAGGCTGGTCGGCATTACTTCAGCCATATTGAGTCGCGGCCAGAATTTTAATTTGTCGGTGCCAGCCGATGGCATCGCCGAATTGGATAAGCGGGGGAAAGTCCCAAAAGTTTCGCCTGATGTCGGGCCAGACCCAGACTGGGTAGGACAGGCCGATATCTTTCGCACCGCGGGGCAGTGGCTCAAGCTTGCTGAGTTAGCGCGGCAATGGGCGGCTGTTTACCCAACAGCCTCGCTACCCGATGGTTTTCTCGGCTTGGCGCTTTATAACCTGGGCGAGTTCGATCGCGCGCAGAAAATATTGCTCAATGCTACGCGTGATCCAGGCAACGCTGCGGCGCGTGCCTATCTGGCCATGACGCTGCATGCGTTGGGTGATAAGCAGCAGGCGAATAAATTTCTTGAACAAGCCATGCAGTTGGAGCCTCACGCAGGTTTCTACTGGCTGGTTCGGGCAGACTGGCAACTGAAAGCGCGTGAATATGAAGCAATGCTCGTGTCCACCCGGGAGGTAGTGCGGCGCGAGCCATGGAATGAGCGCGGCTGGACGTTGCAGGGGGCGGCGTTACAAAGCCTAGGGCGCTTCCAAGAAGCTGCGCTGGCATACCGAACGAGTCTGCGTTTAAAGCCGGGCGATGAGGGCGTCACTAGCGGTTTGGCGGCGGTGTTGGCGGCGAGTGGCGCAAATACCGATGCGCGGCGTGTGCTGGCGGGCGCATCGAAAGAACAGGCATACGATGCCCAAAGCTGGTTCAACATCGGCGTGGATGAGGAGAAGAAAAAAAACATCGCGGAGGCGGAGCGCGCCTACCGTAAGGCATTGGAACTCGACCCCAAGGCCGAGCATGCCTGGCACCGTTTAGGGATAGTGCTGATGACATCTGGTCGTAGTCAGGAAGCGGAAAAAGCTATGCGCAAGTCTTTGGAGCTGAAGCCGGATAGTGCCGCTGTAATGGCCGATCTGGCTGAAATGTTAAAAGCGCGGGGCGAAAAAATAGAACGCAAAACGCTGCTTGAGAAAGCCTACGCGCTAGCGCCTGCATCGCCGCATGTTGCTTATGGCATGGTCGCCTTGCGCCAAGAGATGCGCGATTACCCCGGTATGATTGCGCCCTTGCAGATGCTGGCACAGGCCTATCCTAAGGATGCACAAACTTGGGCGACACTGGGTGATGCGCTAGTGCGAATGGGAAAGCTGGAAGAAGGCTACAAGGCACTCAAGACGGCTCAGGAAATCGACCCAAAAAACACCGTCATGCTTAGCGCATTGGCTACCTATCACGGCTTGCGCGGCCAGTACGCCGATGCGCTTTCATTTGCGGAGCAGTCTCTTGCCATCAATGGGGCCGATGCTTATGGCTGGAGCAACAAGGGCTACACGCTGCTCAAGCTGAAGCGATTTGCGGAGGCCGCTCAAGCCTTGGAAACGGCGGTACGTTTGCAACCCGATTTTGCGACCGCCTGGATCAATCTCGGAGAAGCCTACTTACGCCTAGGTCAATTGGGTAAGGCCATCGTGATACTGGAAAAGGCGCTCACCCTCGCCCCGACTGCGGCAGATGCCAAGCTATTTCTAACGCAGGCCTACCTGGCAAGCAAACAGCCCGACAAGGCTAAGCCTTACGCCGAATCGTTGGTGCAGCAATTGCCACAGAATCCGGGCGGCTGGTACCTCTTGACGGGCATACACCTCACGCTAAATAACCGCAAAGAGGCGCTGGAGGCCTACGACAGACTCAAGCAATTGAGCCCGACCACTGCGAGCGATTTGCGAGAGAAAACCCGTGGGCGTTTACCAGCAGGTTTCGAGCTTCCGCAGTGAATGCGCTTTGCCTATGGTGGATGAGAAGGCTGTAGTTTTTTCCGATGGTCAAACTACTACGCTTACTTTTCTTCGCGCTTATCGTGCGTCCCTTGGCACTAGTCATCATCGGTCTCAACTTTCGCCACCGCGAGCGTCTGCCCAAGGGCGAGGCGCTGCTGGTGCTCTTTTTCTGCGGCGTGTTCGTGGGTGTGGCGATTCATTGGCAGGGTGCAAGCAGACGTTCATGAATGAACTCGATGCCCGCATGCATGCGCTTGCCGACGAGGGAAAATTCGCGCCGTGGGCGTGAACCTATTCGCCTTCTGTGGAAAATTGCCAAGGCGAGTTGTGCTTCATCGTCCTGACTAGCCGTCATCGTAGCTGCGGCGAGGGGGCAGCACGCGGCGGTAACTCACGCCGATAGTGCTTTGAAACAATATCAAAAAATTGTGCTAAGTTTAATTCGTGGGCTTGGAAATTGATGCGGCCCAAACCTCGAAGTAAATTTCAATAGCCTGCTAACGCCACATTTACAGGTATCAATAAAAAAAGGGGATACGATGAAACCGCTAATGTTGCTTGTCGCTTTGTTTTTCTCTTTATGCAATGTTGCTTCTGCCCAAACGCTTGATCGACCCGCTAGAGTCACAGTCGACTCAGCCAGCAACATTTACGTCAGTGAACAGCCCGCGGGTGTAACGGTTGGTGAGGTGGTTGTCATTGCGCCGTCGGGTACGATCACCATGCGCATCCATAGTGCAGGCTCGACGATTGCTAACCCCGGCTATTTTTCTTCAATACGTGATCTCGCGATTGGCCCCGATGGTAATCTGTATCTATTGGATGGCGTGCAAAAGCGCATCGTGCGCATGAGCACGGCGGGCGCACCGCTCGGAGCGATTTCGCTACCTGCGACCTCGAAAGCGAGCGCATTTGTGTTTTTGGCCAATGGCAATCTGCTGATTGCGGATGCCAGTAACGGCAAAGTCTTAACGCTAAATGCCAGTGGCCAGTTGCTGGGTAGCTTCAATGTGTTTGACCTCCCCGTGCGGCCAAATGAATTTTTCGATATTGCGCTCGATGCGAACGGCCATTTGCTGGTGATTGACCCGGACAATAACCGCATCATCAAATTTGATTTAAGCGGGGCGCAACCCAGCAGACTCGGTTGGCTGGGTGGTTGTAGCAGCGGGAGCAGCTGCATCAAAGCGCCAGGCAGCTCCATTGGACATACCAACGGATTTTGCAACGGCACGGTCGCGCAATGCGGTACACCGATTGCGGTGCGCATCCCTGGCGGCTTCGAGCGGGCGTTTTATGTAGCGACCGATCCGGCAGGCGATTTCTATGTCACTGATCTGATCCAAGGCGTGCAGCATTTTAGTCCAACGTCTGCGCCTTTAGGCGCGCTGCCGCGTGGGCGCAATGTTGGCCAGACCGGCGGCGGCCACATTTTTGTCGCTGCCAATGGTGATCTGTATGTAGCCGACACGGGGAACAATCGCGTCAGCCGCTTTAGCCGCGCGGGCGCGCCAATTACCGTCGTGGGCGGAGGCGTAGATATTTCCGTGATGCCCGGCGATACCGATCTCAATCGGATCGCCTTGAGCGAGCAAACCCCTACAAACGTTGCAGTGCCTGCGGTGGTGTTGGTTTCGTCCTTGGGTTATACCGGGCCCGTCACGCTGGCGGCCACGGCTTGCTTGCGTGAGACGGCATCGCCGCCGTATGTGCCCTGCGCGAACTACGGGCTCTCGACGCAGTTATCCAAAACCACGTTGTCACTCACTGCTGGCGGTCAGGATACATCGAACCTCACCGTCACAGCCAACACCGTTATCCCAGGACGCACGCTGAATGGGAAATATTTGGTCGCCATCTCCGCAGTGGATGCGTCTGGTCGCGTGCTTGTCTCATGGGGCGGTGCAGCGATAAATGTGAATCTTGCCGACAAGTTCGGCATCGTTGCCAACCCCGGCCAATTAAAAATGTTTCCGGGCGAAACTAAGAACGTGCAATTGGCACTCACCAACTTAAGCGGTGTGGCCGGTCGAGTCGATCTGGAAACTGGCGTCTCACCGCCACAAGCGGCCGGGCATATGAGTAACATGCTGACGCCGAACTTTGTTACCACCACTCGATTTGCCGCTGTGCCGACCACACCGCAATTGCAGATAAAACTTGCTGAAAAAGCACGCAGTGGCAACCCGAATATAAATATTTTTGCGAAACGGGCGGCGGCGCAAATTGGCAACACCACGGTCGATTTACAAATTGACTGTAACTGCCGTGATACGGGCGCCTTTGTCGAGCCCAATCTACTGACGGTGATACCCTCGGCCAGCAATCCGCTTACGGGTACTTCGCCTTCCGGTACTTACATCGTCAACACGGGTTTCATTCCGAGCGGTGCGGGGCCGATACCCTGGGTGGAAATCCCCGGTAAAGTGGGGCAAGTGTCGAACGCCGCCGCGTGGGGCTTCAGCCCGAATGAGAAATATTTTTTGGTTGCAACGCTGAATGCCTCGATCCCGAATCAAACTTACCTTACGGTTTATGATCTCTCGGCGTACAACCGTATCGTGCAAAATACGACGATCATGGGCTCCGCTTTATGGGGGTTTAGCCCCGACGACAAGACTTTTCTGATCGCGCACGATGTATCTGTCTCCCCCTCGCGCATATATACCTTGCTCGCCTATGACCTGGCCCATGCGTATTCCGCGCCGATGTTGAACCAGCAATTTAATGGCGGCAATGAGTTTTTTCGTTTCAGCCCCTGCGGCGACATGATCATGCACTATGAACAGCGCGCGGTCGGCGGCGGTGCCACGGAGCGCGATGCACGGTTCTGGGCGCTCGATGGCGGGCATTCGCCTGCCAGCCAGCTGCTTGCCAAGGCGGTCTATATCGGCAATACCGCGAGTAATAATGCTCCCGCGGCGCGTGTCGTTGCTGCTTCCTCGATTCCCACCGGATCGAATGGCGATTTCGATGTCCTGCTGTCGTATTTAGCGGTGCAAGGAAGTTCACGCATCGATGGTTTCCAGAGTCTGCAATGCCGCGCACGCTAATCTAGCTCGCGTTCTTTCATACAATCCACAATGTGTTTTATTACTGATTCCGGCCCTCATGGCCGGGATCAGCTAAGTGGATGCCACTGCAATCGTGCAGCGCTACTCCGCCTGCAGCTCAATTTTAAGCGGCGTATCTTCAGTCACTTTTTTACTGAAATCGCCGACCAGTTGCGGGAAGGCGAGCACCATCGCCACCATGGCGATTTGAATCAACACGAAGGGCACCGCGCCCCAATAGATTTGTGCGGTGCTCACGCCCCCGGTTAATTTCCCCGTGACTTTGTCCACGTAATCTTCTTTCGGTGCGACGCTGCGCAGGAAAAAAAGCGCGAAGCCGAATGGCGGATGCAGGAATGAAGTCTGCATGTTGATCGCCAGCAGCACGCCGAACCAAACCAAGTCGATACCGAGCAGGGTCGCGACTGGGGCGAGCAGCGGCACCAGGATGAAGGCCAGCTCGAAGAAATCCAGAAAGAAGGCGAGCACGAAGACCAGTAGGTTCACCACGATCAGAAAGCCGAGCGCGCCGCCGGGTAACCCGCCCAATAATTGTTCTACCCACAGGTCGCCGTTCACCGCGCGGAACACCAGTCCGAACACGGTGGAGCCGATCAGAATGAACATCACGAACGAAGATAGCTTGGCGGTGGAATCCAAGGCTTGCTTCAGCAGCGAAAGGTTGAAGCGCCGGTTCAGCAACGCCAAGGCCAGCGCGCCGACCGCACCCATGGCCCCGCCTTCGGTGGGTGTGGCTATTCCTAAGAAGATGGTGCCCAACACCAGAAAAATCAGCGCCAAGGGTGGCACCAGCGAGACCATTACTTTGACGGCGAGTTGGCGTCCGTTGAGCGCGCGCGCGCTCAAGGGCAGCGCCGGGGCCGCCATCGGTTTGATCAGGGTGATGACTAGCACATACACCATGTACAGACCGGCGAGCATGAGGCCGGGTAGCAGCGCGCCTTGGTACAAATCGCTGACGGGCTGCTGCAATTGATCGGCGAGCACGATCAGCACCAGGCTCGGTGGAATGATTTGCGCTAGCGTGCCGGAGGCGGCGATGACACCGGCGGCCAAGCGTCGGTCGTAGCCATAGCGCAGCATCAAGGGCAGCGAGATCAAGCCCATCGAGATCACCGCTGCGGCCACGACGCCGGTAGTGGCCGCGAGTAAGGCGCCGACGAAAATCACCGCATAGGCAATGCCGCCGCGCATTGGGCCGAAGAGTTGACCGATGGTGTCGAGCAGATCCTCAGCTAAACCGCTGCGCTCCATGACCAGCCCCATAAAGGTGAAGAAGGGAATCGCCAGCAGCGTTTCGTTTTGCATGATGCCGTAAATGCGATGCGGCAACGCGCCCAGCAGATCGGGCGTGAGCAGGCCGTATTCGATGCCGATTATTGCGAACAGCAAACCGTTGGCGGCGAGCGCGAAGGCGACCGGATAGCCCAGCAACAAAAACAGCACCAGGGCGGCGAACATGAGCGGAGCCAGCCAGTCGGCGCTCATGATTTATGCTCCGGCGGTTCCTCGCCGGCAAGATAGCCGATGCGTTTGATGATTTCCGCCACGCCTTGCAGCAGCAGCAGGGTGAAGCCGAGCGGGATCATCAGTTTCGCCGGCCACAGCATCAAGCCGCCCGGATTATTCGACCACTCTTGTGCGGAATAGGAATTCAGAAAAAACGGCCAGGCGTGATAGAGCACGAGGGCGCACAGCGGTAGCAGAAACAGCAGCCCGCCGACAATGTCGATCCACGCTTGCGCGCGTGGACCAAAGCGGCTTACGAGAATGTCGATGCGCACATGCTCGTTCTTCAACAGCGTATAACCCGCCGCGAGCAGAAATACCGCTGCGAACAAGGTCCATTGAATTTCGAGAAATGCATTGGAACTCATCTGGAATGCCTTGCGCATGATGGCGTTGCCGGCGCTGATCAGCACAGTGGCGAGAATCAGCCACGACACCGCGCGGCCGATGCGCTGATTCAGACGATCGATAAAATGGGCGAGGGTGAGCAGTGGTTTCATGATGGGGATAGGGTGGGTGTAGGACGCGATTATAGGCAGGCCGGCTGTTCCCCGTCGAATTGACCCCTGTTACCATGGGCCTATGCGTAACTATCGCGTTTTGATCGGTATGGGTGGCGTGCCGCCGCACGACAACCCCCAAGCCTATGTGTGGGAGCACCGGCTGCATTGGCTCATGGTGGCGGTGGCGCTGCTTGCGCTGCCGGCTTTCTATTTTGAAGAAGTAGCGACCAACGGCTTGTTGCGCCATGTGGGGCAGGCGCTGGACGCTTTTATCCTGCTTGCCTTCAGCGCGGAATTTTTCTGGATGCTGCGCCAGACGCGCCAACCGCGCTTGTACGTGGCCTACAATTGGCTCGATCTGCTGATTATTTTCGCCGCTGCAATCAGCTTCGCCGGCGTTGCGTCGGAATGGGTGCCGCTGGCGCGCTTGCTGCGCATCGCTTATGTCACGCTGGTGTTGGCGCGGGCGCTGGGTTCGATGCGCAATGTGTTGTCGCCCACTAGCTTGCCGTATTTTCTGGGCTGGGGCGCGGTCACGCTGGCGCTGGCCGGGGCGGGATTTTACTGGCTGGAGCCGACGATTCACTCCTATGGCGACGGTCTGTGGCTCGCGTTCGTGACCGGCGCCACCGTGGGCTATGGCGATTTCGTGCCGACCACCGCCGCTTCGCGCTTTTTTGCAGTGATCATGGTGATCGCCGGATTCGCGATGTTGTCCTTGGTAACCGCGAGTATCGCCGCGTATTTCATCGGCGAGGACGAGAAAATATTGCGCCGCGAAATGCATCAAGACATCAAAGCGCTGCGCGAGGAAGTGGCCAAGCTGCGTACGGATATCGCCGAGCTCTCCGGCAAACGCCCCGAATAGAACGGTTCGCTACCCCGCCTCCGCGTGGTAAAATCCGTTTTTTTCAATTACTTGAGCCATCTCCCATGTTCAGTTCCAGTCAGACTATTCAAGCCATCGATCCCGATTTGTGGAAAGCGATGGAGCAAGAGCGCCAGCGCCAGGAAGATCACATCGAGTTGATCGCCTCCGAAAACTACACCAGCCCGGCGGTGATGCAGGCTCAGGGTTCGGTACTCACCAATAAATACGCTGAGGGTTATCCCGGCAAGCGCTACTACGGCGGCTGCGAGTACGTGGATATCGCCGAGCAATTGGCAATCGACCGGGTCAAGGCTCTGTTCGGTGCCGAATATGCCAATGTGCAACCGCACTCTGGTTCGCAAGCCAACGCCGCGGTTTACATGTCCGTGTTGCAGCCAGGCGATACGATTCTCGGCATGTCGCTCGCGCATGGTGGTCATTTGACCCACGGTTCTTCGGTCAACTTCAGCGGCAAGATATATAAAGCGGTCACCTATGGCCTGCACCCCGAGACCGAAGCCATCGATTACGACGAAGTGCAGCGCTTGGCGACGGAGCACAAGCCGAAGATGGTTGTGGCCGGCGCGTCTGCGTATTCGCTGGTGATTGATTGGAAACGTTTCCGCCACATCGCCGATAGTGTCGGCGCGTATCTATTCGTGGACATGGCGCACTACGCTGGCCTGGTGGCAGCGGGTGTGTATCCAAGCCCGGTGGGCATCGCCGATTTCGTGACCAGTACCACGCACAAGACCCTGCGCGGTCCGCGCGGCGGCATCATTCTGGCCAAGGCCGAATTTGAAAAGCCGCTTAACTCCACCATTTTCCCCGGCACCCAAGGCGGCCCGCTGATGCACGTCATCGCGGCGAAAGCTGTGGCGTTTAAAGAGGCGATGGGCAAGGATTTCAAACACTATCAAGAACAAGTGATCGCCAATGCGCGCGTGATGGCAAAAGTGCTGCAAGAGCGCGGCGTGCGCATCGTCTCCGGCCGCACCGATTCGCATCTGTTCCTGGTCGATCTGCGCGCCAAAAACCTGACCGGCAAAGAAGCTGAAGCCGCCTTGGGTCGTGCGCATATCACGGTGAATAAAAACGCGATTCCGAACGACCCGCAAAAGCCTTTCGTCACCAGCGGCATTCGCATCGGCACGCCCGCCATGACCACGCGCGGATTTAAGGAAATCGAAGCCGAGCATTTATCCAACCTCATCGCCGATGTGCTGGACGCGCCGAACGACGAAGCCGTGATCGCGCGCGTGGCAAAAGATGCGCAGGCGATGTGCGCGAAGTTTCCGGTATATGGAAAATAGGCGTCAGGCGTCGGGCGTCGGGCGTCAGGGGAAAACCCTGAAGCCGGGAGCCTAAGCGATGAAATGCCCCTTCTGCGGCGCGATAGACACGCAAGTGATCGACTCGCGCGTGAGCGAGGAAGGGGATAGCATTCGCCGCCGTCGGCGCTGTGCCGAATGCAGCAAGCGTTTCACCACCTACGAAACCGCCGAACTGCGCATGCCGCAAATCGTTAAGCAGAACGGTATCCGCGAAGAATTCAAACGCGAAAAACTGCGCACCAGTTTTGTCCGCGCATTGCACAAACGCCCGGTACCAACAGAGTACGTGGATGCCGCCATTCAACATATTGAGCAAGAACTATTGAGCCTGGGCGAGCGCGAAATTCCGGCGCGGCGCATCGGCGAGATGGTGATGGCGGCGCTCTACAAGCTGGATAAAGTGGCTTATATCCGCTTCGCCTCGGTCTATCGCAGCTTCCAGGATGTGGAAGATTTCCGCGAAGTGATTCAGGACATCGATAGCAGCGCGAAGCAGGCTAAGCCTCCTAAGCGCGCGAAGTAGTTTCTATTTCATTTCTCTGGCGCATTCATGTTCTCCAGCGACGATCATCGTTTCATGGCCCAAGCACTGCGCTTGGCTGAGCGTGGGCTGTATAGCGCTAGCCCCAATCCGCGCGTCGGTTGTGTCATCGTGCGTGAAGGTCAAGTGGTGGGCGAAGGCTGGCACGAACGCGCCGGTACGCCGCACGCTGAAATACATGCCTTACAGCAAGCGGGCGAAAGAATGCGTGGCGCCACGGTATATGTCACGCTAGAGCCGTGCTCGCATCATGGGCGCACGCCACCTTGCGCCGATGCACTCATCGCAGCGGACGTTGCGCGTGTCGTCGCAGCAATGCGCGACCCCAATCCGCAAGTGGCGGGCCAAGGCATGGCACGCCTAGCGCGAACAGGTATCCAAGTTGAAGTTGGCTTGATGGAGCAGCAAGCGCTGGAGATGAATATCGGCTTCGTCTCGCGCATGACGCGCGGCCGGCCTTGGGTGCGGCTCAAAGCAGCGGCGAGCCTGGATGGCAAGACTGCGCTGAATAATGGCGTGTCGAAATGGATTACCGGCTCGGCGGCCAGAGCAGATGTGCAGCATTGGCGCGCTCGGTCTTGCGCCATCCTGACCGGGGTCGGTACCGTGTTGGCGGATGATCCACAAATGAATGTGCGCGAGATCGAGACCACCCGCCAGCCACTGCGCGTGATCGTGGATTCACGGCTGACGACACCGCCCAGCGCAAAGATACTGGCTGGAGGAAATGCGCTGATTGTGTGTGCAACAGATGATGCAGCCAAAACTCAAGCCTTGCGCAGCGCCGGTGCCGAAGTGCTGGTGTTGGCTGGCCGTGATGGCCGCGTCGATTTAGCGCGTTTGCTGCAATTGCTGGCCGAGCGCGAAGTGAACGAATTGATGATCGAAGCAGGCGCCACGCTCAACGGCGCGCTGCTCAATGCCGGTCTGGTGGATGAGCTAGTGTTGTATCTTGCACCGGTATTGATGGGCGATGCGGCGCGCGGACTATTCGCGCTGCCAGCATTGCAGCAAATGGATCAACGCAAAATCTTAGCCGTGCAGGATGTGCGGCTAGTGGGACAAGATATTCGCGTCATGGCACGAGTGAGTTAACTATGTTTACCGGAATCATCCAAGCGGTCGGCAAAATCGCACGCACTGAGCCGCGCGGCCAAGATCAACGGCTCGCCATCCAGGCGGGCGCGCTGGATATGAGCGACGTGCAACTGGGCGACAGCATTGCCGTGAACGGCGTGTGTTTAACCGTGGTGCGCTTCGATCAAAAGAGCTTCGATGTGGATGTATCCGCAGAAACCCTGCGCTGCACCGTCGGGTTCGATTTGGAGAGCGAAGTGAATCTGGAAAAAGCGCTGCGCCTGGCCGATCGCTTGGGCGGCCATTTGGTCAGCGGCCATGTGGATGGCGTGGGCGAAGTGGTGCGCTTTGATCCAACGGGCGATTGTTATGTGCTAGAAATCACCGCCCCCGACGACATCGCTCGGTTTGTGGCCACTAAGGGGTCGGTTACGGTCAATGGCGTGAGCCTGACGGTGAATCAAGTGGCGGGTAAGCGCTTCGCGCTGAATTTGATCCCGCACACGCTAGAGATGACCACACTCAAGCATCTCAAGCCGGGTAGCCGCGTGAATCTGGAAGTGGATTTGCTGGCGCGCTATGCCGAGCGCCTGTTGCATTACACATCCAGCCCCGAATAGATTGCCGAGTAGGGAAACTACGCAATAGCACTTTGGGCACCCAAGAAACGCAATCAGTCGTTAAATATATATTTGGCCGATGTGAGCTGGCCTTCACGAAACTCGACTTCACACAAGAACCTCCCCATGGAGCGCGAGTCATGAACAAGCGCTCGCTGTTCTTTCGACACCGTCGTCAGGCGGTAGCCCTTTTCGGAAGCGAGTTTGTCGAGTTCGGCAACAGACAGGCCTGCCGTTAGCGAGCGACAAAATGATTCCATATGAGAGCCACCGACAATGAACGGCCACACGCCAAGATAAAAGAAGGCGCTGAGCAGTACTATGCCAAGTATGCTAAAAGTTTTTTTCGTTCGCGACATGGGTGACATTCTCAATTGATATGGTGATCGGGTCGCTTTGTCATCGGCGGTTTTTCACGATCTCGGTTCCCACCGGCGCATCACATCGAGAATGATTGGCAGCAAGCGTAGGGCGGGTGACACCCGCCATTTCAACATTACTCACATTCAACTTCATTCGCTAAATCCCAAACCCAGCGTTGGCGCGGCAATAGTTGGGCATGTTGTCCCTGTTTATTTTGTTATGCGGCGGGTGTGACCCGCCCTACGCTTGCTTAAACAAACCGTGACAATCAGCAGGCGAGGTAGACCACGCGGTGTCGGCATCGGGCCGTGTTGTGGGCGACTGAACGGGATGGCGGCGGTATGCCTCATTTCTTGGCCTGCTGTTTCAGCATTCCGGCGATGACATTTTGTGCTTTTACAATTTTCCATGCGGTGTAATGGAGCGACTCGAAAACTTGTTGGGGATTGTCGGATGGCGGAAAGGATTTCAGATAGCCGGCCAAGTCCAGAAAAGGAGCGGTGTTCAAGGGACAATCGTTGCTCTTGTCGCCGTCATCCAGAATTTTGTGCCAGTCTGAAACTTGAGTGACGGGCTGGATCGGGGGCTGCGTGTCTGACGTTGATGGTCGAGTTTGGTTTGGCGTGTTGGTGTTACCAGCCTTTGCCTGAATCGCCGCAATTTCGCTGCGTGCTACACGCTTGAAATATTCGATCGGTATTAGTTCGGCAGTCTTTTGTGCGTCAGCGAAATCCCCCGCCTTTGCTTGAGCCACCGCGATGATTCCGTATCTGTCATTTTTGAAATTTACGTCATCAATAGACTCGATGCTCTTTAGAGCGCCGGCAAATTCCTTGACCTTTATTAGCGCTTCCACAATCGCCCTCTGAGCAGATGTCTGGAAATGCTGTGCTTGCCTTTTCTCTAACGGATCCTGAATAAGGCCTGCGGTTTTTTGAGCAGATGCCAGAGTATTTTGAGCACCTGCAATATCGCCGCTATTTGCTTGAGCTTCAGCGATATTTCTCTGTGCAAAAGCCTTTAAAGAAGCTGACGCATCAATCAGACCGGCAGCTTTTTGAGCAGCCGCCAAAGTTCTTTGAGCACCGGCATGATCCCCAGCATGTATTTGAGCTTTGGCGACCGCAAGTCTAGCTTCGGCCGTCATTTGATGACCTGAACTTTTATCATCACCATATTGGCGCTCAATAAGATTAGCGTTCTTTTGTGCAGCCACCAAAGTGACGTGAGCACCTGCAATATCACCAGCCTTGATTTGAAGTTGAGCAATGGCTGACTGTGACCAGCTTTTTTGTGTTGCGCTTTGAATAAGATCAGCGGTCTTTAGCGCAGTGGCCAACGTCTTTTTAGCGCCAGCAATGTCACCAGTTTCTATTTGAATTCCAGCGATGGCCGCCTGTATGTTTGTCTGTTGTTCGCTTTTATAAGGCCCATCCTCAATAAGGTCGGCGACTCTGAGAGCCGCAGTAATATCGCTGGCTTTCGCCCACAACTTGGCCACGCGCTGTAGGCCATCGATTTTGTCGTAACGTGGTAATTGACCGACCGCATCCTGCGCGGTCTTAAGGAAGCGCGAAGTGTTGCTCTGATTTCTCACGTCCAGCACGGCGATCTGCTCTCTCACCGCCGCCGCGTTCGGCGCATCGGGGTAGGCCGCGAGATACGCGGCAAACCAGGCCATCGCCCGCAGCTCTCGCCCCGGAATTCTCGATTCGGCCAGACCCAGGTTCAGATAGGTGACCGGTGCCGCCGGGGCGATCTTGCGTGCATCTTCGAAGAACCGGATCGCCAGTAGGTAGTCCGGCACTTTTGCCGCGATGATCCCTTTGTTGAGCGCTTCCTGCGCGGCGGGTGGAAGAGGTGCGGATGAGTTCGTCTGTGCCAGTGCGGAAAACGGTTGGGCGAGGCTTAAACAAAGCGTAGCGATCAGCAGACGAAGCAGGCCACGCGGTGTTGTTATGGCATCGTATTGCGGGTGGTGGAACGGGAAGACGGTGGCTTGTTTCATTTCCCGGCCTGTTGTTTCAGCATCCCGATGATGACATTTTGCGCTTTAACAATTTTTTCGGCGGTTTCTTGGAGTGCCCAAAAATGTTCATAGATGCTTTTGGATGGCGGCGGCAGAGATTTCAGATGGCCGACCAAGTCCAGAAAAGGTTCGGTTCTCAATTGGCCTTTATTGCTGCACACGAAGTCTGTACTAGAACTACAGCCGCCTTTCAGCGTATAGAGCCATTCGGAAACTCCAGTAACAGGTTGGCTCACAGATTGGGGTTTTGCTGCAAGTTCAGTGATGGCTTTTTGTATGGCGATTCCTTTATCCTTGTCCTGAATACGACCAGCGGTCTGCGAAGCACCTGCAATATCGCCCGCTTTAAATTGCGCTTCAGCGATAGCCAGATATGCAGCGTCTTTCCACATTGCGTAACCGATGATGAGCTCGGCGGTCTTTTGCGCATGTGCAGTGTCACCAATACCTGCCCACAATTTCGACACTTCAGACAGGATATGTCCTTTGTCGCGTCCCATCGTGGGCATTTGGTCGTCTTCTGGTATTTGGCTGGCAACATCCTGCACCATCTTGATCAAACGTGAGAGGTTACTTTGGCTCTTCACGACCAGAACGGCAATCTCCTCCTTCACCGCCGCCGCGTTAGGCGCATCGGGGTAGGCTGCGAGATACGCACCAAACCATGCAATCGCCCGCAACTCCCGCCCCGGAATTCTCGATTCGGCCAGCCCCAGGTTCAAATAGAGCACCGGGGCCTGCGGGGCGAGCTTGCGCGCCTCTTCGAAGAACCGGATCGCCAGCAGGTAGTCCGGCACCTTTGCCGCGATGATTCCCTTGTTGAGTGCTTCCTGCGCGGCGGGCGGCAGGGGCGCGGGGGCGGGTGGGGCCGCGTGTGCACTCGCAAACAGAGTCAGGAATGCGGAAACGACAATGAGTGATCGGGTAATAAATTTCATGGTGCGTTGTCCCTCATTCGGTTGGTTGATTTTCGTCGGTGTATTTATGCACCTGTTGTTTGCCGTGTATTCGGGATACCACGGCAGGGTGTGCTATGCGCACCATGGTGCATGGAATGCACCCTACGCTTGCTCAACGGATATTGATGATAGATCCGGGCGGTATGCCCAACGTCTCGTCCCAAACTTGGCGTAGCGTGGCATCTTCCAACGTCATTCGGTCGTAGCCCCTGGACGGAACGTAATAATACACATCGTCCGGACGGGGCGGCCGCGGCTCGCTCACTGGCCCGGCTGTCGACGGGGCAGCCTGCCTGTTACGCTCCGGCGTGTGACCCGCAAGCGCAACAAAGCGCTTCAGGCCGACGTTACCTGGGTCGCGATTGAGTGCGTCTTCGAACCAAGCCTTGGCAGCCTTCCAGTCGCGGTCCATGACCGCCTGGAATCCTTTGCGAACCCGGTCGCTGACACCGGGAGGCGCATTCTGATACATGCCGGCAATGGTGTTTTCCACGTCTTTGGGCAGACCCGATGGCACCTTGCGCGCATCGACCACCTTGGGGTCGCCCGACGGCGAAGCGAGCGCGGGCTTCGCTTGGCTGGGCATCGCAATGGCGGCGGTAAAATCCAGCCCGCCGCTATTGCCGACGCTGGGCGCAACACCGGCAGTGCGCGCGTCGAAATCCAATCCGCCCGACACCGGCGCGGCATTCAATGTCTGCGCAAAGTTCTGGATGGACTGCTGCATGTTATCCGCCGCCGCTTTGTTCTGGCGCTGCCGCTCCATCGCCTCTCTTTCTTGCCTTTCTCTTGCCTGCTGGTTCGCCATATTGGCCTGGGCGTTGGCAAGATTCTTGCGGATGACCGGATCGTCTGGGCTGTTTTGTAACGTCTGTTGGAAAAGCGAAATCGCAGTGGCCCAATCGCCCTTGTTGTAGGCTTGGACGCCTTGTTGGTTAGCCGTGTGTGCCTGCTGGTCGGCCTGATCGGCAGCGGAAGGGCCGGAATTCCTTAACCAGTTCCAAAGGTTCGGCCCGTTGTATCCACCGCCCCCGCCGCCTGAGCCGCTGTTTGAGTCAGGAGTACATCCGCGAGGATCCTTGCATACGCCTATCGGATCCGCCGTCACCGCAGGAGCGGATACAAAGCAAACCATCCCCAAGGCAGCCCAAAGCGCAGTGCGCAACAGACCAGAAATTGGTATCCGGATCAGACGGTTCTTCATAAGGAATTACTCCTTTTTAAGTAACGGCAACTCTTTATTTTGCGCAAAATTAAAGCCCCTGGAGCTACATCCTAGCATGGCAGTAATCGCGCCCTTCGCGGTTCAAGCCTTAAAGTGAGATAATCTCCCCCCTGCGCAAATCGGACTTGGAAGTAGTACATGGCAATCAGCCCAATACAAGACATTATCGCCGACCTGAAGGCCGGCAGAATTGTCGTCCTGGTGGACGAGGAAGACCGCGAGAACGAAGGTGATTTGGTGATGGCGGCGGAATTCGTTACGCCGGACGCCATCAATTTCATGGCCAAGTTCGGGCGCGGTTTGATCTGCCTGACGCTGACCGATGCGCGCTGCAAGCAACTGGGCTTGCGCCAAATGGTGTCGGATAATCAGACGCCGCATGGCACGGCTTTTACCGTGTCGATCGAAGCGGCGGAAGGGGTAACCACCGGCATATCGGCGGCGGATCGGTCGGTGACGATTCAAGCGGCGGTGGCAAAGCATGCGCAAGCCACGGACATCATCCAGCCCGGCCATATTTTTCCGCTGCGCGCACAACCAGGCGGCGTGTTGGTGCGCGCCGGGCATACCGAGGCCGGGTGTGATCTGGCGGGGCTTGCCGGGCTGGAGCCGGCATCTGTGATCTGCGAGATTCTCAAAGACGACGGCACCATGGCGCGTCTGCCGGACTTGATCGTATTCGCAAAAGAACATGGCTTGAAAATCGGCACCATCGTCGATTTGATTCACTACCGTTCGCAAAACGAGATGTTGGTGGAGCGCGTGGCCGAGCGTCGGGTGGAAACGGTCTATGGCGAATTTCAACTGATTGCCTATCGCGATAAGACTTCGAATGAATTGCATCTGGCGATGGTGAAAGGCGAGATTAAGCCGGAAGAAGAAACCTTGGTGCGGGTACACGAGCCGCTGTCGGTGATCGACTTTCTGGACGATGCGGGCAGCCCCCACTCCTGGAATGTGCATCAAGCGCTGCAAGCTATTAGTGAAGCGCCGTCCGGCGTAGTAGTATTTTTCCGCCGTCCGGAATTGACTGAAAGCCTGCTGGCACGCATCGAACACGCGGCACACAAACCATCGACCAAAGTGGACTTGCGCGATTATGGTATCGGCGCGCAAATCTTGCGTGATCTGAATGTACGCAAAATGCGGCTCTTGGCCGCGCCGCGCAAAATGCCGAGCTTGGAGGGCTTCGACCTCGAAGTGTGCGGCTATGTGCTGCCCCAGGATTGGGCCCAAGCAACCAATATAGAAGAGTGAGGTAATCCCATGGTAAAGAAATACGACGGCATCACCGAATATGAAAAAGACTTGAATGGCAAAGGGCTGCGCATCGGCATCGTGATGAGCCGTTTCAATGTCGATATCGGCGAAGGCTTGCTCGGCAGTTGCGTAACGGAGCTGGATAAGCTGGGCGTGCAGCAAACCGACGTGACGCTGGTGACCGTGCCGGGCGCGCTGGAAGTGCCGCTGGTATTGTTGAAAATGGCCTTAAGCGATAACTACGATGCCTTGATCGCGCTCGGCGCGGTCGTACGCGGCGAAACCTATCACTTCGAATTAGTGGCCAACGAATCGGGCACCGGCATCACCCAAGTGCAGTTGGATTCTGGTGTGCCTATCGCCAATGGCATCCTTACCACCGATACCGACGATCAAGCGCTGGCGCGCATGGAAGTCAAAGGCGCCGATTGCGCGCTGGTCGCGGTGGAGATGGCGAATTTGTTGAAACGGATTTAAGAAACTTCTTAACCGCCGCAGTTGCAAGCATTGCTCTTTAAAGAACCAGGTCGATCGATATGAAAAAAAGCCGCCGCAAAGCGCGCGAATTCGCGCTCAAAGCGCTCTACGAGTGGAAGTTGAGCGGCAATGACGCCGCCAGCATCGCCCAGCATTTGCGCGATGAAGAAGGCTATTCCAACATCGACGACAAATATTTCCTGATTTTGCTCAACGGCGTGGTGCAAGAAGCCACCGCGTTGGAAGCAGCGGTTACGCCCTATCTCGACCGAAAACTCGCCGAACTATCCCCGATTGAGTCCGCCGTGCTGCTAATCGGCGCATACGAAGCGCTACACTGCCCAGACGTGCCTTACCGCGTCGTGATCAACGAAGCGGTGGAGTTGGCGAAGTCCTATGGCGGCACGGATGGCCATAAATATGTGAACGGTGTGTTGGATAAGCTACTGCCGGTCGCGAGGCCACACGAATCCCGAACGCGCTAGTGGCGTGCGGCGTGTTTTTGTAGCGCCGGCTTCCAGCCGGCATGCCGGCAAGGATGCCGGCGCTACGATGTGAGCCGAAGTACAATTCTCATTATGACTTCCGAATTCGACTTGATACGCCGCTACTTCACCCGTCCCGCCACGCGCACGGTGCTGGGGGTGGGCGACGATGCGGCCTTGGTGCGTGTCGCGGCGGGGCGCGAGCTGGCGGTTTCCACCGACATGTTGCTTGCCGGTCGGCATTTCCTGCTTGATGACGATCCTTTTACCTTGGGCCACAAAGCGCTAGCGGTGAATCTCTCCGACATGGCGGCCATGGGCGCGACGCCGCGTTGGGCTTTATTGTCGATTGCATTGCCGGAAGTGAATGAGCGCTGGCTGAGCTGTTTTGCCGAAGGTTGGTTCGCGCTCGCCGATCAGCAGGGCGTGGCGCTGATCGGCGGCGATACCACCAAGGGGCCGCTCACGTTTTCCGTGACCATCATGGGCGAGGTGGCGAAGGGCCAAGCCTTGCGCCGCTCGGGGGCGAAGGTCGGCGATGAGATTTGGGTCTCCGGCACTTTAGGCGATGCGACGTTGGCGCTGGCGTATTTGCAACGTCGGATTCGGATAGCGCCGCACGATGCGGCAGCACTGTTGCCGCGCTTGCATGCACCGACGCCGCGCGTAAAACTTGGGCAAAAATTGCTGGGCTTGGCGCATAGCGCGATTGATATCTCCGATGGCTTGCTGGCGGATCTGGGACATATTCTGGAGCTATCCGGCGTCGGCGCCGAGATTCGCGTAGCTGCGCTGCCGGTATCGGAGAATGTGCGCGGTTATCTGCAAGATGCCGTCGCGCGCAACGCGGTGCTGGCGGGCGGCGATGATTATGAATTGTGCTTCACCGCACCAGCCAAGCAACACGATGCGATTGTGCGCATGGGTCGCCGCCTGAAATTGCCGCTCGCCTGCATCGGCGAAATCACCCGCCAACGCAAGCTGGTGGTGCTCGACGAAAACAACCACCCGCTCACCTTTAAGGAACAAGGCTTTGATCACTTCGCCTGACTGGAAATTTATTTTGAGCCGCCCGGCGTATTTCATTGCCTTCGGCTTTGGCAGTGGCTTGAGCCCGTTCGCGCCGGGCACGGCTGGTACCTTGGCCGCGTTCCCGATTTATGGATTGATCTATTTGCTGGGGCTCAACCCAGTCGCTTATTTCGCCCTGTTGTTCGGGCTTTTCTTAATCGGCGTGTGGGCTAGCCACGCCACCGGGCACGCGCTGGGTATCGCTGATCATGGCGGCATCGTGTGGGATGAGATCGTGGCCTTCCTCGCGATTCTATTTTTCACGCCACACACCTGGCCCTGGTTCATCGCCGCGTTTTTCATTTTCCGCATCTTCGATGTATGGAAGCCGTTTCCGATTCGCTATTTCGACACGCACATCAAAAACGGCTTCGGCGTCATGTTCGACGATGCGCTGGCGGCGGTGTACAGCATCGCGCTGATCAAAGGTTTGGTATGGATGATGAGTTGAATCAACTCGCAGAGCAAGTCGGCGCGGCATTGAAAGGCCGCGGCCTGATGCTCGCCAGTGCCGAATCCTGCACCGGCGGCTGGGTGGGTGAAGCGGTGACCTCGGTGGCGGGCAGCTCGCACTGGTACGACCGCGGCTTCATCACCTACACCAACGAATCCAAACAGGAGATGCTCGGCGTCTCCGCGCAAACGCTGGCCGAATTCGGCGCGGTATCTGAGCAGACCGTGCGCGAAATGGCAGCGGGCGCCTTGAAACAGAGCCGCGCGCACATCACGCTGGCGATCAGCGGCATCGCCGGACCGGGCGGCGGCACCCCGAACAAACCCGTGGGGACCGTGTGCATGGCCTGGGCCACGCGTAGCGGTGCCGGGTTATCGCAAGCGTTTCACTTCCTGGGTGATCGCACCGCCGTGCGGCAGCAAGCCGTGGTGGCTGCGTTGCAGGGCGTGTTGCGCTTGATCGAGGGCGAGACCGTTACTGTTTAGTGCGTCGAGTTGGCTCTGATGCGCATGAGCAGTTGCATGGAGGAAAATGATGAGAGAAAAACTCGCAGCACTTCGCGCTGCCCTGCAGGATCTGAAACGAGCCAGCATGTTCAGGAAAGCGCTCGCAGCGGAAACGGCCTTGGTCAAAGCCGTGGAGCTGATCGAGGACATGATGCGGGAAATCGAAGAAATGAAAAAACGCGAAGGGGGCGGGGGTAAATAAGTTCGGGGTGCACAGCATCCACGTTTGTCTATTGTAAAAATTCCTTTGGCGTCCAAATAGGGATCCCCTGATACGGGTTCAATACCAGCAAATCATCGTCGCTGGACACCAGCGCATCCGCCGAGCAATGCAGCGCCAGTGCCAGAAACTTGTTGTCGCGCGGATCGCGGCAGGCTTGAGGCAGTGCCGCTTCCTCGGCCTCGGTCACATTGAACAGCCGGGCGTGGCGGCGATACAACGCCAGAAATTCGCGGCGGGTTGCTTGATCGAGATAGCGATCGAACTTGTCGCGCATCAGCACCTGCTCCAGCTCGGCCAATGTGGCGGGGGAGGCGCATACGGTGGCGCTGGCCACGGCCGTCAGCAGCGCTTGTCGCGGTGTGGAATCCTGGCGCAGGGCTGCGCTGATCAGGGTGCTGGTATCCAGCACGACCCGCTTAGCGAAGCTCATTCACCAAGCGCTTGATGTCGGAATCGGTCAGGCCTTTGGCTTCCGGGCGCAGGCGCGCATCGGCGCGTGCGAAGAAAGTTTCAAAATCGGCGAGTGCCTGCTCGCGTTGGCGGCGGGTATCGAGCAAATCCTTCATGTCCTCGGGTGACACCACAAATGCGACTGGGCGCCCGCGCCGGGTAATGGTCACCGGCTCGCGCTGGGCGTTATCCAGCAATTCCCCAAAACGGTTCTGGGCTTCCACTGAGGTGATGGTTTTCATGGGGGTTCTCCTATGAACTAGCTAATACAGCCAGTATAGCCAAAACGGCTAACTTTACAAGCACCTAATGGCTCCCGTTTCTAGTGAAACGCCCAAGCCGCAAACGGCTCGATCTCGTCCCGGTTGAGCAGCATCAACTGATAGGCATTCGGGTTCATGGAGTGATCCCGTGTTGTGTCCACGCTGAGGCGTTGCAGCACATAGCCGATCAGCGCGCGCCGCACGTTGATCTCGATCACTTCGCCGCTCGCGCCATAATCCAGCAATAAGCTCTCGCGTTTGGGCGCGTCGAGATCGGCGTGGGGGCCGAGCTTCAAGCACACCATTTCCACCCAATCATCGTCGAATTCCACGTTCGACTCGGCTGGCTCATTCAAGCAAGTGGCTTGAGTAAATCGCGACAAGACGAAGTCTCGAAAATCATAAGTCGCATCAGAATACGCGCGCACATGCCAGCGGATGCCGGTGTCCACCAGCGCATGCGGTTCCAGGATGCGCTGTTCTTGATTATCTCGATCAGACAGTGAGCGATAGCTAACTAGCAGTTTTTTGTGGCCGCAGATGGCGCGGGTGATTTGCGCCAGGACTGGGGGGCTGGGCAGGCGGGCGGGCAGGGGGAGCGATGCCGTGCTCAGGCCGTAGATCGATTCCGCCCCATAAGGCCCGCCGGCGACAACCAGATTTGCCGCAATGATGGGTAGAACGGCGGCGGGGGAAAGGTCGGCAAAGACCTGGCGGAAGGCGTCATTCGGCACAAATCCGAACACGCTGTGGTTGTAAATCAGGTTGCTGGGCGCCAAATCGCCATACAACTTGAGGTCCTTGGTGGCGGCCGCATCGGAGATGCCGAAGGCCTTGGCCACGTCGCTGCGGGTCACGACCCCGCTGTAGTAGGCCATGATTTCAATATATTGCAGCCTTTGGCGCGTTGCCCATTTCACATCCAGCAGCATTTTCTCTTTAGAAACCATGGCTTGCTCCAAAAACTAGTGGCAAGTGGATTATACATTTATAGTTTACTGTTACATAGTATAAATTAGATAGGTAATAAAAAGTATTGACATGAGTAAATGTATAGCCTAAATTACACCCATGCCGCAGTTCAAGGGCTGCATTCAACGGATCACATCGAGAGGACAACAACATGGCAACCGTATCAGCAGATGACAAATTGAAAGCACTGACCGCCGCACTGAGCCAGATTGAAAAACAATTTGGTAAAGGCTCGGTGATGCGCCTGGGCGATCACGCCGCGTCGCAAGATATTCAAGTGGTGTCCACCGGCTCTTTGGGGCTGGACATCGCGCTGGGCATCGGCGGCTTGCCGCGCGGCCGGGTGGTGGAGATATACGGTCCGGAATCGTCCGGCAAAACCACGCTGACTCTGCAAGTGATCGCCGAAATGCAAAAACTGGGCGGTACCGCTGCCTTCATCGACGCCGAGCATGCGCTCGACCCATCGTATGCACAAAAGCTCGGCGTGAATGTGAACGACTTGCTCGTATCGCAGCCCGATACCGGCGAACAAGCGCTGGAAATCGCCGATATGCTGGTGCGTTCCGGTTCGGTCGATGTGGTAGTGGTGGACTCCGTCGCCGCACTCACCCCCAAAGCTGAGATCGAAGGCGAGATGGGTGATTCACACATGGGTCTGCAAGCGCGCCTCATGTCGCAGGCGCTGCGCAAGCTCACCGCCAACATCAAGCGCTCCAACACCCTGGTGATTTTCATCAACCAGATCCGCATGAAAATCGGCGTCATGTT
>JBBTCZ010000043.1:0-9904 GCA_038042985.1 Pseudomonadota bacterium
TACTGAATAGCACGAAGCGCTTGTAGACCATGTGGCCGATGCCGGCCACGAATGGCGCGAAGGTGCGAATAATCGGCAAGAAACGCGCGAACAGCACGGTCTTGCCGCCATGCTTCTCGTAAAACGCCTCGGTCTTATCCAAATAGCGCCGATTGAGCCAGCGCGATTCCTGCGTGAACACGCGGGGCCCAATAAAGCGCCCAATCCAATAATTGGTGTTGTCCCCCAAAAACGCCGCCGCCATCAGCAGCAAGATCACCGTCTGCACATCCAGCGCGCCGGTCGCCGCCAACGCCCCCACCACAAACAGCAGCGAATCACCCGGCAGAAACGGCGTCACCACCAAGCCGGTTTCGCAGAAAATAATCGTGAACAATATCGCGTACACCCACACGCCATATTGACCGATCAACAGCGTCAGGTGCTGATCGAGATGCAGCAAGATATCGATGAATTGGGCGAGAAGTTCCATGATGTTCGGCTTAAATAACTAAAGATCGATTTAAACGCAAAGGACGCAAAGCAAATTCGAGACTTGCTTTGCGTCCTTCGTAGAAAGACTTTTTAACCCTTACGCCAGTTACGGCAATGCTTCAGCTTCAGGCTTTTTCTCAGCTTTGACGAAATCTTCGCGCGACACGCCCAGCCACATCACGATCGGGCTCGCCACCAAGATCGAGGAATAGGTGCCGACCACGATGCCGATGGTCAGCGCCAGCGCGAAGTAGTACAGAATTTCACCACCCAGAAACAGCATAGAGAACACCATCAGTTGCGTGGTGACGTGTGTCATCACGGTGCGCGACAGGGTACGCGTGATCGCATTGTCGATAATTTCGGATACCGTGCCCTTGCGCATTTTGCGGAAGTTTTCGCGTATCCGGTCGAACACCACCACGGTGTCATTCACCGAGTAGCCGAGAATCGCCAGCACCGCCGCCAGCACGGTGAGCGAAAATTCCCATTGAAATAAAGCGAACAGGCCGACGATGATCACTACGTCGTGAAAAGTCGCGATGATCGCACCCACCGCGAAGCGCCACTCAAAGCGCACCGCAAGATAGGCCACGATCCCGAACGACACCGCCAGCAAGGCCAGCGATCCGTCGTAGAGCAACTCTTTTCCCACTTGTGGCCCAACGAACTCGACCCGTTGCATCGTCACGTCCGGCGCTTGCTGCTTCAATATGCCCATCACTTGTTCTGACAATTGCGCGCTGGTGACACCCTGCTTCACTGCCAGCCGGATCAGTACATCGCGCGATGTGCCGAAATTTTGCACGCTCGCATCGGCATGACCATGCGCCGCCAAATGTTCGCGGACTTTCTGAATCTCAGCCGCCTGCGTATAGCGCACTTCCAGCACCGTGCCGCCGGTGAAATCCACGCCGAGGTTCAGCCCCTTCCACACCAGGAAGGCGATGGCGAGGAGGAAGGTGATGGCGGAGAAAATGGACGTTCCCTTCGCGTATTTCATGAAGGGAATGTCGTGCTTGATCTTAAATAATTCCATGATGAATCCTTTGTGCGCCGCTTGAGCCGCTTAACCGATAGAGATGCTGTCGAGCTTCTTCGCTCGGCCGTAAGTAAGATTGACGATGCCGCGCGAGACGGTCACCGCGCTGAACATCGAGGTCAGAATGCCGATACACAACACGACCGCGAAACCGCGCACCGGACCGGAGCCGAGCCAGAACAGGAAAAATCCTGCAATCAGCGTGGTGATGTTGGAGTCGAAAATCGTGTCCCAGGCACGGTCAAAGCCGGCGTGGATTGCCGCCTGCGGCGAATTGCCATTGCGCAATTCCTCACGGATGCGCTCGAAGATCAACACGTTGGCGTCGATCGCCATGCCGACGGTGAGCGCGATGCCGGCGATGCCGGGCAAGGTCAGGGTTGCCTGCATCAAGGACAAAATGCCGATCAAGAGCGCCACGTTAATCGCCAAGGTAAAGACGGAAATCAAGCCGAGCAAGCGGTAGTAAACAATCATGAACACCGCGATCAGCGCGAAACCGATCATGGTGGAATTAAAGCCGCGCGTAATATTGTCGGCGCCCAGACTCGGGCCGACGGTGCGTTCTTCGATGATTTCCATCGGCGCCGCCAGCGCCCCCGCACGCAGCAGGAGCGCGATGTCGTTCGATTCTTCCGCGCTGCGCATGCCGGTGATCTGCACCCGTCCGCCGGCGATTTCGGTGATGATATTGGGCGCGGTAATCACTTCTTCCTGGCCCTTTTCGATCAATACAATCGCCATGCGCTTGCCGACATTTTCCCGCGTCAACTGTTGGAAAATGCGCGCGCCGCGACTATCAAGCGTCATGTGTACCGCTGCGCGGCCGTTTTCGTCAAAGCCGGGACTGGCATCAGTAATGTAATCGCCGGTCAGCGCCACTTGTTTGCGCACCAACAATTTGCGCCCGTCGCGCTCGGTGTGCAGCGCCGCGCCCAAAGGGGGTTGGCCTTGTTCCGCCGCAGCGACCTCGGCGTCGCTGAAATCCGCCATGCGAATTTCCAAGGTCGCGGTGCGACCCAGTATCTGTTTGGCGCGCGCCGTATCTTGAATCCCCGGCAATTGCACCACAATGCGATCGCTGCCCTGCTGCTGGATGATGGGCTCCGCCACACCCAACTCATTCACCCGGTTGCGCAAAGTGGTCAGGTTCTGCTTGAGATCGAGATCTTGGCGACGCGTGAGCGCTTCTTCCCGCATCGATCCGACCAGCACAAACTCGTTGCCCTCTTGCGACTCTTTGAGAAACAAATCCGAGACACGGTCTGCGATGATTTCTTTGGCCTTGTCGCGCGCTGCGGTGTCGGCAAACTTAACGCGCACTTCTCCACCCTGGCGCGTCACGCTGGTGTATTGCACTTTTTTCTCGCGTAAGCTGCTGCGAACGTCGCTTGCGTGGCGCTCCATCGCCTTGTTGAAGGCCGATTTCGTATCGAGTTGCAGCAGGAAATGCACGCCGCCACGCAAGTCCAAGCCCAGGTACATGGGCAGCGCACCCATGGAGGTGAGCCAAGCCGGCGAACGCGGCAACAGGTTCTGCGCCACCACGTACTCTTGGCCAAGCTGCTCGCGCAACGCAGTGCTGCCCTTGGTCTGAGTATCTACATCCGTGAAGCGCACCGTGACGTTTTTACCCTCTAGCTTCACGCCGCGATATGCAATCTTGCCCAGATTAAGAATGCTCTCCACTCGCTGCACCGTGGCCGGCTCGATTTTGACCGAGGGTTTATCGGCTGAGATCTGCACCGCGGGTTCGTTGCCGTAGAAATTCGGCAGGGTGTAGAGGAAGCCCAACAAGAGGCTCACCCCAATAACGATATATTTCCAGAGTGGGTAGCGGTTCATAGTTTTACGCGACGTAAAGAGTGAATAGTGAAGAGGCTAAGCGTTACTTTTCATGGTGCCTTTCGGCAGCAGCGTTTGCACCGTGGCTTTTTGCACTTGAATCACGACGTTGTCGGCGATCTCCAAGCTCATGTATTGATCGCTCACTTTGGTGATCTTGCCCAACACGCCACCGGTGGTGATGACTTCGTCGCCTTTTTGCAGCGCCTCGATCATCTTTTTCTGTTCCTTGGCGCGCTTCATTTGCGGCCGGATCAGCATGAAGTAGAACAACACAAAAATAACCACAAACGGCAACAACCCCATAATTGGGTCTTGCGCCCCTGCCGCAGGCGCGGCGTATGCATTGCTAATCATGACAAAATTCTCCTGGACGGTCTGAAAAATGCCGTGAATTCTAGCACGAACCCGCCCTCGCCTGCCGGAATTCGGCCACATGCTCCGCGAGCCGGCCGGCCTCGATCGCAGCGCGTAGCTCGCGCATCATCTGCTGGTAATAATGCAGGTTGTGAATCGTGTTCAAGGTCGCGCCGAGAATCTCTTGCGACTTATCCAGGTGATACAAATACGCGCGGGTAAAGTTGCGGCAGGTATAACACTCGCAAGCTGCGTCCAAGGGCTGCGTGTCGGTACGGTAGCGGCTATTGCGGATGCGCACGTCGCCGAAGCGGGTGAACAAATGGCCATTGCGCGCATTGCGCGTCGGCATCACGCAATCAAACATGTCGATGCCGGCGACCACTGCCTCCACGATGTCTTCCGGCGTGCCCACGCCCATCAAATAACGCGGCTTGTCCTGCGGCAGCAGCGGCGCGATATGGTTGAGCGTTTTACGCATTTCTTCCTTCGGCTCGCCCACCGACAGCCCGCCGATCGCATAGCCGTCGAACCCGATGTCTTCCAAGCCACGCAACGATTGCACGCGCAATTCCGGATACATGCCACCCTGCACGATGCCGAACAGAGCATTGGGGTTGTCGCCGTGTGCCGCTTTGGAGCGTGCCGCCCAGCGCAGCGAGAGCAGCATCGATTCTTCTGCCGTCGCATAATCCGCCGGATACGGTGTGCACTCGTCGAAAATCATCACGATGTCGGCATTCAGCACGCGCTGAATGCGCATTGATTCTTCCGGCGACAAAAAGCATGGATCACCGTTGATGGGCGAGCGAAACTTCACGCCCTCTTCGCTGATTTTGCGCAATTCGTTCAGGCTGAATACCTGAAACCCACCGGAGTCGGTGAGAATCGGGCCATCCCAACCCATGAAACGATGCAAGCCGCCGTGCGCCTGGATCACCTCCAGCCCTGGGCGCAGCCAGAGATGAAACGTGTTGCCGAGCACAATTTGCGCGCCGATATCTTTAAGATCGGTGGGCCGCATCGCCTTCACCGTGCCGTAAGTGCCCACCGGCATGAAGGCCGGCGTATCCAGCACGCCATGCGCCAGGGTAAGGCGCGCGCGGCGCGCTGGTCCATCGGTATTGAGTAGTTCGAATTTCATGTTTGCTCGCGCTCGATCAACATCGCATCGCCATAGCTGAAGAAGCGGTAGCGCTCCTCCACCGCATGCCGATACGCCAGTTTCAGGTTCAGCATGCCGCCAAAGGCGCACACCAACATGAATAACGTGGACTTGGGTAGATGAAAATTGGTCAGCAGTCGCTCCACGACACGGAAACGATAGCCGGGAATAATGAAAATATTGGTGTCGCCGTAACCCGCTTGCAGGGTGCCACCACCCGCCGCCGACTCCAGTGCGCGCAACGAAGTCGTGCCCACCGCCAGCACGCGCCCGCCTTGGGCTTTGGTTTGGGCAATGGCGTCCACCGTCTCTTGCGGCACGTGATACCACTCGCTGTGCATGCGATGCTCTTGCACCTCTTCCACCCGCACCGGCTGAAACGTGCCCGCGCCGACATGCAGCGTGACATAAGCCATGTTCACGCCGTGCGCGCGCAGCTCATTCAACATCGCTTCATCGAAATGCAAGCCGGCGGTCGGCGCAGCAACCGCGCCAGGCTTACGCGCATAGATGGTCTGATAGCGCGCTTCATCTTCCGCGCTGGGCGGGCGGGTGATATAGGGCGGTAAGGGTAGGCTGCCGTATTTATCCAGCCATTCCAGCAAGGGCGTTTCCGCCTCCAGCCGCACCTTGTACATCTCGCCTACCCGCTCCAACACGGTAAAGGCAGCGTCCTCCCTAATCGTGATGCGCGAGCCGGGCTTAGGGGGCTTACTGGCGCGTATCTGCGCCAAGGCATGCTTTTCATCCAGCACACGCTCCAACAACATCTCTACCTGACCACCGGTTTCTTTGACGCCGAACAAACGCGCCTTGATCACCCGTGTGTCGTTGAAAACCATCAAGTCCTGCGGCTGCACCAGTTCCGGCAAGGCACTGAACAACCGATCCCGCAGCGCGCCGTCGCGACCATCCAAGGTGAGCAGCCGGCTCGCGCGCCGCACTTCGGACGGAAATTGCGCGATCAACTCTTGCGGCAAGCGAAAATCGAAGTCTTGAGTTTTCATGAAAAGCCGCGAAAACGGCAGGAATGGAAGCCCGGCATTATAGCCGAACTTGATACATCGCTAGTTTCTGAGGATAATGCCGGGCTCTTGCCGGGATGGCGGAATTGGTAGACGCACGGGACTCAAAATCCCGCGGTGGTAACACCATGGGGGTTCGATTCCCCCTCCCGGCACCAAGTGTAAATAAAAAAGGCGGCTCAACAGGCCGCCTTTTTTATTGCCTCAACCAACATCCACTAAGCCATCTGCACCGGAATCTTGTTGCGCTGGCCAATAATCCGATTCGCCTCGTCCACATAAACTAACACCGGCGCATATTTTTGTAGCTCGATCTCGTTGTACACCGCATAGGTGGCAATGATCACGATATCGCCGGGATTGGCTTTGTGTGCAGCGGCGCCGTTGACCGAAATGATGCCCGAATTGCGCTCGGCACGAATGGCATAGGTCGTGAAACGCTCGCCGTTGGTGACATTGTAAATCTCGATTTGCTGGTACTCGCGGATGTCAGCGGCGTCCAGCAGGGTCTCATCAATGGCGCATGAACCCTCATAGTGCAACTCCGAATGCGTGACATGCACTCGGTGCAATTTGGATTTGAGCATGGTTCTTTGCATGAGTATTATCCTCGTGCGAAAAGGGCGCTCATTATACCGGCCCTAAGCGCTCTGTGGAAACTTCAATATTATCAATCAGTCGCGTCGTGCCGAGCCAGGCAGCGCCGAGTACCACGTACTGATTTGCCTCGCCCACTGGGAACAGCAAGGTGCTTGGATCACGCACCGAAACATAATCCACGCGCCAACCATTGGATTCGAGTTCCCGGCGCGCAGTTCCCTCCAGACCTGCATAATCGCGCCCACCCGACTTCAGTTGGTCGGCGATATTGCACAATGCGCGGTACAAGCATGGCGCTTCTTGGCGATCTTGCGCCGATAAGTACCCATTGCGTGAAGACAGCGCCAAGCCATCTTCTGCGCGCAGGGTTTCCGCCCCAATGATACGCAGCGGAAAATTCAATTCGCGCACCATGGCGCGAATCACAAATAGCTGCTGGTAATCTTTCTTTCCAAACACCGCCACCGCCGGCTGCACGATGTTGAACAACTTCGCGACCACCGTTATCACGCCTTGAAAATGGCCTGGACGGAATGCGCCGCATAGTTCGTTAGCAATTGGGGGCGGAACAATCTCGACTTGCTGTGGGGTCGGGTACATCTCCGCCACGCTGGGCGCGAACACCACGTCCGCGCCGGCTTGCTTTAGCTGCGCGCAATCCGCGTCAAGGGTGCGCGGATAAGTTTGAAAATCTTCCGTCGGACCGAATTGCAGGGGATTGACGAAAATGCTCGCCACCACGCAAGCGCCATGTTCGCGCGCGCTGCGCACCAAGGCTAAATGACCCGCGTGCAGATTGCCCATGGTGGGCACGAAGGCCACGGGGCCGGCTGCGCACAGGCGCGCATTCAGCGCCTCAATGGTATGAATAACATCCATTAGCTAAAACAATGTTCGGATGCGGGAAACTGCTTGGCCTTCACTTCGGCGACATAGCGCTCTACGGCTTGCTGAATGCTTGCTGCGCCGTCCATGAAATTCTTGGTGAATTTGGGTGGCTTGCCGTAGATGCCGAGCATGTCGTGCAGCACCAGCACTTGGCCGGAGCAATCGACACCGGCGCCGATGCCGATGGTGGGAACGGAAATAGCGGCGGTGACTTCACGCGCCAATTCAGCGGGAATGCATTCGAGCAGCAGCATGCTGATCCCGGCGTCCACCAGGGCGGCGGCATCGGCTTTAAGCTGCTTTGCACCCTGCTCGGTTTTGCCTTGCACACGATAGCCGCCCAATTGATGCACGGATTGGGGCGTCAGCCCCAAGTGGCCGAAGACGGGCACCCCACGCTCGACCAAAAACCGTACGGTTTCCACCATGGCGCGGCCACCTTCCAGCTTGACCATATGCGCGCCAGCGCGCATCAATTGGCTGGCATGACGGAAGGCGTCTTGCGGATTGTTTTGATAGCTGCCGAAGGGCATGTCCGCGACGATGAAGGCTCGGCTGGAACCGCGCGCCACACACTCGGTGTGATAGATCATGTCGGCGAGCGTGACCGGCAACGTGGATTCGCGCCCTTGCAGCACCATGCCGAGCGAATCACCGACGAGCAGAATATCCACGCCTGCGGCTTCCAACAGCTTGGCGAAGCTGGCGTCGTAGCAAGTCAGCGCGGCGATTTTCTCGCCCGTCTGCGCCATTTTCTGTAGTGTCGTCAGCGTGCTTCGCATCATTCGCCCCGGTTGAAGAACTCGCGCCCGCCGCGCATTTTGTCGATACGGGAAATCAATAACTCAAAATCTTTTGGATCGTCCACAAAATTCAAGTTCTCGCTGTTCACGATGAGCAAGGGTGAAGCTTCGTATTGATAGAAATAACGGCTGTAGCTCTCGGCGAGCTTTTCCAGATATTCCTCGCTGATCGGCCGCTCATAGCTCACTCCGCGCCGCCGCACCCGTTCATGCAGCACCTCGACCGGCGCCTGGAGATAGATTACCAGATCGGGCGCTGCGGTTTGCGGCTGCAAGTGCGCGTAGATTTGCTGGTACAAGCGAAACTCCTGGTCAGACAGCGTGAGCCGCGCGAATAAGGGGTCTTTATCCAGAATAAAATCCGCCACCGTCGGTCGGCCGAACAGATCGGCCTGCTTCAATCCTCGCACCTGCTCCACGCGCTGGAACAAGAAAAACAATTGGGTGGCGAGCGCAAAGCGCTCCATGTCCTGATAAAACTTGGGCAAAAAAGGGTTGTTCTCCGCCCCCTCCAGCAGCGTATCGGCCTGCCAAACATCGGCGAGCTTTTTCGCCAAGCTGGTCTTGCCGACACCGATCGGGCCTTCCACCACAATGTAAGGAAAGCGCTGCTGCATCACGCCACACGAATGATGGATTGATCATCACACTGCGCGAGCCAATCGCGCGCCGGCCCACGACCAGGGATCACGCAGTTGGGATCGATCTCTAATAAGGGCAGTAATACAAAAGCACGCTCATGCATTCTCGGATGCGGCAGCGTCAGGCCGGGTTCGTGAAAGTGGATGTCATCGTAGAGCAACAAGTCGAGGTCCAGGGTGCGCGGTGCGTTGCGGAATTCACGCACGCGCCCGAACTCTTGCTCGATGCCCAGCAAAGATTGTAGCAAATCATGCGGCGAGAGCCGCGTCTCGATCTGGGCCACGGCATTGATGAAATCGGGTTGATCGGCATAACCCACCGGCGCGCTGCGATAAAGCGAGGAGCGCGCGACGAGGCAGGAATCGGGCAGCCGCGCCAAGGCGTCGAACGCCTGGTTCACTTGCGCTTCCGGCTGGGCGAGGTTGCTGCCGAGCGCGATGTAGGCGCGATGCACGGGGGTGTCAGTCATAGGAATCTCTTGCTTTGCCGCGAATTAACGCGAATTTACGCTAATTGTTCAGACTTCTTTTTAAGTAGGGAAGGGCCTAAAGGGTTTTAATTCGCGTTCATTCGCGTAAATTCGCGGCTAAAGATTTAGCGCTTCAGTCTTCCGCCGGAAGCGTAGCGCTCTCCGGCTTTTTGCCACGGCGGCGGCGCTTGCGCGGGGGCGCTTCATCTTTGATCAGCATGCGTTCACGCTCGGCATCGCTCGCGTGTTGGAAGGTCTCCCACCATTGCCCGACTTTGGCATCTACTTCACCGCTGGCGCAGCGCAGCAGCAGAAAATCGAAGCCGGCGCGAAACTTTGGGTTCTCAATCAGACGAAACGGCCGCTGTCCGGCGCGCTGCAATAAACGCGGCTGCATGCCCCAGATCTCGCGCATCGTTGTCGTAAAACGGCGCGGGATAGCCAAGTTCTCAACCTGCGTTTGGATTACGTCATCCATGGCCTCGTTCAGCGCGGGTAGCGGACGCATGTCTTGTTGCTGATATTGCTCCCAGCGCGTTAGGACTTCATGCCACAGCAGACTGGCAAATAAAAAAGCCGGGGAAACGGGCTTGT
>JBBTCZ010000044.1:0-2453 GCA_038042985.1 Pseudomonadota bacterium
CTCCCTGGTCAATTTTGAATGAGCACGGGTGGTCAAATTTCAGTGAGCGCCAACAATCATATCGCTGTTTTCATGAAATCGGATGCTTATTGATCTGAGAACACAGTAAACACTTAAAGAGGTCAGTTTGAACTGCCCCACCCATCAAACAATGAAGCTAGCCCCAAGCTCGGCTCAGTAAAACGTCCAAGGCATCCGTGATGCGGTTGCCTTCCGCGGCAATTGTTTTCACGAACTCGCCTAATTTTTCATTGGGAACGGAAACGATCTCCAGTGGGTGCAGAACCACTTCGATGCGTTCTATTTTGAATGTCGGGTTGAAGCGCTCATCGCTGATGGCGCCGAGAGAAGATTTGCGCACTAGCGGTACCACTACTCTTCGACGGTAGTTGTCGAAAATCGCAGACTGAACCAACACGACAAACGGAATGGCATCCCGGTTTTTTCCGGTATTCCGGTGAACGTCAAATTGGGCCATTAGAGTGTCGAGTGCTCGTCCGCGAAGGAGCCGACTTTACTGCCGAAGTCGTTCCAGGTGCCGATGTTCACTTCAAGTGCTTGGGCTTCGGCGAGGCGCTGCTGGCGTTTACGCTCCACAAAATCCTTAAGCAGTGATTCGACAACGCCAGACAAGTTGTTGGTCATTGTCCGTGCCTGGAGCACTAAGTCTTCATTCAGCGTCAGGTTGACGGGACGCTTGCGGGCTTGCAGGTCGTAGTTAGATTTCATTTGGCACCTCCAATGCGCATTATATGCGCATTGGAGGTGATTGAACAATGCTTTGGCTAAGCGAGGTCAGGGCCATCCCAATTATCTTGATCTGCTTTCGGATGTGTCGGGGTCGTCGTTTCCCGCTTTTACTTTGGCCAGTAGCTGTTCAGCGAGCATGGCCTTGCGTGTTTCCGGCGTTTCCAGGCTAATGGGTCCGAGGACGCCGGTGCGGTAGTCCTTCAGTAAAGTGATCGCGGCATTTTCCAGATCGGGGTCGCCACCCTTGAGGCGAAAGCCGCGCCGCTTGGCGACGGCTTCGATCACGCCCACGCCATCCAAACCTTCCACCGCGCAACCGTAGCGGGCGGTGAGCAGGGCGGGGTAGCGCAGGAGCAGAATCTCGGCCAGAAAGGCGGCTACTTCTTCGTCGATGACGGCATTGGTGCCGATGGCGTGGCTAGCGGCCAGCATATAGCCATCGCTCTCATGTTCGATTTTCGGCCACAAGAGACCTGGCGTGTCGGTGATGCTCATGCGGTCGTTCAATTCGAAGCGTTGCTGGTTTTTGGTCACGGCCGGTTGGTCGCCCACCGCCGCTACGCGGCGCTTCAAGAGCGCGTTCATCAAGGTGGATTTACCCACGTTGGGGATGCCCATGATCATCATGCGCAAGGGCTTGAGGCTGGTGCCGCGATGCGGGGCGAGCTTCTGGCACAGGCCAGGTATTTTGGCCACATCGCTTGGTTTTTTGCAGGACAGCGCCACCGCTTTGACGTCCTTCTGCGCGTTATAAAAATCCAGCCAAGCCTGCGTCACCGCCGGGTCGGCCAGATCGGCCTTGTTGAGGATTTTCAGGCAGGGGCGCTGACGGTGCAGGCGCAGTTCCTTGATCATTGGGTTGGTGCTCGCTTCGGGCAGGCGGGCATCCAGCACCTCGATGATCATATCGGTCCACTCCATGGTCTCTGCCGCCTTTTTGCGGGCGGAGACCATGTGGCCGGGAAACCAGTTAATGGCCATGGGAGATCAACGCTAGAAATGAGGCCGCAGCTTGGATGGTCATTTTTTCTTCTTTGAAAGGGATTGTGCGCAGAGGGTTGCGTAAGATGCCCGCATTCTTAGCCATGGACTTCGGGCTGGTCAAGCGAATACGCCACCTGGCCCGGCGGGAGCTGCAGCCCGACATTGACCAAATAGGCCAAACTACGGTATTTTAAGCGTTTTCACGCGGAGTGGACGGCATGAGCAAAGCACCGAAGGCGCCGACATTCGAAGACGCGCTGGCTGAGTTGGAAAAGATCGTCGCCAATATGGAAGCCGGGCAATTACCGCTGGAAGACTCTCTGGCGGCCTATAAGCGCGGCACCGAACTACTCAAGTTTTGTCAGCAAAAAATCCAGGACGCAGAAAGCCAAGTGCGCGTCCTGACCGAAGCGAATCAACTCGAAAACTTCCCCGGTGATAGCGGTAATTAACTTCCCAGATTGGGCTCTTGCGTTGCAAAGTCGCATGGAGTCGGTACTGGCGCGCACCTTGCCCTCTGCCGACATTGCGCCGCGGCGCTTGCACCAAGCAATGCGCTACGCGGTATTGGGCGGCGGCAAGCGGGTGCGGCCGCTGCTCGCGTTTGCCGCGGGCGAGGTGGCTGCGGCTGCCGACGCCCGGCTGGAAATCGTGGCCAGCGCCGTGGAGTTGATTCACGCTTATTCGCTGGTGCATGACGATCTGCCGTGCATGGACGA
>JBBTCZ010000045.1:0-21961 GCA_038042985.1 Pseudomonadota bacterium
CGTGGGGCATTTATTTTTGATTTCGTTGGTAGCGATTAACCGCTTGGTTGTGCTGCGCCAGCGTACTGGAAAATTGATGCAAACCATTACCGCGCGCAACGAAGTATAAAGCCTGGGTCTGTGCCGGGTGCAGCGCCGCTTGCAGCGCCCCTAAGCCCGGCATCGCAATCGGGGTCGGCGGTAAGCCAGCGCGGGTATAGGTATTGTAGGGCGTATCAGTGAGCAAGTCGCGGCGGCGCAGATTGCCATCGAAGGACTCCCCCAAACCGTAGATCACTGTTGGGTCGGTTTGCAGCAGCATGCCGATGCGCAGGCGATTGATGAACACCCCGGCGATCATCGGTCGTTCGGTGGCCTGGCCCGTTTCTTTTTCTATGATTGACGCCATGATCAAGGCCTCATCCGGCGTGGCATAGGGCAAATTGGGGGCACGGTCGCGCCAGGCGCTATCCAATTGCACTTGCATTAGTTTGTGGGCGCGGGCCAGGAGCGCCAGATCGCTCATGCCACTGCTAAAAAAATAAGTGTCCGGAAAGAAACGCCCTTCCGGATGCTGATCGGGGAAACCGAGCCTTGCCATGATCTCGCCCGGGCTGAGAGCTTGCGTTTCATGCTGCAAGCCCGGCGCGCGATCCAAGGCCTGGCGTATCTGCTGAAAGGTCCAGCCCTCGATGAACTTCACTTCGCTTAGGGTGACATCGCCCTTAGTGAGTTTTTGCAACAAATCCCAGGGGGTGAGGGCTGCTTCCAGTGCGTAATTGCCAGCCTTCAATGCCGAGCCTTTGCCAGACAAGCGCGCCACCCAGGTGAAGAGGAGCGGTTGCGCGACCACCCCTTCCTGTGCAAGTTGCTGCGCCACGCCACGCATGGTGGTGCCGGGTTTGACGTTGAATTCGAAGGGGGTCGTCGGCAGCGGGGTCGGCGTCGTCAGATAATGCGCAATCCATCCGCCACCGGCGATCGCCACAATCATCAGCCCAAGAAATGCGCGCTTAAACAGTTTCGCTCTCCAGGAGGTGCTGCATCTGTGCCGCAGTGGGACCCAGCGGAATGGAATGAACGCCAATCTCTCGCACCGGCCACACGCCGATGACGCTATTGCATAAGAATACTTCTTCCGCTTGGAGCAGCATCTTCAAGGAAAGATTGCGCACTTCGGGTACGAGATCGCATTGCGGCGCAAAGGCCAAGATGCGTTCGCGCTGTAGGCCAGCAACGCCGCAGGCACTTAAATCGGGGGTGAGCAAAGTATTGCCCTGGCGCATGAAAATATTGGCCATGGTGCCTTCCACCGCCCAGCCTTCCACATCCAGCATCAGGCCTTCCGGCGTATCGGGGTCGCTCCATTCCATGCGTGCTAGCACGTTTTCCAGGCGATTGAGATGCTTGATGCCGGCCAGACGCGGCTGATGGCACAGGCGCATTTCACACACATGCAGCCTCACCCCCTCATGCCAGAAATGCGCCGGATATGCCGGCAGGGGTGAAGTGAGTACCACGCGATTGGGAGAAACGGAATCCGGCACACCATAACCACGCCCGCCTTCGCCGCGCGACACCACGATCTTCACTACGCAGTCGGGGGTGTCGCGCGCAAGTAGGTCAATTTCCTGTTCTAGGGTAATTCGTGCCGGGCACAGAAAATCCAAGGCCTGGCAATCGGCTTCGAGCTTGCGATACTGCCCTAGCCAGCAGTTAACGCGCCCATCGCGCATGCGCATGGTACGGAACACGCCATCGCCATACATGACGCTGCGGTCCATGACATGAATTGAATCCCCTTGCTGGCCGTTGATGATGATCATAAAAAGTCGGCGCTATTATTTTTTGGTATGAAGTGCTTATGTTCCGGTACTTCTGGCTTTCTGTCGAGTAGCGGCATTAGGGCTGGATATTGAGTGCGCGCAGCAAGCCTTTGGCTTTGGCGCGCGTTTCTTGCAATTCGCGCTCAGGAACGGAATCCGCCACAACCCCCCCCCCTGCCCAGAAGCTGAGATGCCGATCTTGCAGCATGAAACTACGAATCAGAATGTTTAAATCCATACTGCCATCATGATTCAAATAACCCATGCTGCCGGTGTAGGCGAGTCGGGGAGCAAGCTCTAATTCACGCAGAATTTGCATGCAGCGTACTTTCGGGCAGCCGGTGATGGTGCCACCGGGAAAGAGCGCGCGAATCGTATCGACGGGGCTGATATCCGGTCTTAATTCACCGCGCACGGTGGACTCCAAATGATGTACATGCGCATAAGTCGCGACATCGAGTAGGGCAGGCACGGTCACGCTGCCCGGTTTGCAAATTCGGCCGAGATCATTGCGCTCCAGATCCACCAACATGATGTGTTCTGCGCGTTCTTTTGCGGTGGATAGCAATTGCGCTTTGAGCTGTAAATCTTGCGTCGGATCGGTCGAGCGCGGATGGGTGCCGGCGATGGGTCGTGTCTCAATGACGCCGTGGCGAACACGCACCAGTCGTTCGGGCGATGAGCTGACGATATGCGTGTCATTCCCCAAATTTGCCAGCCCCCCGAAAGGCGCCGGATTGCTGCGCGTCAGGGCATGATACAGCCCGCAGGCATCGCCTTGAAGCTGGCCTTGCCAGCGCCGCGCTAAATTGACCTGGAACACATCCCCTGCTTGAATATAGCGTTTAATCCGTGCCACTCCGCTCAAGTATTGTTCTGGAGGTTCTTCCACGAGCGCATCACAGGTGACACCGCTGGCGGTATAGGGCGGCGCATGCGTGATGTCGTGCTTGAGTAAGTCGAGTAAATCGACGTGCGCGGGTTCGGTGTAGAGATAGGTCGTGTCGTGCTCGTGATCGACCATGATGGCTGCCGGCACGCGGGCCGCTAAGCCCACAGGAAAATCGGAGCGCAGGTCGCGCGGCGGGACGCTGGCTTCGATTTCATACAACAACTCATAGCCGAGATACACAAACCAGCCCCCGTGGAATGGCAGCCAGCTTGCCTTGCTATCAGGGTCATGTGCGCTGTGCTCCGCCTGCCAAGCAGTGTCGAGTAGCTCTAAAAATGAACCGGGCTGGCCCAAGCGTTGAATGATCTGACGCTCTGGGAACGCAAACAAAATGTCCCAGCCAGGCGTCCCGCCCAATGTTTGCAGCAAAAAAGGATAGCGATCTGGCTGAGCGGCATGGAGCCGGAAGAGATCGACGGGGTATGGGAGGCTGCTAAAGGGCATGTCCCTGCCCGGCCGTTATATTTTTTTAAATACGAGGGTCGCGTTGGTGCCGCCGAAGCCAAAGGAATTGGACAAGGCGGCATCGATGTTCATTTTGCGTGCGGTGTTCGGCACGTAATCCAGATCGCAGGCCGGATCTTGATCGGCCAGATTGGCCGTGGGCGGCGCGATCTGGTCACGTATCGCCAACACCGTGAACACCGCTTCAATCCCCCCTGCCGCGCCTAACAAGTGACCGGTCATCGACTTGGTGGAGCTGACGGCCAGGTTTTTGGCGTGATCGCCGAAAAACAGCTTCACCGCCTTGGTCTCCGCAATATCGCCCAAGGGGGTGGAGGTGCCATGTGCATTGATGTACTGGATGTCCTCGGCACGCAAATCAGCGCTTTGCATTGCATTGCGAATGGCGCGTGCTGCACCTGAGCCGTCTTCCAGGGGCGCCGTCATGTGGTAGGCGTCGGAGCTCATGCCGTAACCGGCGAGCTCACAGTAAATTTTTGCGCCGCGCGCGCGGGCGCGTTCGTATTCTTCCAGCACCACGACCCCTGCACCTTCGCCCAGCACGAAGCCGTCACGCCCGGTATCCCAGGGGCGGCTGGCGGTCGCCGGATCCGCATTGCGCGTGGAAAGCGCTTTCGCCGAGGCGAAGCCGCCAACGGCTAAGGGGCAAACACAAGCTTCTGATCCACCCGCGATCATCACATCCGCGTCGCCGTGCTCAATCAGACGGGCCGATTCACCAATGCTGTGATTGCCGGTAGCACACGCGCTAACGCACGCCAGGTTGGGGCCCTGGAAGCCATACATAATCGACAGATTGCCCGAGATCATGTTGATGATCGACGCCGGGATAAAGAATGGCGATATCCGACGCGGGCCGTTGGCGAGATATTCTTTATGCATCGCTTCAATGAAAGGCAGGCCGCCGATGCCGGAGCCAATATTGATACCGATGCGCTCCGCATCCTGCGGCTTGGCTTCCAACCCAGCATCCTTAATAGCCTGCATGCCCGCCGCGATGCCGTAGTGGATGAAAATATCCATCCGCCGCGCTTCTTTGGGAGAAAGATATTGCGCCACGTCGAAGCCCTTTACCTCCCCTGCGATCTGGGAGGCAAAGGCGCTTGCATCGAATTTGGTAATCCGGGTGATACCGGATTTTCCGGCCACGATATTAGCCCAGGCCTCATCTACCGTATTGCCGACCGGCGAGATAATGCCGAGCCCCGTGACGACTACTCTGCGTCTGGACAAACTGACTCCAAATTGTAGTGGGGGAAGAAGAGTCTGTTACTTGGGGTGGGCAGAGACGTAGTCAACAGCTTGTTTGACGGTGGTGATTTTCTCAGCTTCTTCATCCGGAATTTCACAGTCAAATTCTTCTTCCAGGGCCATAACCAACTCAACAGTGTCGAGCGAATCTGCGCCCAAGTCATCCACAAAAGAGGATTCGCTTTTCACTTCGGTTTCGTTGACGCCCAATTGCTCGGCAACGATTTTCATTACGCGTTGTTCAACGTTTTCCATCTAATTCCCCTTCTTTCGATGTAGTAGAAAAGCGGCGGTATTCTACCAAAAAATAAGGCCGCCAACCAAACGGCAAATAAGTTGTTTCATTCCATATACATGCCGCCGTTGACATGGAGTGTGACGCCAGTGATATAGCCCGCTTTGGGCGAAGCCAGGAAAGCGACCGCAGCAGCGATATCGTCTACTTGTCCCAAGCGACCCAGTGGAATATGACCCACCAGCGCTTCGCGCTGGGCATCGCCCAAGGCTCGCGTCATGTCGGTATCGATGAAGCCGGGCGCTACGCAGTTGACGGTAATGTTGCGACTGCCGATCTCGCGCGCGAGCGATTTAGAGAAACCCATGATGCCTGCCTTGGCGGCAGCGTAGTTGGTTTGTCCGGCATTGCCCATCGATCCCACTACTGAAGCGATGCTGATAATGCGCCCTTGGCGCGCCTTCATCATCGCTTTTAATACGGTCTGGCTCATGCGGAAAACTGACTTCAGGTTGGTTTCCATAATGTCATCCCACTCCGCGTCTTTCATGCGCATGAGTAAGTTGTCGCGCGTGATGCCGGCGTTGTTGACCAGGATGGAGACTTCTCCGAATTGAGCGCGGATGGTCGCCATGGCCTGTTCAATCTCGGCTGCGTCATTCACATTGAGCTTGATCCCGACGCCTTTGAGTTGATTGTCGGCCAGGTACAGACTGATGGCTTGCGCGCCGTTTTCGCTGGTAGCGGTGCCAATCACGGTCGCACCTTGGCGCCCCAACTCCAAGGCACACGCTTGACCGATGCCACGACTAGCGCCGGTGACTAGGGCGATTTGACCTTGCAGCATGCTTATTCCTCCAGAGGATTAAGATAAAAATCACCCAATTATTACATTAATAAATAGAATTAAGTATAACCAATATATTATTGATTAATAATAGTTATTAGCTCTTCAATTGAAGGCTTTTCAGTCAGCGCATGTTGCTTCATTTCTGTGGCGATACGCTTATTGAGGCCAACCAGTACTTTGCCAGGACCGCATTCGGCAGCGAGTTGCACGCCGTCTTGCGCCATTCTGGCGATGGTTTCGACCCAGCGCACTGGGCAATGCAATTGCTTCACTAGCGCAGCCTTGATCGCGGCGGGGTCATCAAAACTGGCCACATCGGCATTTTGCAGGACCGGCACCTTGGGCCGGACGATGCTAACGGTTTCAAGGTATTGTGCCAGCCGGTCTGCGGCAGGCTGCATCAGCGCGCAATGGGAGGGAACCGAGACGGGAAGCGCTAGCGCGCGTTTGGCGCCTTTTGCTTTGGCTAATGCCATGCCGCGTTCGACCGCGGCTTTATTTCCGGCAATCACCACTTGGCCGGGTGAATTGAAATTCACCGCTTCCAGCACCTCATTTTCGGCGGCTTCGGCACACACGGCTTGCACCACTTCATCGTCCAGACCAAGAATGGCGGCCATCGCCCCTACCCCCTCGGCCACCGCTTCCTGCATCGCTTGGGCGCGAAACCGCACCAGCGGCAGCGCATCGCTGAAGCTGATCGCGCCCGCCGCGGTGAGCGCGCTATATTCACCCAGGCTATGCCCGGCCATGACGCTCGGTACCGCGCCGCCCATTTCGCGCCAGGCGCGATAGACGGCGATGCCTGCGGTGAGCATCACCGGTTGCGTGTTGACGGTCTGGTTTAAGGCTTCAGCCGGGCCCTCGGTCACCATGGCCCATAAGTCTTGTTTGAGGATGTCGGACGCTTCGGTAAACGTATCGCGCACGATCGGAAGCCCATCGAATCCGGCCATCATGCCTACGGATTGCGAACCTTGGCCGGGAAAAACAAAAGCAAATTTCATCTCGAAGAAACCTTTTTTAGCCGCGGATTCGCGGCTAGATTCATTTTAAAAGCGCTAGAACTGCACCAATACGGAGCCCCAAGTAAAGCCGCCGCCGAACGCTTCCATCAACACCGTTTCGCCGCGCTTGATGCGCCCGTCGCGCACTGCCGTATCCAGCGCCAAGGGAATGGATGCGGCGGAGGTGTTGCCGTGCGTGTCCACCGTGATCACCACCCGCTCCATGCTCATGCCGAGCTTTTTGGCTGTGGCCTGGATGATGCGAATATTGGCCTGATGCGGCACCAGCCAATCAATCTGGCTTTTTTGCATGCCATTCGCGGCCAAGGTTTCATCGACGATGGCATCCAGGGTGTTCACCGCCATTTTGAATACGGCGTTGCCTTCCATCTGGATCGCGGTTTTTTTGGTATAGCCAGCCGAGGGTCCGGCGGGTACTTTGAGCAACGCCTCGTGCCGGCCATCCGCGTGCAAATGAGTGGAAATGATGCCGGGCGTATCCGAGGCTTGCAGTACCACCGCCCCCGCACCATCGCCCCACAGAATGCAATTCGAACGGTCATCCCAATCGGTGATACGGGACAGGGTTTCGGCCCCGATCACTAATACGTTTTTGCATTGGCCGGAACGGATGAATTGCTCGCCGGTGGCCAGCGCATAAACAAAACCGCTGCAGACCGCTTGCAGATCGAATGCCGGGCAGCCGTTGGTGATACCGAGTTTTTGCTGCACCAAACACGCCGTGCTAGGGAAAACGAAATCGGGCGTAGTGGTGGCGAGTACGAGCAAATCGACTTGATTCGGCTCGATGCCCGCCGCTTCCAAGGCGGCGCGTGCCGCATGCACCGCGAGATCGCTGGTGAGCTCATTTTCCGCGGCTATATGCCGCTCGCGAATGCCGGTGCGTGCGACGATCCAATCATCCGTTGTTTCAACGCGCTTTTCCAAGTCGGCGTTGGTCAGAATGTGCGCGGGCAGATAGCTGCCGGTGCCGATAATGCGTGCGTAGGTCATGCGGCCTGTTGGGGATGTTCGATCGCCATCTGCTCGGTGATGCGGCGTAGCACGCCGCCCCGGCATTCCTCGATGGCGCGGTTGATGGCAAATTGTAAGGCGTAGCTGTCGGCGCTGCCATGACTCTTGATCACGATGCCGCGCAGGCCCAGCAAACTCGCGCCGTTATAGCGTCGATGATCGACGCGCTGCTTGAAGCGCTTTAGCACCGGCCAGGAAATAGCGGCGGCTAATTTCGAAAACAAACCATGCTGATATTCCTCGCGCAGGAAAGTACCCATCATCTGCGCCAATCCCTCGGAGGCTTTCAGTGCGACGTTGCCGACGAAACCATCGCATACCACCACATCGGTAGTGCCTTTGTAGATGTCATCCCCTTCCACATTACCGTGAAAGCGCAGATGGCTCTGGCGCAGCAGTTCGGCGGCTTGTTTCACTACATCGTTACCTTTGATGGCTTCCGAGCCAATGTTCAGCAGGCCGACGCTGGGCCGGGGATTATTTTCTACGGCGGAGGCCAACATCGCGCCCATTACGGCGAATTGCAGTAAATGTTCGGCCGTGCAATCCACATTCGCCCCCAAGTCGAGCACGTAAGCACGGCCTTTTAAACTGGGTAGCACGGTGCAAATTGCCGGGCGATCGACGCCCGGCAGGGTTTTTAATACGAAGCGCGAAATCGCCATCAGTGCGCCTGTATTACCGGCGCTCACTGCTGCGTGGGCTTCGCCCGATTTCACCAAATCGATCATGACCCGCATCGAGGAGTCTTTTTTGCTACGCATAGCAATCGCGGGCGGGTCATCCATGGTGACCACTTCGGTAGCTTCATGGATGCGTAGGCGAGGGCCGACCGTACGCTTGTGGGCGACTAATTCAGCCTCCAAAACGTCGCGCAGACCGACCAGGATGATATTGACCGCAGAGTCGTGGTCAAGCACCGCGAGCGCGGCGGGAACCGTCACATGGGGGCCGTAATCGCCCCCCATGGCATCAATTGCGACAGTTATGTCCATTGATTCGCTAGCGCAGGCTGCACCAGCAGGAAAAAAACTTATTCGCCTTTGGCTTTCATCACTTTTTTGCCACGATAGTAACCGCTGGGGCTGATGTGATGACGCATGTGAACCTCACCCGTAGCGGGTTCGACGGCTAGCGGCGGGTTAGTCAGGAAGTCGTGCGAACGGTGCATGCCACGCTTCGACGGGGATTTCTTGTTTTGTTGAACAGCCATGTTTCTAACTCCTTAATCAATCATTCTTTATCGGACTTCAACCGTGCCAAAGCGGCAAACGGATGGAGTTTCCCGGTTTCACTTAATCCGGCGCTGGCTTTGCATTCCCCTACCGGGTGCAGCGGCGCCATCGGCAACACCAGCAGGATTTCCTCTTCCACCAAGTCTGCTACCGGCAAATCTTGTTGTGCCAATATCCGGTCTGGTGCTTCCGGATTATCGTCTTGCAACAATTGGGCATCGTTGGTGAGCAGCAATACCGCATCTACCTGCAGCGCATAATTCATCGGTTCCAAACAGCGCTGACATATCATTTGTAAGGTGCCGCTGACTTGGCAACGCAGGCTCGGTTCACCTTCTTCATTCAGATAACCCGTCAGCCGATATTCAATTTTTCCCGCTTCGGATGCCAAGAAATCTTTCAGTCTGACCATGCGGGCAACCGAAAGATTCCCCTCCAGGCTTTGCCGCCCTCGTGCAAACTTCAGCGGATCGCTTACGACCTGTTCAGACATGAGGCGCGCATGATACAATTTTGAGCTTTCGCTGTCAAAACCCCATTTGAAATCAGAGTTTACGCGTGTTCAAGAAAATCTTAGTGGCCAATCGGGGGGAGATCGCGGTACGCATCGTGCGTGCGTGCTCCGAGATGGGAATTAAATCGGTCGCGATCTACGCCGACGCCGACCGCCATGCGCTGCACGTTAAAAAAGCCGATGAAGCCTACAACCTGGGCGCTGATCCGGTCGTGGGCTATCTCAACGCACATAATATCGTGAATCTCGCTGTTGCTTCCGGCTGCGATGCACTGCACCCCGGCTATGGTTTTTTATCGGAAAACCCGCAACTCGCGGAGATTTGTGCTCGGCGCGGCATTAAATTCATCGGTCCGGACGCTTCCGTCATTAGCCAGATGGGCGACAAGATCGCTGCGCGCAAAGCCATGATTAAGGCCGGCATCCCGGTCATCCCCGGCTCCGAAGGCAACTTGGGTTCAGTCGATGAAGCGGTGTTGCTAGCCAAGAAAATCGGCTACCCGGTCATGCTTAAAGCCACCAACGGCGGCGGCGGGCGCGGTATCCGGCGCTGCAATTCTGAGGAGGAGTTGCTCAAAAATTACGACCGCGTGGTGTCCGAGGCGAGCAAGGCCTTCGGCAAGCCGGAAGTATTTCTGGAAAAAGCAGTGGTCAATCCGCGCCATATCGAAGTCCAGGTGCTGGGCGATAGCCAGGGCAATGTGATTCATTTATATGAGCGCGATTGCTCGATTCAGCGCCGCAACCAGAAGCTGATCGAAATCGCGCCCTCGCCTCAACTCACCGAATTACAGCGCAACTATATCGGCAAGCTCGCGGTGCAGGCGGCGAAGGCGGTGAAGTACGTCAATGCCGGCACCATCGAATTCCTACTCGATTCGGACAATCAGTTCTATTTCATGGAAATGAATACCCGGCTGCAGGTGGAACACACCGTCACCGAGACCATCACCGGTGTGGATATCGTACAGGAGCAGATTCGCATCGCCAGCGGCCTGCCGTTGCAATATAAACAGGCTAACGTAAGCTATCGCGGCTTCGCGATGGAGTTCCGCATCAACGCAGAAGACCCGAAAAACGACTTTCTGCCCAGCTTTGGCCGCGTCACGCGTTACTATGCGCCGGGGGGCCCTGGTGTGCGGATCGATGCAGCGATGTATACCGGCTATGTGATTCCGCCCTACTACGATTCGATGTGCGCCAAGCTCACGGTGTGGAATTTGTCTTGGGAAGGTGTGATCGCGCGAGGTCGGCGTGCCTTGAACGATATGACGGTGTATGGCGTCAAAACGACTATTCCGTATTACCTGGAGATTTTGCAGAATCAGGAATTTCGGGAAGGCCGCTTCGACACCAGCTTCGTGGAGATGCACCCCGAATTGATTGAGTACGACACCCCACGACACAAAGATTTATTGGCGGCCGCGATTGCCAGCGCGATTGCGGCGCATGAAGGCTTGTAGTTAGCCCGTTTATAAACCGTTCTAGCGAAAATTTAGAGTAATAAAATGCCTAAGATCCACATTACCGAACTCGTGTTGCGCGACGGTCATCAATCACTGATTGCAACCCGCATGCGTTTGGATGACATGCTGCCCATTCTGCCCCGGCTTGATAACGCCGGTTTCTGGTCGCTCGAAGCCTGGGGCGGCGCCACGTTTGATACTTGCGTGCGATTCCTGCGTGAAGATCCATGGGAGCGCCTCAAAACGCTGCGTAAGCACCTGCCCAATTCGCGGATTCAAATGCTGTTGAGAGGCCAGAATCTGCTCGGCTATCGTCACTATCCGGATGATGTGGTGCGTGCCTTCGTGCAGAAATCCGCCGACAACGGCGTGGACGTGTTCCGCGTGTTCGATGCCATGAACGATCTGCGTAACCTGCGCGTCTCAATCGAAGCCGTGAAAAAATCCGGCAAGCACGCCGAAGGCACGATTTGTTACACCACCAGCCCGGTGCATGATATTCCGCACTTCGTCGCGCTGGCCAAAGAACTCGAAACCATGGGCTGCGACACGGTTGCCATCAAAGACATGGCGGGCTTGCTCACACCCTATACCACGGCCGAATTGGTGAAGGCGATGAAAGCCGCGGTGAAAATGCCGATCCATATTCATAGCCATGCCACATCCGGTTTGTCCGCGATGAGCTTCCTCAAGGGCGTGGAAAGCGGCGCCACGATGCTGGACACCTGTAATTCGTCGTTTGGCGAGGGCGCGAGCCACTCGTCCACCGAGAGTATTGTCGCCGCACTCGCCGGCACCGAATACGATACGGGTCTGGATTTGGGGCAGTTACAAGAAATCACCGCCTATTTCCGCGAAGTACGCAAAAAATACTGGCAGTACGAAAGCGCCTTTACCGGCGTCGATACCCGCGTGCTGGTGAATCAAGTGCCAGGCGGCATGATCTCCAATCTCTCCAACCAGTTAAAAGAGCAAGGTTCGCTCAACCGCATGGATGAAGTGCTGGCCGAGATTCCACGCGTGCGCGAAGACTTGGGTTTCCCGCCCTTAGTTACACCCACGTCGCAAATCGTCGGTACCCAAGCCGTGCTCAATGTGCTGACTGGCGGGCGCTACAAAACCGTCACCACCGAAGTGAAGCACTATCTGCAAGGCCAATACGGTAAAGCGCCCGGCACCATCAATCAGCAAGTGAGAAGCATGGCCATTGGCAGCGCGAGTGTCATCGAATGCCGCCCTGCCGATAAGCTGGATCCCGAGCTCGATAAACTGCGCGGTGAAATCGAAGGCCTGGCGAAATCCGAAGAAGATACGCTGACCTATGCGATGTTCCCGGATTTGGCGCGCACCTTTTTCCAAGAGCGCGCAGCGGGCACGCTCAAGGCTGAGCCCTTGCTATCTAAAGAAGCAGCGCAACCCGGCGCCAACCGCTATGCGCCGAACGAATTCAAAATCACATTGCACGGTGAGACCTATCACATCAAGCTCACCGGCAGCGGCCAGGCCGGGGAAGATCAACGCCCGTTCTATGTGTCGGTCGATGGCGTGAACGAGGAAGTATTCGTCGAAACTTTAAGTGAAGTTGAAGTGGGCGCGACCGGCTCAAACGGTAGCCGCGCCAAGACCAAATCTACCGAGACTGCGAGTGGTCGTCCCCGCCCCACTCACCAAGGACATGTCACCACCGCCATGCCGGGCACCATCGTCGATGTGCTGGTGGAAACCGGCAAGAAAGTGAAAGCAGGCGACCCGGTGCTGGTGATTGAAGCCATGAAAATGGAAAACGAAGTTCAAGCTTCCGTCACCGGCACGGTGATCGGCGTGTTCGTGAAAAAGGGCGACTCCGTTACCCCCGATGAGTCGCTGGTCGAAATTCAGCCTGAATCTTAAGTAAGGGATTGAGGGGCGAGGACTTATGACGCAATTAGTACTCGCATCCTCATCGCCCTACCGACGCGAATTGCTTGCGCGGCTGCAAATCCCCTTTGAAGTGATCTCGCCCGATGTGGACGAGACACCCCTTCCCAATGAAGCCCCGCAAGACACCGCACTGCGCCTGGCACAACTCAAAGCGCGTGCCGTGGCGGAAAAATTCCCCGACGCACTCATTATCGGCTCCGATCAAGTGGCGCTGCTCAATGGGCAGCAACTGGGTAAGCCGCATACTTTCGATAATGCCAAGCGCCAACTGCTCAATGCCAGTGGCCAAGCGGTCGTGTTTCATACCGCGCTGTGTTTGCTCAATAGCCGCAGCGGCAATATGCAAGCTTGCGTAGTGCCCATCACCGTCAGATTTCGTAAGCTCAGCGAAGACCAAATCGAGCGCTATCTGCAAAAGGAGCAACCTTACAATTGCGCCGGTAGTGCGAAGTCGGAAGGCTTGGGCATTGCCCTGATCGAGCGCTTCGAAGGCGATGATCCGAATGCGCTGGTGGGTTTGCCACTGATCGCTTTGGTGGGCATGCTAAATAACGAAGGTGTAGCTGTTCCATAGATTTTATTTGATATTCCATGTTAGACGCACACCACAATGAAGCTTAAACCTAGCTCGTTAAATATCAAGCTACCTCCTCCTACGCTTACTTGGAGGTTGCAATGGCTGTTCATTTTAGTTAGCGCACTCTTGTCTCTTTACGTTATTTGGCCATCTTCGTTGGTGAATGCAGTTTGTGCGGTGTTGGTTGGCACACCACTCTTTTGGTTTATTTTTGGTTCAAATATTATCTTTCGTTTCACATCGGGAATGCCCCTCCTTAGATTTGCAATCATCATTATTACTTTCTACGTATTTGCAAAATTTCTAGTGGTCGCAGTTAAATGGCTAAGTGTGTTATTGAGCACATATGGCATTACTTAACCCATTGTTTTTGCCGACCTCCAAAAGCTTCGTTTTTTGTTGGCAAGATTCAAACGTTGATCTTTTCACAACAAACAATGTGCTATACGTTGGTGCTCCACTGGTGTTGACTTAGTTTTTGGGGCCCCTGTGCACCGCCGAGTAGCGCAGTCATGCCGGGAGGTATCGGCGAGCACTTGTTCGAGCAAGGCTCCGCGAAGCGGAACGTGCGAGTTGCGCAGCCGCCCGGCATGGCGAGCAACGCAGGGAACCCCCAGCGTTTTTTGCTGGGGGCGGTAAGCGGGGTGTCTTTCTTTTTGGTTACTTTTGCTTGGACAAGCAAGAAAAAGTAACTGCCCCGCCGGGGCATAACCGGCCCTCAAACAGAATGCGCGCAGCGCTCACAAGACAATGAAATTTATCCGAATGAACTTCCTCTCCCCAACCCCTCTCCCACAAGTGGGCGAGGGGAGTTAGCTGTACCATATTTATGACACTAGGCACGCTGTATCTCATCCCCTCCCCCTTGGGCGAATCCGCGCTCGATACGATTCTGCCAGAAGCAGTGCGCGCTATCGCAGCCAGACTCGATACCTTTGTCGTCGAGCACCCCAAAACCGCGCGCGCGTTTCTAAAACAGATCCGCACCCAAACCCCCTTGCAGCAATTAAATCTCCTGCAGTTGGATGAGCACACACCCGAAACCGAATTGGCCACGTTGCTTGCCCCCTTGCTATCGGGAAAGGATGTCGGACTCATTTCTGAAGCCGGCTGCCCCGCCGTGGCCGATCCTGGATCGAATCTGGTGCGACTCGCTCATCAAAAAAATATCCGTGTCGTGCCCTTGTCCGGCCCCTCATCAATTTTGCTCTCGCTCATGGCGAGCGGCCTATCCGGCCAGCATTTTTGTTTCCATGGTTATTTGCCGGTAGATAAAGCCGAACGCAAAAAGAAGCTCCAGGAATTGGAACAAGCTTCCGCCAGCCGCTTTGAAACTGAAATCTTTATTGAAACGCCCTATCGTAACCGGCAGATGTTGGAAACGATTGTGGAAACCTGTGGCGCTGCCACCGCGCTATGCGTGGCAGTCGATGTGACGTTGGCGACGGAATGGATTCATACCAAAACAGTAGCGGAGTGGAAGAAGCAATTACCGGAAATCGATAAGCGGCCAGCCGTGTTTCTGCTGCTTGCACCCGCTTCGAAAAAAGTTAAAGCTCGTTAAACGCCGAAATCAGATCCAAACGCAGCGTTTCTTCAACGTTGGATCCATCTCGAAATTTCAGCCATTCGGCCCCATCCTGCGTGAACACATCCAGCGCCAGGCCAGTCAATTCACGGCCATCTTCGAGTTTTAAATGCAGGGGGATGCGGCGCAGCACGGCGAACTCCAGCCGCTCGTGCTGCATGCAAGCAATGGGCTGGTAGTCCACGCGGGCTAGCGCAGTTGGGTGCTGAGGCCCGGCAGTATCGCTTCTGCCGCCGCCGTGCCAAAGCGCTTGGCGAAGCGATCGGCCAGGCTTTGGCGCGGGGTGTAGTCAACGATGTCTTCGGCCTTAATCACTTCTCGCGCCACATACTCCACGCTGCCGATCGCATCGGCCATGCCGAGCGCAATGCTGCGCTCGCCGGTCCAAATCAAGCCGCTGAACATGCCCTCGGTTTCTTTCAAGCGTGCGCCACGGCCTTTTTTCACCGTCTGGATGAATTGCTGGTGAATTTCGCTGAGCATGGTTTGCGCATGCTCCTTTTGGCGCGGATCGACTGGGGAAAACGGATCGAGGAAGCCTTTATTTTCACCCGCCGTCATCAAGCGTCGTTCGACGCCCAGCTTGTCCATGGTGCCGGTAAAGCCGAAGCCATCCATCAGCACGCCGATGGAGCCAACCAGCGAAGCTTTATCGACGTAGATTTTGTCTGCCGCGACTGCGACGTAATAGCCGCCTGATGCACAGATATCCTCCACCACGGCATACAGCGGAATAGTCGGATGCAGGGTGCGCAGGCGTTTGATTTCGTCGTTAATCTGCCCTGCTTGCACCGGGCTACCGCCGGGGCTATTGATGCGCAGGATGACGCCTTTGGCATGCTTGTTTTTGAACGCGGCTTGCAGGCCCTCGATCATGCGTTCGGCGCTAGCTTGATTGCCGGGCGCGATCACGCCCTCCAAATCCACGAGCGCGGTATGTGTTTTCGCACTGGGCAAATCGGTGCCGTTCATCAATCCCATCACCATAATCAGAATGAAGGACAAATAAACAAAGCCGATGATTTTGAAAAAGATGCCCCATTTGCGCGCTCGGCGCTGCTCGGTGACCGCAGCCAAAGCGACCTTTTCCAAGGTTTGACGTTCCCAATTTTCTGATTCAGCCATGCGATTTATTTCCTTCAATAAAATAGACGTTGCCGTCGCGTTCTTGAACTTCTAGTTTGGTCAGCTTACGTCCAACACAGGGTCCGGCTAAGCACAGTCCTGATTCCGGCGCATACATCGCGCCATGGGTTGAGCAGACAAAGTATAGCCCCGAATCGTCAAAAAACTCGCCAGGGTTGAAGTCGAGTTCCACCGGCACATGGGCGCATTGATTGAGATAAGCTAACGCGCGACCCTTGTAGCGCGTCACAAAAGCGGGCGTGGTTTCCCCTGCCCATTGCACCTCGAAACGTATCCCTTGGCCGCCCTCTTGTAGTGCGTCGGAGGCGCAAATTACGCGTTGGCCAGCAGCCATGTTTCCATCTCTTGGATATTGCCGACACATTCGAGCGGCGTGTGCGTTAGCAAATCCGCGCGCGCATGCGCCCCATAACTCACCGCAAGCGAGGCGACCCCGGCATTTTTCGCCATCAATAAATCATGGCTGGTATCGCCGATCATCAAGGTGCGGTCACGCGCCATGCCGAGTTCGTCCATGAGTTGTTCCAGCATTTCCGGATGCGGTTTGGAAAAGCATTCGTCCGCACAACGCGTTGCATGAAAATAAGCGCGCAAGCCGGTGTGATCCAACACCCGGTCTAGACCACGCCGGCTCTTGCCCGTAGCGACGCCGAGTAAAAAACCCGCTGCATGCAAGTCGCGCACGACGCTGTCCGCGCCTGGGAAAAGCGGAATCGATTCATCCTTGGCCAGAAAATAATAACGATAGCGATCGATTAAGTGAGGGTATTCAGTCAGTGGCAATTGCGGCAACAAATGCGCAATCGCCTCATTCAACCCCAAGCCAATGATATGGCGCGCCGCGTCGTCGGAGGGCTCTGTTAGCCCCAGATCGCGGCAGGCGCCCTGGATTGAGCTCACGATGGTGGCGGTGGAATCCATCAGGGTTCCATCCCAGTCGAATACGATCAGATCAAATTGCTTGGGCATTTTAGTTTTCTAAGCTTTTTCTAAACCACTCACGAATGCATCAAGCTCTTTCGGCAGCGGCGCTTCCAGATGAAGTATTTCACCCGTCAGCGGATGAGTAAATTTCACGGAAAATGCATGCAAAAACATGCGTTTCAAGCCCTGCTTGGCGATTTGTTTGTTCAGCGGAAAGTCGCCGTATTTGTCGTCCCCGGCAATGGGGTAGCCTAAATGGGCCAAATGCACCCGTATTTGATGCGTGCGGCCGGTCTTTAGCTCGCATTCGAGCAAGCTGTATTCGGTGAAGGATTTGCGTAAATAAAAGATGGTGTGCGAGGCTTTTCCATCGTCGCTTACCGACACGCGCCGTTCGCCAGCTTCGGTTAGATACTTATGTAATTTTAACTTTACGGCCCTTTTTTGATCACGCCAGACGCCCTTGACCAGGGTTAAATAGCGTTTTTCGACCTCGCCATCGCGCAGCATGTCATGCAGTTTGGTCAGGGCCGAGCGCTTTTTGGCCAGAATCAGCACGCCGGAAGTCTCCCGATCCAGCCGATGGGCAAGCTCCAGAAACTTGAGCTCAGGCCGCTCCAGCCGCAACTGCTCGATCACCCCGCGCGATATGCCGCTGCCGCCATGCACCGCCAGGCCAGAAGGCTTGTTGATTACGAGCAAAGCATCGTCTTCGTATAAGACGACCTTATCAAGCTGGGGGGTCACGGGATGGGGGGAAGCGCTCTCTGATGGCTTGGCCGCTACCCGGATGGGCGGGATACGGATTTTGTCCTGCAAGGCCAAGCGGTAGGTGGCGTCGATACGCCCACTGTTAACCCGTACCTCACCACTGCGCAGGATGCGGTATATATGGCTTTTGGGGACACCCTTGAGTTGGCGCATGAGAAAGTTGTCGATACGCTGCCCGGCAGCGTTTTCGTCAATCTCAAGCCAAGTCACGGCTTCTTTGCCTAAATCCTTCATTATGCTTATACTGCGCCTTCCAGTATTGGCTGCGAATGGCGTCGAAGGCGCGTTCGAGACCCTTACCGGACGACTCTAGTTCCGTTATGCGTGGTGCATTATCTGCACGTTTAGAGTGGCTCTTGGCACTGCTTGCGTAGGCATGTCGATATACCAAGAAGCCCCGCGCCGATGTGGCTTAGTCGAACAAGTGGTTATCTCGCTCACCAGCACCAAAAGCAGCGATAGTACTTGAATTACGCGCTCACAGCATATTGGATTAGAGCCCGGCGCTGAAAGCCGCCGGGACGAAGCACACGAGATGAGAACCCGAGCCCGGCTGCAATCGGATCTAACCCATCCCCTCACCGCACCCCGCTGATTTTTAAGCTCTTCGCGCCTGCTTCAACTCAGGACAAACCGAAAATTTAGGATGGCAAAGCAAGCCCTACCCAGTCGTACTTATTACTGACTCCGCCGTCGCGCGCCAGTTTAATGGCGCGGTTTGTCGCCCCGTGTTTTGAGCGCGGGAGACCCAAAAAATGAAACGTATGTTGTTTAATGCCACGCAAGCTGAAGAGCTGCGCGTGGCCATCGTCGACGGGCAAAAGCTTGTCGATCTCGATATCGAATCCTCCACCAAAGAACAACGCAAGAGCAATATCTACAAGGGCATTATTACCCGCATCGAGCCCAGCCTCGAAGCCGCCTTTATCGATTATGGTGCCGAGCGCCATGGCTTCCTCCCCTTTAAAGAAATCGCCCGCGCCAATTTCAAGGCAGGCGTGGACGTGGGCCGTGTCAGCATCCAAGAAGCCATGCGCGAAGGCCAGGAACTCATCGTCCAGGTGGAAAAAGACGAGCGCGGCAATAAAGGCGCGGCGTTAACCACCTTCATCAGCTTGGCCGGGCGTTATCTGGTTCTGATGCCGAACAATCCGCGCGGCGGCGGCGTTTCGCGCCGGGTGGAAGGTGAAGAGCGCGACGAACTGCGTGACACCATGGCCCAACTCGACGTGCCTCCGGGTATGAGCATCATTGCCCGCACTGCCGGCATCGGCCGCAACTTGGAAGAGTTGCAGTGGGATCTCAACTACCTATTGCATCTCTGGGGAGCCATTGAGGGCGCTTCAACTTCGCAAAAAGGCTCCTTCCTGATTTATCAAGAAGGCAGCCTGGTGATTCGTGCCATCCGCGATTACTTCCAGCCTGATATTGGTGAAGTGTTGATCGACACCGAAGAGATTTACGATCAAGCGGTGCAGTTCATGAGCCATGTGATGCCGGGCAATGTAAACCGCATCAAGCTCTACAAAGACGACGTACCGCTGTTTTCTCGTTTCCAGATCGAGCATCAGATTGAATCTGCCTACTCGCGTGAAGTGACCCTGACCTCGGGCGGCGCCATCGTGATCGACCATACCGAAGCCTTGGTTTCCGTAGACGTTAACTCTGCACGCTCGACGCGCGGTTCGGATATCGAAGAAACCGCCTTCCGTACTAACCTCGAAGCCGCTGAGGAAATCGCACGCCAACTGCGTTTGCGCGATCTAGGCGGTTTGGTCGTGATCGATTTCATCGACATGGAAAGCAATCGCAATCAGCGCGAGGTCGAAAAAGTCTTGAGCGATGCGCTGCATTTGGATCGTGCACGGGTTCAAATGGGCAAGATCTCGCGTTTTGGTCTGTTGGAGCTTTCACGTCAGCGTCTGCAACCCAGCTTGGGCGAGACGAGCCATGTGGTGTGTCCGCGTTGCAATGGTACGGGCCATATGCGCGGCACCGAATCTACCGCCTTGCACATCTTGCGTATCATCCAAGAAGAAGCGATGAAGGAAAGCACAGCTGCGATCCACGCGCAAATTCCCGTGGATGTCGCGACCTTCCTACTCAACGAAAAGCGTGCGGATATCTGGAAGATCGAAGCCCGTTTTAAAGTCAGCGTGGTGTTGATTCCGAATCTGCGCCTCGAAACGCCGCACTACACCATGAGTCGTCTGAAGACTGATGAAGTAGCGGAAATTGATAAGCCGAGTTACGAGCTAGCCAGCTTGCCTGAAGAAATTTCAGCGCCCGAGAAAGCTGCGGCAGATGCAGCCAAGCCAAGGCAAATTGCTGTCGTGCGCGATATCACGCCAACTGCGCCCGCGCCGATTCGCGCAACAGTGGAGCCCGTGCAGCAATCTTGGCTGGGTAAAGTCATGTCCATGCTCGGCGGTATTTTTGCGGAAGAGAAAAAGGAAGTTGCGCCTGCACCTAAGCGCCCTGCCCGCCCCGAACGCGACCGTGGTCCACGTTCACGTAATCAACGTGACCGCCAAGGTCGTGGTGGCCAGCCGCGCGCTGAAGGTGCGCAGCAACAGCGTCCACCTCGTGCCGAACAAGCCAAGCCCGCACTGGCAGAGCGTCCAGTCGAAGCCGCCCCAGCCGCGCAAGCGGAAGGACAAGAGCGCAGCAAGCGTGGCCGCCGCCGTGGTGGACGTGATCGCGGCGAGCGCCCTGAGCGTACCGAGCGTGAACCACAGCAACAACCGTTGGAGGCACAAGCGAGCGCGCTGGAAACTGAAGTCGCTGTCGCTGCACCGCGTCCAGAACGCCCAGAGCGGGGCGAACGTCCCGAGCGTTCCGATCGCCAGCAAGGTCGCAATCGCGGTCGGGGCGAGCGTCCGCCGCGTGAACCAGCCGCCGCAGCCTCGGCTGAAACCCCAGCAGCAGCTGAAGCTGAAGCCATCGTGCAGAACGTTGAAATGCCGTATGAACCCATCGTAGTAGCTGCGCAAAATGTGGTCGAATCGGCAGCGCCTGCTTTCATTCAGAATGAAGCGCTGGCACCGGTGGCAGTGACTCAGACCAATCAAGCCGAGCTACCCTTTGTCGCATCTGAACCCGCGCCCGCACCCGTTAAAGCGCCGGAACCGATGGTGGCTGCCCCAGCCCCCGCACCGATTCGGCAGCCTGCACCAGCGCCGAAACCGGTCGATCTGGAAGCGGCCGGCTTGGTCATGATCGAAACCAGCGGTGACAAAATCGCTTCTGCGCCGATCATAGAACCAGCCGCCACCGCGCCGCGCGGCCCGCGTCCCAAGCCGGCTTGGGCGCAGAAATCGCCGGCTAGCAATGAACCGATGCAGCAAGTAGAAACGCGCGACTAAGATCTCGCTGTTGCGTCACAAAAAACAAACGCCGCGCAATGCGCGGCGTTTGTTTTTTATCGCCCTGGCGATATTATTTTAGCGTTTGTTCTCGCATTAAATGCGCCAGCAAACCCTGTCCGGCGTCTTCCACCATATCCAGCACTTTCTCAAAACCGGCCCCGCCGCCGTAATACGGATCAGGCACTTCGCGTTCGAGATAATTCTTGCTGTATTCCAAAAACAGTCCGATTTTATGTGCGTGTTCTGCCGGGCAGCGCGCCTGCATATGGGTTAGATTTTCCATATCCATGGCCAGGATATAGTCGAACTCGACAAAGTCGCGTTGACCCACCTGACGTCCACGCAGCCGTCCCAAATCGTAACCACGCTTGGCCGCCGCCGTCTGGGCCCGACCGTCCGGCGGATCACCGATGTGATAATCGTGGGTGCCGGCGGAATCGATATGAATATGCTTGGCCAATCCCGCCGCTTCCACTTGCGCACGAAACACACCTTCTGCCGTGGGCGAACGACAGATATTGCCCATGCAGCAAAACAAAACTTTAATATTATTCATATATATCAATAACTTATTATGTTGTGCTGACTAATAATTAGGCACAAAAAGTGTACATTGTCGTGTAATAAAATCAAACAGTTGCAAAGGGTTTCGGAAATAAATTGTCGCCACCATTGGCTTTAAATCAAGCGGCATGCATTGGGCACGAATCGGGAACATCGGGAATGAACAAGTTATCACTGAAGAAAATAATCTCGCCTCCTTTAACCCGCTCTTGGGCGCTGTAGCTGAGGCGGTAGTGTTGGCGCTCACTGAAATTTGACCACCCGTGCTCATTCAAAATTGACCAGGGA
>JBBTCZ010000046.1:0-12752 GCA_038042985.1 Pseudomonadota bacterium
TGGGCGGCAATTCGCTGCTCGATATCGTGGTGTTCGGCCGCGCCGCCGGCAGCCACATGCTGGATTACTTGCGCGAAAATCCTTATCCGCGTCCGATCCCGAGAGAAGCCACCGAGCTTGCGCTTGCGCGCTTGGCGCGCTGGGAACGGGGTGGGCCGGGCGAATCGATTCCCGAGATTCGCGAAGCGATGCGCAAGATCATGGAAGATCACTGCGGCGTTTTCCGCTCCAGCGCGGGCTTACGCGAGGGCGTGGAAAAAATGCAAGTCCTGCGCGAACGCTTTTCGCGCGCAGTGCTGCACGATCAGAGCAAAATCTTCAACACCGCGCGCATCGAAGCGCTGGAGTTGGAAAATATGCTGCAAACGGCGCTGGCGAGCATTGTCTCGGCTAGTGGCCGGCATGAGAGCCGGGGGGCGCATTCGCAGGTGGATTTCCCCGTACGCGACGACAAAAATTGGCTGAAGCACAGCTTGTATTTCCTCGAAGGCGGCCGCCTCGACTACAAGCCGGTGCGCTTGAAACCGCTTACCGTCGAATCTTTCCCCCCCGTTCCCCGCACCTATTAGAAAAGGCCGGATACCGATGCGTTTCTCCATTTATCGCTATAACCCGGAATCCGGCGCAAAACCCAGCATGCAGGATTACACGCTCGACATCGCGCCGGAAGGCAAGATGTTGCTGGATGCGATTTTGGCGCTCAAAGATATCGACCCCACTTTGTCGGTACGCCGCTCCTGCCGCGAAGGTGTGTGCGGTTCGGATGCGATGAATATCAACGGACAAAATGGTTTGGCTTGCATCACGCCCTTGGCCGATTTAAAACAACCGATTGAACTGCGCCCGCTGCCGGGTCTGCCTGTGATCCGCGATTTGATCGTGGATCTGACGCAGTTCTATCAGCAATACCGCTCGATTCAACCTTACCTGATCAACCACGACCCGGAGCCGGAGATCGAGCGTTTGCAATCGCCCGCCGAGCGCGCCGAGTTGGATGGCGCGTATGAATGCATGCTGTGCGCTTGCTGCTCCACTGCCTGTCCTTCGTTTTGGTGGAACCCGGATAAATTCGTTGGCCCCGCCGGCTTGTTGCAAGCCTATCGCTTCATCGTTGATAGCCGCGACCAAGCGACCAATGCGCGGCTGGACGATCTGGAAGATCCTTACCGCTTGTTCCGTTGTCACGGCATTATGAATTGCGTCGAAGTCTGCCCCAAGGGCCTCAATCCCACCGAAGCGATTGGCCGGATTAAATCCTTGCTCGTTGACCGCACCGTATGAGCGAAATGAACCGCCTGCGCTGGAAATGCCGGCGCGGCATGCTCGAACTCGATCTGGTGCTGAATCAATTTCTGGAACAGGATTATTCGGCATTGGATTTAGCTTCGAGGCAGGCGTTTGTAACACTGCTCGAAGCCGGAGATGAAGAGTTATGGACGCTCATCACTGATGAAGAAGTCTGCGCCACCCCCGAACTGCAAGCGGTGATGGGCCGACTGCGCACATGCTGAGGTTATCGCTCAAGTCTTCCCGCCAGTTGGCCGCAGGGCTAGCGCTTGGGCATCTCGCCGCAGTAGGGTGCGTGGCGATCGTACCCTTACCCCTTTGGTTGAAAATATTGCTGAGCGTGATACTCGTCTCGAACCTGATTCAATCGCTCACGCGCGAAGCATGGCGAGTGTGGCCGTCCAGCATCGTCGAATTGCAATGCGAGCGCGAAGGCGGTGTCCTGGTCAAAATGCGCAGCGGTAAAGAGTTTGAAGCGTGCGTGCTCGGCAGCAGCTTCGTTGCGTCGTATCTCACTATCGTATTGCTTAAACCGAACGCAAGCCGGCGCGCGTGCGCGGTGCTTATTCTGCCGGATGCGGCTGAGCCGGAGCTGTTCCGGCAGTTGCGGGTTTGGCTGAAATGGCGGGTGGGGCGGGGTGTCGAGCCGGAGGCGAGTGCGGGTTGGGCGGGACGGGTTTGAAAAGCAGCAGGCTGTATAAACCAAAAAGCTTAGCCGCGAATTAATGCTAATTAACGCTAATGAACCTTTGCATAAGGCAGGGTGAAAAATTAGCGTCAATTGGCGTTAATTCGCGGCAAAAGACCGAATTAAGCCGAGCTTGGCACGAGCACCGTATTCTCAGCCTTTGCCAGCATCTCCGGATAATCGCGGCTGAAATGCAGACCACGACTCTCATGCCGCGCCATGGCGCAGCGCACAATCAATTCAGCCGTCAGCAACAAATTGCGCAATTCCAATAGATCGTTGCTGACGCGGAAGTTGCGGTAGTACTCGTTGATTTCTTCCTTGAGCAATTCAATGCGATGCAATGCCCGCTCCAGGCGTTTGTTGGTGCGCACGATGCCTACATAATCCCACATGAATCGGCGCAACTCGTCCCAATTGTGGGCGATGACGATTTCTTCGTCCGCATCCGTGACGCGGCTTTCATCCCAGGCGGGCAAGGCAGGTGGGGGAAAGACACTTTGCGCCAGGATGTCATGCGCTGCAGCGCGACCGAATACCAGGCATTCGAGCAGGGAGTTGCTCGCTAGACGATTCGCACCGTGTAGCCCCGTGAACGCGACTTCTCCCACCGCATATAACCCGTCTACATCGGTGCGCCCTTGGCGATCGGTGATCACGCCCCCGCAACTGTAATGCGCCGCAGGCACCACCGGGATCGGATCGCGCGTGATGTCGATGCCCAATGCCAAGCAGCGCTCGTAAATGTTGGGGAAATGTTCGCGCACGAAGGCGGCGGGCTTGTGTGAAATGTCCAGATAGACGCAATCAAGGCCGCGCTTTTTCATCTCATAGTCGATCGCGCGCGCCACCACGTCACGCGGCGCGAGTTCGGCGCGGGCGTCGTGCTCTGACATGAAGCGAGAGCCATCCGGTAATTTCAACAAACCCCCTTCACCGCGCACCGCTTCAGTGACGAGAAACGATTTGGCATGCGGATGGTACAAACAGGTCGGATGAAACTGAATGAATTCCATATTCGCCACCCGGCAGCCCGCGCGCCAGCCCATGGAGAGGCCGTCTCCGGTCGCCACATCCGGGTTGGTAGTGTAGAGGTACACTTTGCCCGCGCCGCCGCTGGCCAACACGGTATGTTGCGCGGAAAACGTAACGACCCGGCCCGAGCTTTTGTCGAGTGCGTACAGTCCATAGCAACGCTTGCCCGGACGATTGAGCTTGGCATCGGTGATGAGGTCGATCGCGATGTGATCTTCGAATAGGGTGATATTGGGATGCGATTTCACGCGCTCGACCAGGGTGGTTTGCACTGCATGGCCGGTGGCGTCCGCCGCGTGGATAACGCGGCGCTGGCTATGCCCGCCTTCGCGCGTGAGGTGATAGCCGGTGGCATTGTCGGCATCGCGCGTAAAGGGCACGCCTTGGTCGATCAACCACTGAATCGCTTCGCGCCCCTGGGAGACGACATGGCGCGTGACCTCTGCATCGCACAAGCCGGCGCCGGCGATCAAGGTATCTTGGACATGCGCCTCGATCGAATCGTCGGCGGCCAAAACTGCGGCGATGCCGCCTTGCGCCCAATCACTGGCGCCATCGAGCAGGCGGCGTTTGGTAATGATCCCCACCCGGCGCTGATCGGCCAGATGCAGGGCGGTCGTCAGGCCAGCCAGGCCGCTACCGACAATCAGAACTTCAAAAGATTCAGGCATATTGTTAAATGTGTTTTGGTTAACCCTTACGGGCCAAGACCAATTCTAAGTGAACTCTCGGCACATTGGCCGGTCTTTTAGTTAGATGATGACTTCCGTTCCCGATTTTTTGACATAGACGGTATACTTTGGGCCTTCTAACCGACATGCCAATTGGGGCGCTTGCCCCACCAACTACCAAAACGGAACGGCCCCGCATGGGAGAACGGGAAATCGACCAAGCCCTGGTCGAACGCGCGCAAGCCGGCGACAAGCATGCCTTCGAGCTGCTGGTCGTCAAGTACCAGCGCAAGCTGGCGCGGCTGTTGTCGCGCTTCATTCGTGACTCGGCGGAGGTGGAAGACGTGTCGCAGGAAGCTTTCATTAAAGCCTACCGTGCCTTGCCCGGATTCCGGGGCGAGAGCGCGTTTTATACCTGGCTCTATCGCATTGGCATCAATACCGCTAAAAATTATCTGGTGTCCCGAGGCAGGCGCGCGCCGACCAGTACCGAATTCGATATCGAGGAAGCGGAGTCGTTTGAGGATGCAGGTCTTCTGCATGACCTGAATACGCCGGAAGCCACGCTGCTCACCAAAGAGATCGGCGATACCGTGAACGCGGCGGTCGAAGCCCTGCCCGAGGAACTGCGCACTGCGCTGACCTTGCGCGAAATGGAAGGGCTGAGTTACGAAGATATCGCCCAGGTGATGAATTGCCCTATCGGCACCGTCCGTTCGCGCATTTTCCGCGCGCGCGAGGCGGTGGCGGAGAAGTTACGCCCCTTATTGGGCACCAGCATAGATCGGAGATGGTAATCATGAGCGAACAACTTTCTGCTCTCATGGATGGCGAACTCACGCCAGACGAGATGGCGCGTCAAATTAGCGCGCTGAAAAATGATAAAGCGCTGGACCAAACGTGGGCCGCTTACCATGTGCTGGGCGACGCGATGCGCAAATCGCCGCAGTTATCCATCGATTTCACCGCCAAACTGGCGCGTCACCTCGCCGAGGAACCCACCGTCTTGGCGCCGCAGCGTAAGCCGCAACCCAGTACACCGCGCTATGCCATGCCGCTCGCGGCATCGGTTGCAGCGGTGGGTTTGGTCGGCGTGCTGACGTGGCAGATGGTGCGGGTAAACCAAAGCGATGCGCCCATAGCGCTCGCCGCCGCACCCGTGGCCGCCACACAGAAATTGGCCCTCGCTCAGCCGAAAGCCGCACTGCCGGTGCAAGTCGTGGCGGCAAAAACACCTGAGTCGGTGCAATTTTCTCGTGTGGTCTCCAATCCCTATCTTCTCGCGCACCAAGAGTTTTCTCCGAGCTACGCCATGGAAGGCATTCCCGCTTACGTGCGCACCGTGTCGGAACAAGCGGACAGCGGTCGATGAAACAGTTGTTCGCTGCCTGGATGCTGCTGGTGGCCGTCATGGCCGCCCATGCCGCTGATACAACGCCAGATGACGCGATGGCCTGGTTGCAGCGCATCACGAACGCGGCGCAGCAATTGAATTATTCAGGCAATTTCATTTATCAGCACGGGCAGCAGGTCGAAACCTCGCGCATTACGCATCTGAAAGATGCCAGCGGCGAGCATGAGAAACTCGTGACGCTGGATGGCCGCCCGCGCCAAATTTATCGCAACAATGATGAAGTGTATTGCTTCATGCCGGATGACAAGACGGTGATGGTGGATCGGCACCGCGTGAAAAAATCCTTTCCGGCGCTGTTGCCGCCGCAAATTGCCGGGTTGAGTGAATTTTACGAGATCAAGCTGGGTGGGCAAGAGCGAGTAGCCGGGCGTGAATGCCAAGTGATTTTTCTGACCCCCAAAGATCAATATCGCTATGGCCATCAGTTGTGGGCGGATACGCAAACCGGTTTGCTGCTTAAAGCCAGCACGTGGAGCGACAAGAAACAGATCGTCGATCAATTTGCCTTTACCCAAATCACAATCGGCGGGCCGATCAATCGCAATGAACTAAAGCCCGCCCTCAAAGGCAAACGGCTCGTCCGTTCCACCGGAGAAGGCGCGACCCAGCCACTGCCGATCGATTCGGGTTGGGATGTCAGCGCCGCGCCGCCAGGATTCAAGAAAGTGAATGAAATGAAACGGGTGCTGCCTGGCGCCAGCATGCCGGTCAATCACATTGTGTTTTCCGATGGGCTGGCGGCGGCTTCGGTCTTCATCGAACCGGTCTCCGAGAAAACCCTGCTGGGTCTCTCGCACCAGGGCGCGCTACACGTCTATTCGCGCAAAGTGGGCGAGCACCAAGTTAAAGTGCTGGGCGAAGTACCCGCCGCCACCGTCATGCACATCGGCGACGCAGTTAGCTTCCGCAAATAAGCATGCTGGAATCCCAAGCCTTAGTCGTGAAGATCGAGCAGGGCGCCACCTATGTGGAGGCCCAAGCCGGGGGTAGTTGCGGCAGTGGCCATTGCAGTACTTCCGCATGCTCGACCGCCGTGTTGACGCGCATTTTCAGCCAGCAGCCCAAAGCGCTGCGCGTGAATAATCCCATCAATGCTCAAGTAGGTGACCAGGTAATGCTGGGGCTGGAAGAGGGCGCATTTCTCAAAAGCGCTATGCTGGCCTATCTGTTCCCCCTCGTTGCCTTGATCCTGGGCGCGTTGATGGGCATGTGGCTCGCCGGCCCGGCCGATGCGCGCGATCTGTATGCCGGTCTCGGCGGGCTGGTTGGATTGATCGCCAGCGCGTTCGGTATCAAGTGGCTTAATCCCATTCTGTTTGACCTTAACCGCGCACAACCGGTTATTTTGCGTCGTCTGTAATATGCGCGCACCCCGTTTCAAATTAACCGTGTACGGCCGGCCGGACTGTCATTTGTGCCAAGACATGGTGGCAGCGCTGGAAGGCTTGCAGCAAGAATTCGCGTTCAAATTCGATTTCGTGGATATCGACGAAAATCCCCGGCTCGTCCTACGCTATGGCACCCTGGTGCCAGTGCTCTTGGGCAACGGTCAGGAAATCTGTCACCATCACCTCGACTTTCCCGCCTTAAAAGCCTTTCTGGACACGCGTCCGGCTATTAAAAGTGAATGATTATTTAGGGGAAATCGGCTAAAATAGCCGCCTTTCCTCACATGCCAAAAGGGCACCTTGCGTGCCCTTTTTTTGCTGGTACGCCATGCAACAAAATATCCGTAATTTCTCCATCATTGCCCATATCGATCACGGCAAATCGACCATGGCCGATCGTTTTATTCAACGCTGCGGCGGGCTGTCCGACCGTGAAATGGAATCGCAAGTGCTCGATTCCATGGATTTGGAAAAAGAGCGCGGCATTACCATCAAGGCGCAAACCGCCGCGCTGCACTATAAGGCGCGCGACGGCCAAATTTACCAACTGAATCTGATCGATACCCCGGGGCATGTGGATTTCTCGTATGAAGTCTCGCGCTCGCTGGCCGCCTGCGAAGGCGCGTTGCTGGTGGTGGATGCATCGCAAGGCGTCGAGGCGCAGACCGTGGCCAACTGCTATACCGCGATCGAGCAGGGGGTCGAAGTAGTGGCGGTGCTGAATAAGATCGACCTACCCTCGGCCAACCCGGATGCCGTGATCCAAGAAATCGAAGACATTATCGGCATCGACGCCACCGATGCGGTGCATGCGAGCGCCAAGACCGGCGTCGGCATCGACGACATTCTGGAAATGGTGATCGCGAAAATCCCGGCGCCGAAAGGTAACCCGGATGCCCCGCTCAAGGCCTTGATCATTGACTCCTGGTTTGACAATTACGTGGGCGTGGTGATGCTGGTGCGCGTGGTGGATGGCACGCTGCGGCCCAAGGACAAGATTTTGCTCATGGCCAGCGGCATGAGTTATCCATGCGAGCAAGTCGGTGTGTTTACGCCTAAATCCGTGCAGCGCAAACAGCTTGCGGCAGGCGATGTGGGTTTCGTGATCGCGGGCATCAAGGAACTGAAAAGCGCTCAAGTCGGCGACACCATCACGCGCGTGGATAATCGGGCTACCGAGGCGCTGCCCGGTTTCAAGGAAATCAAGCCGCAGGTTTTCGCCGGGCTGTATCCCATCGATTCGCACGAATACGAAGCGCTGCGCGACGCCCTGGAAAAACTCAAGCTCAACGATTCTTCCCTGCATTACGAGCCGGAGACTTCGCAGGCTTTAGGTTTTGGTTTCCGCTGCGGCTTCCTCGGGCTGCTGCACATGGATATCGTGCAGGAGCGGCTGGAGCGCGAGTACAACATGAATCTCATCACCACCGCGCCGACGGTGGTGTATCAAGTGCTGATGCGCGACGGCGAGGTGCTGGAAATCGAGAACCCCTCCCGGCTCCCCGACCAGGCGAAAATCGCCGAGATTCGCGAGCCCATCATCAGCGCCACGATCTTGACGCCACAGGAATATGTGGGCAACGTCATCACGCTCTGCACCGGCAAGCGCGGCGTGCAAAAGAATATGCAGTACATGGGGCGCCAAGTGATGTTGACGTATGAGCTGCCGATGAATGAAGTCGTCATGGATTTTTTCGACAAGCTGAAATCAGTATCGCGCGGCTACGCCTCGCTCGATTACGATTTCAAGGCATTCCAGGTGGCCGATCTGGTCAAGCTGGATATTTTGGTGAATGGCGAAAAAGTCGATGCACTTTCTACCATCGTGCACCGCGTCAGTTCACAATCGCGCGGCCGCGACTTGGCGGCGAAAATGCGCGAACTGATCCCGCGCCAAATGTTCGATGTGGCGATCCAAGCGGCGATTGGCGCCAACATCATCGCGCGCGAAAACGTCAAAGCAATGCGCAAGAATGTGCTGGCCAAGTGTTACGGCGGCGACATCACACGCAAGAAAAAACTGCTGGAAAAACAAAAGGCCGGCAAGAAGCGCATGAAGCAGGTGGGCAACGTGGAAATTCCACAGGAAGCTTTTCTTGCCGTGCTGCAAGTGGATAACAAATAATGAACGGACAATCTCAATGAACTTTGCACTAATATTACTCATTGCACTGCTAGCGACAGGCGCAATCTGGCTGCTGGATATTTTCTTTTTCAAGAAACAGCGCAAACCGGAAGATAAAGAACCGATCCTGATCGAATACGCCAAAAGTTTTTTCCCGGTGATTTTGATCGTGTTCATGCTGCGCTCTTTCTTGGTCGAGCCGTTCCGCATCCCTTCCGGGTCGATGATCCCGACGCTCAAAGTCGGTGATTTCATTCTGGTCAATAAATACACGTGGGGTATACGGTTGCCGGTCGCCAACGTCAAAATACTGGACATCAAGCAACCGCAGCGCGGCGATGTCATGGTGTTTCGTTATCCCGTTGATCCGTCGCTCGACTATATCAAACGCGTAGTGGGCTTGCCCGGCGACAAGGTCGAATACACCCGAGATAAGCGCTTGTACATTAATGGCCAGTTGATTAAATGGGAATTCGAACGCGACTTTGATTACAGCAAGGCAGGCTTCAACATGGTGAATGCCAAGTTATATCGCGAGCAGTTGGGCGAGCATGCCCACTCGATCTTGGTCCAGCCAGAGGACCCACCGGTTCGGGCCGAGCAAGTGCGCCCGTTCCAGCAGCGCAGTAATTGCGATTACAATGATCATGGCTTTGTTTGCACCGTGCCACCGGGGCATTATTTCGCGATGGGTGATAATCGCGACGACAGCACCGACAGCCGTTACTGGGGCTTTGTGCCGGATGGCCATATCGTGGGCAAGGCGTTTTTTGTTTGGATGAATTTCAGTGATTTTGGACGTATCGGCACATCCATTGACTAGGAGAAAACCAGCATGAAACATCAGCGCGGCATGACATTCATCTCTATGATGATTCTGATCATCTTAGGGATCTCAATTACGCTGTTGGGGGTCAAATTAACACCGTCTTATATCGAGTTTTTCTCGGTGAAAAAAGTGCTGTCAGCGATGGCGAAAGACCCGGCGTTTCCGAGCATGAGCCCGCAAGAAATGCGTAATTCCTTTGATCGGCGTGCAACGATTGATTACATTGACTCGGTTAACGGGAAAGATCTCGATCTGTCGAAAGAAAATGGTCAAAATGTCGCCTCGATTGAGTATGCAAAAAAGATCCCCTTGGTGCTGAATATCAGCGCCTGCCTCGATTTCGAAGCCAGCACGGCAGACTCGAGTAAAGCTGCCAAAGGCGAATGATCCCTGACCTCCGGATTCTGACCAAGCAACTGGGCTATACCTTCCAGGAGCCCGCGTTGTTACGCCAAGCACTGACGCACCGCAGCTACGGCACCCCGCATAACGAGCGCCTGGAATTTCTCGGTGACAGCGTGTTGTCTTTGTCTATCTCGTCCACGCTCTATCACGATTTTCCAAAACTCACCGAGGGTGACTTATCTCGGATGCGCGCACACTTGGTAAAGGAGCCGACGCTGGCCGAGATCGCCCAAGCCATGCAATTGGGAGATTTCTTGTCTCTCGGTGAGGGCGAGCTAAAGAGTGGCGGCTTTCGCCGGCCTTCCATTCTGGCCGATGCCTTGGAGGCCATCCTGGGCGCCATCTATCTCGATAGCAGTTTCGACGACACGTGCAAGGTGATCAATCACCTGTATGCGCCGATTATTAGTAAGCTTGATCCCAAGAAACTTTCCAAAGATCCCAAGACCCAGCTCCAGGAATATCTACAAGGACTCAAATTGCCCCTTCCGCAATATCTCATTATCGCCACCGAAGGCGAGGCGCATGAACAGCATTTTAAGGTCGAGTGCGTGATACCCGAGTTAAGCATTCGCGCTATGGGCGAGGGGGCGAGCCGACGCAAAGCAGAGCAGGAAGCCGCCAAGCTCGCCTTTGAAACCGCTGCGGCAAAAGAGAAAGAATGAATCCAAATTTCCGTTCCGGTTTTATCGCCATCGTCGGCCGTCCGAATGTGGGCAAATCGACTTTACTCAATGCCCTCATCGGCCACAAGATCAGCATTACCTCCAGAAAGCCGCAAACCACGCGTCACCGCATCACCGGCATCCATACCGACGAGGCGGCGCAGAGTATTTTTGTCGATACGCCCGGCTTCCAAACCGAACACACCAATGCGCTGAATCGGGCCATGAATAAAAGCGTCACTGAAGCGCTCAATTCGGTGGATGCGGTGCTCTTCGTAGTCGAAGCGGGGCATTACGACGAGCGCGACAAGCAGGTACTGAAGTTGCTGCCGGACACGCGTCCGGTGATCTTAATCATCAACAAGATCGATACCCTTACCGACAAGGCCGAACTGCTGCCCTTCATCGAGCGCTTGGCCAAGGAATTTGCTTTCAAGGAGATCGTGCCGGTTTCCGCCGAGAAGGGCAGTCAGATCGATGATGTGCGCGCTGCGATTCGCCCCTGCTTGCCGGAAGGCCCGCTGCTGTTCGACGCAGATGATTTAACTGATCGCAACGAGCGTTTTCTGGCGGCAGAAATCATTCGCGAAAAAATTTTCCGTCTGTTGGGCGAAGAAATACCTTATGCGACCACCGTGATGATCGAGCAGTTTACGCAGGAAGGTAATTTGCGCCGCATTCACGCCAGCGTCATCGTGGACAAGCCTGGTCAAAAAGCGATTTTGATCGGCAAGGGCGGCGAAAAAATGAAAGCCATTTCCACTCAGGCGCGCCATGACATGGAGCGTTTGTTCGAAGGCAAAGTGTTCCTGCAAGTCTGGGTCAAAGTCAAAAGCGGCTGGGCTGACGATGCGCGCGCGATAAAATCCTACGGCTATGGCGACGCTTGAGCGGCCACAGGACAACCAACCCGCGTTTGTCCTGCACACCTATCCTTACCGAGAAACCAGCCTTATCGTCGAAACCTTGACCCAGCAATTCGGGCGCGTGGCGCTGCTCGCCAAAGGCGCGCGCCGGCCGCGCTCCGCTGTGCGCGGTTTGTTGATGGCGTTTCAGCCGCTGACCCTTTCCTGGTTCGGCAAGCGCGAATTACGCACGCTGAAAAATGCCGAGTGGCAGGGTGGGCAGCCGCCCCTGGCGGGGCCGGCGCTCATGTGTGGCTTCTATCTCAACGAGTTGATTCTCAAGCTCTTGCCGCGCGACGATCCGCATCCGCAATTATTTTTGCACTATCAAACAACCCTGCGCGAATTGGGCGAGGGCGCATCGCAATCGCCCGTGCTGCGACGATTCGAAAAACGCCTGATGCAGGAACTAGGTTATGCCTTGCTGCTGGAAAAAGACGCGCAAGACGATGCCCCGATTGAGGCGCAAACCACTTATTTTTACGAGTTAGAGCGTGGCCCGGTGCGGCAGAGCCCAATGCAAAACAGTGTACAATTACGCGGCAAAACCCTGCTGGATATGGCGCGCGACGACTATTCCGACCCCGCCACGCTGGCCCAGGCCAAGCAATTGATGCGCGGTCTCATCAGCCATCATTTGGGCAGCGAATACCTGCAAACCCGGCAACTGCTCAAGGATCTGCAAGAATTATGATTTATCTCGGCGTTAATATCGATCATATCGCCACCGTGCGCCAAGCGCGCGGCACGCGCTATCCCAGCCCGGTGCATGCCGCCCTGGTGGCGGAGTCCTCCGGCGCGGATTCCATCACCTTGCACCTGCGCGAGGATCGGCGCCACATTCAAGACGCCGATGTGGAAATCCTGCGTCAGACTTTGCAAACCCGCATGAACCTGGAAATGGCAGTGACCGAGGAAATGCTCGCCATTGCCACGCGCATTTTGCCGCAAGACGCCTGCCTGGTGCCGGAGCGGCGCGAAGAGTTGACCACCGAAGGCGGCCTGGACGTGGTGGGGCAGTTTGCGCGGGTGAAACATGCTTGCAGCGTGCTCGGCCAAGCCGGGATTCGCGTTTCCCTCTTCATCGCACCAGACCGCGAACAAATGCACGCCGCGAAAGAAGCCGGGGCGCCGGTGGTGGAAATCCACACCGGCCACTATGCCAACCAAGAACCGGGCGCTGCGCAGGATAAAGAATTTGCCAAAATCACTGACGCGGCCACCTACGGCCACGGACTTGGATTGCAAATCAACGCCGGTCACGGCCTGCACTATCATAATGTGCAGCGCATCGCCGCCATCCCCGAAGTGCGCGAACTCAACATCGGCCATGCCATCGT
>JBBTCZ010000046.1:12852-27737 GCA_038042985.1 Pseudomonadota bacterium
AGCGCATCGCCGCCATCCCCGAAGTGCGCGAACTCAACATCGGCCATGCCATCGTCGCCCATGCCTTGTTCGTAGGCTGGGAAGCCGCCGTACGGGAAATGAAACGGCTCATGCTTGCCGCGCGCGGCTTGTGATTTCCAAAAAGATTTTAATCCCATGACCATTTACGGCATCGGCACCGACATCATAGAAGTAAGCCGCGTATCGGCGATTCTTGCGCGCCATGGTGCGCGCTTCGCGCGTCATGTGCTGACCCCAGCCGAGCTGCTCGAATTCGCCGCCGCGCCGGTTCCGGCGCGTTTTCTGGCGAAGCGCTTTGCGGCAAAGGAAGCCTTTTCCAAAGCCATCGGCACGGGGCTGCGCAGTCCGGTCAGTCTCACCAATATCCGCATCACGCATGACGCCTTGGGTAAACCTGGGCTGGATTTCGAACCCGCTTTAAAACCCTTGGTCGCGGCGCGCGGCATTGCGCACTGCCATCTCTCGATTAGCGACGAAAAAGAACTCGTCGCCGCTTTTGTGGTGTTGGAGAAAAATACATGACGCTCGGCCCGGTGATGCTCGATGTTTGTGGTACTGAATTAAGTGAAGAAGAGCGCGAGTTGCTGCGCCACCCCCAAGTCGGCGGCGTAATTCTATTTGCGCGCAATTACGAATCCACGCAGCAGCTCATCGCGCTGACCCAAGCTATCCACGCCGCGCGCCAACCGCCGCTGTTGATTGCAGTGGACCACGAAGGCGGCCGCGTGCAGCGCTTTCGCGAAGGCTTCACGCGCATCCCGCCGATGCGCCGTCTGGGCGAGATTTGGGAACAGCATCCGCAGCGTGCGCGGCGCTTGGCGCACCAAACCGGCTATGTATTGGCTGCTGAACTGCGCGCCTGTGGCGTCGATTTCAGCTTCACTCCCGTACTGGATTTGAACTATGGCGACAGCCAAGTGATCGGTGACCGGGCTTTTCACCGCGAGCCTCAGGGCGTTGCGGAACTCGCCCATCACCTCATGCTCGGCCTGAAGGAAGCCGGCATGGCCGCCGTGGGCAAACATTTTCCCGGCCATGGTTTCGTCCGTGCCGATTCGCACCTGGCGATCCCAGTGGATGAGCGTGATTACGCCGATTTGCTCATCGATGATATCGAGCCATTTCGACAAATGGTCGATTTCGGCTTACCCGCCATCATGCCGGCGCATGTGATTTATACCAAAGTCGATGATCAGCCTGCTGGATTCTCGGCCAAGTGGCTCAAAGGCATCCTGCGCGGCGAGCTTGGCTTCGACGGGGTGATTTTCAGCGACGACCTGAGCATGGAAGGCGCCAAAGCCGGCGGCGATGTAGTCACCCGTGGCCAAGCCGCGCTGGCGGCCGGCTGCGATATGGTGCTGATGTGCAACGAGCCCGCAAGCGCTAAAGAACTGCTTGCGGGCTTAAATTACACCCTGCCTGCAGTGAGTCTGGCGCGTCTGGCGCGCATGCACGGCAAGCCACATCCGCCTTCGCTCACCCAGTTGCACGAAGACGCGCACTATATGGACGCTGTGCATGCCATCGGCGACATCGGGCAAGGTAGTGGCGATTTGCCGTTGGGTACCATCGATCCTTGCGCGCAGCGTTAGGCCTGATGAAATCCTCGTCCTTTTCCACTGCCTGCACCGACTGTCCGCGCTTGAGCAATTTTCTGGTGCAGGTTCGCATCAGCCACCCTGATTATTTCGCCCAGCCGGTGCCGCCATTCGGCGTGAAAGAGCCACGCTTATTGATCGTTGGCTTAGCACCTGGCATGCATGGCGCGAATCGCACCGGGCGGCCGTTCACCGGTGATTTTGCGGGCATCTTGCTCTACGACACCCTGCATCGCTATGGCTTTGCTAGCCGTCCGACATCTGAGCATGCGGCGGATGGCTTGGAATTAATCGACTGCCGCATCACCAATGCGGTTAAATGCCTGCCCCCAGAAAACAAGCCTGATACCTCTGAAATAAAGTTATGTAACAAATACTTATCAGATGAACTTAAAGTATTAGATGAATCAAGGTCGATTCTCGCTTTAGGTCTCATCGCGCACAAGGCAGTGCTGATGGCGCTCGGTTTAAAACAAGGAAATTACGCTTTCGGTCACGCCGCAGAACATCGATTACCTAATGGCTTGACCTTATTCGATAGCTACCATTGCAGCCGCTACAACACTCAAACCAAACGTCTCACCCCGACCATGTTCCACGCGGTGTTCGAACGCATCCGCGAAAAGATCGATACTGATCGCAAATGAACGATGAAAGCTTCATGCGCGAAGCCCTGGCGCTGGCGCAACAAGCGTGGGCTGACGGCGAGGTGCCGGTCGGTGCGGTGGTCGTAAAAGGAGATGAAATCATCGGCCGCGGCTATAACCGGCCGATCTCCGGCCATGACCCGACGGCCCATGCAGAGATCCAAGCGCTACGCGATGCAGCAGCACACTTGGGAAACTACCGGCTACCGGGCTGCACGCTGTATGTGACCATCGAGCCGTGCACCATGTGCGCTGGTGCGATCATGCATGCCCGGATTGAGCGGGTAGTGTATGGCGCGCGCGACGCAAAAACCGGCGCGCATGGCAGTGTGGTGAATTTATTTGCCGAGCCACGGCTCAATTTTCATGCTGAAGTGATCGGGGGCGTGCTGGCAGAAGAATGCGGTAAATTGTTATCGGATTTTTTTGCCGAACGGCGGCGCGCGCAAGACAAGATTTAAATCACACATCCTTTATCAAGCGACTCGGGCCGATGAATGCCATAGCCCTGGGCATAGTCAACGCCGATCTCGGTGAGTTTGATTTTAATGTCCGCATTCTCGACGAACTCAGCAATCGTTTTCAAACCCGCCACATGGCCGATGTTGTTGATGGCTTGCACGATGGCGGCGTCCATCGGGTCATGCAGCATATCGCGCACGAATCCACCATCTATCTTCAGATAATCCGCAGCCAAGGTTTTGAGATAGGAGAATGAACTTAAACCGGTACCGAAATCGTCCAGTGCGACTTTGCAACCCAAGGATTTAACGTTCTGAATAAAGGACAAGGCGTTGCTCAAATTGGCAATGGCGGCGGTTTCAGTCACTTCAAAGCAGATCGATTGCGGTGGAATGCCGCTACGGGACAAGGCATCCCGCACGAATTGCAAAAAGGTTTCATCGCCCAGGGTTGCACCGGAGAGATTGATGAAGTAAATGCTGTCCGCGTGGGCCTGCTGGATGGCGAATTGCTGCGCGAGATGGGCAAAAACCTGCGTCAATACCCAGCGGTCCAGCTTGGGCATGAGGTTGTAGCGTTCAGCGGCGGGGATGAAGGCACCGGGCAAAATCAGCGAGCCATCGCGACTCTTGAGCCGCACCAGGAATTCACAGGAAGGCCCGGTGGCGATGCCATTCAGCGCGACGATGCACTGCTTATGCAGGACAAACTGATTATCTTGCAAGGCGCGGGTGAGTTGCGACACCCATTCCATTTCGCCGCGGCGTTGGACCAGTTCCACATCATCCGGGCGGTAGACGTGGACCCGCCCGCGCCCCTTATCCTTGGCGGCATAGCAGGCCATGTCGGCGGCGCGCAATAGCTCGGTGTGCGTCTGGTTAGGGTTGTCCAGCATGACCAGACCGATGCTGGCGCCGATGCTGAAGGTTTTATCCAACCAGGAAAAGCGGAATTCCTTGACCAGTTGCAGCATGCGCTCGGCCACTTCCTCGGCGTGGGTGAGGGAGCAATGATCCAGCAGCACGCCGAATTCGTCGCCGCCGAGCCGAGCTAAGGTGTCACTGTCGCGCACTGGGTCTTTCAACAGTATCGCGACCTGTTTGAGCAATTCATCGCCGGCGACATGGCCGCAGGTGTCGTTGACGATCTTGAACTGATCCATATCCAGGTAAAACAAGGCGTGCGGGCTGTCGGCGCTGGCGCTTTTCAAGGCCCGCGCCAGCCGTGTCTCGAACTCGGCACGGTTGCACAGGCCGGTCAAGGCATCGTGATAGGCGAGATGCTGAATCGTTTGCTGGGCTTCGCGGTGCTCGTGGCGGTTTTGTGCCTCGCGCAGTTCGCGCTCGACGGCGGGCACCAGCCGCGACAGGTTGCCCTTCATGATGTAATCGTGGGCGCCGCTTTTCATCGCGGCCACCGCCACTTCCTCGCCGATGCTGCCGGAAACAATGATGATGGGCAGATCGCGGCCAGTTTGTTTCACCTGCTGGATCGCCGCTTCGGAGCCAAATTCGGGCAGATTGTGATCGGTGATCACAATATCCCAGGCGGCCTCATCCAGCGCTGCTTGCAGCGCGTCGGGCGAATCCACGCGCCGATGCTCAAGGGTCAGGCCACCCTTGCGCAGTTCGCGCACGATCAGGAGGGTGTCGTCTTCCGAATCCTCCACGATCAACACGCGCAATGGCTCGGTCATGTTAGCTGCCTATTGGTGGCGCGGTATTGAGTACCAGCCAATACAGGCCAAGCTGGCGCACGGCTTCGATGAATGAGTCAAAATCCACCGGCTTGCGCACATAGCTGTTGACGCCGAGTTGGTAGCTGGTGACCACGTCGCACTCTTCGTTCGAGGTGGTGAGGACGGTCACCGGCAGCAGGGTGGTGCGCGGATCCGCGCGCAAGCGCTTCAAGACCTCCAGGCCGTCGATCTTGGGCAGCTTGAGATCGAGCAGAATCAATTGCGGCTGGATCGATGTGTCGCGCCCGACATGAACACCGGTGCCGAACAAATAATCCAGCGCCTCGGCGCCGTCGCGCGCCACGACAATCTCATTCAAGATCTGATTTTTGCGCAATGCGCGCAGCGTGAGCGTTTCATCATCTGGATTGTCTTCCACCAGCAAAATAACTTTATTTTTCATATAACGCTCCTCATATTCAGCAATCTAATGCAGCGCTTGGTTTTTAATCAATGGGTAAGGGTGAAACTAAATAGGGCGCCTGCACCGGGTTGAGCTTCTGCCCATATTTTCCCGCCGTGGCGATGCACGATGCGCTTGACGGTGGCGAGCCCGACTCCGGTGCCGGGAAATTCCTCGTCGCGGTGCAAGCGCTGGAATGCGCCAAACAGCTTGTCTACATAGGCCATATCGAATCCCGCGCCATTATCGCGTACAAAATAAACAGTGTGGCCATTCTGTACCACGCTTCCCACTTCAATCTGGGGCTGGGCGATTTTACTCGAATATTTCCAGGCATTATCCAGCAAATTTTCCATCACAATGCGCAGCAGCGCCGGGTCGCCGTAAGCGACAAGACTGGCTTGCACCCTAAACGGTGCTTCGCTACACCCTTTGTGTTTGTGTAAATCCGCAATCACTTCCTGCGTCAAGGCGGAAAAATCGACATGCACCTGTTTCATATCGGTGCGGGTGACGCGTGCAAGTCGCAGCAGATCGTCAATCAACAAGCCCATCCGTTGCGCAGCATGCCGTACGCGCTTGAGATAATCGTGGCCGACCGCATCCAAGCGCTCACCATAATCTTCAACCAACGCCTGACTGAAGCCATCGATGCTGCGCAGGGGGGTACGCAGATCGTGCGAGACGGAGTAGCTGAAAGCCTCCAACTCCTGGTTCACCGCTTCGAGTTGCGAGGTGCGCTCGACAACGCGCTGTTCCAACGCAGTGTTGAGTTGTTGAATTTCCGCTTCAGCCTGCTCGAGTTTGACGATATCTTGCTCTAGGGTTTGTACTGCCGTGGCCAGATTGAACTGCATACGAGATATCCCATCAAGCACCAGATCGAATTCGTCTAATTTATTCTGCGCATGTGCGGAGCGGTCTAGGGTGAGCCGTTCGTGCAGATTGCCAGGGCTCAAACACGAGGCGAATTCGGCGATGCGTTGCAAGTGCCGTGTCACCAGCCAATGAAACAACCACAACATGAAGCCGGCGACGAGGAAGGTCTTAACGCCATTCGTGATCAGAATCACCCAGAATTTATCCAGCAAGCGCTGATACACGCCAGCCAGGTCCACCACCACTGTCAAACCGCCGATGGTGATGATCTCACCACGGTGGACTTGGGTTAGCGGATAGTCGCGTAAGCGGATGTTCTGTGATTTTGGGTGTCCTGCTTCCGCCCAAATTTTGTCGTTGTCCTTAACCGCCACATATTGCACATCCGGTAGCCGCACCAGGCCATTGAGGGCGACTTGCAATTCATGCCGGTTGGTCGCCCACAGTGCGTTGGCAAGCGTGGGCAAATAAGACTGTTCGACTTGCTCGAAGGTGGACTCGATCTCCCCAAGTTCGCGGCGATAGTCGATATAAAGTTGAAAAGCGGTAGCCAGGAGCGCGACGACCGTGCTGAACGCCACTGTAGCGGCAACGAGGCGCCAACCGAGCGGGGAAAATTTAGCAAGCCATTTGCGCATGGGAGAAAGCCGCCCGAGCCGGCTGCTTATTTCACCTCGCATTGCGTGGTGGACGCCGCAAACGGCGCAAACTTTTCGCGGCAAATCCTGGTGTAAGTCCCATCGGCCTTGAGCGCGCGCAAGGCGGCGGTGATCGCTGGTACATTATCGGCAAGGCGCTTATTCAGATAAATGAACATTTCCCGATCCACGAGCGCGGGTTCGACCACGCGGACATTTTTAATGCCCATTTTTTTCGCCAAGGCCAAGCCCAGCCAGCGCTCGTACAAGGCGACATCGATCCGGTTTTTATCGAGCATGGTGAATAACTGTTCAGCGGTGTCCACGATGGTGGTTGGGGTGCCGGGCTTCAGGTTTTGCTCGAAAATTTTCCAACCTTGAATATGCCCCACCGAGAGCGGCGCCAGCGTCTCCCAGTTCGCGTTAGTCAACTTCGCCTGACGGACAAAAGCCACAAAAGGAAAATCCAAGACTTTTTCCGGTATGCGCACCAGGTTGGGATAATTCTTTTCCAGTCCGGCAATGCGTGCCGAAACGCCATCTTCGATGCCGGCGTTGGCGTTCAACAGCGCGCGCTCCGGCGATACCCTCACCATTTTCAAACGCAATCCCGCGCGGTGAAAGGCTTCTTTGATTATCAGGTCGAGGAAGCCATCGCCGGTTTCTGTCGTGTACGGGGTGTCATAGGTATCACTGAGAACCAGGGTGGGTTCGATCGCGGCGTAGCTCGCTGGGCCGCTAAAGGCCAGCACGAACAAGATGCCCGCCAGCCCAATCCGCTTATGGTTGTTTCCACTACGAAGCCTATCCTGGCACTGAGCAAAATCGCACATTTATTAGGTTCCCCCCGTCGAATTGCGTAATACTAGGCTTTATCGGCATCTGCGCCAACAAATTAACCTTTTGCAGCGTGGGATTGTTGGCGGCCGGCGGGGAAGGGATAATGCGCCACATGGGGGAAAAAATTCGAATTAGCATTCCTGACCAAATCCTGGAATTATTTGACGAGGCTGGCCATTTGGAAAAACGCTACACGGTATCGACCGCAGCGAATGGGGTAGGCGAGGCCAACGGCAGCTACTGCACGCCACGTGGCGCGCATATCATTCGTGCCAAAATCGGACCAGGGCAAGCGGAGAACACTGTGTTTGTGCGCCGCCGCCCGACCGGCGAAGTCTATACGCCGGAATTAGGCGCACAGTTTCCCGAGCGGGATTGGATCCTGACTAGAATTTTGTGGCTATCTGGTTGCGAGGTGGGCTTCAACCGTTTGGGTGAGTGCGACACCATGCGCCGCTTCATCTACATTCACGGCAGCCCGGATGAAGTACCGATGGGCGCGCCCGGTTCGCATGGCTGCATCCGCATGAAAAATGCGGATGTGATCGATTTATTCGAACGGGTGGCGGCGGGGACGCCGGTGGAGATTGTGGCTTAGAAATCAGGCGCCAGCCGACAATTTTGCTGACGCCCGACGCCTGCTATTGAATTTGCTGAATCCCCGACACAAACCAAGCCGCATTGCGATCTGCTGCGGATTTCTGAATGTGCCATACCTCGTCGAACGGCTGGGCTTCTGCGCCTGCTTCCTCGCGCAATAGGCCGGTGAAGCGCACGCTGGCGATGACCTGTCCTGCTTCGGTGACCACATCGGCCATCACTGCATTTAATTGCACCACGTCGGTTTTATTCTTTGCACTTCCGCGCTCTTCGATCTGCATGCGAATTTCGGCAAACACTTCAGGCGTGGTGAATTCGCGGATATCGTTCAAGTCAGCGCGATCATAAGCCTCTTGCAAGCGGATGAAATTCGATTTCGCTCCACGCAGGAAAGGTTCGTCTTCAAACCACTCAGGCCGGGTAGAAGGGCTTGCGACAGGCGCTGCGCCGCTGGCCGGCGGCATATAAGCAGGCTGATTCAGGCCGGCAAACTGCATAGGCGGTTGTGCTTGCGGCTGCGCCGATCGAAATTTGCGAAACAGCATATACGCACCGAAAGCGAGTGCGGCGATGAGCAAGAAATCAAACATCTTGAAGCCATCGAATCCACCGCCCATAAACATCGAGGCGAGTAAGCCGCCGGCTACCAGGCCGGCGACGGGGCCTAGCCAAGATCTACCGCCAGCTGGGGTGGCCGCAGGGGCAGGACTGGCAGCCCGGGGACCGGCCGGCTGCGTGACTTGTTCGCGCTGTTTGCCGAAGCTTTTGCCGCCGCCAAAACGCTTGGCGTAGGCATCCGTGGTCAGGGCGCTGGCGCCGATCAAGATCACAAGGGCTAAGGTCAAGATTTTCTTCATATAAAGCTCCAGGAAATAAGGCCGATAAGAGAGAGGTACTGTAGCAGATTTAGGCGCCGGCTTTGTGCCGCCGGTAAAATTCCCTTATTGAACAATGACTATGCCATCGAGCGCAAGTTCCGCAGCCCAGCCATCAAGTGGCGCCATAGGCCGTTTCCAAATTATCCGGCTATTGGGCAAAGGCAATCAGAGCGAAGTTTACCTCGCGCATGACCCACACCTGGACCGCGAGGTGGCGATCAAGACCTTGCATTTTGCCTCACCCGGCGAACGTACGGCGAATATGGAAAGTTTGCTCACCGAGGCGCGCACGGTGAGTCGCTTACAACATCCGAACATCGTAGCTTTGTATGATGCCGGCGAGCACGATGGTGACCCCTATCTGGTATTCGAATATGTGAATGGGCACACGCTCGCGCAAGTGTTGCAAAAGGAGGGGCCGATTCCCGCGACGCGCGCGGCCGAATGGGCGGTGCAAATCCTGGATGCGATCGGCTATGCGCATGCTGCGGGCATCGTTCATCGCGATCTCAAACCGTCAAATGTGCTGATCGGCGCCAATGGTGTTCCGCGAGTGATGGATTTTGGTATCGCCAGCCGCATCGACAATAAGCGGGCTAAAAGCGGCTATCTCATGGGCACGCCGGCTTACATGGCGCCGGAATACATCAGCAACGAGGATTTCGGGCCGAAATCGGATATCTTCTCGTTTGGCATGCTGCTATATGAATTGCTCACCGGCCAACATGCGATTCAAGGCAAGGATACGCACGAAGTCATGCGGCGTATCGTCCAGGACCCGATCCCATCCCCGTCCAAACATAACGATCAAATTGACGAAAAGCTCGACGATCTGGTGTTGAGAGCGCTGAAGAAAGACCCGAGCGAGCGCTTCTACGACGCAGGGCAAATGAAGGATGCCTTGGAATTGTATTTATCGCCGACCATGCCGGAAATCAAGGAAGGGGTCGATGCCAAGCAAAGCACGTTGGAGTTTCTGCTTCGCCGCATGCGGGTAAAAGGTGATTTCCCTGCTTTGTCTGAATCAGTGACCTCGATCAATCGCATTGCCAGTTCGGATAAGGAGAGCGTGAACAAGCTCTCCAATTCGGTGCTGAAAGACTTCGCGCTCACCAACAAGCTGCTCAAGTTGGTGAACTCGGTGATGTACAGCCAATTCGACAGCGGCTCGATCAGCACCATATCGCGTGCGGTGGTGATTTTGGGCTTCGACTCGGTACGCAGTATCGCGTTGAGTTTGATGCTGTTCGATAACTTGCAAAACAAAGGCCATGCGCAACAGCTCAAAGAGGAATTCGTGCGTTCGCTGTTCTCTGGCATGTTGGCGCGCAGCCTAGCAGGGCGGGCACAGGTAAAGGATGCTGAAGAAGCATTTATCTGTTCGATGTTCCACAAGCTGGGACGTACGCTGTCGATGTTTTACTTTCCCGAAGAAACAACAGAAATCCAGAAGCTGATCCAGTCCAAGGACATCAGCGAGGACAAAGCCGCCACTCAAGTGCTGGGCCTCAACTTCGTAGATCTAGGGGTAGGCATCGCCAAGACCTGGGGGTTCCCTGATTCCATGCTGCTCAGTATGCGCAGTTTGCCGGATGAGAAAATTAAAAAGGGCATCAGCAACGGCGACCGGCTGCGTATTCTGTCTGGCTTTTCAAATGAGCTATCGGAAGTCATCACCAACACCCCGGAGCATGAACGCAGCGCCGCAGTCTCGCGCCTGTCGGCGAAGTTTGGCGATTGCTTATCGGTGAACGAAAAACAAATCGGTGCGCTGGTGGAAAAATCACTGCTAGACATCGCGCAATTCTCCTCGGCAGTGAATGTCAATTTGAAGCAGAGCAAATTTGCCAAACAAGCCGCGCAATGGGCAAACAAGCCAGCAGCACCGGCGGCTTCAGCATCGGCCATAAAAGGCATGGACGCCGATATTCAAACCGCGCTCGCTGCGACCATGCTGCACGAACCCAAGCCGCCGCTCGATCTGGCAGTGGGCGAAGCTGGCATCGCACCGCTGCGCAGCACCGAGGAAATTCAATCGATCCTCAGCTCCGGCTTGCAAGATATAAGTAATTCGCTGATCGATGATTCGATCAAGGTGAACGATATTCTGCGCATGATTTTGGAGACGATGTACACCGGCATGAGTTTCAATCATGTGCTGTTTTGCATCAAGGACGGACGGCAGAATGCGATGATGGGCAAATTCGGTTTCGGCGAAAACGTGCAGGCTTTGATCAAGGGATTCCAATTCCCCATGGCCGAGCCCGCTCAGCCGGACGTGTTTCACCTCGCGCTCAAAAACAACGCAGATATTCTGATCACCGATATCGATGATCCCAAAATCGCCAGCCACGTTCCGGCTTGGTATCGCCAATCGTGTAGCGCGCGCACCTTTCTGCTTTTCCCCATCGTCATCAAAGGCAAGCCCATCGGCATGATCTACGCCGACCGTCCCAAGCCGGGTGATATTACCGTGCCAGAGAAAGAGCTTTCGCTGTTGAAATCGCTGCGCAATCAAGCCGTGCTGGCGATTAGGCAAACCTTGTAAAAATACTGATTACGACATTTGGAGTGAACAAAATGACCCATGTGATGAAGTGCGTATTACTGATCTTTCTCTCGGTGTTTAACGCCGGTGCGTTTGCCGAGCCTATCGTGCCCGTGCCGGAGCAGATTCCCGGCGCAAAAAGAGTGGATGCGGAAACTGTGATCGAGGTGGCAGGCAGATTGAAAAATCTCGTCATCGTTGATTCGCGTATTCCCGATGATCGCAAGATTGGGTATATCGAGCATTCGATCAGCCTTCCCGACGCCAAAACTAACTGCAAGAGCCTGGCCAAGATCATTCCTGGAAAAAGCACACCTGTGCTGTTTTACTGCAATGGCGTCAAGTGCGGCCGTAGCGTGGTAGCGACGAAGATTGCCTTGCAGTGCGGGTACAAGAATATTTATTGGTTCCGCGGCGGGTTTGAAGAATGGAAGTCAAAAGAGTATCCCTTTCTGCATGAGTAAGGCGCGATGCAGTTGATACCGACACAAGGCATGCCCTTGCGGAGAAGTCTCTGGTTACCCATTTTGGCGATGGGTGTGGTGGCGATCGCCCTGGTGCTGGTCACCGCCCATATATATCGCGATCTCACCATCGAAAACCGGCGCCAGGCGATCCAGCAGGTGATTCAAATAAAATCGGGCGAGTTGCTGCTAAAGCTCGCGGATGACTCGCGCAGCTTGGCCTCTGAAATTCAGCGCAAACCGGATTTCCGGAATGCGGTGGACCAAGCTGATCAGGCCGTCGTTGCCGGCCATCTTGAGGAACAGTTTCATCGTTACTTCAATACCGCCGGCGTAATCCGGCTACGCAAGCTGTATGTGCTTGATCGCAATTACCACCTGCTGGCCGAATCGTCCCAACAATTGGGGGGCGGTGGTTTAGGGAAGGTGTGCGTGGCGATGCTGGATCAGGCCCGGCATCGATCCGGTGCGCACCATTTGAAGACGATCTCTGGCTTATGCGCAGCCAACGGCACTGCGCTCTTTGCCACCCTGGCGCCGATTGGCAGCTTACAACTTCACGGCTTCATCATGGTGATAACCGAGCCGAGCCAAAATTTGGCCGCGATCGGCCGCGAGCTGGGCATGCCGGTGAAAATTGTATCGTCAAACGGTGGTGTTTTGTTTCAGTCGCCAAACTGGCCCGCCGCACGCGATCAAACGGAGGTCATCATCGCCGAGTACCCGCTTAAAGCAGATACGGGGGAAACCGTGTTGACGGTGGCCCTGGCCAATGACATCCACGTACTGGAGCGAGAGTTGCTTCGGGCGCGCAATGGGGTGCTGACGGCAGCAGGAATCGCCACCGCCTTGGTGGCGCTGCTGACACTATTTGGATTGCAGCGCTCCCTGCTGAATCCGCTGCACCGCTTGTTGCAAAAGATGCAGGGCTTGGAACGTGACCGCAAGCACTTGGGTGAGCAGGTCGCCGTCACCGGCAATCGTGAGATACGTTCCTTGGCACAAGCCTTCAACCAGATGACCACCGAACTCGGTTCCCTTTATGGAAAACTGGAGGAGATGGCGTTTCGCGATAGCCTGACCGGTTTGCCTAATCGCTCGCTTTTAAACGAGCACATGGGCCAAATGATCAACCAATGCAATCGCGAGAACGCGCGATTTGCGCTGCTGATCATGGATCTCGACCGGTTCAAGCAGATTAACGACTCGCTGGGGCATCCCGTTGGAGATTCCGTCCTACAGCAAGTGGCTGCCCGGCTAAATGAAATATTGCGACAAGGTGACGTATTTTCGCGTCTTGGGGGGGATGAGTTTGCAGCACTGCTACCGATAGCGAATGGGATCGACGACACGCTTCCCTTGGTTAAGCGCTTGCTGAGTGCGATGGGCAAGCCAATCGTGGTGGAGCAAAATGCCTTGCATGTCGGCATCAGTATTGGCATCGCGATCTATCCGGATGACGGTGCGCAGCGCGAGGATTTGATGCGCCATGCCGATGTGGCCATGTACCACGCCAAACATAATCAACGCGGCTTTTCTTTTTACGATCATACGCTGGACAAAAACTCGCTGGCTTTGTTGACGCTCGAAGCTGAACTACTCCAGGCCTTGACGGAGGAGACGTTGCAAGTTTATTTCCAGCCCAAAATAGCAGTGGCTACCGGTGAAATATGCGGAGCGGAAGCGCTGCTACGTTGGCACCATCCGCAACGTGGCTGGGTTGGTCCCGACGAGTTTATTCCCATTGCGGAAGATACCGGCCTGATCGCGCCGCTCACCTATTGGGTGCTTGACCGCAGCTTGGAGCATTGCGGCGACTGGCTGCGCGAGGGCAGGTTGATCAACTTGGCGGTCAACTTATCCGCGCGCTGCTTGCATGACGAGGCGCTGCCGCTTGAAGTGCGCAAATTGCTGGATAAACATGCCGTGCCACCTGAGCAGCTTACGCTTGAGATTACCGAAAACGTCATCATGCACGACGCGAAGCGTGCGCATAGCATCTTGGTGCAACTCGATGCGATGGGAATCTCGATATCGGTGGATGATTTCGGTACCGGGCATTCATCACTCGCCTATTTAAAACGGCTACCCGTGGATGAAATCAAGATCGACAAATCATTCGTGCTCGAGGTAATGAACAATCCAAGCGACGCCACCATCGTGCGCGCCACGGTGGAGTTGGGCCACAACCTCGGGCTGCGAGTCGTGGCCGAAGGCGTGGAAACAGAGGAAATATTCAACTACCTGAAGCAGCTGAATTGCGACGTCAGCCAGGGCTATTTTCATGGCCGTCCGATGACGCCGGAGCAGTTTTCCGAAATTTTAAGGCCTGTGCAGGCCTAATTCCCCATTGCGATAAAAACAATGTCCTGCAGGATGGGCCTTGATAGCTACAGCTACAACTGCACGATTCCCGGACGGGTACTGTGTTCTATAATCCAGCAATGTCTATTTCTCGAATTCATCGTACTCAATCATGCGGCTAGTCCATCCCATCCTCGTACTGGCCAGTGTTTTCTTCCTTGCCGCCTGTTCTCCCGATAAAGAATCTAAACTACACGGCTACGCCGAAGGCGAGTTCGTGCGTGTGGCTTCCCCCTTCGCTGGCCAACTGACCGTGCTTTCAGTGCAGCGCGGCACAAATGTTAAATCAGGCGAAGCACTGTTTGCCCTGGAGCAAGAGAATGAAAAAGCCGCGCGCTTGGAGGCCGAGGCACGCCTGAAGAGCAGTGAATCGCAATTTACAAATTTGCAAAAGGGCAAGCGCCCGAGCGAAGTAGCGGCAGTCCAGGCGCAACTTGAGCAAGCGCAAGCTGCACTCAAGCTTTCGCGCCAACAGTTGCAGCGCGACCAGGATTTGGTGGCGAAAAACTTTATCAGTCAGCAGCGCTTGGACGAGGTGCTCGCATCGGTGGCGCGGGATGAAGCGCGTGTGGGAGAGTTGATGGCGCAGCTACAGACCGCCCGGCTTGGTGCGCGCACGGACGAGATCGAAGCAGCTCGCAGCACAATGAACGCGGCCCAAGCAAGCATCGCGCAAGCGCAATGGCGCTTGGATCAAAAGTCGATAAAATCTCCAGTCACGGGCCTGGTGCATGACACGCTATATGTTGCGGGCGAATGGGTGCCGGCGGGCAGCCCGGTGGTGACGTTGCTGCCGCCCGCCAAT
>JBBTCZ010000047.1:0-35849 GCA_038042985.1 Pseudomonadota bacterium
AGGTATAGCCGTACTCGTTGTCGTACCAGGCCACGACCTTGACGAAGGTGCTGTCCAGCGCGATACCGGCTTCGGCGTCGAAGGTGGAGGGCGCGGTGTTGCCGACGAAATCAGTAGAGACAACCTTCTCCGTGGTGTAACCCAGCACGCCCTTCATGTCGCCTTCGGAGGCGGCTTTCATGGCCTTGCAGATGTCGTCGTAAGAGGCTTCTTTGTTCAACTCCACGGTCAGGTCAACCACGGACACGTCAGAAGTCGGCACGCGGAAAGCCATACCGGTCAACTTGCCTTTCAATGCAGGCAGCACTACGCCCACGGCTTTTGCGGCGCCAGTCGAAGAGGGGATGATATTTTCCAAAATGCCGCGGCCGCCGCGCCAATCTTTGGTGGAAGGGCCGTCAACAGTTTTTTGCGTTGCGGTGGCAGCGTGCACGGTGGTCATCAGGCCACGCTTGATGCCAAAGTTGTCGTTCAGCACTTTGGCAACCGGTGCCAAGCAGTTAGTGGTGCAGGAAGCGGCGGAGACGATGGCCTCGCCAGCGTATTTGGTGTGGTTCACGCCGTACACGAACATCGGGGTGTCGTCTTTAGACGGAGCGGATTGAACCACTTTCTTGGCGCCCGCTTTGATGTGCGCCTCGCAAGATTCTTTGGTCAGGAAGAAACCGGTGCAATCGATCACGATGTCAGCACCCGCTTCGTTCCACTTTAAGTTGGCTGGGTCACGCTCAGCCGTCAGACGAATCTTCTTGCCGTTCACGATCATATTGCCGCCGTCCACCGCGATGTCGCCATTGAAACGGCCATGCACGGAGTCGTACTTCAGCATGTAGGCCAAGTATTCGGGGTCGAGCAAGTCGTTGATGGCAACGATCTCGATGTCTTTAAAATCTTTCGCTACTGCGCGGAATACCATACGGCCAATGCGGCCAAAACCATTGATACCGACTTTAATAGTCATTAGTTGTTACTCCTTAAAAATAGAAAAAACGAAATCTTTGCCACAGAGGACACAGAGTTCACAGAGAAAACCTCTGTGTGCTCTGTGATCTCTGTGGCTAATGGATATTTACAGAACAGCCTTGGCCGTATTCACCACGTTTTCCACGGTGAAGCCGAAGTGTTTGAACAATTCTGGCGCAGGCGCAGATTCGCCGAAGGTGTCGATGCCCACCACGCCGCCTTCCAGGCCAACATACTTACGCCAGAAGTCGCCGACACCGGCTTCGATCGCGACCCGCGCCACGCCTTTCGGCAACACGCTGGCTTTGTAGGACTGCTCTTGGCGGTCGAACACATTGGTGCAAGGCATGGACACGACGCGCGTGGGAATGCCTTGTCCGTCCAATACTTTCTTCGCTTCCATCGCCAGCCCGATTTCGGAGCCGGTTGCGATCAGCACCATTTTGGGGTTCGCAATATCGGCCAACACATAGCCGCCCTTGCGGATGGCGTCGATTTGCTCTTGGCTGCGTTTTTGGAATGGCAGATTCTGGCGGCTGAGAATGTGGCAGGACGGGCCGTTCAGGCGCTCTACGCTGGCGGCCCAGCCGACCAGGGTTTCCGTGGTGTCGCAAGGACGCCATACATCCATATTCGGCATCATGCGCAAGGTCGAGGTTTGCTCCACCGGTTGGTGCGTCGGACCATCTTCGCCCAGACCGATTGAATCGTGGGTGAACACCCAGATCACGCGAATCTTCATCAGCGCCGCCATACGCAGCGCATTGCGCGCGTATTCGGAGAACATCAGGAAGGTGCCGCCGAAAGGCAACAAGCCGCCATGCAGCGCCATGCCGTTCATGATGGCGGACATGCCGAACTCGCGCACGCCGTAGCTGATGTAGTTGCCGACGCTGGTGCCTTTGATGTGGTGGCAACCGGTCCAGTTAGTCAGATTGGAGCCGGTCAAATCAGCCGAGCCGCCGAGGAATTCAGGCAGCGCCGGGGCCAAGGCGTTGATCGCGATTTGCGAAGCCTTGCGCGTGGCCACGGTTTCGCCTTTTTCGTTGATCGCGGCGACAGCTTTGGTGATGTGCTCTTTCCAATTCGCGGGCAATTCGCTTTTCATGCGGCGCTCGAATTCGGCTGCCTCTTTCGGGAAGGCTGCCTTGTACTCGGCGAATTTATTGCTCCACAGTTTTTCCAGGCCTTGGCCCTTGGTGCGGCAATCCCAGCCTTCGTAAATGTCTTTTGGAATCTCGAACGGCGCGTGGGTCCAGCCCAAGTGCTCGCGCGTGGCTTTGACTTCGGCATCGCCCAGGGCGGCGCCATGCACGTCATGGGTGCCTTCTTTGTTGGGGGAACCCTTGCCGATCACGGTTTTGCAAATAATCAGCGTCGGCTTGTCGGTGACGGTTTTGGCTTCTTGCAGCGCTTTTTCTACTGCTTCCGAGTTGTGGCCATCGACATTGCGGATCACGTGCCAGTTATAGGCTTCGAAACGCTTGCCGGTATCGTCGGTGAACCAGGCTTCGACGTGGCCATCGATGGAGATGCCGTTATCGTCGTAGAAAGCGATCAGCTTGCCCAGGCCCCAAGTGCCGGCCAGCGCGCAGGCTTCGTGCGAAATGCCTTCCATCATGCAACCGTCGCCCAGGAACACATAGGTGTAGTGGTTCACGATCTCGTGGCCGGGCTTGTTGAATTCGTGCGCCAGCAACTTTTCGGACAGCGCCATGCCCACCGCGTTGGTAATGCCTTGGCCCAGTGGGCCGGTGGTGGTTTCGATCCCGGGGGCATAGCCGTATTCGGGGTGGCCGGGGGTCTTGGAGTGCAGTTGGCGGAATTTCTTCAACTCGTCAATCGGCAGGTCGTAGCCGGTCAAATGCAACAGCGCGTACAGCAGCATCGAGCCGTGACCATTGGAGAAGACGAAACGATCGCGGTCAGCCCACTTGGGGTTGGCCGGATTGTGGCGCAGCTGGTGGTTCCACAGCACTTCGGCGATTTCCGCCATACCCATGGGGGCGCCGGGGTGACCGGAGTTGGCCTTTTGTACTGCATCAACGGCCAACATACGGATCGCATTGCACAGTTCAGCACGAGTTGCCATAACGAGATTCCTTTAATTTTGTTGCGAAAATTTTCCCGTCGGCAGGTTTAGCGCCGCCGGGTTGAATACTGTTTTTGTGATGCTTTAGAGGAAATCGGAGTCGTGCCCGGGTTCCAGTTTGCACGCTGCTTTATTATTGGATTTTGCCGCAGGCGCACGAGTTTTAGCGAAAACTAAAATTATCCCCTAGATCGTGAACCCTTGGCAATAGAAGAATTGATAAGATATTTCAATGGCTTGGATAAGAAAATGGATGGCTGTCCTGCTTACTGATTGGCCCGTATCCAATCCCGCCATTGGCTGAATATAGCCTTATCCCAGGCGCAGACCACGGAGCGCTGCCACGGATCGCCGGCCCAGAAATCATCCGAATCCAGCGTGCAGAGCGCACCGCCGGCTTCTTGCAAAATCAGTGCACCGGCAGCGTAGTCCCACAGTTTTTGCCCGCCGTGGAGATATATATCGAGTCGCCCTGCGGCCACATAGCACCAATCTAGTGCGGAGGAGCCGAAATTGCGTTGCGACACATAAGGCGGGGTTGCAGCCAGTACGGAAGCGAGCTTGGGCTGTAGCCGTTTCAAATCTACCCCGGCCATGGCGCGTTTCAGGTTTTCAGGCGCGCGCCCCTTGATCGGCAGCTGCTCGCCATTCAGGAATGCGCCCTTGCCCGCTTCGGCCCAGAACAATTCATTGGCTTCCGGCGCGTAAACCGTACCCATGACGGGCCGGCCTCTTTGGTAGAACGCCACCGATACCGCGAAATAAGGCAGGCCGTTGGCGAAATTGGAGGTGCCGTCCACCGGGTCGAGAATCCATAAGCCGGTTTCATTATGTTGTTTCCACAGCGCTTGCTGTTCCTCGGGCGTCATTTCCTCGCCCAGCACCGGGCAGCCGTTAATCGCCTGCAAGCCTTCAGTGAGCGCTTGCTGCGCCGCCATATCCGCTTCGGTGATGATGCTGCCGTCGACTTTGCGTTCGTGCGCGACCTTGAGATAGCGCGGCACGATCTCGCGTTGAGCGACGACTTTGACAATGTCGAGGAGGGCGTTGAGCATTTTTCTAGGCGTCAGGCGTCAGGCGTCAGGCGTCAGGCGTCTGATTCCTATTCTTTCCATTTAATTGAGCAACCCATGCTGGGAATCTGATCCTGCGGCCCGTGACCGGTCTTGGCCACTTGCAGCATGGCTTCAAATAAATCCCGGCGCACATTGTCCGGCGCGGTTTCTTTGCGTGATTCGTCGAGCCGGCCGCGGTATTGCAATTCGAGCTGGCTGTTGAAGCCAAAAAAATCTGGCGTGCATACCGCGCCGTAGGTTTGGGCGACCGCTTGGCTCTCATCGTACAAATAGGGGAAAGGCAGGTCCCACTCGACGGCAATGCGTTGCATGTTGTCAAAACTGTCTTCGGGAAAGTGCGCGGCATCGTTGGCGCTGATGGCGACGCAATGGACGCCGTGTTGCATCAATTCCTTCGCATCGCGCACGATGCGGGGCCGCACCGCTTTCACGTAGGGGCAATGATTGCAGATGAACATCACGAGCAAGCCATTGGGGCCTTTGACCTCGGCCAGGGTGTAGCGCTTGCCGTCGACGCCGGGCAGATCGAAATCCGGCGCTATCCAGCCAAAGTCGCAGACGGGTGTGGTCAAACTCACCATCGGGGCATATCCTTGCTATATGAAACCAAAAGCTATAATACCATGCTGTTTTAAGCAGTTTTTTGTTCGTGCGTGTCTGGGGAGTGAAATGATCAAGCGTGTTTTTCGACGGCTAATGGCCGTTTTCTCCGCGGGCGCTTTGCTCATCGGATTGTCGCTGCCGGTCAATGCGCAGCCCAGCACTGCGCTTGAAATCGGCATCATTCCCTATCTCCCCACGCCCACTATCCTGGAACGCTATAAGCCGCTGCGCACTTTTCTCGAACAGCGTTTGCGTGAGCCGGTCAGCATCGTGACCGCACCCGACTATGCGAGCTTCATCGAGCGCACTCAGCGGCGCGACTATCCGTTTGTGATTACGGTTTCGCATGCCGCCCGCTTGGCCGAGTTGGAAGCGGGTTACCAGCCCATGTTGCGCCCCGGCTGGGATACCTACGCCACGCTGCTGGTGAGAAAAGACAGCGCATTTCAAGACATCAAAGACCTGCGCGGTAAAACCATCGCCACGCCCGGCCCCTATGCCATTGTGTCGCAGCTAGGCGCCGATTGGCTGAAGAAAGTCGGATTGAAGCCGGGCCAAGATGTCACCTTGCAGTCGAATCTCACGCATACCACCTCCCTGCATGCCGTAGCGGAAGGTGCGGCGGATGCGGCATTCATTTCCAACCGCGCCTTTGTCGCGGCCAAGTCCGATATGAAGGATCGCGTACGCTCGCTGGGTCAATCCAAGGATTCCGGCGGGCCGGGCGTGGTGTATCTGGCACATCCTGCCTTGTCGGCGCAACGCGTGGCGGCGGTCAAAGCGGCGATTCTGGCGTTTATACAGACGCCGGAAGGAAAAGAGTTTGTGGCCAGCCTAGGCTACGACACTTTGCGTGAAATGAAATCAGGGGAGATGGAGATACTCGATCCCTATGTGCGAGAACTCAAGCATGTGATGGCCGCGAACAAGCCCGCGAAGCAATAAGCCGCCCCTCTTTTCTATATGCGTATTCCCCGTTTTTATTTCCCCGACCCCTTGGCGCCCGGTGCGCGCGTTGCGTTGCCGCAAGATGCGGCGCACCACGCCGTGCGCGTGCTGCGCCTGGGCGAAAATGATTTGGTGCGGCTTTTCAACGGCGACGGTTGCGAATATCGCGCACGGATCGTGCGCATCGATAAGCAGGCGGTCGTGGTGCTGATTGAAAGCGCTGCGCCTCTCTCCTGCGAGTCCCCGCTCAACGTGCTACTGGTACAAGGCATTTCCAGTGGCGAACGCATGGATTACACGCTGCAAAAATCCGTTGAATTGGGCGTTGGCGCGATCCAACCGATTCAAGCCGAGCGCAGTGTGGTGAAGCTGTCGGGCGAGCGTATGCAAAAGCGTATGCAGCATTGGCAGAGTGTGGTCGCATCGGCGTGCGAGCAGAGTGGTCGCAATGTCGTGCCGGAAGTGAGGCCTGTGTCGGGCTTGATGGAGTGCTTAGCTCAGGCGTCAGGCGCCGGGCATCAGGCGTCGGGTGGGGAGTTGCGCATTCATTTATCGCCTGATGCTGAGCTGAGCTTACGTGATCTGGAAAAACCCTTGGGGCCGGTGGTGCTGGCGGCGGGGCCGGAGGGTGGGTTTAGCGACCATGAGCATGCTGCTTTGAAGCAATGCGGCTATATCGCGGTTAAGCTGGGGCCACGCATCTTGCGTACGGAAACCGCGGCCCTTGCGGCGTTGGCCGCGCTGCAAATACTTTGGGGTGACTACTAAATAGGCGCTTTCCCTCGTGTTTCGCATTAACAATGCCTATTAAGCATTGATTCCCCGTAGTAAATTCGGGTACTGTTGGGAAAATTAAGGTGATATCTCAAGTGCCAGCCCCAAAACTCAAAACACAAAGCTTTGTGAATTGGTTCCGTTCCGCGGCGCCGTATATTCACGCCTTCGGCGGACGCACCTTTGTCATCGCCTTCGGCGGCGAAGTGGTGAGCGAGGGCGAATTCTATGCGCTGGCGCATGACGTAAATCTGCTCAACGCGCTCGATGTGCGGGTGGTGCTGGTGCATGGCGCACGGCCGCAAATCGAGGCCGAGTTGAAGGAGCGCGGCGCGACCATCCAATATGTGGACGGCCTGCGCGTCACCGATTCCGAGGCGCTCGCCTGCGTAAAAGAAGCGGCGGGCTCGGTGCGGGTGGAGATCGAGGCGCTGCTCTCCATGGGGCTGCCGAATTCGCCGATGGCGGGTGCCGATATTCGGGTGGCGTCCGGCAACTTCGTCACCGCCAAGCCGCTGGGGGTGCACAACGGCGTCGATTTGCAGCACACCGGTGCCGTGCGCAAGGTGGATGCGGTCGCGATCCAACGCCGCTTAGATCTGAATGAAATCGTACTGCTCTCGCCCATCGGTTACTCGCCCACCGGCGAGGTATTCAATCTCACCGTGGAAGATGTGGCCACCCACGCCGCGATTGCGCTCAAGGCCGAGAAGCTGATTTTCATGATGGATACGCCGGGGGTCACCGACGCCAAAGGTCGGATGCTGAAAGAGCTGACTGCGCAAGAAGCGTTGAAGATCGTCAAATCCGCGCGCGAATTGCCGCTCGACGTGGGCTTTTATCTGCCGTGCGCGGTCAAGGCGTGCCAGAACGGCGTGGCGCGTGCGCATCTCATCTCGCGTCATGTCGATGGCGCGATCTTGCAAGAGCTCTTCACGCGCGAGGGCATCGGCAGCATGGTCTCACCCGAACCGGTGGAGTCGATGCGTCAGGCGACCATTGAGGATGTGGGTGGCGTGCTGTCCTTGATTGAGCCGCTGGAAGAAGCCGGCGTGCTGGTACGCCGCTCGCGCGAATTGCTGGAAATGGAAATCGAGCGCTTTTATATTTTGGAGCACGACGGCATCACCATCGGCTGCGCGGCGTTGTATCCGTTCGCAGAAGAAAAAGCGGCTGAGCTGGCGTGCTTGGCCGTACATGCGGATTATCGCGACGCGGGGCGTGGCGCCACCTTGCTCGAGTTTGTGGAGGCGGCGGCGCGCAAGAAAAAACTCAAGCGCTTATTCGTGCTGACCACGCAAACCGCGCATTGGTTCGTGGAGCGGGGCTACGCCGAAGCGGACGTGAATGATCTGCCGCGTAAGAAGCAAGTGCTGTACAACTACCAACGCAAATCAAAAGTTTTCATCAAACGAATCTAACGCCAGAGGCGTTTGCCCCCTGTCTTTGGCGGGGGTTATATGCGGTTTCAGATTTGTGAGGGCTGTTTGTTTCCAGCCGATATAAAGCCTAGGGAGGGCGAGCGCATGCCTGGCAATAGAATTCTTCGGCTGAATATTTTCAGTGCAGCGCTGGCGCTGCTATTGGGTTGGACGGGTCCGGTGATCGCCGCAGACACGCCCAGCGGGGTTGAGGTTGGCGTTTTTCCCTATCTCAGCACGCGCGCGCTGCTGGATGTGTATGAACCGGTGCGCGTGTATTTACAAGCGGAACTGAATCGCCCAACCAATTTATTCACCGCCACCAGTTTCAAGGCCTATGCCGATCGCACGCAGGCGGGCGAATACGATGTGGTGTTGACGCCGCCGCACTTGGCGCGTTTGGCGCAGCGCGAGGCGGGCTATATTCCACTCACGATGTATACGCGTGAGCTGCGCGGCGTGGTGGTGGTGGCCAAGGCCTCGCCGATCCAAACCTTGCAAGATCTGAAAGGCAAGCGTGTCGCCACGCCGAACAAGATTGCCTTGGTCTCTATCGTGGGTAGCCAGCTATTGCGAGACAACGGTTTGGTCAACGACGCGAATATTTCGATCCATGATGTTGGCTCGCATAGCAATGCGGTGTTGGCCGTGCAACGCAATGAAGCCGAGGCGGCGATTACCGAAAACGCGGCTTTGCAGCAGATGCCGGATGCGTTGCGCAATAGCGTACGCCTTATTGCGCAAACTCAGCGCTTGCCGCATGTGATGTTTTTAGCACATCCGCGCCTGGGTCAGGCCGGGGTGGCGCGTGTCAGAGAATTACTACTGCAGTTTGCGAATACCACAGAAGGCCGCGCTTTTTTGAAGAGCAATGGCTTCGAAGGTATGCGCCCTGTCGATGAGGCTGATATGAAAAGCATCGATCCGCTCATCAAAGAACTGAAGCGCATCCTGGAAACGATGCCGCCCTGATTGGTCGGCTTGCTCCATGTCAGTGGCGTTTACCTGTAATGGTTAAACCAAAGCACGCATGTTAGTATGCCCGCGCGTAATTGGTTGCCGAAAAATTAGAATAACAATTCAGACTCGGAGCGCCGCATTTGTTCAAGCTGTCCCTCTTTAAGAAGTCCCTGCGCGCGAAACTCATTTTCGCCAGCGTCCTCGTGGAAGTTGTCATGCTCTCGCTGTTGGTGGGCAATAGCGTGCGCATCACCGATAACAGTCTGGTGGCGCAAGCCAAGCTCACGGACAGCGACCTCAAACCCCTCTTTAACGCTTCGCTCATTGGCCCGATGGCGCAGCGTGATTACGCGACCTTAAGCGAGATCCTCAAAGAAATTCGCTCCGATAAGGGCGTGGCTTATCTGATCCTGCTGGACACGCAGAATAAGATTGTGGTGTCTGCGGGTTGGGATCGCAGCCGCCCCCTGCCCGCGCTGGATCAGGATATCGAGTCCGCCGAGGCGGCTGGCTCGCGCCTGTTCAACACCAAAACCTCGATCGAATATACCAATCAGAAATACGGCGAGCTGCGTTATGGCCTGTCACTGGAAAGCCTGGCCCAATCTCGGCGTCAGTTAACGCAGCAAAGCATTTTCATTGCGGCAGCCGAGGTGCTGCTCACCCTGGTATTGCTGACCTTGATCGGCCTTTGGCTTACCCGTCACCTGGGCTTGTTGACTCAGGCTAGCCAGCAAGTATCCGAAGGTGATTTCAACGTCGAATTGGCGGTGAAAAGCGACGACGAGGTGGGGGTGCTCACGCGCACTTTTAACCGCATGTCGCAGGCAGTGCGCCAACGCATGGAGGCGCTGGCTCAAAACGAGGCCAAGTTTCACGCGATTGCCGATTACACCTACGATTGGGAGAACTGGGTCGATCCTAACGGCAAGCTGGTTTGGGTCAATCCTTCAGTCGAGCGCATGACTGGCTATAGCGTCGCGGAATGCCTAGCGATGGAAGACTTTCCCATACTGATGATCGTGGCCGACGATCAAGAGCGGGTGCGCAAATCTTTCGCGAGCGCGGTGCGCGGCGGTACGGGCGAGTCGTTCGAGTTTCGCTTGCAGCGTAAAGACGGGGATATCGTGTGGGCGTCCGTATCCTGGCAGCCGATCTATGGCCCGAATCATGAGTTTCTCGGCCATCGCAGCAGCGTGCGCGATGTGACTGAGTTGAAACAATCCGAATTCGTGTTGCATGAGGCGGTGGCAGAACTGCGCCAGTCGGAAGATATCCAGCGCCGCTTGCTCGAGCAGTCGCAGCAAGAGCAAGCGCGCATGAGCTCGCTGCTCTCTGCCATGAATATCGGCATTCTGTTCGAAAACGCCGAAAACCGCGTGATCTACGTCAACCCGGCGTTCCGCCGCGTCTGGCTGATCCGCGAAAATACCGACCTCACCGGGCGGCTGACCACCGAAGTACTTAGCTTCTCCGCCAATGTACTGGCGCGCCCGGATCACTTCTCCAAGCATATCCTGTTCGTGATGGATACACATGAGGTGTCGGAGACATTCGAGATCGTCATGGCAGACGGCCGCGTGGTGACCCAGCTATCCTATCCCGTGCGTGATCGGGAGGGGCGCTTTATCGGTCGCCTGTGGGTTTACGAGGATGTCACGCGTGAGCGCCAAACCGCGGAGCAGTTGATCTACCTCGCCGAGCGCGATTCGCTTACCGGCCTGTTTAACCGCCATCGCTTCCAAGAAGAATTGGGGCGCATGCTGGTGGATTCCGATCGGCGCAACACGCGTGGCGCGCTGCTGTTTTTTGACTTGGACGAGTTCAAGTATGTGAACGACACCTTTGGCCACCGCGCCGGCGATGCCATGCTGATTCGCGTCGCGGGCGAGGTCAGCACGCTGATTCGGCGCAACGAAATCTTCAGCCGTCTGGGCGGCGATGAGTTCGCGGTGCTGGTACCGGATGCAAGCGATAAAGAGGCGGCGATGTTGGCCGAGCGCATCGTGCGTTCGATTTCGCAAATCCCCTTCCGCTTCGAAGGTCAGAATATCCGGCTCACCACCAGTCTTGGCATTGCGCTCTATCCCGAGCATGCCAACAACGCGGAAGAGTTGATTGCGCATGCCGACGCGGCGATGTACCAGGCGAAGGAGGCGGGCAAGAACGCTTGGCGCAGTTACCGCTCCGATCTTGATGCCTCGCGCGAGATGTTGTCGCGCCTCAGTTGGAACGAGCGCATCAGCAATGCGCTGGAAAAGAACCTGCTGCGCTTGCATTTTCAAGGCGTTTACAGCGCCACCGACGGCACGCTGTCCCACCTCGAAGTGCTGGTGCGCATGGTGGACGAAAGCGACCCTGAGCGCATCATCATGCCCGGCCATTTTATTCCGCTCGCGGAAAAAACCGGCAAGGTGCTGGAAATAGATCGCTGGGTGATCAGCCAAAGCGTTGCTTTGCTCGCCGAGTCGCGCGACATTCCCTCACTCGCGGTCAATATATCCGGCCGCTCGTTCGACGACCCGCTGCTGCCGCAGTACATCGCCGAGGAGTTGAGAAAACATGAGGTGGAGCCCTATCGTCTGCTGGTGGAGTTAACCGAAACCGCAGCGGTATCCGATCTGCACGACGCGCAGCGCTTCATCGAAGCACTGCACCAAACGGGGTGCCGCGTCTGCCTGGATGACTTTGGTACTGGGTTTTCTTCCTTCGCTTATCTCAAGCACCTGAAGGCGGATATTCTGAAAATCGACGGCTTGTTCATTCGCGATCTGTCTAACGACCGCGACAATCAGGTGTTCGTTAAATCCATCGTGGACGTAGCACGCGGCATGCGCAAAATCACCGTGGCGGAGTTCGTAGAGGATGCCGAGACCTTGGAGATGTTGAAAGTGTTCGGCGTCGATCTGGTGCAGGGCTACCATTTGGACATGCCGCGCGGCCAACACCCCGCGTTGACTAAGGGTTCTTGAGCGCCTGAAAACCTACTTTTTGCGCTATCATTAGCGTTTTACGATATTCCTGAAAGGCAAGATCATGGCGCGTATGGTGCATTGCGTGAAACTCGGCCGCGAAGCGGAAGGCCTGGATTTCCCCCCCTATCCCGGCGAATTGGGTAAGAAAATTTTCGAAAGCGTTTCCAAGGAAGCGTGGCAAGGCTGGATCAAGCTGCAAACCATGCTGGTGAACGAAAACCGGCTTAACCTGGCGGATATCAAGGCGCGCCAGTACTTGGCAGCGCAGATGGAAGGTCATTTCTTCGGCGGCGGCAGCGAAATGCCGGCTGGTTTCGTGCCTCAAGGCAAAGGCAAGTAAGCGTCACGAAACGGTCACATAGTTAGCCAATACCGAATGAAGGCCGCTACCTTAGCGGCCTTTTGCATTTTCTTAAAAACATGTGAACCACGGGGGGCACGGGGTTCACGGGGAAGACCAAACACTGTTTAGCTCGCCTTCTTACCTGCAAGGCGTAATGGCGTAGCCATAGAGATGATTGGCCACCATGTTTTCCCCGTGCGCCCCGTGTCCCCCGTGGTTAAACTGTCTCATTTGGCTTTTCTCACCATCATGCACAATCTCGACGCACCGGAACTCTATCTCAATCGCGAGTTGGCTCAGCTTGAGTTCAACGCGCGCGTGTTGGCGCAAGCCGAGGACGAGGCGGTGCCGATCCTGGAGCGGCTGAAATTCCTGTGCATCGTCTCGAGCAATATGGATGAGTTTTTCGAGATTCGTGTGGCGGGACTCAAAGAGCAAATCAAATTCAACAGCGACGTGGCCGGCCCGGATGGGTTAGCACCCCGTCAGGCATTTAAGGCGGTCGCGCAGCGCGCGCATGATCTGGTGGCGCGGCAATATGCCTTGCTCAACGACGTGATCCTGCCGGCGTTGGCGCGGGAAGAGGTACGTTTCTTGCGCCGCACCCAATGGAATGCCGCGCAAAGCCAATGGGTGCGAGACTACTTTTTCCGTGAAGTGATGCCCGTGCTGACGCCGATTGGATTGGATCCCGCACACCCCTTCCCACGCGTGTTGAACAAGAGTCTCAATTTCGCGGTGGAACTGGAAGGCAAAGACGCTTTCGGCCGCAATTCCGGCACTGCTATTGTCCAAGCGCCGCGTATCCTGCCGCGTGTGATTCGCCTACCGCATGAAGTGGCGGGGTGCGAATATGGTTTTGTGTTTCTGTCTTCGGTGCTGCACGCGCATGTCGGCGAGTTGTTCGCGGGCATGCATGTGAAAGGCTGTTACCAATTTCGCGTGACGCGCAATTCCGATTTGTTCGTGGACGAGGAGGAAGTCACCAACCTGCGCGAGGCGCTGCAAGGTGAGTTATCGCATCGCCACTTCGGCAATGCGGTGCGGCTGGAAGTGGCTGACAATTGCTCGCCCGAAATGGCGAGTTTTTTGCTCAGCCAATTTGGTCTGGCATCGGACGATTTATATCAAGTGCGTGGCTTGGTGAATCTGGTGCGGTTGATGCAAGTGCCGTCCTGGGTGGAGCGGCCAGATCTCAGCTATCCCGGCTTCACGCCAGGCTTGCCGCCGGCGCTGGCGAAAGAAGGCGACCTGTTTGCCGCGATCCGCAAAGAAGATATTCTGCTGCACCACCCGTTTCAATCGTTCGGCCCGGTGACCGAATTCATCCAACTCGCCGCACGCGATCCACAGGTGCTGTCGATCAAGCAGACCGTGTACCGCACCGGCGCCGATTCGGAGATGATGGAAGCGTTGATCACCGCAGCGCAAAGCGGGAAGGAAGTCACAGTAGTGGTGGAATTGCTGGCGCGCTTCGATGAGCAGGCCAATATCAATTGGGCGCAGCGGCTGGAGCAAGCCGGTGCGCATGTGGTGTACGGTGTGGTCGGCTATAAGACTCACGCCAAGATGGTGCTGGTGGTGCGGCGCGAGGAAGCCGGCTTGAAGCGCTATGTTCACCTCGGCACCGGTAATTACCACCCGCGCACCACCAAGCTTTATACCGATTTCGGCCTATTCACCGCGAATCCGGAAATCTGCGCCGACGTGGCCAATGTGTTCGTGCAGCTCACCGGTTTGGGCAAGGCAGGCAAGTTGACCCATTTGTGGCAAGCGCCGTTTACCTTGAAATCCAGCATCCTTGCCGCGATCCGCAAAGAAATCGAGCATGCGCGTGCCGGAGGTGAAGCGCGCATCATGGCCAAAATGAATGCGCTGGTGGATGAGAAAATCATTCGGGCTTTGTACGAGGCCGCGCAAGCCGGCGTGCAAATCGATTTGATTATTCGTGGCGTATGCGCGTTGAAGCCCGGCATTCCCGGTGTGTCGGAATCGATCCGGGTGCGCTCGCTGGTGGGGCGCTTTCTCGAACACACCCGAATCTTTTATTTCCATAACGGCGGCGCGGAAGACGTCTATCTCTCCAGTGCGGATTGGATGCACCGCAACCTGCATCGCCGCATCGAAGTCGCGTTTCCGCTGCTGGATACAAAGCTCAAGCGCCGCGTCATCAAAGAAGGGCTCGAACCCTACCTCAAAGATAATTGCCAGGCCTGGGAGATGGCGGCGTCCGGCGAATACACCCGCCTTGCGCCGCGTCGCGGCAAGCCGTACAGCGCACAGAACGTGCTGCTGGCCGAGCTGGCCAAACCCGGCAAATAAGCGCCTCCCGCGCCTTCCCCTTTCGGGTTAAACTTTAACGCGTTAATTCGCGGCTAAATGTTTTTTTCTAAAACAATGCATTTAAGGCAGATATGACTTCGCAAGAAAACCAGACTAAGGCGCACGCGGCGCTGCCCAAGATTCGCAAGGTTTGCGTTATCGGCGGCGCCGGATTTGTTGGTCGCCACATCGTGCATTTGCTGCATAACGGCGGTTATGAGGTGCGCGTGCCGACGCGCCATCGCGAGCGCGCCAAGGATTTGATCGTGCTGCCCGGCGTGGATGTGGTGGAGGCCGATATTCACGATCCGAGTGCTTTGAGCACCTTGCTGGAGGGCATGGATGCCGTGATCAACCTAGTCGGCATCCTGCACGAAAAAAATATTGGCCGCATCGACAAGCCGAGCGCGCGGCGCGGCGATTTTCATCAAGCGCACATCGAGCTGCCGCGCAAAATCGTGCAGGCCTGCGCCAAACACGGCATCAAGCGCGTGCTGCACATGAGCGCACTAAATGCCGACGCCACATCGAGCAGCGCGTACTTACGCTCCAAAGGCGCGGGTGAGGCGATGCTGCGCGAGGTTGGGCAGCCGCACTCTGACAACGAACGCTGGTATCTCGACGGCCCGAAATTCACCCGCGGTCAGCGCATGGCGGTCACGGTGTTTCGTCCCTCGGTGATTTTCGGCCCGGAAGATTCCTTTCTCAATCAATTTGCCTGCCTGCTGCGGCGCTTGCCCGTCATGGCGCTGGCCTGTGGTCAATCCAAATTGCAGCCGGTGTATGTGGAGGATGTGGCGCGCGCGTTCGTGCTGAGTCTGGAAAACCCCGCGACCTATGATCAGGCGTATGACTTGTGCGGCCCCAAGATTTACACCTTGCAACAACTGGTGGCCTATGTAGCGCAACTGCAAGGCATTAAGCGTCCGCTATTCTCGCTCAATAACCGACTGTCTTATTTCCAGGCTTGGTTATTAGAATTCCTGCCCGGCAAGCTCATGACGCGCGACGATTACTATGCCTTGCTGGGCAATAGCGTATGTGGCTGCGACTTCCCCGCGGTGTTTGGCTTTCAGCCCACGACGATGGAAGTGATAGCGCCGAAATACCTCGCGCAGGGAGTGGAGCATTCACACTACGATCGGTTCCGCTGCAGCGCGCGGCGATAAATCAGGCGTCAGGCGTCAGGAATCAGGTGTCAGGAAAAATCTACACAGTGGGCGGCGCAGTACGCGATGAGCTGCTCGGCCTGCCGGTGCAGGACCGCGATTTCGTGGTGGTGGGGGCGACGCCGGAGGAGATGGTGCGGCTTGGCTTCCAGCCGGTGGGTAAGGATTTTCCGGTGTTCCTGCATCCAAAAACCCACGAGGAATATGCGCTGGCGCGCACCGAGCGCAAGACCGCGCGCGGCTACAAGGGCTTCCAGGTTTACGCCGCACCCGAGGTCACGCTGGAGCAAGATTTAGCGCGGCGCGATCTGACCATCAACGCCATTGCCAAGGACGAAACCGGCGCGCTGATTGACCCCTACAGCGGCCAACGCGATCTCGCCGCTAAAGTGCTGCGCCATGTCAGCCCGGCGTTCAGTGAGGACCCGGTGCGCATCTTGCGCGTGGCGCGCTTCGCCGCACGCTTCGCCGATTTCACTGTCGCCGAGGAAACGCTGGTGCTGATGCGCGAGATGGTGCAAAGCGGCGAAGTGGACGCCTTAGTCCCCGAGCGCGTATGGCAGGAAATTTCACGCGGCTTGATGGAAGCGAAACCTTCGCGCCTGTTCGAGGTGCTGCGCGCCTGCGGCGCGCTGGCCCGCATCATGCCGGAAGTGGATTGCCTGTTCGGCGTGCCGCAACATCCCAAGAGCCATCCCGAGATCGACACCGGCGCGCATGTGATGCTGGTGTTAGATATGGCTGCGGCCAAGCGTTTTGCGCTGCCGGTGCGCTACGCCGCGCTGTGCCACGACCTGGGCAAAGGCGCCACGCCACCAGCGCAGTGGCCGAATCATAACGGGCATGAAGCGCACGGTGTCACATTGGCGCAAGCCCTGTCGCGCCGCATCAAAGCGCCGAGCGATTGCGCCGAACTGGCGGTGTTGGTCGCGCGCTGGCACGGCGAAGTGCACAACGCCGATCAGCTGCCCGCCGAGGCATTAGTCAAGTTGTTGCAACAAGTCGATGCCTTTCGCCAGCCGCCGCGTTTCGTGCAATTTCTGCAAGCCTGCGCCGCCGATTACTGGGGCCGGCCGGGCTATCCGGGTAAGCGGTTTATCGCGGCGGAGCGCTTGGCCAACGCCTATCAGATTGCCGCACAAGTCGATGCGGGGGCCATCGCCCAGCAGCACCAGGGCGGCGAGGCGATCAAGCAAGCGATATTCGCGGCGCGCTGTGAAGCGGTGTTGAAATCGCTGTAAGGTGCATCGCTATTATGGTTCGGATTCCAGGACGTTAAATGATCGACCTCTACACCTGGTCCACCCCCAACGGCCGCAAAATTTCCATCATGCTGGAAGAGCTGGGCCTGCCCTATCGCGTGCATGCTATCGATATCACGCAGGGCGAAGAATTCACGCCAGAATTCCTGGCGATTAACCCCAATGCAAAAATCCCCGCCATCATCGATCACGATGGGCCGGAGGGAAAACCCATTACGCTGTTCGAATCGGGCGCGATTCTGATCTATCTGGCGGAGAAGAGCGGGCGCTATCTTTCCACTGATCCGCGCACGCGCTATCTCACGCTGCAATGGTTGATGTTTCAAATGGGTGGCGTGGGGCCGATGTTCGGCCAAGCGCATCACTTTCTAAAATTTGCGCCGCAACCCGTGCCGTATGCCATCGAGCGGTTCACTACAGAAACACGCCGTCTCTATGGCGTGCTCGATCAGCGCCTATCCGAAGCGCCGTATCTTGCGGGCGAGTATTCCGTTGCCGATATCGCGACCTACCCTTGGGTCGCGCGCTGCGAATGGCATGGCGTGAATCTGGCGGATTTCCCCCACGTCAAAGATTGGTTCGAACGCATCTCGTTGCGGCCCGCCGTGGCGAAGGGGATGGCGGTGCCTGCCTGAACTTTGCCAGAATCTATCCGCACTTTGTCAGGTAGTTTCCCTAAACATGGCGAACAATGACCGTGCATTATTTTAAAAATAATAGGGAGCTTCACCATGCTTAAACTCATCCACGCACTAAAAGACGGCATTGTCTGGTTGCTTGAGCTCATCGCCGCGTGGCTGCAAATTCTGTTCGGGATGAGCTGGCAGACGCCGTGGTGGATGCAATGGCTTGGTCAAAAAACGCTGGCGTTTGCGCGCTGGTGCGACACCCATCGCCGGCTGGCATTACTGCGCGGATTGGCTATTTTGCTGATCGGAGCGAGCTTGGCGGCGGGGGTGAATTGGTACAAGAGTCGGCCCAAACCGGTCGAGACCAACGTGCATGCGGTCAGCCCCGCGCTGACGCAGCTGGTGGAGGGTAAGTGGATCACCGCACCGCTGGTGATCAATTTCAAAGGCTCCGCCGCACCGCTGGATAAAATCGGCAAAGTCATCACGCCTAAAATCAGAATGACGCCCAGCATGGAGGGCGCATGGGCCTGGCAGGACGACAAAACCCTGGTGTTTACACCGCGCGTGGATTGGCCGGTGGGCATGGAGTACAAGCTATCGCTGCCGAAAAAAGGCCTAGTCGCGAGTCATGTCACGCTCGATCAATATGAGCTGAGTTTTAGAAGCGCACCGTTCGAGGCGGCACTGACGCAGACCGAGTTTTATCAAGACCCAAGCGATCCCAAGCTGAAGAAAATAGTAGCAACGGTCAGTTTCTCCCATCCGGTCGATAGCGCGGATTTTGAAAAGCGCGTCACGTTGCGCATGAAAGACCAAGCGGCTGGCATCCTCGGCTTGGGCGGCGCAACCTACCCGGCGCATATCACCTTCGATAAAAACAAGCTCAGCGCCTACATCCACTCCGACCCCGTGGCCATTCCGGAGAAAGATTCTGCGATGCTATTGAAGGTCGATAGTGGGATTCGTGCAGCACGCGGCGGCCCGGCCACCAGTGCCAAGCTGGAACGTGAAGTCGCCATTCCGGGCGTGTTTAATTTTTTCCGCATCAGCAGTACACAACTCACACTGGCGCGCAACGATCGCTTTGAGCCGGAGCAGGTGTTCGTGCTGGAAACCACCACCGGGGTCGAGGCAAAGGAGTTGGCGGGCGCGGTTACGGCGCATGTGTTACCGATCTATCGCCCAGACGCCAAAGAAGCCGAGCGTAAATATCCACATCATTGGTCTGCGGCTGAAGTCGGCCCCGAAGTGTTGAAGCAGGCCACACCACTGAAGTTAGCCACGATTGCAACGGAAGCCGATTACGCCACCCTGCACAGCTACAAATATCAAGCCGAGCCGGGACGCTTTGTGCATGTGCGGGTGAAAAAAGGCATCAAGTCGTTTGGCGGCTATGTGATGGCCAAAGAATATGAAACCGTGATGCAAGTGCCGGCCTTCCCCAAAGAGCTCAAGATTCTCTACGACGGCGCGATTTTGAGCCTGAGCGGCGAGAAGAAAGTCTCGCTCTATTCACGCGATATCGAGGCGATCAAATTCGAGATTGGCCGCGTGGTGCCGAGCCAAATACAACACCTGCTGACGCAGAGTTATGGCGATTTCAAAAATCCCCAATTCGAAAATGATCGTTTCGGCGAAGACAACATCACCGAGCGTTTCAATGAATTGCGTGTGCTAGATAAAGTGGCGCCTGGCAAAACCCAATATCACGGTTTCGATTTGTCGCGCTATCTGGATAAGGACAATCGCCGCGGCTTGTTCCTGCTGAAAGCGGAAGCCTATGACCGCGAAGGCAAGCAAGCGAGTGGCGTTAATGATCGCCGCTTGATCCTGGTCACCGATCTCGGCGTGCTGGTCAAGGATGCGCTCAATGGCAGTCACGATGTGTTCGTGCAATCGATCTACACCGGCGAGCCGGTAGCCGGCGCGAAAATAGAGGTGCTGGGCAAGAATGGCCAGCCCGTGGTCGCAGCCCTTACCGATGCCAACGGCCATGCAATACTGCCGACACTGGCGAGCTTTGTGCGTGAGCAAGCGCCAACTTTGTATCTGGTGCAGAAGGGCAATGATTTATCTTTCCTGCCCTTCAATCGCGGTGACCGCCAGCTCTCGATGTCGCGCTTCGATATCGGCGGCGTGGGCAGCAGCGTCAAAGGCGATCGTCTCGCCGCGTATCTCTTCTCCGATCGTGGCCTGTATCGGCCGGGCGATGAAATTCGCGTCGGGCTGATCGTCAAACCCGCCGACTGGAAAACCAGCCTCGAAGGCGTGCCGCTCGAAGTGGAAGTGCTCGATGCGCGCGGCCTGCCGGTGAAGCGGCAGAAGCTGCGCTTATCCGCGAGCGGCTTCGAAGAGATCATCCACACCACGCAGGACACCTCGCCCACCGGCACCTACACCTTCAACGTGTATATCGTGAAGGACAAAGCCATCGCCGGGCTGCTAGGGTCGACCACGGTGCGGGTGCAGGAGTTCTTGCCCGACCGCATGAAAATCACCGCGCACTTGTCGGCCGAGAGCGCCGAAGGCTGGGTGTCGCCGGATAATCTGAAAGGCCTGGTGTCGCTCGCCAACCTATTCGGCACGCCCGCGGTGAATCGCCGCGTGAGCGCGAGCATCGGCTTGTTCCCGGCTTACCCCAGCTTTTCCTCGTATGCGGATTACCACTTTTACGATCCGCTGCGCGCCAAGGACGGCTATAACGAGCCGCTGCCGGATGCTACTACCAACGAAAAAGGCGAAGCCGAATTCGATTTGAATTTGCAGCGCTTTGCCAAGGCCACTTATCGCCTGCGCTTCAATGCCCAAGGCTTCGAAGCCGAAGGCGGGCGCAGCGTGGCAGCAGAAGCCGCAGTGCTGGTGTCGCCCCTACCCTATCTTGTCGGTTACAAAGCCGATGGCGATTTGCAGTACATCAACAAAAACGCCAAGCGCGTGGTTGAGTTGATCGCGATCAATCCTGAGACGAAGAAAATCGAAGTCGCTAAATTGAGCTTGCAGCTGATCGAACGGCGCTATGTGTCGGTGCTGATCAAGCAGGACAACGGCACTTTCAAATATGAATCCAAGCTGAAGGAAATAAAGCTGAGTGATGAGCCGCTCAAAATTTCGAGCAAAGGTTTGCTACTAATAATCCCTACCGATAAAGCCGGTGATTTCTCCTGGGTGATTCGCGATGCGGGCAATACTGAATTAAACCGCATCGAATTTACCATTGCCGGTCACGCCAACCTTACCCGCTCACTGGAAAAGAATGCGGAGTTGCAGCTGAAACTCAGCAAACCAGACTACAGCCCGGGCGAGGACATCGAGCTGCAAATCAAGGCGCCGTATGTCGGCTATGGCTTGATCACCATCGAACGCGAGCGGGTGTATAGCTACAAGTGGTTCAAAACCACTACCACCGCTTCGGTGCAGAAGATCAAGCTCCCCACCGAGTTGGAAGGCAACGGTTATGTGTCGGTGGCCTTCGTACGCAGCATCAACTCCGAAGAAATCTTCATGAGCCCGCTGTCGTACGGTGTAGCGCCATTCTCAGTCAGCCGCGCCAAGCGCACCACGCAAGTCAGCGTGACTAGCCCCGATTTGGCCAAACCGGGACAGCCCTACCGCATCCGCTACAAAACCGATCGCCCGGCGAAAATCGTCGTGTACGCGGTGGATGAAGGCATCCTGCAAGTCGCGCGTTACAAGACGCCGGACCCGCTCGGCTACTTTTTCCAGAAGCGCGCGTTGGAAGTGCGCACCTCGCAGATACTGGATTTGATCCTGCCGGAATTTAAACGACTGATGGCGCTGTCTGCGCCAGGCGGCGATCAAGAAGGCGCCTTGGGCAAGAACCTCAACCCCTTCAAGCGCAAACGCGAAAAACCGGTCGCCTTCTGGTCCGGCATTATCGAAGCGGGGCCGAAAGAAAAAGAGTTGGTTTACAACGTGCCGGATTATTTCAACGGCACGCTGCGCGTGATGGCGGTGGCGGTGGCGGTCGCGACCGATTCCATCGGCACGAGTGAGCGCCGGGCGCAGATTCGCGGCGATTTTGTGCTTAACCCGAATGTGCCGACCTTTGTGACGCCCGGTGATGAGTTCGATGTCTCGGTCAGCGTGGCCAACAATATTACCGGCTCGGGCAAAGATGTCGACGTGCAGTTGGAGTTGAAAACCTCGCCATCCTTGCAAGTCATCGGCCCGGCGCGCGTCACGCTGAAGATCAGCGAAATGCGCGAAGCGAGTGCGACGTTTAAAGTGCGTGCGCTGAATCAGCTCGGCTCGGCCAATCTGACTTTTGTCGCGACGCGCGGTAAATATTCCGGCAAGCGCGAGACCGATCTCAGCGTGCGCCCGGCCGTGCCCTATATGACCACGCTCAGCGCCGGCCGCTTGCAGAACGGCAAGATCGAGTTGCCGGTCACGCGCCAACTGCATGCCGAATACCGCACGCAAAAGGCTAGCATCTCACCGCTGCCGCTGAATTTGGCGCATGGCTTGGCGAGTTATTTGGAGAAATATCCCTACGGCTGCACCGAACAATTGGTGAGCCAAGCAGTCCCGGCGACGATACTCAAGAGTCGTCCCGAGTTCGGCCATACCTCGGCCACGGCGGATAAGGCGTTGGCTAGCATCATCGCCACTTTACGCGCGCGGCAAAATGCCGAGGGCGGCTTCGGTCTGTGGGCGGCCAATACCACGGTGGTGGATTTTGTCTCGGTATATGCGACGCATTATTTGATCGAGGCACGCGAGCGCGGCTATGTGGTGCCGCCGGATATGCTGGAGAACAGCAAAAATTATCTGACGCAACTCGCGCAGCGCGACGGCAGCTCGTTGGCCGATGAGCGCACCCGCGCCTATGCCATCTATGTGCTGACGCGCACCGGCATCGTCACCACGCCGTACGCAGCCAGCTTGCAGAAACGCTTGGAGACGCAGTATCCCAAAGAATGGAAAAAAGATAGCGCCGCCATGTATCTGGCCGCGACCTACAAGCTGCTGCGTCAGGAGCGTTTGGCTAACAGCCTGGCCGCTGGCGTGCCGTTCGGCGAGCAGGTGAAATCCGACTATGCGCACTATTACGACCCACTGATCCGCGATAGCCAAGTGCTGTATCTGTTGGCGCGGCATTTCCCCGAGCGCCTGAAAAATCTCGACCCCAAGGGATTGGAAGGCATGGTCAACCAGATCGCGCGCGGTCACTACAACACCCTGTCTTCGTCCTACGCCATCCTGGCGCTGGATGCCTATGCCAGTGCGGTCGGCATGGGGGAAATCGCCAAGTACGGCATCAGCGAAATTTTGGCGAAAAATCAGGAGCGTGTGATCCCACTGCCGGGCGGATTATTCCCGACGGTGAATTTCACCCCCGATGCGACCAAGCTGCGCTTTACCAGCGACAGCAAGATCGGCGCGTTCTATCTCATGACGCAAGCCGGCTTCGATACGAAACTGCCGACCCAGGATATAAAAAATGGGCTGGAAGTCACACGCGAGTACACCGATCTGGCAGGTAAGCCGCTGAAGAGCGTGAAGCTGGGCGATGAAATCGAAGTACACGTGAAGTTACGCTCGATCGGCGGTGCGATACACAACAATATCGCGGTCGTGGATTTACTGCCCGGCGGTTTTGAAGTAGTGCTCGACCCCATCACCAGCACCGGCGTGCAGGCGCAGCAACCGGGGCCGCGAGGGGAGAACGCGGAAGGCGAGGGCGAGGGTGAAGATAATTCAAGCGGTGCCGCACCAGTGGATAGTTGGCGGCCGCCAGTCGGCTCGGCCAAATCCACTTGGGCGATCGAGTACGCCGATGTGCGCGAAGACCGCGTGGTGCTGTACGGCACCATCGGCGCCGATGTGAAGGAGTTCGTATACAAGATCAAGGCCACCAACACCGGCACCTATGTTGTGCCGCCGACCTTCGGCGAATCGATGTACGACCGCACGGTGCAGGCGCGCTCCTTGGGCGGCAAGCTAACGGTGGAGAAAAAATAATTGATTCATGAAATGAAGCGCGTGAATCAGCAGCCCAATAGGCCTGGAATAGATTCTGATAAATTCAATATCTTATTGCTCAACGTGCCGCACACCGCAATTGGAAGTCGGATACCAAAGGAGCAACTACCACCGCTTGGGCTATTAAGCATCGGTGGTCCGCTGATCGATGCCGGTTTTCAGGTCGAGCTGTTGGATGCCGAATTTGGCCCGCTTCCGATTGCCGAGATCATTAGGCAAACCGTGGAATACGAGCCCCGCATCGTGATGTTGGGGCATTCTGGCTCGAACACCGCGCACGCCACCATTGTGAATATCGCGGCGTTGATTAAAACCGCCATTCCTAACGTGGCGATTGTGTATGGCGGCGTTTTCCCCACCTACCACTGGGAAGATGTGCTCAAGCAGTGCGCTGCGATTGACTATATCGTGCGCGGCGAGGGGGAAGCCACGGCCAAGCTTTTGGTGAAAACGTTGCATAGCAATAGCACGCTCGAAGACATCGATGGGATTGCGTTCAGAAAAAATGGCGAGCCATTCGCGACCCAATCCGCCCCCATGATCGAAAACTTGGACGAATACCGCGTAGGTTGGGAGCTCATCGATCACAGCCGATATTCCTATTGGGGCAATATGCGAGCCGTGGTCGTCCAATTCTCTAGGGGCTGCCCTTACTTGTGCAGTTACTGCGGACAACGCGGGTTCTGGACCCGCTGGCGGCATCGCGACCCGGTTAAATTCGCTCAAGAGCTGGCCAGACTACATCGGGAGCATGGCGTTGATCTAATTAACTTCGCGGATGAGCTGCCCACCGGATCGCGAAAAGCCTGGAAAGCATTTCTAGAGGCCTTGATCGCGGAAAACGTAAAGCTCACCTTGGTCGGTTCCACCCGAGCGGGCGATATTGTTCGGGATGCAGACATCCTCCATTTGTATAAGAAGGCCGGGGTAATCCGTTTCTTGCTTGGCCTCGAAAGCTATGACGAGAGTACGCTGCAAAACATCAAGAAAGGGACAACGACCAAAGACGATAAAGCAGCCATCCGTTTACTCCGGCAGCACGGCATCATCTCAATGGCGACCTACGTGGTCGGCTTTGAGGAGGAGACCGATCGCGATTATTGGCGCTCTCTGAAACATCTACTGCGCTACGATCCCGATCAGATTCAATTGTTGTATGTCACACCGCATCGTTGGACGCCCTATTACCCCACCGTAGCGAATCGAAAAGTCATCCAACTGGATACCGCCAAATGGGACTACAAACACCAAGTACTCGCAACCAAAAAGGTACCGCCTTGGCGAGTATTGCTGTGGTTCAAAATGATTGAAGTCACCATGCAGTTAAGACCACGTGCAATCTTGCGTGTTCTGAAACACCGCGATGCGGATTTTTTACATGGCATGCGTTGGTACTACAAGATGGGCCGCCGGGTGTGGTTTCATGAGTTATTCGAGTTTCTCTTCGGATCAAAGCGTGTGAAACATGGCCCCACCTTGAGCGAATTCATGGGCGACTCGCTGCATGAGCAAGAGGAGGCACACTCTAAACAACGTAAAGCCAGCGGCCAAGCTGTCGTGATGCCAGTTGCCAGCTATCCGTCGCATCGTGCCACCATCCAGATACTTGCGCACAACAATGACTCGTTTCTGCCGCGCGATACGGAGCGTGATGTGATAAGCCGCATTCGGTGAACACATCTGGCGCGAAGTTTTCTCGAGATCTATTCTTTGTTCAATATTGAATACCTCAAACACTGGCTTTGGCAGGGCAAGCGGCGGTGGCTTGCCTTCGCAGTACTCGGCTTGCTGCTGTTCAAGCTCGCGCCCTATATCCTTCCGGGCAAACCGTTCGCCGAGCACTATTCGTCTTCCACTGCGGTGTACGATGCTGAAGGGCGCTTGCTGCGCCTGACTTTGGCGCGCGACGATACCTACCGGCAATGGTTGCCGCTGAAGGATATTGCGCCCGAGATCAAGCAAGCGGTGCTGCTGCACGAGGACCGTTATTTTTATTTCCACCTCGGTGTGAATCCAATTTCCATCGTGCGCGCGGCGTGGGATACCTATGTCGCCGGGCCGCGCCGTATCGGCGGCTCCACTATCACCATGCAAGTGGCGCGCCTGCATTATCGGCTGCACTCGCGCAGTTTCCCCGGCAAGCTCGCGCAAATCGCGCGTGCGATTCAACTGGAGTTGACCTACAGCAAGCCTGAGATTTTCGAGGCCTACCTCAATCTGCTGCCTTATGGCCGCAACATCGAAGGCGTAGGGGCGGCGAGTCAAATCTATTTGGGCAAGCCCGCCAACAACCTTACGCTGGGCGAAGCGTTAACCCTGGCGGTGATTCCGCAAAGCCCGGTGCGCCGTGCGCCGGGTGTGAACGCCAACCGCGCCTTGGCCGACGCGCGCAATCGCTTATTCGATGCTTGGGTGAATAGCCATCCGGATGCGCGCGAGCAAGCCGAGTTGATCAAGATACCGGTGCTCACGCGTGACATCGCGCAATTGCCGTTTCAAGCGCCGCATTTCGTCAATAGCATTTTGGCGGAGCCGCGCCCCAGACAATCCCCAACATCGCGCATCATGACCACGCTCGATCTCAAGCAACAAAAGCTGCTGGAGCGCCATATCAAATCCTACGTCGCGCGCATGAAACGCGTCGGCATTCGCAATGCGTCCGCCATGCTGCTGGATACGCGTGACATGAGCGTGAAAGCCGTGGCGGGCTCGGCGGATTTTTTCGACGCCACGATCAATGGTCAAGTGAATGGCACACAAGCCAAACGCTCGCCCGGCTCCACGCTCAAGCCCTTCATTTACGCGCTGGGGATGGATCAAGGCGTGATTCATCCGGGCAGCGTTCTGCGCGATGCGCCGCTGTCGTTTGGATCGTTCAGCCCGGAGAATTTTGACGGCCGTTTTGCTGGCCCGCTTACTGCAAAGGACGCGCTGATCCGCAGCCGCAACATCCCCGCTGTCTCGGTTGCCGCCAAACTATCCAACCCGAGTTTATATAGCTTTCTGAAAAGCGCGGGGGTGTCGCGCATGGCGCCGGAGGCGCATTACGGGCTGGCGCTGGTGCTGGGCGGCGGTGAAGTCAGCATGGAAGAATTAGCGACGCTCTACGCCGCATTGGCCAATCATGGCGTGCTCAAACCCTTGCGTACCACGCTCGATGCGCCGCAAGCCAAGGGCACGCGCCTGTTGAGCGAGGAAGCGAGCTACCTCGCGCTCGATATGCTGAAAGATACGCCGCGCCCCGAGCAAGCGCAGTATCGCGATTGGGTGCGCGACCCTTTGCCGGTGTCTTGGAAAACCGGCACCTCCTACGGCTTTCGCGATGCTTGGACGGTCGGCATCTTCGGGCCGTATGTGCTCGCGGTGTGGGTGGGCAATTTCGATGGCGAGGCGAACCCGGCTTTTGTCGGCATCCAGGCGGCGGCGCCCTTATTCTTCGAGATCGCGGATTCGATCAAGGCGCAAACGCATCTGCGGCAGCCGCCCTATCGCCTACCCAAAGGGCTCGCGCGGGTAGAAGTGTGCGCTGTGTCGGGACAGATCCCCGGCGCGCATTGCCATCACAAAAGAGACAGTTGGTTTATTCCTGGTAAGTCACCGATCAAAGTGTGCGACATCCACCGCGAAGTGGTAGTCGATAATCAAACCGGACGGCAAACCTGCCCGCCGTATGCGCATGCAGTACACAAGGAAGTGTTTGAATTTTGGTCGAGCGACATGCTGCGCGTATTCCGCCAAGCAGGCATCCCCCGGCGCGCACCGCCCACCAGCGATGCGCGTTGCGCGGCCAATGATCATTCGAGTTGGGGCGCCGCGCCGCAAATCACCTCGCCGCTCAGTGGCGTGGCTTATTCGCTACGTGCCGCCCATGTGGGCGAGGAAACCATCGCGTTTCAAGCCACCACCGATGCCGATGCCCAATTTGTTTTCTGGTTTGTGAATGAAAATCTGGTGGGTAAAAGCGCGGCGGATGCGGCCTTCCATTGGAAAGCCGCGCCAGGCAGCTTTGTCATACGCGCCGTGGACGATCAAGGCCGTGCCGATGCGCGAGCGCTGAAAGTTGAACTGGTTAAATAACTCACGGGCAATACGGCTATCTGCGCGAAGAACTGAAATAACACCTTGCGTTATTTTAGTTATTGCTTAAAATCTAAAATAACAACCGTTGTTATTCTAATTTCCGGGTAAAGGCGCTCCGATGAAAAACTTCCAGTCTGGCCGCTACGTTAAGCAAAAACATTTCAAAAGCTTTCAGCCTAATCCGATCAACCGCGCTTGGCTGCTGGATAACATGGAGTTGATTCAGTTGCTTGGGGAGGCTGATCGGGAGCTGGGCCGGTTGGATATGTATTCGGACTACATTCCCAACATCGACCTGTTTATCAGGATGCATGTGCTGAAGGAGGCCACACAATCAAGCAAGATTGAAGGCACGCAGACGAACATGGAAGAAGCGCTGCTGGATAAGGAGGACGTCGCCCTGGACAAAAGGGACGACTGGGAGGAGGTGCAAAATTATGTGGCCGCTATGAATGAGGCGATTGGAAATTTGCAGGCGCTGCCTTTTTCTGCGCGAATAATACGGGAGACCCATAAGACCTTGATGCAAGGCGTGCGCGGCAAACATAAGCAGCCAGGTGAATTCCGACACAGCCAAAACTGGATTGGCGGGGCATCGATCAGCGATGCGGTTTTTGTGCCGCCAGTACATACTTCCATCGATGAGTTGATGGGCGATATAGAACAGTTCGTGCATAACGATATGCAATATTTCCCCGAGCTATTGAAAATTGCCCTAGTGCATTACCAGTTTGAAACCATCCACCCGTTTCTGGACGGCAATGGCCGGGTGGGGCGCTTGATGATTACCTTGTATCTAGTCAGCAAGGGGATATTGAAGCAACCTGTGCTGTATCTGTCAGATTTTTTCGAGCGTAACCGTACGCATTACTACGACAACCTGATGCGGGTGAGAGAAAAGAATGATCTGCTGCAATGGTTCAAATTTTTTCTGGTAGGTGTGATCGAAACCGCGAGAAGTAGCATTGCCACTTTTGACAACATTCTCAAGCTGCAAAAGCAGGTGGAGGGCCAAATACAGACGTTGGGCAGCAGAACGGCCAATGCTCAAAAGGTGCTTCATTATTTATACCAACACCCAATGGTCAATGCCGCAAAAGTGGCGCTGATAGCGGAAATATCACCCGCATCGGCTTACAAGCTGATTGCTGATTTGGAGCGCTTCGGGATATTGAAAGAAGTCACGGGTGGCAAGCGCGGCAAGATGTATGTGTTCGATGCCTATTTGCAGTTATTCAAATAATGGCGGGAAAAATGGTAACTATGCTTACCAAGGAGAGGGGCTGAACAGCCCGCCTAAACCATGACTCACTGGGAGCACTTCACCCACGGCGCCGATATCGGCGTGCGCGGCATCGGCAGCACGCTGAGCGAGGCGTTCGAGCAAGCAGCTTTGGCGATGACGGCGGTGATCTGCGCCCCAGCGCTGGTGCAGGCCAAGGAACCGGTCGCGGTGACTTGCGATGCGCCAGACGCTGAGTATTTGCTGGCCGATTGGCTCAATCGTCTGGTGTTCGAAATGGCGACACGGCATCTTCTGTTTTCGCGCTATCAGGTCACGATTCAGGGCGAACACCTAACCGCCACCGCCTGGGGCGAGCCAGTCGATGTAGCGCGGCACCAACCGGCAGTGGAAGTCAAAGGCGCGACCTATACTGAGTTGAGGGTTGCACAAACCGAAACCGGTGAGTGGCTCGCGCAATGTGTCGTTGACGTATAGGTGCCCCATGGATCTTTCCCGTTTCAGCAAAGTTTCTGATTACGAGTGGCGTGTCGAGCCGCGCGGCAAGATGCGCGTGCCGGCGGTGATCTTCGCCAGCGAAGCGCTGATGCGCGACATGGACGAGAAGGTATACGAGCAGGTAACCAATGTTGCGACGCTACCTGGAATAATTAAGGCCTCCTACGCCATGCCCGATGCGCATTGGGGTTATGGCTTTCCCATCGGCGGGGTGGCGGCGTTCGATGCGGATCAAGGCGGCGTGGTGTCGGCCGGCGGGGTGGGTTTCGATATTTCCTGCGGCGTGCGCACGCTGCACACCGGACTCACGCTGGATGATATCGAGCCGGTGAAGCAGCGCCTCGCCGATACGCTGTTTGCGCGCGTGCCTGCCGGTGTCGGCAGCACCGGGCGCATCCATCTTTCAGCGCCGGAAATGGATGCCATGCTCAAAGGCGGCGCGCAATGGGCGGTGAAACAAGGCTACGGCGAAGCGGCCGATTTGGCGCGCATCGAAGAAAATGGCTGTATGGCGGATGCCGCGCCGCATGAAGTATCCGATTTTGCCAAGCGCCGCCAGCGCGACGAGGTCGGCACCCTTGGCTCTGGCAATCATTACCTGGAAGTGCAGCGCGTGCTGGAAATATTCGATGCGCGCATCGCACAGGCCTATGGTTTGAAAGTGGGTGACATCCTGGTGTCGATTCATTGCGGCTCGCGCGGGCTTGGGCATCAGATCGGCACCGAATTTTTGAAGCGCATGGCCTTGAGCGCCAAAGACTACGGCATTCAATTGCCGGACCGGGAGTTGGCCTGTGCGCCGATTCATTCCGACATCGGGCGCCAATATTTGGGCGCCATGCGCGCCGCCATCAACTGCGCGCTCGCCAACCGCCAAGTCATCACCCATCTCACGCGCGAGGCTTTCGCCGCAGTGCTGCCCCAAGCGCAACTCGACCTGCTCTACGACGTATCGCACAACACCTGCAAGCTAGAGACGCATATGGTGGATGGCGTGCAGCGCAGCTTGTTCGTCCACCGCAAGGGCGCCACCCGCGCGTTTGGCCCAGGCCGCAGCGATCTGCCGGAGCAATATCGCCACGTCGGCCAACCGGTACTGATCGGCGGCTCGATGGGCACCGCCTCTTACATTCTGGCCGGGTGCGAGGAGAACGAGTCGCATGCCTTTGGCTCCGCCTGCCATGGCGCGGGCCGCGCCATGAGTCGCACCCAAGCCACCAAACGCTGGCGCGGGCGCGAGCTGGTGGACGACTTGGCGCGTCACGGCATATTGATTCGCAGCCCATCGTTGCGCGGCGTGGCGGAAGAAGCGCCCGGCGCTTACAAAGATGTATCAGAGGTGGTGGACGCCGCCGACCACGCGGGACTGGCGCGCAAGGTAGCGAAGCTCGCGCCGCTGCTGTGCATCAAAGGATAAGAAAGGAACGGCATGGACACGATTCTGGATGCGCTGGGCAAGGGGCTGAAAAGCCAGTTGCAGCCGAAGATGTTGGCGCTGACGTTGTGGCCGATGCTGCTGGCGCTGCTGTTTTGGGGTGGGGTGTTCTGGTGGTTCTGGGATGTGTGGGCGGGTAGCTTAGTGATCCTCACGCAGGAAGTGGGACTTGAGCCGCGCTTGGCTGGGTGGGGCTTTGCCTGGATCGCGCATTGGCTGATCACGCTGTTGTTGCTGTCGCTGTTGTTGCCCGCGGTCTATGTCACCTCACTGCTCTTCGCGGCGGTGTTCGCGATGCCGGTGATGCTGAGTTTTGTGGTGGCGCGCGATTATCCCGATCTGGAAATGAAGCGTGGCGGCACCTTCATGGGAAGCGTGTGGAACGGCCTGATCGCGGTTGGGGTGTTTTTGATTCTTTGGATCATTACGCTGCCGCTGTGGTTGATTCCCTTCGGCGTGCTGGTGGTGCCGACGCTGTTGTCCGCCTATCTCAATCAACGTTTATTCATGTACGACGCGCTGATGGATCATGCTAGCCGCGAGGAATTTGAGCAAATAAAAGTGCGCGCCAACGGGCGCTTGTTTGGGCTGGGCGCGATTTTGGGGTTTGTGCACTACATCCCGATTCTGAATTTCTTCACGCCGATTTATATCGGCTTGGTGTATATCCATTTTTGCTTGGGGGAGTTGCAGCGGCTGCGTGAAAAGCCGGCTGATTATTTCTCGCCACCTTTATCATCGATCCCCAATTCCTGAATCTTACGCGTGAGCGTATTCCTCCCCAGGCCCAGTAGATTCGCCGCTTCGATGCGTCGTCCGCCGGTATGTGCGAGCGCTTTGAGGATGCAGGTTTTCTCGAATTGCGCGACCAGCGTGTCCATGATGGCGGTCTCGCCGTGATTGAGGCGGTTGACGAGTTCGCGTTCCAAGGCCGAGATCCAATCCTGCCCGGCGCTGACGGTCGGTTCGCCCTTTAACTCCGGCGGCAGATCGGCGACGTCGACGTTTTGCCCCGGCGCCATGACGGTGAGCCAGTGACAAATGTTTTCCAGTTGACGCACGTTGCCGCTCCAGTCGAGCGATTGCAAATACTTGAGCGCGGCCTCGGAAAGCTTCTTGGTCTCGACATTGAGTTCAATCGCGCTTTTCGCCAGAAAATGTTTAGCCAGCAGCGGGATGTCCTCGCGCCGTTCGCGCAAGCTGGGCAGGCGCAGGCGGATCACATTCAGGCGATGAAATAAATCCTCGCGGAACAGCCCTTGCTTCACGCGCTGTTCCAGATTTTGATGCGTGGCCGCGATCACCCGCACATTGGCCTTGATCGGCTGGTGCCCGCCGACGCGATAAAACTGGCCGTCAGATAACACACGCAGCAAGCGCGTTTGCAAATCCGGCGGCATGTCGCCGATCTCATCCAGGAACAGCGTGCCGCCGTCGGCTTGCTCGAAGCGGCCGCGGCGCATGGCCTGGGCGCCGGTGAATGCACCGCGCTCATGGCCAAATAATTCCGACTCCAGCAAATCTTTCGGGATCGCGGCGGTGTTGATGGCGATGAAGGGTTTGTCGCGGCGCGGGCTGTGGCGATGCAGAGCGCGCGCCACCAATTCCTTGCCGGTGCCGGATTCGCCGGTGATCATCACGGTGGCATGCGATTGCGCCAGGCGGCCGATGGCGCGGAATACTTCTTGCATCGAAGGCGCTTGGCCGAGGATTTCTTGCGCGCCTTCAATTTCTTCCGCCGCAACTTGTCCGCGCCGGCTCTCATTCAAGGCGCGCCGGATCAATTCCACTGCGTGATCGACATCGAATGGCTTCGCTAAATATTCAAACGCACCGCCTTGAAACGCAGCCACCGCGCTATCCAGATCCGAATAAGCCGTCATGATGATGACCGGGATGCCGGGGTGCCGTTCTTTGATGGTTTGCAGCAAATCAAGCCCGGAGCCGCCAGGCATGCGAATGTCGCTCACCACCACTTGCGGTGTGGAGTGCTCCAATTCGGTGAGCGCTTCCTTGGCTGAGCCGAATGATTTGAATTCGAGGCTTTCGCGCGCGAGCGCCTTCTCGAACACCCAGCGAATGGAGCGGTCGTCGTCGATAATCCAGATGGGTTGGGTCTCGGTCATGGTCGTGTCTTAGTGTGAGTTGAAATGGTTGTAGGGCAGCAGCACGGTGAAGCAGGTGCGGCCGGGTTGGCTATCGCAGTCGATGCTGCCGCCGTGATGCGTAACATAGGTTTGTGCGATGGTGAGCCCCAAGCCGGTGCCTTCTTCCTTGCTGGTGACCAGCGGATAAAAAATCTGCTCGCGGATAGCCTCGGGGATGCCGGGGCCATTGTCGATGATTTTTAATTCGATCGCCTGGCGGAAAGTTTTTTTGCTCAGCGTGACATGGCGCGCGATGCGCGTGCGGAAGGTAATCTCACCCTGGCCCTGCATCGCCTGTACCGCGTTGCGCACAATGTTGAGTACGATTTGGATCAACTGTTCGTGGTCGGCCATCAAATCCGGCAAGCTGGTGTCGTAGTCGCGCCGGAGCGTGAGCCCTTCCGGGTGCTCGGCCAGAATCAGGCTGCGCACCCGCTCCAATACCTCGTGCACGTTGACCGAGGAGAATTTGGCGATACGGTTCGGCGCGAGCAGTCGATCCATCAATGATTGCAGGCGATCCGCTTCCTTGATGATGACCTGCGTGTATTCACGCAAGCTTTGCTTGGGCAATTCATGCTCTAACAGTTGTGCCGCGCCGCGAATGCCACCGAGTGGATTTTTAATCTCATGCGCCAAGTTGCGCAGCATCTCGCGGTTGTATTGCTGCTGCAACTGCATGCGCTCTTCGCGCGCGATCTTCAGGTGTTTGTCTATTTGGTGAAATTCGAGCAGCAAGCGCGCTTCCCCCGCGAACACCGGACTGACGGTGAGGCTGACTTGAAAAGTATGCGCGCTGGTGGTCAGCGTCATCTCGTGCTCGGTATAGCTGGCGCTATTGGTGAAAGCGGCCTCGCAGGCGGCGATCAGCCCGCCGGTTTCGATAAAAACCTGATTGACTGGTGTGCCGCCGATGGTCTTGCGGCTGAACTCAAACAGATTTTCCGCTGCCGGATTGGCGTAGCAAACGCGAAAATCCTGGTCGAGCAGGAGCATCGCGGTGGACAGTTGCTCCAGTCCAAGCGGGGGGGGTTCGTTCACGCCAGCATTCGGATAAGGGTCATTGCTAGTCATCATAGCAATAAGACCAGCAATAAGCGGGCCAGAGGCTAAAACCTATTTGAACTCGCCCAACTCTTTCTTCAGGGCTTCGATATTTCTTTCGTGCAGTGCGACGTTGTCTTTGAGTCGCTTGATGCGGTCGAGATACTTGGGATAGTTGCGCGCTTCATCGCCCAAGCGTTGCGTTTCGCCTTCTTTCAGCGCGATTTTTGAATCGGCGAGTGATTTTTCCTCGGTGGCAAGCTCCTCCTGCAGGATTTGCTTGCGCTGATCGTCACGTTTTTTCTGCGTTTGGTTGTCCACCTTAGGGAAACTCGCCGGGCCAGCGTTGCCGCGTGATTTCGCGGCTGTTGCTGGGTCTAGATCGAGTTTCTTGGCGCCTCTTTTTGGCACATTGGTGTAGGTGATGCGGCCATTCTCATCCACGTATTTGTAGATTTCGGCGGTGGCGGTTTGAGCGAGAAAGGTGGTGGTGATGAGTAAGGAGAGGCGTATCAGGTTCACTTTTTATCTTCTTTAGAATCACTTGGTTTTTTACCGCCCAGGCCGGCCAGTTCGGCCTTGAGCTGTTCCAGGTTTTTTTCGTGCAGCGCGACTTCGTCGTTGAGTTTTTTCATTTTTTCTTCATAAGCCACGACGTTGCGGCCGGTTTGGGTAACTGTCGCCGGCTTGCCGTCTTTGCCGATCACGGTCTTGGTGTGCTTGAAGACTTCGGGTTTTTCCGTGCCTTCTTTGGCTGCTGCCTTAGCCGCTGCCAAGGCTTTTTCTGCTTTGGCGATTTCTTCTTGCAGCGTTTTGCGACGCGAATCCTTGTCGGGAACCGCTTCCGCTTGCGGTGCGGGCTGCGGGGCGACCTTCGGCGTGGGTAGCGTGGACAGCGGCGGGAGATCGACTTTTTTCCCGCCCTTCATCGGCTTGTTGGAGTAGGTGACCCGTCCGTGTTCGTCCACATGCTTGTACATTTCTTCCGCGCTGGTGCGCGTACTTAATGTCAGCAACAGCGCTGCGGAGAGGATGCTTACGAGTGGATGAATGTAGTTTGGCTTCATGGGGGTGAATCGAGTTTATGCCAGAGCAATCGGCTTTGCAACGTAACCCTTGAGAGGATAAACGAAATTTCATGCATGGCGTTGACGCAATAAAAAGGGCGGCACGAGGCCGCCCTTCATCTTTGCTGCTGAAACGCCTGCTTACAGGCTGTAATACATGTCGAACTCGACCGGATGCGTGGTCATGCGGAAGCGCGTTACTTCTTCCATCTTCAGTTCAATGTAGGCATCGATCATCTCGTTGGAGAATACGCCGCCACGGGTCAGGAATTCGCGGTCCTTGTCCAGATGCTCCAGCGCCATATCCAGGGAATGGCACACCTTCGGAATCATTTTCTCTTCTTCCGGCGGCAAGTCGTACAAGTTCTTGTCCATGGCATCGCCTGGGTGAATCTTGTTCTGAATGCCATCCAGACCGGCCATCATCAGCGCGGTGAAGGCGAGGTAAGGGTTGGCGGAAGGATCCGGGAAACGCACTTCGATGCGGCGGCCTTTGGGGTTTGCCACATGCGGGATGCGGATCGAAGCGGAGCGGTTCTTGGCGGAGTAAGCCAACATCACCGGCGCTTCGAAGCCTGGCACCAGACGTTTGTAGGAGTTGGTGCCGGGGTTGGTGATCGCGTTCAGCGCCTTGGCGTGCTTGATGATGCCGCCGATGTAGAACAGTGCGAGTTCGGACAAGCCGGCGTAGCCGTTGCCTGCGAACAGGTTCTGGCCGCCTTTCCAAATTGATTGGTGCACGTGCATGCCGGAGCCGTTGTCGCCGACGATGGGCTTGGGCATGAAGGT
>JBBTCZ010000048.1:0-15186 GCA_038042985.1 Pseudomonadota bacterium
AACCTCGAGCGCGACTCGGTCGGCGCCGTGGTGCTGGGTGATTACGAACACATTACCGAAGGCGATACGGTGAAATGCACCGGCCGCATTCTGGAAGTGCCCATCGGCCCCGAACTGGTTGGCCGCGTGGTGAATGCGCTGGGTCAGCCGATCGACGGCAAAGGTCCGATCAACGCCAAACTTACCGCGCCGGTGGAAAAAATTGCGCCGGGCGTGATCGCGCGTAAATCGGTATCGCAGCCGGTGCAAACCGGTTTGAAAGCGATTGACTCCATGGTGCCGATTGGCCGCGGTCAGCGCGAGCTGATCATTGGCGATCGTCAAACCGGCAAGACCGCCGTGGCGGTGGATGCGATCATCAACCAAAAAGGCCAGGACATGTTCTGCATCTACGTGGCGATCGGTCAGAAGGCTTCGACCATCGCCAACGTGGTGCGCAAACTGGAAGAGCACGGCGCGATGGCCTTTACCGTGGTGGTGGCCGCCTCCGCTTCCGATTCCGCTGCGATGCAATACATCGCGCCGTATGCCGGCTGCACCATGGGCGAGTATTACCGCGACCGTGGCCAAGACGCGTTGATCGTGTACGACGATCTGACCAAACAAGCTTGGGCCTACCGTCAAATCTCCCTGCTGCTGCGCCGCCCACCGGGCCGCGAAGCATATCCGGGCGATGTGTTCTATCTGCACTCGCGTTTGTTGGAGCGTGCGGCACGCGTGAATGAAGATTACGTCGAGAAATTCACCAACGGTGAAGTCAAAGGCAAAACCGGTTCGCTCACCGCGCTGCCGGTGATCGAAACCCAAGCCGGTGACGTGACCGCCTTCGTGCCGACCAACGTGATTTCGATTACCGACGGCCAGATTTTCTTGGAAACCGACTTGTTCAACGCGGGTGTGCGTCCCGCGATCAACGCCGGTATTTCGGTGTCGCGTGTGGGTGGTGCGGCGCAAACCAAAGTGATTAAGAAGCTGGGCGGCGGCGTGCGTTTATCGCTGGCGCAGTACCGCGAATTGGCGGCGTTCGCGCAGTTTGCATCCGATCTGGACGAAGCGACCCGCAAGCAGCTAGAGCGCGGCAAACGCGTCACCGAGCTGATGAAGCAGCTGCAATTCTCCCCGATGAATGTGGCGCAAATGGCGGTTTCGCTATTCTCCGTGAACAAGGGCTACATCGACGAAGTGGAAGTGAATAAAGTCCTCGCGTTTGAATCCGCCTTGTATGCCTTCTTGAAGAGCAAATATCAAAGCGTGCTCGATACGATTGCCAGCACCAAAGACCTGGACGAAGCGACCGAGAAACAACTCGTCGCCGCGCTCGACGAGTTCAAGAAAACTGGCACCTACTAAGGATAACGGCGATGGCGAACAGCCGCGAAATTCGTGTCAAGATCAATAGCGTCAAGAACACGAAGAAAATCACTAAGGCCATGGAAATGGTGGCCGCATCCAAAATGCGCAAAGCGCAGGAACGGATGCGCGCTGCCCGCCCCTATGGCGCCAAGATCCGTGCCGTGATGCGGCGCATGAGTCACGCTAAGACCGAATATCACCACCCGCTATTGCAAAAGCGCGAGCAGATCAAAAACGTGGGCTTGATTGTCGTCACTTCCGATAAGGGGCTGTGCGGCGGTCTCAACACCAACGTGCTACGAGTCGCGGTGAGCAAGGTCAAAGAGTGGAGCCAAGAGGGCAAGCAAGTCCAAGTGTGCGCCATCGGCAACAAGGGCTTCGGCTTCATGCAGCGCATGAATGCAAACATCGTGTCGTACATCACTCACATGGGTGATACGCCCGCGCTGGATAAGTTGCTGCCGCCGGTGACGGTGATGTTGGATAACTATCTCAAAGGCGAGATCGATGCGATCTACCTGTGCTCCACCGTATTCGTGAATACGATGAAGCAGGAGCCGACGCTGATGCAGTTGGCCCCGATTGTGGATCAGCCCGATACCATTTCCAAATCCCAGGGCGACGACAAGCTCGGCATCTGGGAACACCACTGGGACTATATCTACGAACCGGATGCGAAAGAAATTCTCGACACCTTGTTGCCACGCTATGTCGAATACACCGTGTATCAAGCGGTGGCCGAGCATATGGCCTCGGAGCAAAGCGCGCGTATGGTGGCGATGAAGGCGGCCTCCGATAATGCAGGCAGCTTGATCGACGAATTGACCCTAATTTACAACAAGACCCGCCAAGCGGCGATCACGAAAGAGTTGTCAGAGATCGTCGGCGGCGCGGCAGCAGTGTAGTAGAGACTTGCGAAGCAAGCCCAAATCCCTCTCTCCCGCTAGCGGGAGAGAGCAGGAGAGAGGGCAACAACGAATTTTGAATTTGACTATTAGGAAACAACCATGAGCCAAGGAAAGATCGTTCAGTGCATCGGCGCGGTGATCGACGTGGAGTTCGGTCGCGCGAATATGCCCAAGGTGTATGACGCGTTAAAAGTGAGTGACATCGATTTAACGCTCGAAGTGCAACAGCAATTGGGTGACGGTGTGGTGCGCACCATTGCGTTGGGTTCCACCGACGGCCTGCGCCGCGGCTTGGAAGTGACCAGCACCGGCGCACCGATTATGGTGCCCGTCGGCACCAAGACCTTGGGCCGCATTATGGATGTGCTGGGCCGCCCGATTGACGAAGCGGGCCCGGTGGAAGCCGAGAAGCTGGCATCGATTCATCGCCATGCTCCCGCCTTCGACGAGCTGGCCGCATCGACCGAGATTCTCGAAACCGGTATTAAAGTGATCGACTTGTTCTGCCCCTTCGCTAAAGGCGGTAAGGTCGGCTTGTTCGGTGGCGCCGGCGTGGGCAAAACTGTAAACATGATGGAGCTGATTCGCAACATCGCGATTGAGCACTCTGGTTATTCTGTTTTCGCCGGTGTGGGTGAGCGTACCCGTGAAGGCAACGACTTCTATCACGAGATGAAAGAAGGCGGCGTGTTGGATAAAGTGGCCCTGGTTTACGGCCAGATGAACGAGCCGCCCGGCAACCGTCTGCGCGTAGCGCTGACGGGGCTAACCATCGCGGAAAATTTCCGTGACGAAGGCCGCGACGTGTTGCTGTTCATCGACAACATCTACCGCTTCACCTTGGCCGGTACCGAAGTGTCCGCGCTATTGGGCCGCATGCCCTCCGCGGTGGGTTACCAACCGACGCTGGCGGAAGAAATGGGCCGCCTGCAAGAGCGCATTACCTCCACCAAGACTGGCTCGATCACCTCGATTCAAGCCGTGTACGTGCCTGCGGATGACTTGACCGATCCATCGCCCGCTACCACCTTCGGCCACTTAGATGCGACCGTGGTGCTCTCGCGCGACATCGCATCGCTGGGGATTTACCCTGCGGTAGATCCGTTGGATTCCACCTCGCGTCAGCTCGATCCACTGGTCGTGGGCGAAGAGCATTACAACACCGCGCGCTCGGTGCAAGCCACCTTGCAGCGCTACAAAGAATTACGCGACATTATCGCGATTCTGGGTATGGACGAGCTCTCCCCCGAAGACAAGCTGGCCGTGGCCCGCGCGCGTAAAATTCAGCGCTTCCTGTCGCAGCCCTTCTTTGTGGCGGAAGTGTTTACCGGTTCGCCCGGCAAATACGTTTCGCTCAAAGAAACGATCAAAGGCTTTAAGGCAATCGTCAACGGCGAATACGATCACCTGCCCGAGCAAGCGTTCTACATGGTCGGCGGCATCGAAGAAGCCGTCGAAAAAGCCAAGACCATCCAATAAGGCAGGCCAAAAAGGTAGATAGTTATGGCAATGACCATCCATGTGGACGTAGTAAGCGCGGAAAAGCTGCTGTACTCCGGCATCGCGGAATTCGTGATCGTGCCCGGCGTGCGTGGCGAGCTCGGCGTGTACCCGCGCCACGCGCCGCTAGTGACCCGGCTTAAGCCCGGCTCGGTGCGCATCAAAGTGCCGGATCAGATAGAAGAGGAATTGATTTACGTGAATGGCGGCTTGGTGGAAATCCAGCCTGACGTGATCACTATCCTGTCCGATACCGGTATCCGCGGCAAAGACTTGGATGAAGCCAAAGCGCTGGAAGCCAAACGCGATGCTGAAGAAGCCATGAAGAACCGCACCGGCGCGATGGAAATCGCCCTAGCGCAAATCGAACTGGCACAGGCCGTGGCACAACTCGCGGCGATTAAGAAATTGCGTAAGTAATCATCGCTTAGTATGGCGACACCAAGCAAAAAGCGGCCTAGTGCCGCTTTTTTGTTTATAATTCAGAGCGTTTCAGCGCATAAAACAGGCTATGTCGACCCCCTTAAATATTGTGATCCTTGCCGCTGGCAAGGGTACCCGCATGTATTCCGATCTTCCCAAGGTATTGCACCCGCTCGCCGGGCGGGCATTGCTCGACCATGTGCTGGCGACGGCGCGCGGTTTAAAGCCCAAAAAGCTGTGTGTGGTTTATGGCTACGGCGGCGACGCCGTACCCAATAGCATTGCCGGTGAGGGCATCACTTGGGTGCAGCAGGCAGAGCAGTTGGGCACGGGGCATGCATTGCAACAGGCCTTGCCTAATCTTGGCGCGGACGGTCTGACATTGGTGTTGTACGGTGATGTACCGTTGACGCGGGAAGACACGTTGGCGCATCTGCTGGATCTGGCGGGCAGCGACAAAATGGCGCTGCTCACCGCTGAATTCCCCGACCCGATCGGCTACGGGCGCATCGTGCGCGGCACCGATGGTCGAGTCGAGCGCATTGTGGAGCAGAAGGATGCCACCGATGCCGAGCGTCAAATCCGCGAAATCAATACCGGCATCCTCGTAGCGCCCAGCGCCAAGCTCGCGAGCTGGCTGGGCCAACTCAAGAACAACAACGCGCAGGGCGAGTACTACCTGACCGATACCATCGCCATGGCGGTGAGTGAGGGCGTGCCGGTCAAAACCAGCCACCCGCATGCGCTGTGGGAAGTGCTGGGGGTAAACAGCAAATTGCAACTGGCCGAGTTGGAGCGCATTTATCAACGCAACTATGCAGAGAAGCTCGCCAATCGCGGCGTGATGATTCTTGATCCGGCGCGTTTCGATGTGCGCGGCGAGTTGGATTGCGGCCGAGATGTCGTCATTGATGTCAATTGCGTGTTCGAAGGAAAAGTGACGCTGGCCAATAATGTCAGCATCGGCGCGAACTGTGTGCTGAGAAATGTCACTGTGGCGGAAGGCACGAAAATACAGCCCTTCAGTCATATCGAAGACGCGCAGATTGGCGACAATTGCCGCATCGGGCCGTTCTCGCGCATCCGACCTGGCACGACTCTGGCTTCTGATTCGCATATTGGAAATTTCGTCGAGATTAAAAACAGCCAAATCGGCGTGGGCAGCAAGGTGAATCACCTGTCCTACATCGGCGATGCAACAGTCGGCAGTCGTGTGAACATCGGCGCCGGCACCATCACCTGCAATTACGATGGTGCGAATAAGCACCGTACGGTGATCGAGGATGAAGTGTTTATCGGATCAGCCACCCAATTGGTGGCGCCGGTAACGGTGGGGAAAGGGGCCACCATCGGCGCGGGTTCGACCATTACGCGCGATGCGCCAGCAGGCGAGCTGACGATTTCTCGCGTGAAGCAATTAACGATTGCCGGTTGGACGCGACCGGTGAAGAAGCCCCCAGCGAAGTAACCAGAAGGGAGTAGTTATGTGCGGCATTGTTGGCGCCATCGCCAAGCGCGATGTGGTCCCTATCCTGATCGAAGGCCTCAAGCGCCTGGAATATCGCGGTTACGATTCATCCGGCATCGCGGTGTTGAATGACGGCTTGCAGCGGGTGCGACGCGTGGGGCGTGTAGTGGAAATGGAGAATGAAGCGCTGGCGCAACATCTCACAGGCTACATGGGTATCGGCCATACCCGTTGGGCGACCCACGGCGGTGTGACCGAAAGCAACGCGCATCCGCATTTCTCGCAAAGTGATATTGCCGTGGTGCATAACGGCATTATCGAAAATCACGAACAACAGCGTGCGCGGCTCAAAGCGCTCGGCTATGTATTCGAGTCGCAGACCGACACCGAAGTGATCGCGCATCTGATTCACTACTACTTCAAGCAGTCCGGTGATTTGTTCGAGGCGACGCGGCAGGCGGTGGCCGAATTGGATGGCGCGTATGCGATCGGGGTCGTAACCCCGCAGCAGCCCGATATTTTGTGTTGCGCGCGCGTCGGCTGCCCGTTATTGATCGGCGTGGGTGAGGGTGAAAATTTCTTCGCTTCCGATGTCTCGGCGATTATTTCCGCCACGCGTAATGTGATTTATTTGGATGAAGGCGATGTGGCGCTGGTGACGCGCGACACGATCAAAATCGTCGATCGCGAGGGGAACACCGTCGAGCGCCCGGTGCGCGTGTCCGATCTTTCCGCCGATGCGGTTGATCTGGGCCCGTATCAACACTACATGCAGAAAGAAATCCACGAGCAGCCGCGCGCGCTGATCGATACGCTGGAGGGGCTGCTCGCCGAAGGCGTCTCGCCCGCCTTGCTCGGCCCAGATGCCGAGGCCGTGCTCAAAGACGCCGACAGTGTCTTGATTCTTGCCGCCGGCACCAGCCACTACGCCAGCTTGGTGGCCAAACTGTGGCTGGAATCGATCGCCAAAATTCCGTGCAATGTCGAGTTGGGGCACGAATACCGCTACCGTGATTCGATCCCGAACCCGAAGCAGCTCATCGTCACCATTTCACAATCGGGTGAGACGCTGGACACGATGGAGGCGCTAAAGCGCGCCAAAGCCCTCGGTCACGACAAGACGCTGTCGATTTGCAATGTGCGCGAGAGCGCCATTCCGCGCGCTTCCAAGCTGGTGTTCTACACTCGCGCCGGGGCCGAGATCGGTGTGGCTTCGACCAAAGCCTTCACCACCCAACTCGCGGCCCTGTTCATTCTCACGCTGGTGCTCGCCAAAACACGCGGCCACCTTACGCCACAGAATGAGCATGATCACCTCGAAGCCCTGCGCCACCTGCCCGGCAGCGTGCAGCACGCGCTCAATCTTGAGCCGCAAATCCAAGCCTGGGCCGAACGTTTCGCGCACAAAGAGCATGCGTTGTTCTTGGGGCGTGGCTTGCACTACCCGATTGCACTCGAAGGCGCGCTGAAACTGAAAGAAATTTCCTACATCCACGCCGAAGCTTATCCCGCCGGTGAATTAAAACATGGTCCGCTGGCCTTGGTGGATAGCAATATGCCGGTGGTGGTGATCGCGCCGAATGATGTGCTGCTAGAGAAAGTGAAATCCAATATGCAGGAAGTCCATGCGCGGGGCGGTGAACTGTATATTTTTGCCGATCTCGACAGCCATTTCGGCGAGGCCGAGGGTGTGCATGTGATTCGCACCCCGCGCCACATGGGTGTGCTCTCGCCGATCGTGCATGCGGTGCCGGTGCAACTGCTCGCCTACCATGCGGCGTTGAAAAAAGGCACCGATGTGGACAAGCCGCGCAACCTCGCCAAGTCAGTAACGGTGGAGTAGGCTTTAACCTATATGGCATACTGGCACGACTTGCTTTGTAGCGCGATGGTGGGCTGAGCATGGCCGTCATCGCGGTCTTCAATCAAAAGGGTGGGGTCGGCAAAACCACCACCACGGTAAATCTCACGGCGGGTCTGGCGCGCATGGCAATGCGCCCGATCGCCATCGATCTCGATCCGCAAGCCCATCTCACGCTGACGTTTGGCGTCGCTCCCGTTGTCGGTGAAACTTCGATCTCGGCTTTTTTTCGCGACGACATACCTTTACCGGCGTTGCTGCGCGAACTCGCCACCGGTGTGCGCGTGATTCCGGCGCATATGGAGCTCGCCAAAGTCGAAGCGTTGCAAAGCCGCAGTGCCACCGCCGCGCGCAAGCTCAAAACGGGGTTGGATGAATCGCTCGGGCATGAGGGTGTGCCGATTTTGATCGATTGCTGCCCGACGCTCGGCGTGCTCTCACTGAATGCGCTGCTGGCCGCAGATCGGGTTTTGGTGCCGGTGTCGGCCGATTTTTTGTCGATGCAAAGCGTAAACAAACTCGATTTAGCCTTGAAAGCGCTGGAAGGCCCGCTCAATCGCAAAATCGAAAAGCGTATCGTGCTCACTCGCTTTGATGGCCGCCGCAAGCTGTCATTCGAAATATATAACAAACTCAAGGAGCGTTATGGCGAGCAATTATGCGAGACGCGGATAGTGGAAAATGTGGCCCTCGCCGCGAGCCCGACCGAGGCTAAAGATGTGTTCGCCTATGCCCCTTCCAGCCCCGGTGCGCGCGATTACGCCGCCTTGACCTTAGAGTTGAAGGAACAGGGGTTTTTCAGTTAAGCCCTTGAGCGCTATTATATTGCCGTACTTGGCTACGGCTGCCTGCCGTAATCCCCCGCCCCTAGGGCTTTTTCATTATTTGTAGGGTTTCTATCAAGCGCTAAAGCTTTTAGTCTGGATGCCGATACAGGTAAAGCCAGAAACATAAAATATAGAGGTTTCCGTTCCTACCATGACACTGCCTATTTTAGTCGTCGATGATTCGGCCATGGCGCGCAAGATGCTGATCAAGTCGCTGCCTCCCGACTGGGATGTAAGCATTTCGCAAGCTGCTAATGGCATCGAAGCGATGGTGGCCTACCGCGAGGGTAAGGCTGCCGTAATGTTTCTCGACCTTAACATGCCGGAGATGGATGGTTACCAAGTGCTGGAGGCGCTGCGACAGGAAGATATGAACAGCATGGTAATCGTCGTCTCGGCCGATATCCAACCCATCGCACAAGAACGCGTGATGTCGATGGGTGCCATCGCCTTCGTGAAGAAGCCGATTTCTTTCGATGCGCTGAATTCCGTGCTTAAACAGTATGGCGTGATGATATGACACTCGCTGCCCTCACCAACGATCAGCGCGACGCGCTGCAAGAATTGACCAATATTGCGATGGGTCAAGCCGGCTCCTCTCTCGCAACATTGCTGGATGCGTTTGTTGACTTATCGGTGCCACGGATTCGCGTGGTGGAGGTGGTCGAGTTGCCGGCCACCTTGTCCGATCTGGTGGGTAAAAATAATCTGGTCAGCGCGGTGCGCCAGTCATTCCAGGGCTATTTACGCGGTGAGGCGATTATCATTTTTGGTGAGCCGGGCACCCATGCATTAGCCGACCTGATGGGCTATGAGGGAGAGTTGGCTGAGAGCGGTCAGGCCGAATTATTGCTGGATGTGGCGAATGTCCTGTCTGGTGCTTGCTTGGGCGGCATGATGGAACAGATCCGCAACTTCACCGAAACCCATGGCCCGGCCGAATTAAGCTTCTCCATGCCTTCGATCATGGTGCGTGATGTGCCTGCGGCCCAAATCATCGACCCACAAAAGGTGCAATGGACCCACTCCTTATTGTTGGAAGTCAATTTCACCATCAAAGATCGTAATTTCGTCGCGCATCTCACCATGCTCATGCCGGAAGATGGCATTGAAAAGATACGCGGCATCGTCGACGAATTTATCGCGGCGTTTTAAGCCCCCATGAGTGAAGGCGTGATCCCTTTTAGCCTGGCCGAAAACGTTCTTAAACGGATCGACGTCGGTATCTTCGTGCTGAATAAAAATTTCGAAGTGCAGCTCTGGAATAATTTCATGGTGCACCACAGCGGCCACCAGGCGAAAGACATGCTGGGCAAGAACCTGTTTGATGCTTTTCCCGATTTGCCCAAGCCGTGGTTCACCAAGAAGGTGAATACGGTCATCATGCTCAATAATTTCGCATTTATTTCTTGGGAAAACCGTCCGTTTCTGTTTCGATTCGCACACAACCGGCCGATTACCGGCGGCGCCGACCACATGTATCAAAACTGCATGTTGATGCCAGTGAGTAACGACAGCAGTAAGCCCGAATCGGTGTGCGTAGTCATATTTGACGTGACCGATACCGCCATCGCAACCACGATGCTGAAAGATGCGATGGAGCGGATTGCCGATATCAGCAATCGTGATGGGTTGACCGGCATTTACAATCGGCGTTATTTGGAAACCCGGCTAGAGAGCGAATTCGATCGTACGCGACGCTACGGTGGAACATTCTCGATGATTTTATTCGACTTGGATTTCTTCAAGAAGGTCAATGACACCTATGGCCATCTCGCCGGCGATAAGGTGTTGGTGGAAGTGGCGCGGCGCATGAGCGATCAACTGCGAACAACTGACGTCGTGGGCCGCTATGGCGGCGAAGAGTTTGCGTTGATTCTGCCGGAAACGCCGATCGAAGGCGCGCGCGTTTTCGGCGACCGGCTGCGTGAAATGATCGAGTTGGAGCCCGTCATCTACGACAACACCACCATTCCTGTCACGGTTAGCATGGGCGCGACCGAGTATTCCGCCGACCTGGCCAGCTACGACAAATTAATTTTGCAGTCCGATGTGGCCTTGTATGCATCCAAAGCGGGTGGACGTAACTGTCTCACCTGCTATTCGCCCGAGCTGGAGACAATCGCGGCATCGGGTGCGAAGCATTAACGTGCCCAATCAAGTGAAACTGGTTTAGCTTAAATCGGACACACCATCTCGCCCAATTTCGCCGTCAACTTCAGGTTCTCGCGATAATCCACCGGGCAATCAATGATCGTTACCGTATTGAGTTGCAGCGCTTTATTTAGGGTCGGCAGTAAATCTTCGGCGCAGCTTACACGGTAACCTACCGCACCAAATGATTCCGCATATTTAACGAAATCCGGGTTGTTGAATTTGACGTTCGAGGTGCGGCCGAAATGGGTTTGTTGCTTCCACTCAATCAAGCCGTAGGACGCGTCGTTCCAAATCAAAATCACGAACGGCGTTTGTACCCGCAGCGCGGTTTCGATTTCTTGAGAATTCATTAAAAAGCCGGCGTCACCCGTCACCGCCACCACTTTGCGGCCGGGGAAATTCAACTTGGCGGCGACCGCACCCGGCACGGCAATGCCCATGCTGGCGAATCCATTGGAGATGATGCAGGTGTTGGGTTTCTCGCAGGGGAACATGCGTGCCATCCACATTTTGTGCGCGCCCACGTCGCAGATCACGATGTCCTCCGGTGCTAGCGCACAGCGTAAATCGGCAATGATGCGCTGCGGCTTGACCGGGAATCCGGCATCCTTATCGTCTTTGTGCAGCTCGCGCAGAATCGCGGAGCGCAGTGTTTCATGCAGATGGCCGTCGTGACGCGTCGCGCGCTTGGTCAGCTCGGATAAGCTCACCCGAAAATCGCCCAACACCCCATCGGTGAGTTCGTAGTAAGAATCCACTTCTGCCGGCAGCGTGTCGATATGCACGATCTTGCGGTCGCCGGTTTGATGCCACAGCTTGGGCGGGTATTCCACTAAATCGTAGCCGATGCAAATTACCACATCGGCACGATCGAAACCGCACGATACATAATCATGCGCTTGCAGGCCCACCGTGCCCAGGCTGAGGGGATGGGAGGAAGGAATCGCGCCCTTCGCCATAAAAGTGGTAGCGACCGGGATATTGAGCTTTTCAGCGAAATCGACTAAGGCATCGCAACAGTCTGCGCGAACTAAGCCGTTGCCAGCGAGGATTAAGGGGAATTGCGCTTCAGAAATCAATTTGGCTACTGCCACCAGCCTAACTTCGGCAGGATACGGTGTGGTCAAGGGGCGCGGCGTAATCGGTTTGATGTCGATGTCCTCGATACGTGCGATATTTTCTGGGAAGTCGATGAACGTTGCACCCTGCTTCGCACTCTGCGCGATCTTGAATGCCTTGCGCACGACTTCAGGAATGATTTCCGGGTTGAGAATTTGCGTCGCGTATTTAGTGATGGGGTGAAATAGGTCTACCAAGTCCAACACTTGGTGCGACTCTTTATGCAGGCGGTTGGTCGCGGCTTGGCCGGCAATCGCCACCACCGGCGCGTGATCCATATTCGCATCCGCCACCCCGGTGACGAGATTGGTGGCGCCCGGCCCCAGCGTCGCCAAGCATACGCCGGCTCTGCCGGTAAGTCGGCCTTGTACATCGGCCATGAATGCAGCGCCTTGCTCGTGGCGCGTGGTGATGAAGCTGATGGAGGAATCGAGCAGTGCATCCATCACATCAAGATTCTCCTCGCCCGGGATGCCGTAGATGAACTCGACCCCTTCTGCTTCCAGACATTTCACGAATAAGTCGGCGGCGCGCATAGGGCCTCAAATATTAAGGATGGGCAAGAATAGGTTCGGCCTGGTTCAAGCGTGCGAACAAGGTGGCGCGGGTGTCAGTTGCGACAGCCTCTATTGCAGTGTAGCGCACACCAATTGGCGCGGGGAGGGCGAAGTGAAAATCTTCGGCCAAGGCGGCGAGCCGCGCCCCGGCGAGTTGCGCTTGGTCCAGTGTGGTGCCAGGCAATAGTGCAAGAAAACCCTCGTGCGGCGCATGGCCGACAATATCAATCGCCCGAAAATGAATGCGTAGCAGATCAGCGAGCGGTGTGATCGGCTGAGGTGCTGGGGTGATGTGTATCGCGAGTAGGCTGAACAAGGAAGGAAAGCGCTTTATGCGTTCCAACTCTTCGTCGATTTTATTTTCCATGAAGGATGCGCTGTAGAGTCCTGTCGCCGCATGGTAGGGCGCAAGATTCAGGTGAGACGCCTCCCCAGAACGACGCAACAGAATCAGCAGGCGTGGCACGCCCTCATGGGGGACGACCTTTGCTTGGATCAAAATGGGGTGCTGGTCTAGATCCAGCGTCGAGTGGGTGAGTAGCGAAGGGCGCTCAAACAATTTCGCCAGGCGTGGACGCAATGCGGCCAGCCATTCCGGACCCTGGGCGAGGTTGCGTTGCGTTGACATCCCGTACCCTGCCGCTTCGGGGCTAGAAAATTGAATATTGAATTCGCTATCGGCGATCAGATAAGCCAAATCCTCGGCCAGCATGAGCATAGCTAGGACGGCATCCTTATGCGTATCAAGCAGCGGCATCAATCGGGAACGGTTGAAATGGGGATAACTAAATGATTAACGACAGCTTATGCTAAAGCTTGATGGGTATTCAGGGTCTGGGGAGGGTTGAATTTTAGATAAAAAGGAAATCAGAATCAGCCAGTTGGCAAAAAAAAAGGCCCCGAGGGAAGTCGGGGCCGAAACGCTTTTGAACAGAAACAAGCATCACACTTGCACGCCCAGTTTAACAAAAGGACTAGCTTTGTCTAGTCCTTTTTAACTATATCGCTAATCCTAAATTACCGGCTAAGGACTCAAGCTTTTGCCGGACGATTGAAGATGCCCTGCTTCAGGGCAAGGGTCGCGACTTGAACCCGATTATCCAGGCCAAGCTTGTCGAGGATGCTGCGCAGGTGGTTGCGCACGGTGTTCTCGGAAAGCCCCAGCGTGTCGCCGATGGCGCGATTTGATAGCCCGCGTGCGACGTAGCTGACGATTTCCAGCTCTCGATGCGAGAGCTTATCGAAGGCGCCATGCATCAACTCGCCGCGCGCCATCTTTTGCATGATGTGCGAGGGCAGCATGCTGTTGCCCAGGTGCACCGTGAGAATCGCTTGGATGATTTGTTCCGGTTCGCTGGATTTAAGGATATAGCCATCCACGCCGCGTTCGATGGCATCGCGGATCTCATGATCCTCCTCTGCGATCGTGAGCATAATGACTTTGATGCCGCGCGCTTTGAAATCCGGCACCAGCGCCAGGCCATCGGCGTCGTGTAGGCTGCGATCGAGCAGCGCGACGTCGGCGCGGCCATTGTCCTTGAGCCAGGCGCGGGTGCTGTCGATGTCGGCGAATTGCGCGGCAATTTTTACTTCCGCATGGGCTTGCAGCAGATACTCCAGCCCCTTGAGGAAGAGCGGGTGGTCATCCACCAAAACGACATTGATTGTCAATTGATTGTCTCGTTTATCCGCGGCGGCCGATGCTAGCGTTTCTTACCGGCTTGGGCCAGTGCGATCAACTCGTTTAGCGTGACGAGCAATTTTTCAGGGCTGCCGGTTTGCGTCACCGACGTTTGGTATTTACCGTCTACCACCAGTGCGGGTACCCCTTGAAGCTGGGCGGCAGCGCCTAAACGCTGAGAGGTTTCCACGCGCGCGGTGACTTCAGGCGAATCCAATTTTTGCGCAAACTGTTTGCGGTTCACACCCAATTTTTCCACGAAGCTGAGTAAAGTTTCGCGGTTATTCAGATTCTGCCCGGACAAGTGAATGGCATTGAAAATGTCGTAGTGCAACTTTTCCGTGATGCCTAAGCTTTCGGCCGCATAGAAAGCGCGCGCCAAGGGCGCCCAATTGGGGGTAAATACCGCTGGGATGCGCCGAAAGTACACGCCTTTGGGCAAGGTTTTTACCCAGGCAGCGAGATCCGGTTCCAAGGAAAAGCAATGCGGGCAGCCATACCAGAAAAACTCTAATACCTCGACCCGCTTCGGATCTTGTGTTTCAAGCGCAGGCTGCACCAAGGCATATTCCTTGCCTTGCGTCAGCGCGTGAGCGCTAAGCGGGATAAATGGCAACGTGGCGGCGGCAAGCAAAAATTCACGGCGAGAGGTCATGGTCGGGTTCCTAATGTTTGGCGGGCGCGCCCGCTTCTTGCACTTTAATCAAACTGGGTTGAATACCGCTTTGCGCAAGCGTGGTGCGCGATTTGTTCATTTCCTCGATATCGTTGAACGGGCCGACGCGTACCCGGTGCCACACGCCCTTATCCGGCACAGTCGCGGATTGGATGGTGGCTTCGACACCCATTAAGGCCAGCCGGGCTTTGAGATTGTTGGCGTCGGCTTCATTTTGGAACGAGCCGGCCTGCAGGAAATATTGATCCTTGCCGCCCTGCGGCGCTTGTTTGATTTCCTGATCAGTCACCGGCTGCTCGGTGCCGGGGAGAATGTCGTAATAGGTGAAGCGGTTTTTCTTGTCATCCGGCTTGTCGGCTTGGCCGGGCGCGCCGGTGTGTTTCTCGGCGGGTTTGCCGGCGGGCGGCGTGGCAGGAGGCTGCGCTTGCTTGAAGGGGCTGGGTGCGCTGTTGATATACAGCGCCACGGCCAGGGCGATGGCGAGGCCGATCAATACGCCGATCACTATGCCGTTGACCATCGGGTTGTTGGACTTGAAGCCGTCGGAAGCCCTTTTCTTGTAGTCGCGATTGATAGCCATCTCACATTTTCTCGGGTGCCGAAACGCCCAACAGCGCGAGGCCGTTCTTGAGCGTTTGGCGGGTTGCCAACACTAA
>JBBTCZ010000049.1:0-12933 GCA_038042985.1 Pseudomonadota bacterium
AGCCGGACGCATCTTCGGTGCGCCCGGCTGACGGCCCTTCCTCTCTCATCGCGCCTCAACGCGATGCACTCCCAGGCCCGCATCGCCCTGCTATAATCCCGCAATAAATACGGATTTCCTTACTCTTTACATGGCTATCACAATCAAATCAGCAGACGAAATTGAAAAAATGCGCATCGCCGGCAAGCTGGCTGCCGAGGTGCTGGATTTTATCGGACCCCGCATTAAACCCGGCATCACCACCGCTGAAGTCGACCGCTTATGCCACGATTACATGGTTAAGCAGCAAGATACGATTCCGGCACCACTCAACTATGCGCCACCGGGCTATACGCCCTACCCGAAGTCGATCTGCACCTCGGTCAATCACGTCATTTGCCACGGCGTGCCAAACGACACCAAAAAGTTGAAGAACGGCGACATTATCAATGTCGACATCACCGTGATTAAAGATGGCTACCATGGCGACACCAGCCGCATGTTCTTCGTGGGTGAAGCGTCGATTCAAGCCAAACGGCTGTGCGAGATCACGCACGCGTGCATGTGGATCGGCATCGAGGAAATCGCGCCGGGCAAGCATCTGGGCGATATCGGACATGCCATCCAGCGCCATGCCGAAGCATCCGGCTATAGCGTGGTGCGCGAATTTTGCGGCCACGGCATTGGGCGCAAATTTCATGAAGAACCGCAGGTACTGCACTACGGCAAGCCCAACACCGGCGTGAAGCTGGTCCCGGGCATGATTTTCACCGTGGAACCGATGATCAACGCCGGCAAGCGCGATATTCGCCAGCTTGCCGACGGCTGGACCATCGTCACCAAAGACCATAGCCTGTCCGCGCAATGGGAGCACACCGTCTTGGTCACCGAGACCGGCTACGAGGTCCTCACCGTCTCGCCCGGCATGCCCGTCAAACCAGCGGCACTGCACGTGCATGCCTGAACCGGCAATATGCTCCGATTCTCCTTCCCCGGCGCGCTGGCGCACTATTCTAACCGAGCATCGCGCGCGACTACGCGAACAGTATCTAGCGCGCCCAGACCCTTCCCGGCTGCTGAAAGCCTTATCGCAACTGATTGACCAAGTACTGACCGGCGCCGCGCGCGAAATCGGACTTCCGCCAGAAGTATCCTTACTCGCGGTCGGTGGTTATGGCCGGCGCGAACAGTTCCCTTATTCCGATATCGACTTGCTGGTGCTGCTCAAGCAGGCGCCGGATGAAAAGCTTGCGCCGACGCTGGAACGCTACATCACCTATCTCTGGGACATCGGTCTTGAAGTCGGCCACAGCGTGCGCACGCTTGATCAATGCCTGATCGAAGCGCGCAAGGATATTACGGTCGAGACCACCTTGCTCGAAGCACGCTTGATCGATGGCAACGCCAGCTTGTTCCACGAATTCCAACATGCACTCAATCAAGCGCTCGATGGCCGTGCCTTTATGGAGGCAAAGCTGCTCGAACAGCAACAGCGCCACCTGCGCTTTCACGACGTGGCCTATAACCTGGAACCCAACCTCAAAGAAAACCCCGGCGGCCTGCGCGACCTGCAAACTATTTTGTGGATCAGCCGCGCATTGGGCTTGGGCGCCTCGTGGCAAGGCTTGCTCAACGCCGGTCTACTAGCCCCTGAAGAAGCGCGCGAAATTCGCCAAGCCGAGCGCCTATTACGCGACCTGCGCATACGCCTGCATTTTCTGGCGCGGCGGCGCGAGGATCGCCTGCTGTTTGACTACCAAGCCGCGCTTGCGCAAGAACTGGGCTTTAACCCACGCGGGACGCGCAGTGCGGCCGAAATCTTGATGCAGCATTACTACCGCGCCGCCAAACGCGTCGGACTGAAAAACAAAACACTATTGCTCGATCTCAAAAGCCGCGCCCATCCCGCAGCCGACGCAAGCCCGCAGCCGATCAATGCACGCTTCGCTGTCAGCCGCGGCATGCTGGAAGCACGTGCATCGGATCTATTCGAGCGCGAACCGAGCGCGATGCTCGAAGCATTTTTACTGTTACAGCAACAATCCGGCGTGCTCGACATGAGTGCGCAAACGCTACGCAGCTTGATCCGGGCAATCGGAAAAATCGACACGGCATTTCGCCGCGATCCCTCCAACCGGCAACTGTTTCTCGCCATCATCCGCGCCCCGCGCGGACTGACCCATGCCCTGCGCCGCATGAATCAATACGGCGTATTGGGGCGCTATATCCCGGCCTTCGGTCGCATCGTCGGCCAGATGCAGCACGACTTGTTCCACGTCTATACCGTGGACGAACATATCCTGTTCGTAGTACGCAATCTGCGCCGCTTCACATTGACCGAATTCACCCATGAATATCCGCTGTGCAGCCGCTTGATTCATAATTTCGAACGGCCGGAAGTGCTCTACCTCGCCGGCCTATTTCACGATATCGCCAAAGGCCGTGGCGGCGACCACTCTGCCTTGGGCGCGGGGGATGCGCGCAAATTCTGCCGCGAGCATGGTTTGAGTGTGGAAGACGCCGAGTTGGTTGCGTGGCTAGTCTCTCAACATCTGATGATGTCCGCCACCGCGCAGAAGCAAGATTTATCCGATCCGGACATCATCGCCTCCTTCGCCGCGAAGGTCGGTGACATGCGACATTTAACTTCTTTGTATCTGCTCACCGTCGCCGATATTCGCGGCACCAGCCCCAAAGTTTGGAATGCCTGGAAAGGCAAGCTGCTGGAGGATTTATTTCGCGCCACGCAACGCCTGCTTACTGGCGGCGCTGCACCGCTCGACCAGCAAATGGAAGTGCGCAAGGAAGAGGCACGCAAACTGCTGCGCCAAGCAACCGTAGCGGATGAAGCCCAGGCGTTATTTTGGCGCGAATTGGATGACAGTTATTTCCTGCGCCATACCGTGCGCGAGATCGCGTGGCACACGCGACATTTACACAGCGTGGCGCACACCACGCGGCCTGTGGTGCATGCACGCAGCGCGCCTGAGGGTGAAGGCATCCAGGTGATGATCTACACACCGGATCGCGATGATTTGTTCGCGCGAATTTGCGCCTTTTTCGAACGCATCAATTACACCATCGTCGACGCCAAGATTTACACCACGCCGCACCGCTACGCGCTCGACACCTTTCTGGTGTTGGATGTGGGTGACACCGCGCAGCATTACCGCGATCTCTTGTCCTTCATCGAGTTCGAGCTGACGCAGCGTCTGTTGGACAACACTCCGCCCGAACCGCCGATGCAAGGACGCATATCGCGCCAGCTCAAACATTTCCCGATCCAGCCGCAGGTCTCCATCGTGCCGGACGAGAAGGGTCAATATCACCTACTGTCGGTGACCGCGGGCGACCGTCCCGGCCTGCTCTCGCGCATCGCGCAAGTGCTACTTAAACACGGTATTCACTTGCACACCGCCAAGATCAACACCTTGGGCGAACGCGCCGAGGATGCGTTTCTGCTGCGTGCGGACGACGACCGGCTGTTGAATCAAAAAACCGTGTTGAAAATCGAAACGGATTTGCTGCAGGCGCTAAATTAAAAAACTACGCTAGACCTTCTTGGAGCCCGGCATAAGCGGTGACGGAGCGGGCGTGACCAAACCGCCGTGCTCGATTTGATACAACCAGGCCAGCAATTCCGCCACCGCCATGTACAACTCTGGCGGTATGTACTGATCCATATCCACCTGCATCAAGAGCGACACCAGCGCCGGCGATTCGTGCACGTAGACACCCGCCTCTTTCGCGCGCTGAATGATGGCCTCGGCCAAGATGCCGCGTCCCTTCGCCACCACCTTCGGTGCTTGCATGCCATCCTGATACGCCAACGCAATGGCGGTTTTGCGCTGCTCAGGCTGATCCGTCATTTGTTTCAACTTTCATCTCGATCAGGTGTAAGCCGGCGCGCTCCATGCCTTGATTCAGTAATGGACCGGCAGACTGCAATGCCTGCGCCGTCTCTGATGCCGGCGCAGCGAGTTCGATGCGTATGCCTTGCGGCGTGAATTTGAGCAAGGCGCTCACCTGCCCCAAATGCGGCAAGCTTAGCTCGAGCCGCGTCTGCCATTCGCGTTCGGCGTCTTGCTCACCTTCGCGCGCTGATCGCTCCTCGATTTGCCAGCGCATATCCTGCCCTGGCCAGACTTGGCCTTGCCACAAGAGCTGGCGTTGATCCAGCGTCTCCAACTGCTGCTGCACCAGTGGCGCAGTTTGCGGGTGCACCGGCTCCTGAGTACTCGTTGAATTCGAGAGTACAGGGGCGAGAGGGTTCGGCAGATCCACTTTCGGTGCTTGCCCCAATGGCGTAGATGCGAGCGTTGCTTGTGCTGCATTTGCCGCTTGTTGTGCGGCGGTAAATGCGCGCGGCTCGGATAAGCGTCCCTGAGGTTCGCGCAACAATTCGGTCAATGGCCGATCGCCTGCTGCCCACTGCGCCTGGTGCGACTCGTAAAACAAGCCACTTTTTATCACGGTGTCTTTTAAGAGCGCGGCAAATTGCGCTAATGGCGGCGGCGCACCGTCGATGATCGGCTTGGCGTTGATGATCTGCGCGGCTTGACCTTGCGTCGATGTGGATGTTTGTGATTGGGACTGGGGCTGGCGTGTCGCCAGGTCTTTCACCCGGTCCAATAGCGCATTCAGATAACGCCCACCGTCGCTTAAATTGACTGCCGCTTGTGACTGGCCCGGCGGCAGTGGCTCCCCTGCCTGAACGAAAGTTAAGCGAGGATCGGCCGACACAAAGCGCAGCTCAATGTTTTGGCCCGGCTGCGTATTGCGCGGTAAATTAAGATCGAGCTTTTGATCGCGGATCAGCACCAAAAAACGACCATTGGCAATCTGCTCTTGCACCTTGGCGGTATAACGCTCGCCTGGCACGAAAGGAACGGCAACCTTCGTCTGATCGGTGACCTCGATCAGCTTGGGCGCAGACCCCTGGATCAGGAGCTGCAATTGATTTAAAACATCGTTAACCGCCATGGCGCCTCAATAAGCCGGCCACGCGGGTCCGGCAGGTTAGTGCAAATGGTTGCGCTGCATGGCCACGATCAACTCGGCCTCCGAGCGCGATATACCGCAGGTCGCCGCCACTTGCGCCACGTCCATGCCCTGCTTGGCGAGGCTGAATGCCTTGCCATAGGAGTTGGACGCGATCTCTCCTACTGTATCGGCAGAATCCCCGCTTTCCTCAAGCCGCGCCAAGCGAATTTCCAGCGCCGCCAGCCGATTTTTCAGTTCGGCGAGTTCCTTGTTCTCTGCACGCCGGCGCCAAAAGCCAAATCCGATGGGCTTGCCCGAACTCATGAGGAGCAGCAACTCGGCGATATACACCGCCAGCACGATAATGCCGGCGATCAGTAACTCTTTCCAGGTAATGACAAAGCTGGCGTCCATGCTAGTTCCTATTCTTTAGCCGTGTTCATACGTGACACTGAATTTAAGCATAATCATCGACCTTATGCTCGTCATCCGGCTTGTGCTTATCTTTATCGGGTTGTTTCTGTTGGAACGGGTGGCGTTGGCGTTGCCGAGGATTTTGATAATTGAAGCGTTCGATGTCGCGCAGAGGCGGTATTGCTGGCACGTCGCCGAGTGGGTCAGTGGCGGCCCAGCGAGGGGGAGAATGCACTGGTGAGGGGGCCGCACTCATCTAGGTGTCCTAACCGGTTTCGTAAGCTCTGGCGAGTTTCCTCTCCGCATGCACACTCGTCAAGATGCCTTCCATTTCTGCCATCCAGGTCGCAGTGAGGGATTTAACCCGTTCATCCGCCGCCAGAATCCCGCGGATTAAGGTTTCTTTGCGCGCTTGCAACGCGGCATCGGCGAAGGGTGTTGCCGGTTCCGCCGTCACATCATTGATGAGATCGCGCCGGGCGATTTCCAAGTTAATCAAATCCTCCCAACGGTTTTCTGTCGCAGCCCCGACCATCTCACCACTTGCCGCGAGGATGTGCTCGTAACGACTGATCACTTCTGCCGCTTGCATCACGCCCTCAGGCTTCCTGTTTCAAGTGCTGGCTGTTTCTGGTTCCCTTTGGCCATTTCAGCCACGGCATTGGCACGCTCGCGTTCGTCCAGTTTGGCCCAGGCTGTGCGCAGATCATTGAGCAAGCGGATCACCTCGGCCGGCCCTTCCGGATCGTTTTTGAGATTAGCGATCGTCAGGCGGTGTTTCATGTATTCATACAAATCATTCAGATTGTTGGAGATGTCGCCGCCTTTGTCGAAATCCAACACCGAGCGCAAGCCTTCGATAATCCCGATCGCCTTGGAAATTAAACGCCCCTTCTCGGCGAATTTCATGTCCTGCATTTGACCCTTCGCCGTGGCGAGTGAGCTAATCGCGCCATCGTAAAGCAACAAGATCAATTGCATTGGGCTCGCTGAATTGACAGCCGATACCAAGTCGACGTTGGAGTAGGCGCTGAGCGCTCGGTTAGTCAGATTCGTCATGATTTCCCTCTTCTTAGAATAATTGAGCGATTACCGGAGTTGCCGCGACAATAAATTACTGGTGGAACTTAAGGTGCCAAGCAAGGAGTCAAGCGCCGAGAACTGCCTGCGCAAGCGGGCCTCAATCAGCGTCAAACGTGTAGAAAATTGATCGATTCGCGTATCCAGGCTGGATATTTGGGCCGCTATTCCATCATTCTTGGAATCAATCACGCCATCTGCCTGTAACAATTTTGTCGTTTCGGAATAAAAACGCTGTGCGAACCCTTCGTTGGTATCGGTAAACAGTTTCACCACATCATTCAAGTGCCCTGAAAGCGCGCTCTTGAAATCGGCGGAATTGATCGCCAGCGTGCCATTCGATTGCAGTGCGATGCCAATCTCAGCGAGATAGCTATAAGCATTACCCGAAATCGTGGCTTTGGTATTAAAGATACCCACCAACTGCGACTGGATGGTCAGCAGCGTATTGTCCGCTTCGAGCTGCCCACCCTTTTTGTGCAGGTCAGTAATATTCGTGACCAGTTTGTTATAGGCAGTCACCACTGCAGTGGCATTGGCCGTAATGGTGTCAGTATCGACTGCCACGTCCAGGGTCGTCGAAACAAGCTCTTTTTTTAGATTCAAGGTCACGCCCTGAATCACGTCGGTAACGGTATTCGAGGCCGAATTGATCCCTGTCAAACCATCCACCGTGATAATGGCATTTTGCGCAGCCTGAGTTTGGCTGAGATTGAGCCCGCCCCCGGTATAAGACAGCCGCGATAAACCATTCGTGTCGGTATTGTTGCTGTCACCGGTATCGCTCACCGCCACGGTCACCGCGTATGCGGTGCCGGTATTGTTGGGCGAAAACAATAAACGATAGCCTGTACCGTCATTCACGATCGAGGCAGATACGCCAAAATTACTGGATGCGGCATTCACCGCGTTCACTATTCCATCCAAGGTGTTGTTGGACGAGTCAATCGTCACTGCGAACGAACTCGCGCCGTTTGCTATCGTCAGCGATCCTGTGCCAATGGTGGTGGTGGAGGTATCGGCAAACGCGGCAGAAAATAATTTTTGCGCCTTAGCCAATTGGGTAATAGTGATCGAATGACTGCCCGCGCTCGCGGTTGAATTCGCGCTTGAAGATAAATAGGTAGTATCCGCAGCGGTGGCGCTGAAAACCTTGAAGCTGTCGGCTGTTTTGAGTGCTGAAACAGCCGATTGAAATCCAGATAAATCGCTGGAGATTTTTCCAAAGGAAGAAAGCTCAGCGTTATATTGTGTTTTACGTTGGTTGAGTCTATCCAAAGGTCGACGTTCAAGCGCCAACAACTGGCTGACCAGCGAATTCACATCGATATTGGAGCCTAAACCGGCTGAACTAATCGCCATGATTTAACCCTCCATTTCCTTTCCATCTAAAACTCGTTGTAGGTGGTGCAGCCCAGCTAGGGCCGCACCGGTTTACTGCTGTATCAGGCTTTGGACTGGATCAGCACGCCTTTCGGCGTATCCAGACTACTCGCAATAGCAAGCGTTTCTTCTCCAGGAATTTGGCGAATCACTTCGCCGGTTTCCTTGTCCACTACCTTCACGATTATTCGGTTTAGGTTTTGGTCCACTGAAAATTGCAGATTGCGCGAGCTCGATTGAATGAACTTGTTGATCTGCTCAGTAGCCTTTCTAACCAATTCCGGATCAACGCTGGATACCGTGGTCTGGTTGGGTCCCGTCTGCGTCGCAGACGGGGCACTCGCCGTTACTTCGGGAACGGGAGCAGACTGCCGAGGCGCTTCCGGCTTTCCGCTATCCCTTGCTACTGCCTGACCGATACTGCTGATTGGGTCGTTTGGCATGGCTGTGCCCTCCATTCAATGAAGCGACGAGCATGAACCGCACGTTTGCGCGGTGATTTGCGGCGTGCGGTGCATGATCTCTTCGCTTCCCGGCTACGATTAACGCAACAGACTCAAGGCATTTTGCGGTAGTGAGTTCGCTTGAGACAAGATCGCGGTACCTGCTTGCTGCAGAATCTGGCCGCGAGTGAGATTCGCAGTCTCCGCAGCGAAATCCGCATCCAGAATACGGCTGCGGGCAGCGCTGAGATTCTCCACATAGTTTTGCAGATTCGAGATCACCGCCTCGAACCGGTTCTGCACCGCACCGAAGGTCGAACGTTGCGTGGATAGCTGGGTGATGTCCGTATCGAGGTTGGCAATGGCCGCCGAGGCATTGGCTTGTGAGGTCACATCGATGGTGCCGGTAGTGGTCAACGTGCTGTTGAACGTGTACAGGCCCGCCGTGCCGGTTTGCGCCAGGTTGGTCGTGGTGATCGCCACCTGATTATTGGCGGCACCGTCTGCACCGACTTGGAAAGTCAGGGTATTCACGCCGGACAGGAGACTCGTGCCGTTAAACGTGGTGGTGGCCACGATCCGGGAAATCTCCTGCGTCAACTGATCCACCTCTTTCTGCAACTGGGATCGGTTGGTGGAACTGATTGTGCCGTTGGCTGATTGCACCGCAATCTCGCGGATACGCTGCACGTTACCCGCTACCTGGCCCAAGGCGCTTTCCGCCGTTTGGCCAGCAGAAATTCCGTCACTGGCGTTACGCACCGCTTGCGTGTTGCCGCGGATCTGAGCCGTGAAAGACTGAGCCACCGCAAGGCCGGCAGCGTCATCTTTTGCGCTGTTCACGCGCAAGCCGGAAGACAGGCGTTGCAGCGTCACGGCCAGTTGTGATTCGGAGGCAGCCAAGTTGCGCTGGGCATTCAGAGATGCAATATTGGTATTGACGATTAGTGCCATTTTATTTCTCCTTCAAAAAGTTCGCGTCATCGCGGACGGTGGCTACTGCTTATATGCCTCCGTCCATTCCTTTATCGGAGAAGGGAGCTGGAATCTTTAGATAAACCAAGTAGAAACTGCGTTGTGGGCTACGGCATGCAATAGGAGTTGGGCCCGGACGCAACACCGCAATTGGGCGTGCTCAGACCGCCTTCGCCACTGGGGAAATGCCCTGTAAGGCGGATATAGCCTCGGTGATTACCCCTGACCAATCGCCCTGGCTGACTTGGCGGAATAGCCGCGCGCTGGGGTACCAAGGCGTCGTATTCCCGACACGCCCCCAGCGCCAATCCGGTGCAACAGCCAGCAAAATCCAGACCGGGCGCCCCATGGCGCCAGCCAGATGGGCCACGGCGGTATCCACACTGATGACCAGATCAAGGCACGCAATTGCAGCCGCGGTATCCGCAAAATCCCCAAGCAGGGGCGCTAAATCAATCGCAGCGCATGCTCCTCCCTGCGGGCGAAGAAAATCCCTGTCCATCTGCAAGCTATATAGCCGCACCCCGGGAACTTCCGCCAGCCGGCACATCAATTTCGGGTCGCACGAGCGGTAGCGGTCGTCCTGATGCGCGCTGGCACCCGCCCAAACAATGCCGACTTTGAAAATACCATCGGAAATAGCTGGTTTCAGACGGGCCACGCGCTCGGGTTCCGCTGTCAGATAGGGGTAAGAACCCGGCAGGTCGGATAGGGTCGTGCCAAATAAGTAGGAGAGACTCATGAGCGGAATGCGCGCAGCAATTGGTGGCAAGGCCGCATCGGGGACATCCGGGCCGACGATGCCATCCACACCATCACAGCTGGCCAGCAAGGCATGCAATTCCGGCCGGCACTCCAGAATCACTTTACCGGCACGCGTGCCCACTTGGCGCAAAAAACGCACAAACTGGATGGCATCGCCATAACCCTGCTCCGCTGATGCCAGCAATGTTCCACCGGACAGGTTTTCGCCCTTCCAGCGCGGAATATCGCGCACCCCAAGCGGACGCGCGCCAGCCGCAAACCCCCACTCGTATTCGGCCCACCCCTGTGCATACTCGCCTTTCAAAAGCAGGGCCAGGGCGCGGTTCCAGTGGGCTTCCGGCAAATTGGGCGCCAGGGCAAGCGCGCGATCGAAAGCTTCGATGGCCTGCTCTGCCTCCCCATTCAACTGCAACGCGCTCCCCAGATTGCTCCAGGTACGGGCATTGCCGGGGGCCAAATCAAGCGCGAGCCTATATTGATCTATCGCCTCGCTGACCCGGCCCAGCTGTTTAAGGGCATTGCCCAGATTGCTGCGTGCCTCGGCATGAGCCGGATCGATTTTTAACGCCTGCTCGAATTCCGCCATGGCGGCCTCGATCTCGCCTCCCGATTTCAGGAGAACGGCTAGCGCATTGTGTGCGCCGGCATGATCCGGCCGCAATTCAAGCGCACGCCGAAAACAGGCCAGCGCCGCTTCGGAATCCCCTTCCAGATACAACTCATTCCCCAGATTCAACCAGGAATCAAAAAACTGCGGGGCAACTTCGATTGCCTCGCGAAACCGTTCGATGGCCTGCTGCGTCTGGCCCAAGCCGCGCAGCGCAAGGCCAAGATTGTTGAGACATTCGGGAAACCCGGGCTCGACCGCCAGTGCCGCCCGATAGTAGTTGGCAGCACCCTCCAAATCGCCGGCCAATTGCCGCAATCCACCCAGGTTGTAGAGCACCTCCGGATCGTCATTTCCATATTGCAATGCCGCGCCATAGCATTGTTCCGCCTGTTCGAACTGCTTGAGCGACTGTAATGCCGTACCCAGGTTTTTTAGCAGCATGGGATGCTGCGGCCAAGATTCATAGACACGCACAAGCGGGCCCAGGGCTTGCTCGAAGCGGCCTTGGCTCAATTCGGCCACGCCAGACAGCCAGCTTGCTTCTACGTGGCCGGGGTCTTGTGCCAGCACGCGCTTGCACGCTGCTGCCATCGCCTGCCAGTCACCTTGGCGCAGGGCACGACGCGCCTCCCGCAACGCGGCTACTGTTGCCTCATCATAAGCGCGGGATAAATCCGGTTCTTTCGCCTCTGCGATGCGCGCCCGATTCTGGCTGAGCGCTTCAAGCGCTCGCATCACCGACGCGAATACCCCATCCCAGTCGCCGCTGCGCGTTTGGCGAAACAGGCGCATGGAGGGGTACCACAGACAGGTTTCGCCGGCAGCCATCCAGCGCCAGTCGGGGGCATAGGGCAAGACCACCCAAACCGGCTTGCCCATCGCCCCCGCCAAGTGTGCGACCGAGGTATCGACGCATACGACCAGATCAAGATTCGCAATCGCCGCGGCGGTATCGGCAAAATCATCGATCTCCACATCAAGGTCGATGACCGGCGCCGCGTTTGTCTGCGCGCCGAGCGCTTGTGCCGCGTCTCCCTTTTGCAGGCTGTAGAGCGTGACATCGGGCACAGCGGCAAGCGCCAGGAAATGCGCCAGAGGACAGGATCGGTTTTTATCGTCCTCATGCGTAGGGCGCCCCGCCCAGACAATGCCTACACGCAATTTTCGGTCTCGTGCCAGTCGCGCCAGCCAGCGCTGGGCCAGCCAGGGCTCCGCATGGATATACGGCGTCTGCGAGAGATTCTCGTGGCCGGCATGGAATAGGCGCGGCAAGCTCAACAGCGGCACATGGGTATCAAAATTTACCAGCGGATGGCCTTGGGTCGGCCGCCCGGCGATGACATCGATGCCGGGCGTTCGCATTAACACGCGCTTGATGCCCGGCTGGCACTCGAGTGTCACCCTACCCCCAGTTGCCTGGATCGACGCGGCATAGCGCACGAACTGAAAGGTATCGCCGAAACCCTGCTCTTGGCGCAGCAAAATGGTTTTTCCGCCCAGGGGAGAGCCATCCCACTCCGGCTGGGAAAACGCCACCGGTTGCAGGCTCTTAATGCGGTGGCGCCATTCGTATTCTTCCCAGCCTTCTTCAAAACGCCCTTGCAGCAACAGCACCAGGGCGAGATTGAAATGGGCGTTGACGTAATCCGGCGCATGCTTGATCGCTTGCCGTAAGGCGGCTTCCGCCTCGTCTAGGCGATTGAGCTTCTGCAGCATGACGCCCAGATTGCTCAGCAGCTCCACATCTTGCGGCGCATGCGACAAGCCGGCGCGAAAATGTCCGACCGCGTCCTCATAGCGCCTTTCATGCAGCGCGATATTGCCCAAACCGCGGTGGGCATCGACCAGATCGGGGTCAAACGCAAGCGCGCGACGATATTCGATCATGGCTTCCTCAAGCCTGTGCGCATCTTGCAGCACCGCGCCAAGATTAAAGCGGCCCTGCACACTGTCCGGCGCCATTTCCAGATAACGGCGGTAAGCGCGCTCGGCCGCCTCAAAATCTTTGCGTTTGTAATGCGTCAGACCGAGATTGAAATACGCCAGCGCATGATCCGGTTTAAGACGAATGGTTTGCTCGAAGGCTTCGACGGCCTGCTCAAGTTCGCTTTGCGCCAGGGCGGCCTCGCCTAGGTCGAACCATGCCGCAGCGTGCGGAGAAGAAGCCTCATTGAGAATTTGATCTGCATCCATGCCAAACGGGCCGCTAGTGGCGCGAGTAAATGTAAAGACAATAAAACCTCAAGCGGAACATCGTCCTCACCGCACCAAGGCGCGCAACCATTGGTCGAGATGATCTTC
>JBBTCZ010000050.1:0-1198 GCA_038042985.1 Pseudomonadota bacterium
CCCCGAATTGCGCAAGCTGCGAGGGTATAAGCGCCGCTCACTGCTTGAGGCGACAAATCGGGAACTGATGAAAGTCCAGGGAATGGTCGGGCGGGGCACGCTTAAAGGCAAAGATAACATCGGGGTGCGCGTAGGGAAGGTCGTCAACAAATACAAAGTGGCCAAGCACTTCGTGTTGGACATCAAGGATCATGGCTTCGACTTCCACATCGATGAGAAGAAGGTGGCGGAGGAAGCGGCTCTGGATGGGATCTACGTACTGCGCACGAGCCTGGCCAAGGGTCAGCTATCGACCGAAGACACGGTGCGCAGCTACAAGAACTTGAGCCAGGTAGAAAGGGCGTTCCGTTCGATGAAGACCCTGGACCTCAAGGTGCGTCCCATCCACCACCGTCTCGAGGACCGGGTCCGGGCGCATATCTTCTTGTGCATGCTGGCCTGTTATGTCGAGTGGCATATGCGTGAGGTGTGGCGATCGGTGTTGTTTTGTGACGAGGATCAGGAGCTCAAAAAGACGCGCGATCCGGTGGCTCCGGCCAAGCGCTCGAAGGCAGCTCTTGAGAAAGTCCATTCCAAGGTGCTTTCAGACGGCAGCGTAGTCCATAGCTTCCAGACCTTGCTGAAGATGCTCAGTACCGTCGTCCGCAACCGCTGCCGCGTTCCCGCGGGCGGGCCGAACGCGCCGACATTCGATGTGGTCACGACGCCCACCGCCGAGCAGCAACGAGCATACAGGCTTCTGGAGACAATCGCAGTGTAGGCAGAACGACGCACACAGATTTCACGAATTACGTCGAATTTATCAGCGGATGTCGCTGGACTATGCGGGGAACTTCAGACTAGACTCGCTTTTATACATAAATCTGCCCCATTTAGTTCCCGAGAAAGGTGCTGGCCATTTCCGGTGCCAGGCCTCCGACCAAAATTGGCTGGTGCCTGGCACCGAACTGAATTTGGCACCGAACTGAATTGGGTTGGTGCCTGGCACCGAGCTAATGGAGCAGGCGGGATAGGTGGGTGCGGATCGTGTTTAGACAGGCGGCGTAGGTTGCGGCGGATTTGCCGATGGGGTCGGGGATGTCGCCGGAGGGGTCCAGCAACTGCGTTTTGCGGGTTGCTTGGGGGAAGCGGTCGGCGATGGCGACGCGGTGGATTTCTTCCATCACGTAGATCCGGTCGGCCCAGTCCACCCAGTCCT
>JBBTCZ010000051.1:0-15623 GCA_038042985.1 Pseudomonadota bacterium
TGACGTGCGGCTTGGTGCGCTCAAATTTGCCTTTTGCCATGATCGCGTTCCTTTAAAAAATAAAGTTAGAAACTATTTCTTGTTAATGACTGCTTCCGCGACATTTCGCGGGGCTTCGGAGTAGTGCTTGAATTCCATACTGTAAGTGGCGCGGCCTTGCGACATCGAACGCAAGTCAGTGGAATAGCCAAACATTTCTGCCAACGGCACTTCCACTTTGACGATCTTGCCCGTGGGCATATCTTCCATGCCTTGAATGATGCCGCGGCGGCGGTTCAAGTCACCCATCACGTCACCCATATAGTCTTCAGGCGTCTCTACTTCTACCGCCATCATCGGCTCCAGCAGAACCGGGCTGGCTTTACGCATACCGTCCTTGAACGCCATCGACGCCGCCATCTTGAACGCATTCTCGTTCGAGTCCACGTCATGGTAAGAACCGTCGAACAGCGTGACTTTCACATCCACCACCGGAAAGCCGGCCAACACGCCGTTGGGCAAGGTTTCACGCAAGCCCTTTTCTACAGCGGGAATAAATTCGCGCGGAACGGTACCACCTTTAATCGCATCAATAAACTCGAAACCTTTACCGGCTTCATTCGGCTCCAGCTTGATCCAGACGTGGCCATACTGACCGCGACCACCGGACTGTTTGATGAATTTACCTTCCACCTCGGCCGGCTTGCGAATCGCTTCACGGTAGGCCACTTGCGGCGCGCCCACATTGGCTTCGACGCCAAATTCGCGGCGCATACGGTCCACCAAAATTTCCAGATGCAGCTCGCCCATGCCGGAAATAATGGTTTGGTTGGTTTCTTCGTCGGTACGCACACGGAACGACGGGTCTTCTTGCGCCAAGCGGTTCAGGGCAAGGCCCATTTTTTCTTGGTCGACCTTGGTCTTCGGTTCCACCGCGACGTGAATCACCGGCTCGGGGAAAATCATGCGTTCCAAAATAATGGTTTTATTCAGGTCGCACAGGGTATCGCCGGTGGTTGCTTCTTTTAAGCCCACTGCAGCGGCGATGTCGCCCGCACACACTTCTTTAATTTCTTCGCGCTGATTGGCATGCATTTGTAGAATGCGGCCAATACGCTCTTTTTTACCCTTCACCGGGTTGTAGATGGTGTCGCCGGTTTTCACGGTACCGGAATAAACCCGGAAGAAAATCAACTGGCCGACATAAGGGTCGGTCATGATTTTAAACGCCAACCCGGAAAACGGCTCGTCGTCGCTCGCACGGCGCACGCCCTTCTCGCCATTTTCCAACTCACCCTCAACCGGCTTCACATCGGTCGGCGCTGGCATGAATTCGATCACGGCATCCAACATCGCCTGCACGCCTTTGTTCTTGAATGCGGAACCGCACATCATCGGTACAATTTCGCTGGCAATGGTACGAGCACGCAAGCCCTGCTTGATATCCGCTTCAGACAAGTCACCTTCTTCAAGGTACTTGTTCATCAATTCTTCGGACGCTTCAGCTGCGTTTTCCAGCATCTTTTCGCGCCACTCTTTAGCCGATTCAGCGAGCTCGGCCGGGATATCACGCAAATCAAACTTCATGCCCTGGCTGGCTTCGTCCCAATAAATCGCTTTCATGCGAATCAGGTCAACGACGCCTTCAAACTTTTCTTCCGCGCCGATCGGAATCTGGATCGGCACTGGATTGGCCTTCAGGCGGCTCTTCATTTGGTCATAGACCTTGAAGAAATTCGCGCCGGAACGGTCCATCTTGTTCACGAAGGCCAAGCGCGGCACTTTGTATTTGTTCGCCTGGCGCCACACGGTTTCGGACTGCGGCTGCACGCCGCCCACGGCGCAATACACCATGCACGCACCATCCAGCACACGCATGGAACGCTCCACCTCAATGGTGAAGTCCACGTGGCCCGGGGTATCGATAATATTGATGCGGTGTTCCGGATAGTTGCCGTCCATGCCCTTCCAGAAGCAGGTGGTGGCAGCCGAGGTAATCGTGATGCCGCGCTCTTGCTCTTGCTCCATCCAGTCCATGGTGGCCGCGCCGTCATGCACTTCGCCAATCTTGTGCGACACGCCGGTATAGAACAACACGCGTTCAGTGGTCGTGGTTTTTCCAGCGTCAATGTGCGCTGAAATACCAATATTGCGGTAACGCTCGATAGGTGTTTTACGTGCCACTTTGTCTAACTTTCGTGTATGCCGGGCGAGGCATGCCTCGCCCCTACATTATTTAATTAATTAGAAACGGTAATGCGAGAACGCCTTGTTGGCATCCGCCATACGGTGCACTTCTTCGCGCTTTTTCACCGCACCGCCACGGCCTTCGGCCGCTTCCATCAATTCATTCGCGAGACGCTGCCCCATGGATTTTTCACCACGCTTGCGCGCTGCATCACGCAGCCAGCGCATGGCCAACGCCATGCGGCGTACTGCACGCACTTCTACCGGCACTTGGTAGTTGGCGCCACCAACGCGACGGCTTTTTACTTCCACCATCGGGCGCACATTGGACAGCGCCTGACTGAATACCTCAACCGCATCCTTGCCGGTTTTAGTCGTGATCTGGGTTAACGCGCCATACAGAATGCGCTCGGCTACGGATTTCTTGCCGCCGGTCATCAGCACGTTGACGAACTTCGATACTTCCACGTTGCCGAATTTCGGATCGGGAAGAATTTCGCGTTTGGGGACTTCTCTACGACGGGGCATAGTGACCTCGGTCTAATCGTTTATGACTTAAATTACGCCGCTTTGGGGCGCTTGGAACCGTACTTGGAACGGGATTGCTTGCGATCTTTTACGCCCGTGGTATCCAAGCTACCGCGCACGATGTGGTAACGCACACCCGGCAAGTCTTTTACCCGGCCGCCGCGGATCAGCACCACCGAGTGCTCTTGCAGGTTATGGCCTTCACCGCCGATGTAGCTAATTACCTCGAAGCCATTGGTCAAACGCACCTTGGCGACTTTGCGCAAGGCGGAGTTCGGCTTTTTCGGCGTCGTGGTGTACACACGGGTGCACACGCCGCGCTTTTGCGGGCTGCTTTGCAACGCGGGCACTTTGCTCTTGGTCACTTCGACCGAGCGGCCTTTGCGCACCAGTTGGTTAATGGTTGGCATAGCGTTCCTTCAGTTAAAAACGATGGGACGGCGCGTTATATAAGCGCCGTCCCACCGCGAGTTCAAACCGATTGTCCGAGCCGCTGTTGAGCGGTTTTTATTCCGGACTGGGTAAAAAGACTGGCGATTTTAGGGGCTTAGCTGCACTCTGTCAACCCCTTATGCGGGATCGGAATGAGTTCATTTACGCTTCGCCCTGCTCCACGCCGCCGCCAAATACATCCAAGCGATTAATTCAAAACAAAAAAGGCAGCTTGCGCTGCCATTTTCGCCAAGTGCTTTACTTAAGCCACTTCTTCCGTTCCAGAAGCGGTGCCTTCGTCCACCAACTCGATATCGGTCGAACCGGTAGCCACGTCCAGCCCCAAGCGCTGACGCTTGCGCGCACGGTGATAGGCCAAGCCAGTCCCCGCCGGGATGAGGCGGCCGACGATGACGTTTTCTTTGAGCCCGCGCAGCTCGTCGCGCTTGCCCATGATCGCCGCTTCGGTCAGCACACGCGTGGTCTCTTGGAACGAGGCTGCGGAGATGAACGAATCGGTAGACAGGGACGCCTTGGTGATCCCGAGCAGCACATGCTCGTAACTCGCTGGGCGCTTGTTGCCGTCTGCTTTGATGCGGTCATTTTCATCCAGCAATTCGGCACGCTCGACTTGCTCGCCCAGAATGAACCGTGTGTCGCCGGCGTCGGTCACCTGCACGCGGCGCAACATTTGACGCACGATGACTTCGATGTGCTTGTCGTTGATGCGCACGCCTTGTAAGCGGTACACATCTTGCACCTCGTCGGTGATGTAGCGTGCCAACGCCTCTACCCCAAGCAAACGCAGGATATCGTGCGGTTCGGCTGGGCCGTCAACAATGGTCTCGCCTTTGTTGACGACTTGACCGTCATGCACGGTGACGTGCTTGTCTTTCGAGATCAGATATTCGTGCGCCACGCCGTCGAGGTCGGTCAACACCAGGCGCTGTTTGCCCTTGGTGTCCTTACCGAAGGAAACGGTGCCGGTGATTTCCGCCAGCATGCCGGCATCTTTAGGCGAGCGCGCTTCGAACAATTCCGCCACCCGCGGCAAGCCGCCGGTGATGTCGCGTGTCTTGGTGGATTCCTGCGGAATCCGTGCCAGCACTTCACCCACACCTGCGTCTTGGCCGTCTTTCACGGTAATGATGGCGCCGACCGGGAAGCTGATGTTAACGGGCGCATCGGAGCCGGCGAGCTTTACTTCTTTACCCTTCTCATCCAGCAATTTCACCTGGGGTCGCAGCCCCTTGGAGGTCGCGCTGCCACGACGTTTGGGGTCGATCACCACCAGCGTGGAGAGACCAGTCACGTCGTCGATCTGTTTGGCGACCGTGACGCCTTCTTCCACGTTCTCGAAACGCACCTTGCCGGCGTATTCGGTAATGATTGGACGGGTATGCGGATCCCAAGTCGCGACGGCTTTGCCCGCCTTGACCGGATTGCCGTCCATCACATGCAGCGTCGCACCGTAGGGCACCTTATGGCGCTCGCGCTCACGACCGCTATCGTCTTGCACCAAAACTTCACCGGTACGCGAGATGACCACTTGTTCGCCGCGCATATTGGACACATAACGCATGGTCGGACCAAAGCGCATGGTGCCGCTGGATTTCAACTCAACTTGGCTGGCAACCGCAGCGCGCGATGCCGCGCCGCCGATGTGGAAGGTGCGCATAGTGAGCTGCGTGCCCGGTTCGCCAATCGATTGCGCCGCAATCACGCCGACCGCTTCGCCGTCGCACACCAGCGCGCCGCGCGCCAAATCACGCCCATAACACAGGGCGCACAGACCAAAGCGCGTTTCACAAGTGAGCGGGGTGCGCACTTTCACTTCATCGATGCCTGCGGCTTCGATCGCATCCACTGCATCTTCGCTGAGCAGCGTGCCGGCCGGGAACATCACCTGGCTGTTCTCAGGGTTGTAGATATCCAAGGCCACGACACGGCCGAGGATGCGCTCGCGCAAGGCTTCGATCACTTCACCGCCCTCGATCAAGGCCTTCATCACCACGCCTTGCTCGGTGGCGCAATCATGCTCGGTAACCACCAAATCTTGCGTCACGTCCACCAGGCGGCGTGTGAGGTAACCCGAGTTCGCGGTCTTCAATGCGGTATCAGCCAAGCCTTTACGCGCGCCGTGGGTCGAGATGAAGTACTGCAACACGTTCAGGCCTTCGCGGAAGTTCGCCGTGATCGGGGTCTCGATAATGGAGCCGTCCGGTTTCGCCATCAGGCCGCGCATCCCAGCCAGTTGGCGAATCTGCGCGGCGGAACCGCGCGCGCCGGAGTCGGCCATCATGTAAATCGAGTTGAACGACTCCTGCTTAACCTTCTTGCCTTCACGGTTCACGGTGTCTTGTGTGCCGAGCTGATCCATCATGGCCTTGGCCACTACGTCACCGGCGCGCGACCAAATATCCACTACCTTGTTGTAGCGCTCGCCTTGCGTGACGAGGCCGGAGGAGTATTGGCGTTCGATTTCTTTCACTTCTTCTTCAGCGCTGGCGAGCAGACCCACCTTCTCAGTCGGGATCAACATGTCGTCCACACAGAACGACATGCCCGAACGTGCCGCAAAGGTGAAGCCGGTATACATCAGCTTATCGGCGAGAATGACGGTCTCGCGCAGACCGCATTGCCGGAAGCTGGCGTTGATCAGCTTGGAGATTTCTTTCTTCTTCAGCGCCTTGTTCACATAATCGAATGACAAGCCGGGCGGTAAAATTTCGGACAGCAGGGCGCGGCCCACCGTGGTGTTGTAGCGGGTAAATTTTTCTTTCTTGGCGCCATCGGCGTCCACATCGTATTCTTTGATGCGTACTTGAACCTTGGCGTGCAAATCGACTTTGCGCGATTCATACGCACGCGACACTTCGGACAGATCGGCAAACAGCGCGCCTTCGCCCTTGGCGTTGATGCGATCGCGCGTCATGTAGTACAGGCCCAACACGATATCCTGCGACGGCACGATGATCGGGTCGCCGTTAGCAGGCGACAATACGTTGTTGGACGACAACATCAAGGTGCGTGCTTCCATTTGCGCTTCGAGCGATAGCGGCACGTGCACCGCCATTTGGTCGCCGTCGAAGTCGGCGTTGAACGCCGCGCACACCAGCGGATGCAATTGAATTGCTTTGCCTTCGATCAATACCGGCTCAAACGCTTGAATGCCCAAACGATGCAGTGTCGGTGCGCGGTTCAGCATCACCGGATGTTCACGAATGACGTCTTCGAGAATGTCCCATACTTCAGGCGTTTCTTGCTCCACTGCGCGCTTGGCGGCTTTGATGGTGGTGGCAATGCCTAGCACTTCCAGTTTGTGGAAAATAAAGGGCTTGAACAGTTCCAGCGCCATTTTCTTCGGCAGGCCGCACTGATGCAGTTTGAGCTGCGGGCCGACCACGATGACGGAACGACCAGAGTAATCGACGCGCTTGCCCAGCAGGTTTTGACGGAAACGGCCGCCTTTGCCTTTGATCATGTCGGCCAGCGATTTCAGCGGGCGCTTGTTAGCGCCGGTCATGGCCTTGCCGCGCCGGCCGTTATCCAGCAAGGAATCGACGGATTCTTGCAGCATGCGTTTTTCGTTGCGCACAATGATTTCTGGCGCCTTTAATTCCAACAGCCGCTTCAAGCGGTTGTTGCGGTTAATCACGCGGCGATACAAGTCATTCAAATCGGAGGTCGCAAAACGGCCACCATCCAACGGCACCAAGGGACGCAATTCCGGCGGCAACACCGGCAACACTTCCAGAATCATCCAATCCGGGCGAATGCCGGATTTTTGGAACGCCTCGAGCACTTTCAAACGCTTGGAGATTTTCTTGATCTTGGTCTCGGAGCCGGTCGCGCCCAGATCCTTACGCAGCGTTTCGATTTCGTGGCTGATATCAATCGAGCGCAGCAAGTCGCGCACGCCTTCGGCGCCCATGACCGCTTTAAATTCATCGCCGAATTCTTCAACTTTGGCCAAGTAGTCATCTTCCGACAACAGTTGGCCACGTAGCAGCGGGGTCATGCCTGGTTCAACCACCACATAGGCTTCGAAGTACAACACGCGCTCGATGTCGCGCAGTGCAATGTCCAACACCATGCCCAAACGCGAAGGTAAGGACTTCAGGAACCAAATATGCGCGACCGGGCTCGCCAAGTCGATGTGCGCCATGCGCTCGCGCCGCACTTTGGACAGCGTCACTTCCACACCGCATTTTTCGCAGATGACGCCGCGATGCTTCAGGCGTTTGTACTTGCCGCACAGGCATTCATAATCTTTGACCGGGCCAAAAATTTTGGCGCAAAACAGGCCATCGCGCTCCGGCTTGAAGGTGCGATAGTTGATGGTTTCCGGCTTTTTAACTTCGCCAAAAGACCAAGAGCGGATTTTGTCCGGCGAAGCGAGTGCGATCTTAATGGCATCGAACTCTTCTTCTTGCGTGACCTGTTTAAATAAATCGAGTAGTGCTTTCATGTGCGACTCCTAAAGGTAGGGGCGTCTAAATCGAGATGGGCGAGGCTCATCGCCTCGCCCCCATCGTGTCTTAATTGCGTTCTAGATCGATATCGATCGCGAGCGAGCGGATTTCCTTCACCAACACATTGAAGGATTCCGGCATGCCGGCGTCAATCTTGTGATCGCCTTTAACGATGTTCTCGTACATCTTGGTGCGACCAGTGACATCGTCCGACTTCACCGTGAGCATTTCTTGCAAGGTGTAAGCCGCGCCATACGCTTCGAGCGCCCACACCTCCATCTCACCGAAGCGCTGACCACCGAACTGCGCCTTACCGCCCAGCGGCTGCTGGGTCACCAAGCTGTACGGCCCGGTGGAACGCGCGTGCATCTTGTCATCCACCAAGTGGTGCAGCTTCATCACATGCATATAACCCACGGTGACTTGGCGCTCAAACGCTTCGCCGGTGCGCCCATCGAACAAGGTAATCTGACCGGAGCGCGGCAGCCCCGCCAACTCCAGCATGTCCTTGATCTCTTCTTCGGTCGCGCCGTCGAACACGGGCGAGGCGAACGGCACGCCCTTGGTCAAGTTCACCGCCAATTCGACGATTTCCTTGTCGGTCAGGGTGTCCAGCTGCTCGGTTTTGCCGCTCCGGTTGTAGATTTTTTCCAGGTACTTGCGTAGCTGGCCTACCGTCAAGTGCTGCGCGTCTTGTAACATTTCCGCGATGCGCTGGCCCAAACCCTTGGCGGCCCACCCCAGATGGGTTTCCAGAATTTGGCCCACGGTCATCCGTGACGGCACGCCCAAGGGATTGAGCACGATATCCACCGGCCGGCCATCTTCCATATACGGCATATCTTCCACCGGCACGATTTTCGAGATCACACCCTTGTTACCGTGACGACCGGCCATCTTGTCGCCCGGCTGCAAGCGGCGCTTCACCGCCAGATACACTTTCACCATCTTCTGCACGCCCGGCGCGAGTTCATCACCGCTGGTGAGCTTCTTTTTCTTTTCGATAAACATCTGCTCGAATTCGCGTCGCTTTTGCTCTAGGCTGTCTTTCAAGTTTTCGAGCTGCTGCGCGGCTTCGTCGTTGGCCAAACGGATGTCGAACCAGTCGTAACGATTGGTCTCGGTGAGATAGGCCTTGGTGAGCTTGGTGCCTTTGGCTAATTTCTTTGGGCCGCCGTTCGCCGTTTTATTCAACAGCAAGCGTTCGATCCGGCCAAAGGAATCCTCTTCCACGATACGCATACGATCGGCGAGGTCTTTTTTATATTCTGCCAACATATCGTCGATGATCTGTGTCGCGCGCTTATCGCGCTCGATGCCTTCGCGCGTGAACACTTGCACATCGATCACGGTGCCCGCCATGCCGGAGGGCACGCGCAAGCCGGTGTCTTTCACATCCGATGCTTTCTCACCAAAAATCGCGCGTAGCAGTTTTTCTTCCGGCGTGAGCTGGGTTTCGCCCTTCGGCGTTACTTTACCCACCAACACATCGCCCGCTTCGACTTCTGCGCCGATGTACACAATGCCGGATTCGTCCAAGCGGCCTGCCATACGTTCAGACAGATTGGGAATGTCGCGTGTGATTTCTTCCGGCCCAAGCTTGGTGTCGCGCGCCACAATCGACAGCTCCTCGATATGAATCGAGGTGTAGCGATCATCCGCGACCATGCGCTCGGAAATGAGGATTGAGTCTTCGAAGTTATAACCGTTCCAAGGCATGAACGCGACCATCATGTTCTGCCCCAAGGCCAACTCACCCATATCGGTGGATGCGCCATCCGCGATGATGTCGCGGCGCGCAATCACGTCGCCCACTTTGACGATGGGGCGCTGATTGATATTGGTGTTTTGGTTGGAGCGTGTGAATTTGGTCAGCGTATAGATGTCCACGCCCACTTCGCCTTGCGCGGTTTCATCATCATTCACGCGCACCACGACACGCGATGCATCCACGTGATCCACGATGCCGCCACGACGTGCGAACACTACCGTGCCGGAGTCAATGGCTGCGGTGCGTTCGATGCCGGTACCGACCACGGGTTTTTCCGGGCGCAAGCAAGGCACGGCCTGGCGTTGCATGTTGGAGCCCATCAGTGCGCGGTTCGCATCATCATGCTCAAGGAAGGGAATCAGTGATGCCGCCACCGACACGATCTGCGCCGGTGCGACGTCCATGTATTCCACTTTCTCGCGCGGGGCGAGGGCAAATTCATTGTGCTGACGGCAGGAAACAAACTCTTCCTTGAACGTGCCAGCCTTATTCAACTCAGCGTTGGCCTGCGCGATCACATATTTGCCTTCTTCGATCGCCGACAGATAGTCGATCTCATCCGACACTTTGCCGTTGATTACTTTGCGGTACGGCGTTTCCAAGAACCCATACTCATTGGTGCGCGCGTATAAAGCGAGCGAGTTAATCAGGCCGATGTTCGGGCCTTCCGGTGTTTCGATCGGGCATACCCGGCCGTAGTGGGTCGGATGCACGTCACGCACTTCGAAGCCAGCGCGCTCGCGCGTCAATCCACCTGGGCCCAGAGCCGATACGCGGCGCTTGTGCGTAATCTCGGACAGCGGATTGGTTTGATCCATGAACTGCGACAGCTGGCTCGATCCAAAGAACTCTTTGATCGCGCCCGATACCGGCTTGGCATTGATTAGATCATGCGGCATCAGATTGTCAGATTCAGCTTGGCCCAAGCGCTCTTTTACCGCACGCTCAACCCGCACCAAGCCCGCGCGGAATTGGTTTTCCGCCAACTCACCCACGGAACGCACGCGGCGATTACCGAGGTGATCGATATCATCGATCTCGCCCCGGCCGTTGCGCAATTCCACCAGAATTTGCATCACATGCACGATATCTTCCGGCGACAGGGTGGGCGAACCGACCAAGGCATCGTTGCCGATGCGGCGGTTAAATTTCATGCGGCCCACTTTAGACAGGTCGTAGGTCTCCGGCGCGAAGAACAAGCGATTAAATAGCGCCACCACAGCGTCTTCAGTGGGTGGTTCACCTGGGCGCATCATGCGGTAGATAGCCACTTTGGCTTGCAGTTGGTCGAGCGTTTCGTCGATGCGCAGGGTTTGCGACATGTAGGCGCCTTGATTCAGATCATTGGTGTACAAAGTCTGGATCGCGCCGACACCTGCGTCGGCCAATTTTTGCAGCAGCTCTTCCGTGATCTCATCGTTAGCGTTGGCAACGATCTCGCCGGTTTCCTTGTTAACGATATTGGTGGCCACGACGCGGCCCAACACGAAGTCTTCCGGCACGGCCAGCTTCTTCAAGCCTGCCGCTTCCATGTCGCGAATGTATTTAACTGTGATGCGTTTGTCTTTGGGCACAATCACCTTGCCCTTGGACACGAAGTCGAAGCGTGCTACTTCACCGCGCAAACGCTCGGGCACCAAGTCGAACTCAATCCCCTTCTTGCCGATATGGAAGGTATCGAAGTGGAAGAACATGGCCAGAATTTGCTCCGACGTATACCCCAGCGCCTTGAGCATAATCGTCGCCGGCATTTTGCGCCGACGATCGATACGAAAATACAGGTAGTCCTTCGGGTCGAATTCAAAGTCGAGCCAGGAACCACGGTAAGGAATGATACGGCCAGAAAACAGCAGCTTGCCGGAAGAGTGTGTCTTGCCGCGATCATGCTCGAAGAACACGCCGGGGGAGCGGTGCAACTGCGACACGATGACACGTTCGGTGCCGTTAATCACGAACGAGCCGTTGTCGGTCATGAGCGGAATCTCGCCCATATACACTTCTTGCTCTTTCGCTTCTTTGATCGTGGGCTTGGATGCTTCGCGATCCATAATCACCAAGCGTACTTTGACGCGCAGCGGGGCGGCGAAAGTCAGGCCGCGCTGTTGGCACTCCGTCACGTCGAACGGCGGCTCACCGAGCACGAAGCTCACATATTCCAGACGTGCATTACCGGAATGGGACGAGATCGGGAAGATCGACAAGAATGCCGCCTGCAAACCTTCCGGCTTGCGTGTGGCGGGCGGGGTATCGGCTTGCAGGAAAGCGCGATAAGAGTCGATCTGCGTCGTCAGCAGATACGGCACTTGCAGCACACTGGCGCGTTTAGCGAAGCTCTTGCGAATTCTTTTCTTCTCGGCGAACGAGTAGGTCATGGCATCTCCGTTTTCAGGAATCGGCGTCAAGAATCAGGGTTCAAGACAACCATCGAAAGATACGCAAAACTGTTGCATACCCTTAGAAAGTTGGCTTCGCTTAAAAGCGGTAAAGGCTGGCGGCCCGATTAGGCCGCCAGCCCTACTTTTACAGCTCGGCTTACTTAACTTCGGCAGTCGCGCCGGCGTCCGTCAATTGCTTCAGGATCGCAGCGGCATCCGCTTTAGATACGCCTTCTTTGACCGCCTTCGGTGCGCCGTCCACCAAGTCTTTGGCTTCTTTCAAGCCCAGACCGGTAATCGCACGCACGACCTTGATCACTTCAACCTTCTTCTCACCGGCAGCGTTCAACATGACGGTGAATTCGGTTTGCTCTTCAGCTGCGGCAGCGGCAGCAGCGGGAGCAGCAGCCACGGCAACAGCAGCCGCGGCGGACACGCCGAATTTTGTTTCCATTTCCTTGATGAGCTCGGAGAGCTCGAGGACGCTCATGCTACCAATTGCGTCCAGTACGTCTGCTTTAGATAAAGCCATGTTGTTCTCCTGTTATTTCCGAATAAATGTAAATTAAGCAGCCTGTTGCTTGTCGCGATAAGCGGCAAGCGTGCGCACAAAACGGCTCGGCACTTCGTTCAATGTCTGCACAAACTTCGTGACCGGCGCTTGCATGGTGCCCATGAGTTTGGCGAGCAATTCATCGCGCGAAGGTAGGGCAGCTAGGCTCCCCACTTCCTTCGGCCCCATGACCAGGTTCGGCATGGCGCCGCCCTTGATCACGAAATGTTCATTGCCTTTGGCAAAATCACTGAGTACTTTTGCAGCAGCAACCGGGTCGGCAGAAATTGCGAACGCGAGCGGACCCGTCATTTTCTCCGCGAGCGGAGCGAATGGGGTGTCCGCGACAGCGCGCCGGACCAAGGTGTTTTTGAGCACACGGAAATACACGCCAGCCCCACGCGCTTTCGCACGCAGCGCCGTCATGTCACCTGCTTCCAGGCCGCGGTATTCCGCAAGGATAATGGACTGGGCGTTCGCCAATTGCGCGCTCACTTCCGCCACGACCACTTGCTTCTTCTCGAGATTGAGACCCACGGTCATACTCCTTTACGTCGAATACGGCTAAAAATCAGCCGCAAATCGGCGACCTGTCGGCAGGAGAACGGCTTTATTAAAGCAATCATCCTGATTTCGGGTACGCCATCTGCGTTGGGTCCGGCGTCGGGCTTCAAGCGTCGGGCTTCAAAAAAACCCAAACCTAAAATCCTCAACCGGTATTAAGCCCTGATGGGCCCCTACGGTCTTTGATAACCCTCGTCACTCAACGTGGCCGCCCCTCCCCGCCGGTTACCGGAGTTGCGCTCGGTAACCGGCGGAGAGGTGGCGACCCGTCAAGTGACCAGGCCCAAAGTTCTTGCTGCTCGTTGCGCTTACGCGGTTAACGAGCCTTGATCTATTCTGATTCCCACGCCCATGGTGCTGGAGACGGAAACCTTTTTCAGGTACAGGCCCTTGGAAGCGGAGGGCTTGGCTTTATTCAGCGCCTCTACCAATGCGAGCATGTTCACTTTCAAATCTTCTACCGCGAATGAAGCACGGCCGATGGTGCATTGCACGATACCGGCTTTGTCAGTGCGGTACTGCACTTGGCCCGCTTTGGCGTTTTTCACCGCTTGCGCGACGTTCGGGGTCACGGTGCCGACCTTGGGGTTTGGCATCAAACCGCGTGGGCCGAGAATTTGGCCCAATTGGCCGACGACTTTCATCGCGTCCGGCGTAGCGATTGCTACGTCGAAATCCATCTTGCCTTCTTTAACCAAGGCGGCGAGGTCGTCAAAACCAACGATCTCAGCGCCCGCTTCTTTGGCTGCTTCGGCCGCTGCGCCCTGGGCGAACACCGCCACGCGCACCGATTTTCCGGTGCCCTTCGGCAGCACGATGGAGCCGCGAACCAACTGGTCGGATTTACGCGCATCAATACCCAGGTTGATGGCCACATCCACCGATTCGTTGAATTTGGCGCTTGAGGTTTCTTTCACCAGCTTCAATGCATCATCCAGAGGATAAGTCCGGGCGCGATCGACTTTGGCGAGGAGTGCTTTTAAACGTTTAGAGATCGCCATGATTAACCTTCCATTTCCACGCCCATGCTGCGGGCGGTGCCGGCCACGGTGCGCACCGCAGCATCCATATCGGCGGCGGTGAGGTCGGGCATTTTAATGGTGGCAATTTCTTCCGCTTGTTTGCGGGTCAATTTGCCTACTTTGTCCATATGCGGCTTGGGGCTGCCTTTATCGAGCTTGATCGATTTTTTGATGAGCACCGTGGTGGGCGGCGTCTTCATGATAAAAGTGAAGCTCTTGTCCGCGTAGGCGGTGATCACCACAGGGATCGGCAGACCCGGCTCCAAACTCTGGGTTTGGGCATTAAAGGCCTTACAGAATTCCATGATGTTGAGGCCGCGCTGACCGAGCGCAGGGCCGATAGGTGGGCTGGGATTAGCCTTACCCGCGGGTACTTGCAGCTTTACAAAGCCGACGATTTTCTTTGCCATGATGGCTCCTATTTCAGTTGAGTGGTAGCGCGCTTTCGTTACCTAACGGTTTCTACTGGCGCTCCTCTTGCCGGTGGTTTAAGGCGTCCGGCACGCCTAAAAACTTAAGCTTTCTCGACCTGGCCGAAATCTAATTCGACCGGCGTGGAGCGCCCGAAAATCAGTACCGACACGCGCAGCTTGCTCTTGTCGTAGTTGATCTCTTCCACGTTGCCATGGAAATCGGTGAATGGGCCTTCAGTCACGCGCACTGCCTCGCCCACTTCGTACAACACCTTCGGTTTCGGCTTTTCTACGCCCTCTTGAATCTGCTGCATCAGGGCTTGCACTTCTTTTTCGGTAATCGGCGTTGGTTTCGCGGCCGAACCACCGATGAAACCCGTCACCTTGGGCACGTCTTTCACCAAGTGCCAGGTTTGCTCGTTCATGTCCATCTCGACCAGCACATAGCCGGGGAAAAATTTGCGTTCGCTGATGGCCTTCTGGCCCGCCTTCATTTCGACCACTTCTTCCACCGGCACTAAAATCTGCCCGAATTTATCTTCCAGATGCTCGCGCTTGATGCGCTCATCCAGCGTGCGTTGCACGCTTTTCTCGAAGCCGGAATAAGTGTGCACAACGTACCAGCGCTTGGTCATTACGCTCCCCGACTCGTTAACGATTTCACGATAGTGGCCAACAAGGTATCCACACCGAATATAAACAACGCCATCAACACCACGAACACAAACACGATCCCCGTGGTCTGCATCGCTTCTTTACGTGTAGGCCACACGACCTTCTTGGCTTCATCCACCGCTTCTTTGGAGAAGCCTGCGAATTGGCGGCCAGAGGGCGTAAACCAAGCCATCACAGCCGCCGCAACCACCCCGCCCAGCACGACCAAGATTCGCACCACTAGCGGTTTGTCGCCTAGCAAGTAGAATCCAGCCAGACCCGCCACAATAAACAGGCCCGCCAGCATCAATTTAAGTTTGTTCGCCATTTATCTTTAATTATCTTTATCTGGGGCACGTTCCGCCCATCTACTGCAGCCGCATTATTGTGGCAAGTCTGGCAGGCCAGGAGGGCCTCGAACCCCCAACCTTCGGTTTTGGAGACCGACACTCTGCCAATTGAGCTACTGGCCTAATTTAGGGGTCAGGGGTCAGGCGTCGGGCGTCAGGGAAACCCCTAAAACCCAGCGCTACCCCTCACCGTTATTCAATAATTTTCGCTACCACACCCGCGCCGACGGTCCGGCCACCTTCGCGAATCGCGAAGCGCAAGCCATCTTCCATCGCGATCGGCTGGATCAGCGCGACCGTGATCGAGACGTTGTCGCCCG
>JBBTCZ010000052.1:0-839 GCA_038042985.1 Pseudomonadota bacterium
TGGCCGGGCTGTTGATCGTGACCCTCGGGGCGGTGGTGTCGACGGTGAAGAAGATCTGGGCATAGCCCGTGTTGTTTACCGAATCGTTGGCCGCAACCCTGATGTTGTTGGCGCCTTCTGCGGCCAAGATGGTTATGTTGGGGGTGAAGGAAGTATTGGTTCCGCCATTTAAGGAGTACCGCCAGACGCTTACCGGCTCATTGGCTGTGACATTCAGGCTTATATTAGTCGATGAATAAGAGATATTATCGGGGGACCAGATGCTTGGAATTGGGGCCAAGGTATCTATGGTGAAGTTGATATTTACCGAGCGGTTCATGTTGCCTACTGAGTCGTTGGCCTGGATCAGGATGTTGTGCGCTCCCTGAGCAAGCCCTGTTACGAGGGCATGCCAGTCCCCAGAGGAGTTGGTGAGGGAGTAATTGGTGGCGCCGTCCACTAGCGCCGTGACATTGCCGCTATCCTCGTTGAGGGTGACATTGATGGCGATGCTAGTATTTGCGTAGGTGGTGTTGAGCGGGCTGTTGATCGTGACCCTCGGGGCTGTGGTGTCGACGGTGAAGCTGACGTTCACGGTGCTGTTCATGTTGCCCAGGGAGTCGTTGGCGAAGATCTTGACGTTGTGGGCGCCCTCGGAGAGGCTGGTGAGGAGGAAGTTCCAGTTGCCCGAGCTGTTCGTCAGGCTGAAGTTGGTGGTGGCGTCGAGCTGGGCTGTGACGTTGCCGGTGTTCTCGTTGAGGGTGACGTTAGCCCAGACCGAGGTGACGGCGTAGGTGGTGTTGGCCGGGCTGTTGATCGTGACCCTCGGGGCTGTGGTGTCGACGGTGAAGCTGACGTTC
>JBBTCZ010000052.1:939-1100 GCA_038042985.1 Pseudomonadota bacterium
TGGGCTGTGACGTTGCCGGTGTTCTCGTTGAGGGTGACGTTAGCCCAGACCGAGGAGGTGGCGTAGGTGGTGTTGAGCGGGCTGTTGATCGTGACCCTCGGGGCGGTGGTGTCGGTGACCGTGAAGTAGGCCACGGCTGTCCCGAGGTTCGTGCTGGTGTC
>JBBTCZ010000053.1:0-6282 GCA_038042985.1 Pseudomonadota bacterium
GTCTGGCACGCCTGCATGGCAGCAGTTTGCAAGTTGGTTGGTGAGTTAGGATTAGCTTTGGCAATGTAGTATCCATGATCGGATCGAGATGCAGTAGGTTTCCTCACACCGCTTAGGAGCAATAACAATTGAAAATTTCCGCTGTGCATTTCTGTATTGCAGCCGCATCTTTACTTCTATCAACTTCGTCGTCAGCTCAACAAGCGTTGTCTGGCGAAGAAATAACCAAGCTCGTCAGCGGTAACACCGTAGAGATGACGTTTGTTTTGCGGGGCAATTCCAAAAACATGATTTACCACGCGCCGGATGGCAGCGCGGTTCTCTTTAGTGAAAATGGTAGCGAAACAAAGGGAAAGTGGCGGGTCACGTCGGATGGCCTTCACTGCTCGCATTGGGATAAGCGAAGCGAGACTTGCGCCCAAATCATCAAAGAATCGGACGGCACATTCAAACGTGTAGAAAACGGGACGGTGCGTGCAGAATGGCAGCGCGTTGTACCCGGCAAGTTATTTTAATAAGAATTAGCGGGTAGAGAAACTAAAGGGGCCAGTTTGAACTGGCCCCTTTGGCGTTTCAGCGGGGCTTATTCCAAGTTGAGCGGAATAGTAAGACCGTATAAAACGGTGGCTTAGGGTGTAGGTGGCAGATGAAGCACCTCATGTATGATTAAAGTACCTGACACGATTAATTAAGTGGCACCCTGAATAGGGAGGTACTCACATGAAATCGCCCCCATGGCTTTGCATTTGCATCACGCTCCTGCTGTCACCTGCGGCCTTCGCCGCAAACGATCCGAGCAGCAAATCACTCGATGACATCAAGGGGCTGCTCGCGCACCACAAGCCTGATCCGGAAAAAGCGAAACAGGCGCGCGAGGCGATCAGCCAGCCGATTCCCCGCACAAAGGATGCAAAGGCGCTGGCGAGTTTTTATTCGTTGCGCGCTGATGCAGCGGATCAGGTCGGCTTGTTTCGGCAACAAATGGAAGACTTGCGCACTGCCTACGCGCTGGATACTGGCCCTGAGCTGCACCAGGAATTACGACGTCAATTAGCGCGTGCGGAATTTTGGGGCGGCAACCCGCTCAACTCGATCAAAATGTGGAATGAGTTCATTGCAGTCGAGACGGTGACGAGCCGCAAGGTCGTTGCCAATACCAATCTCGTGCGCGTTTATGTGCTACTAGGCGATCTTCCCGGCGCGGCGCGTGAAATGAAGCAGGCGCAAAAATACCGCGCGCTTTCCGCCAAAGCAGAAGTCCTTAACCGCGATTTCTGGGATTCGCACTTCGCCTGGAGCGAGGCGATGATCCAGCAGGCCAGCGGAAAATACGCCGAGGCGGAGAAGCAAATCCGCAAAGCCATCGCTTCATGGGCAGCTGACGAGGTGGCCAATCAATCACGCCCCAATGTCATTCCGGAAAATGCACGCAAGCAGAACGAAGAATACCTGCTCGCCGTGCTGGCACAGACGTTGAGCGATCAGGGGCGTTTGGTAGAAGCGGAACTAGTGGCGCGGGATGTGATGCAAAGAACCATTATTCGAACTGGGCGCTACTCGGCGGCCACCGGTAATGCGCTGGTGGATTTGGCGGAACTATTCGCGCAACAAGGTCGGCGCCAGGAAGCCACCTACCTGGCGGAGCAGGCGATAGAGAGTCTAACGCAGGGCGGTGTGCCACTCGAGTCTAACTATACGGTGCGCGCTTTGCGTTCCTATGCGCATCGTCTTGCCGAAGAGGGTCGGTATACCGATGCGGTTAAACAATACAAGCGACTCGAACAAGCCCTGGCCGGGGAACCGCGCTTGCGTGAGCAGTTGGCGCGCGGCGATGTGGTACTTGGGCTGGCGCTCACCAAGACCGGCAAGTCCAAGCAGGCCGCGAAGCTGCTCGACGAGGTGCTCGCCAAATTTCGTCAGACGTTGGGCGAGCATGATCGCAAAACGATCGAGGCGGCGGGTATCTTGGCTGAGGCGCTGGCGAAGCAGGGTGACCATGCGCGCGCAGCCAAGGAATACGCGTTTGCCGCAAAAGCCTTGCTCGAAGCGGAGGACGACGACGAGGGGGGCGCCATTTCCCGCCAGCGCCGCCGAGCGGCGATTTTGCACGGTTATATCGGCTTCCTGTCTGCGGCGACGAAGCGCGAGCCAGCGCGTGCTGAAGCGTATGGCAACGAAGCATTTCGTATTGCTGATGCGGTGCGCGGTCAGAGCGTGCAGCGTGCGTTAGCGGCTTCCGCCGCGCGTGCTGCAACGAGTAATGCCGCGTTGGCTGAGCTCACGCGCCGTGAACAGGATCTGGGTAACCAGATCGGTGCACAATTTTCACTGATTCGAAATACCTTGGCGCTGCCACCCGATCAGCAGAACCCGCAGCTCATTACAACGCTGCGCCAAGACATCGACCGCATGCGCAGCGAGCGCGCGCAACTACGCAATGACCTCGCGGGCAAGTTTCCGGAATACGCCAACTTGGTGAACCCGAAGCCTGTCGGGGTAGCTGATTTGCAGCGTGTATTGCAGCCGAACGAAGCGCTAGTCAGTTTTCTGGCGAGCGATGAGGGTGGTTTCGTCTGGGTGGTGCGCAAGGATAAACCTATCCGCTTTGCTGCCTTTAATCTCAGCGCGGAACAGTTGAGCAAGACCGTGCGCGGATTGCGCCGGGCGCTCGATGCCGAAGCGAGCTTGTTGCAAGAGGTGCCAGAGTTCGATGTGACCGAAGCGCACAAGCTCTACGCCGCGATCATGAAGCCGGTGGAAGCTGCATGGCAGGGCGCGGATACACTGCTGGTGGTGCCGGATGGCGCGCTCGCGCAATTGCCTTTCGCGCTATTGCCGACGCAGGCTGTGACGGTGGGCAAAGACAGCGGCCAGCTGATGTTCAGCCGCTACCGTGGGGTGCCGTGGTTGATACAAAAAGTCGCGGTGGTGCAATTGCCCACGGCGAATGCATTGCTGACGCTACGCGCCATGCGGCAGGGCAAGTCGCAGCGTGCGCCATTTTTGGCGTTTGGTGACCCTTACTTCAGCGCGGTGCAAATGCGTGAAGCTGAAGGCGGCGCTGCACCAGCCGCGAAAACCACGCTCGCCAAACGCAATGCGGTCGATGCGGCGCAATTGGCTGAGCTACCGCGCCTGCCGGATACGCGCGCTGAAGTTCTGGCGATGGCGCAAGCCTTGGGTGTCGATCCGCAACGCAATGTATTTCTCGGCGCCGCCGCCAATGAAAAAAACGTCAAGACCAGCGATCTCGCCAACTATCGCATCCTCGCTTTTGCCACTCATGGTCTAGTGCCGGGCGAGCTCGATGGGCTGGTGCAACCGGCGCTTGCCTTATCCGCGCCCGATGTGAGTGGCGTCGGGGGCGATGGCCTGCTCACGGTGGATGAGATTCTCGGCCTCAAGCTCGATGCGGATTGGGTGGTGCTGTCCGCGTGCAATACAGCATCTTCCAACGCCGCCGGCGAGGAGCCCTTGTCGGGCCTGGTGCGCGCTTTTTTCTATGCCGGCGCGCGTGCGGTGCTGGCGTCGAATTGGCCGGTGGAGACCAGCGCCACGCGCTATTTGACCAGCAACATTTTCGCGCGCCAAGCAAAGCAGCCCACCTTGACCCGCGCCCAGATCATGCGCGCCAGCATGCTGCAAATGATTCAGGAAGGGACCTATATCGATCCGGCGAGCAAAAAACCGGTGTATTCCTACGCCCATCCGATTTTCTGGGCGCCATTCTCGCTGGTAGGCGATGGGGGACGATAACAGGCATGCCACCATGCACGCGGAGTCAGGCCTAGATAAATAGCATGAAGCGTTATCTGCTATCACTCCCGCTAGTAGATTCGCAGCGGCAAGGAATTAATAGCGTCAGCATCGAATTATTTTTGCGCATGTAATTCGGCGTTTAATTGATCGATCACCTCGGCCCAATCCGCATCATTGAGAATTTCTTCGCGCAAGAATGCGGCTTGCGCCGGTGTCCAGAACGAGGCTTCGGATAACACGACATTGCTCGCCGCTCGGTGAGTTTGGATGAAGTGCGCAATCGACGCATCATCCGACGCGAGGCCGAGTTGCGTGAACAGATTGTTGATGCTGTGCATGGGTGACTCCATCGTCTACCTCGTCTGCTATGTAGGTGCTAAGGAGTTACGACTTGGATTGCAACCTGCCGGGCGATTTTCATCTCTCAATCCCGATTCACAAAAGCTATTCGAAGCTGCCACCTTTTAGCTGGTGACATTACGGCTACGCTTCTAAACTGTACGTTCACCTTAGATCAAATCCTTCGGCATGAGCGCGTTGCAGTAAATCCTGCCAACGATTTAGATGCCTGGTTTCGTCCACATTTGGCGTGCCATCGCCACCCGGTCCGAGCTGCCAATATCCTTGATTGTTGAAACTATATTGTGGGGTCAAATCGGGGCGGCGGGATAGAGGAAAAATTTCTGTGACCAAGCTGTCCAACAACAGTGGTTCAGCGCCTGGAGCTGAGTAAAAAGCCAGCACCATATGAGCTTGCTTAACACTGCTGCCTTCGCCACCGAATCGCAATGTGGCGCGCATAAACCTAAGCTGGTCATTGGTAAATCCGAGATTCAATAACGTGAAATATTTTGCAATGGCAAAATCTTCGCAATCTCCCTCACCTTTACCCAAGGTTTCCATCGGAGTGGCCCAATAGTCTTTGACTCCCCATATTTGCTGATCCTCCTTAAACCAAATGCGCCGGTTGAAGAATTCATTTACGCGCGTGAGTTTCTCTGGCGCGCTCAGGCCTTCCGCATTTGTCAGCATGGCTTGCCAATCGTGAAAGGATTGGACCGAATTCTCTCCAAAGCGCTGAGTCAGAGAATGCAACATGAGTTCAAAATTAGTAGCGGCTACATGAGCAGGCAACATCACCAACGCTATAAGCATTATGAGCCGCATCTGATTCATTTAGGCCTTAGCTTTTGCTGAACCAAGTCTGCCTGATGGCGTGTTTTGTGCAAAAGCTCGGTGAGCTCTCTAACATCATCGTACAAATTTCCATGAACTTCACATGAAAGCCTATGCCCCATCTCCTGAGCAATACGGAGCAAATTGTCTAGCTCATCAATGGTTTCGCTTTTTTCCCAATCTTTTGTATCGTCTTCCATCATGATTTGTCTCCAAGTTTTATTCCCGCAGATCCATCAGCCCATTTTGCTTTTCCACATCGCGATCGTTGCGCCGGTGGGGTCGATGATGACGCTGAGCCAGCCGTGATCGCCCACCTGCATCACGTCCTGTACGACGGTCGCGCCGAGTTCACGCGCTTTGTTGGTTGATGCCGCAATGTCATCCACCCCGACGTAGGCGAGCCAATGCGGCGGCACCACTGGATCGGGGTTGGTGAACATGCCGCCGCCCGTGCCTTCGCCCACGTTGATCATGGTATAGGTAGCGCCGCCGCCTGGCGCGGGGAGATCTTCGAGCTTCCAGTCGAATAGCTTGGAATAGAAATCCTTTGCCTTGGCGAGGTCCTTTGTCTGCAATTCGATATGCACGAATGGGTTGGCCATGTGGTTCTCCTGAATGATTGAGATGAATTGCCCGGAAACGTCTTTTTGGTAAGTTGCAGGAAGCTATCCAGCGCAGTTCAAAAAAAAGGCGCAAGGGGCTGCGCCTTTTTGGATACGGCTTGACGCTGCTTCAATGTCAGCTGGCAGCGGCTTTTGGCCGCCTAGGCATCCCATGCCTGGACATTGGTCTGGCGGTTGATTTTTCCGTCGGCGGAGAGTTCGAAGACTTCCGCCGCGACCACGCGGGTGCCGTCCGGATACTGACAGGATTCGGTGAAAGCGATTTGGCCGTCACCGACAATTTCCTGATCGATGCGGTGCGTCATTTGGCGTCCGAAAATGTCCTTATAGTATTCGGAAATAGCCTTTTTTCCGTTCAATTTGAGAGATTTGCTGGGTGGGTGATTCTGATCGATCACCTCCAAGGCGCAATCATCATTGAAGCAGCTTACGACCATGTTGAGATCGCATTTTTCCAGTGCCATATGGAGTTTCTGGGCTGTTTGGTTGGAAGTTGAAGCAAGCATAGCGGTACCTCCTATATCAACTGTTACAAAAAAACGGGGATGGCTACCCGTCGTGCCATTCCGGGATCGATTCCGGAAATTCAGTCAGTATCAGTTGGTGCTAATCTTGGAGTTTGGCCGGTTTGCCTAAAGGCGCAGCGAGGTGCAATAACAGGTGGAGGTGCCGCGAATTAGGCAAGGCGGGTCAAAGAATTAATAAGCTAATGTATAGACCC
>JBBTCZ010000053.1:6382-34307 GCA_038042985.1 Pseudomonadota bacterium
GTGCCGCGAATTAGGCAAGGCGGGTCAAAGAATTAATAAGCTAATGTATAGACCCAGATGCAATGGAATTCAAGGGGTGGGCGCGCAGTGGGGGGCGAAGTTGGAGGCGGCTTATTACTTTCAGCATAGGCCATCCGAAAGATTGTAGCCCTGCGGCTCCGGGTCTATGCTGAATTACGATGGGATTTTTCCACGGGCCAGCAATCTAGGAGGTATCACATGTCTCTCTCTGATTTTGTCATCCATATCGATGAATACTTGAACGAGTTGGAAATCAACGAAGCAGAAAATGTGGCCAGCGCGTGCACCGGTGTGGTCAGCGCCCACATCAATCCCCATCACCGGCATCTCATGCTGGTCGCCTACGATCCGAGCCTGGGTCGTTCATCGCATATCTTGGGCGCAGTCCGGACTCTCGGAGTGCATGGTCAGTTGGTTGGGCTGTAACATTCAGTCGAACTGCAACCCGGCATTAAGCGAATAGAAGGCCTGCTTTCCGCCACCGCCCATGGGCGTGGTGAACTCTTCGCTGCGGCGTATATGCGTGAGCGATAGGTTGAGTTGCCGATAGCGCAATGCGAATCCGGTGCTGAGGTCGTGCACCGCAGTGCGGCGATTGACGCTCGGGCCATCCCGGAACATCGGGCCATCGAGGAAAATGTTGCGTGCGACCAGACGATAGTCGCCGCCGGCGAAGAGATACCACTCGCAGCAGCCATTATTTTTCTGGCGCTCTTGTTCGCGGGTAGTTTGCAGCATCGAGCCGCCGGGCTCGATGGAATCCGGGCCAAAGCCGGTCATGCGGCTGCCGATGCGGACGATGCCGCCGACGCGCGCCAGCGTCATCACCGTGCCCACGGTGATGCCCGCGTGCGGCACGATCTGGAGGGTGCTGGTGCCGAAGCGGCGCTTTTGCAGATAGGCAGCCATGAACGCCGGCTCATTGGGGATTTGATTCGACCAACCCTTAGGCTGCGCCGCCCCGACCAGCTTATGCCAACCGGACTGCACGGGTTTGCCCAGCGCAGCTGGGCCGACCATGCCGATATCCAGTTCGACAGTATCCAAGCGGTTTCCGCGGACACGTTGCACAACGCTGCCCAGGTATAACCATGCGGCCCAGGGTCGATCGAACGGCTGACGCTCGGTGATGCCGATATCTTTGGGCGTATAAATGTTCTGTCCGATGAAAAATCCAAGATGGTTTCTCGGGGTCTCGCCATCCGGCCCTTCCCTGCCCATCACATCGATAATGGCTTCCGGGATAGGTTTGAGTAGGGCTCCCAGCAACGGAAACTCGCCGCCGCCGCCCAGTTTAATACCGTTGGTGTAATACCGATCGGAGCCGGCGAGTACATCGTTCTCAATAAAAACCTGAATCTGCGGGCGTTTGATTTCTTCTTTGATGGTGGCGATGGTGGTCGGCTCGTCCTCAGCACGCGCCGACGCCCCCGCCACAAGCAGTGCTAGTGCGAGAACAGGGAGAAGAGGGCCAAGGGGTAACGGTAAACGCATAGGGAGCACCACGCCGGGTGCGGGGTCCGAGATTCGAAGAGTGCTATTCTACTCGGACGAGTAGGGCCCGAACGATGTGGCCCGCCTGGTGATTTAAAACCGGATACCTTTGCTCAGCAGCCAGCCCGGACCTTGCGTTAACATTCGAGCGGAGAGGTGAATATCATGAGCAAATCCATCAAAGCAGCACTGTGGTCCGGGCTGGTTTTTCCTGGGGCGGGGCATCTGTTTTTGAAGTTTAACGGGCGCGGCATCGGCTTGATTACAGTGAGCGCGATCTGTCTTTTTATCATCGTCTCCAATGCGACCGAACAGGCCATGGCTGTGCTGGAGAAAATCGAGGCCGACGGCGGGATGCTCGACCCAAGCCATGTTTCAGAACTGGTATCTCAGGCGTCAACTTCAGTTGGCACGCCCACGCTGACTATCGCAACGATGGTTTTAATCGTGTGTTGGATTGTTGGGGTGGCGGACGCGTATCGTTTAGGGAAGCGCTAGTATTTTATTTCCCCGCTGATTTTCATGGCGCGGTGCAGGCGCATGAGGGCGGCGAGCACATGCTGAGAACCGGCGTGGGTTTGTCTGTCATTGCACATCTCAACTAATTCCATTATCCATTCGAACGAAAAGGGTATTTTTCAAATTAAATTATCAGCTTACCTCATTTAGCACTGCTATATTTCGTTTATAAATATTGCTTAGAGAAAAAAATGCGTGACGATGTTAAGTTCGAGCTGTTTGGTCAACTCGATAAGAATGTTCCCTTGTCCGAAAAGTTAAATGCCATTCATGCGTCTTTGCGGAGTCGATTTGAATTTGTGCATCGCATTTCTGTGGTGGTCTATGATGCCGAAACGGACATGTTGTCGACTTATGTATCCAGCAGCGATCATCCTGAGCTGCTTAAAACCTATCAGTACAAATTGGCGGAAGCCACGTCGCTGGTCAATATTTTGCAGACGGGTAAACCGCGTATCACGGATGACCTGTCTGTATTTAGCCGCAGCGAGAAATATCACACCAAACGCTTGCTCGAAGCCGGTTACCGATCAAGCTATACCATCCCGATGTTTTACAAGGATGAGTTCTATGGTTTTGTCTTTATAAATTCACATGAAACAGCCTGTTTTACGCCGGAGGTGCTGGCCCATCTTGACCCAATAGCGAGTGTCATTGCCCTGAACGTGATTCTGGAAATTCGCGCCATGAGCACGTTAAAAGCCACCATGAAAACGGCGCGCCATATTACCAGCCATAGAGACTGTGAAACCGGCGCGCATCTGGAGCGGATGTCCCGCTACGCACGGCTGATTGCGCGCAGCCTGGCCAGCGAATATCGATTAAGCGATGCTTATATCGAGCAGTTATTTTTATTCGCGCCTTTGCATGATATTGGGAAAATCGCGATTCCTGATCGCATCCTGCTGAAACCAGGTGCGCTGACTGAAGCAGAATATGCTGTGATGAAAACGCACACCACTAAAGGCCTGGATATGATCGATTTCATGCTGAAGGCTTTTGGCTATAAAGACATTCCGAACATCGCCGTCCTGCGAAATATTGTTAACTACCATCACGAATTATTCGACGGTAGCGGTTATCCGGCAGGATTAGCGGGGGAGGCTATTCCGCTTGAAGCCAGGATAATTGCGACAGCCGATATATTTGATGCCTTGACCAGTGTCCGGCCTTATAAGGCCGCCTGGAGCAGCGAAGAAGCGTTTGAAGAGTTGCATCGCCTGGCCGGTAAAAAGCTGGATAGCAAATGCGTCGCCGCTTTGGATTCAAGTCGCACGGGGCTTGAAGCCATCAAGGCGCAATTTCGTGAATCCGTGTACGGTTAATTTTTCCGTTGGCTATCGGCCCTGCCGCCATTCTGCTTTCCATAAACGGTTCAACTCCAGCATGAGGTTGGCGGACGGTTGACCGATGAAGGTCACACGGCCGCGTTCGTAAATCTTGCCATATATCCGTCCCTGGGCCGGTGCGTAGAGCAGCACGATATTGTTGTCGCCACAGTCGTGATTCTTGCATGCAGTGGCCAGGATGTATTCCATGCCACCAATCGTGATCTTTTTATTGGTCGGACTCGGCCCATCTAAAGTAGCCAGCCAACCCAAGTTGCGCTTAGCGCCCAGCGCTTGGTAGTAAGCGGATTTAATTCGTGCGTCGTACAGCAAGCCCGGCGCGCTAAGTTCGGTGAGCGCATATTTCCGTGTCGGGGGTGTGGGCTCGGCGACTTTACTTTCTTTAGCACCACACAGGCGGTACTTGTAAGCCAGCATGGCCGGGCCGAGACTCGACCTCACCTTGGGGTCGCCATCGAGCATGATGTATTGCCCAGATGCATCGCGATAAACAATGCCGAGCAACTGCATGCCGGATACCTCGCTCAACAATGCCACCTGATACTTCGGCGGCGGGGACTGTCCGAAATAGGAATGTGCCGCCTCCAGCTTGTTTCCGGCCATGCGCTGATTGCCCTTGAGCACAACCAGCGCCTGGGCAAACACCGTCACCCTCGGGGATGCGAGGTTTTTGCAGTCGGATAAATAGGTGCCGCCATACATTTTCATCAAATCCGAATCCAGGGCGGCAATGGCCCGAGTCGGCATGACGCTCCATGCGGCTAGAGCGATTGCGGCGTAGCGACGCTTGTGTGTGCTCATAATAATTCCCCCACCTGTTGCGTAAGGTTTTGAAAATGCGGGTAGCGGTGCCCCATGGCAGGACACTATAGCCAGGCTATGAAAACAGTTTAGTAGGTCTGCACTACAATGTAAGGCGTATAAAGGCCTGATCCGGTGAAGGCCAGTTTCTTTCCTTAAATCTTGATTGCGAAAGCAGCCGATAATGCAGCTCATTACTGTTTTAAACGCATGGGGAACCCCCGCGTTTGAAGCAATCCTAAAGCATGAGATCGAGCAAATGGATGCTGCATTGCTTCCCTTGCAGCAGGGCTTAGCGCAAAGCAGCTATACCGATGGCGCAAATCGCAGCGTGATGATCATCAGCGTTACTGAGGGGGCCGGGGCTATTCGTGTCAAAACCGGTATTTTTTATACGGGGATGATTTCCGGTTGCAGTTGTGCGGATGATCCCACGCCCATGAGTGAGCTCGCTGAGTACTGTGAAGTGCAATTTGATATCGACCAAATAACGGCGGAAACTACGGTAACGCTGCTGACGGAATGAATTTCGAATTCGAATCTACCTTACTTTAAATAGGAGAGAAAAATGCGAAAAATCGGGCTGTTTTGTTTCATGGCTTGGCTGTGCTCTGCTGCGCCTGTTTGGGCTGCCAGCCCCGGCGCAAATGCACCATCTGCCGGCTCGGCACAGGCGTTGAATGACGCACGGGGTGATGTAGAGAAAGCGAAGTCCCGGGTGAAAGCGGCGGATGCGGCTTATAAGTCCGCGCGCGATCGAGTGCTCGATCTACGAGAGGAGCGGGATCGGCTCTCAAATCATGTTGGCAACGCGGAGCGTAGAAAAATCCAAACTACCAAGAGCTGGTCCAAGCGTGCTGACGCCGCCGCCACGGATGATGTGCGCGATTCCAGAACCGAGTTAAACCGGGTAAACCGGGCCGAAGCGCGGGCAAGCACCAGGCTGGATGAGGCCACCCAGGAGCAAGAATCCGCAAGAAAGGCGCTCGCCAGCGCCGAGAAGCGCTATAAGGCGCTGGGCGGCAAGTAAAGAGATTCAGTAGCTAGCCATATCCTTCAGCATCGAAGCGAACCTGCAAAACTTGATCTATGGTTGCTATACTGTATTTGATGATTTCAAATTGCCTAAGGCATTGAATCGTTAGGACAGGATGTATGTTTTGGGAAACAGGCATCTCGCGGTTGAACCTTAACTCTTAAGAAAGAGGCCATCGTGAAAACTAATCTTATGTTTTGTGCTTTGTTAGGGATTTTTGCCGCGTCGTCGCCGGCGTATGCGTTTGGCGAATTCGAGCAAGGCAAAGGGGGTAGCGGCGTCAGTGGGGGGTCGGGGCCTTCCGGGGATACCTCGAATGCAACCCCGAGCGGCTCATCCGATTCGGGCAAGCCTGTTCTGGAACGCTGCAACAAGCCGCTCGGAACGATGGCCGTGGCAGAGCCGCAAGACTATGTTACGCAAGCGCTGCAACAAGCTGGCCTGCCCAAACCGAACGGTCTGATTCGCATTATTGTGCAGCAGTCCAATTGCTTCCTGGTGGTTGAGCGCGGCGTTGCCATGCAGAATATTCAGCAAGAGCGCGCTTTGGCGGATGGCGGACAATTGCGTAAAGGCTCGAACATGGGCAAGGGGCAATTGGCGACGGCGGATTACGTGATGACGCCGGAGGTGGTATTCAAGAACAATGACGCCGGCGGGGTTGGCGGCATTCTCGGCGGTTTGTTCGGATCGGTTGGCGCCGTTATCGGCGGGTCGCTTAAATTCAAGGAAGCGCAAACCACGCTGACTGTCGCCGACACCCGATCCGGAATTCAGGTTGCATCCGCGACGGGCGCGTCGCAAAAGACCGACTTTGCGCTCGGCGGCTTGCTGGGTGGTGGCGGTGTCGGATTGGGGCTGGGCGCGTATGAGAACACCGCCGAAGGCAAGGTGGTGGCGATGGCTTTTCTGGATGCCTACAACAGCGTGGTGAAAGCCATTCGGGGTAGCGGAGAAATGCAACGCACCGATAAAACGCTGAGACAGGAAGCGGGCACGGTTGCTAAAGCGGGTGACGTGGCAGGTCAGGGTGATGTGTTTTCGCCGAAGATCAATGGCGTGGTGCTCTATGACAAACCCAGCGCCAGCGCAAAAACGATAGCCAAGCTTAAGAAAGAAGATGAAGCCATCGCTTCCGGCCAGGAAGAGGGCGATTTCATCAAGGTGCAAACCGGGTCGGGTAAGGAAGGCTGGGTGAAGAAATCCATGATGCGGAAATCCGGCTCTTAATGCTTGCTCTCCCGAAGCAACAAAGCGGCAGAGAAGTCTGCCGTTTTTTTTCGGTAACAGTCTCTCGCATTTTGGGTTTGTGTGCACCGTGCATAGCCGCAGCGAGTAGCAATATTTTTATAGGAGAAAGCCATGCATCACTACCTTTATGTCGCTCTGATCAGCCTGTTCATTTCATCCGCTTGGGCGGAAACGCCCAAAGATATGCCCAAGCGCAAATCCGGTTTATGGGATCTGAGCATGAAAATGGATGCCGGCCCCGCGCCCATGCGCATGCAGCAATGTGTCGATGAGAAATCGGATGATCTGATGCAGCAGCAGGGTGAGAAACAGACGAAGGCGAGCTGTTCGAAAAATACCTTCAGCAAAGCAGGCAATCGCGTCACTTCCGAATCAGTGTGCAAAATAGGGGAAACCACCGCGACTACCAAGGCGGTTTTTAGCGGTGATTTTTCGACCGCTTACCGCGGCGAGATACACAGCAGCTACAGCCCGCCCATGCACGGCATGAAAGAATCAAACCAGACTATTGAAGCCAAGTGGCTTGGGCCGTGCAAGGCGGGGCAAAAGCCGGGCGATGTGATGATGCCGGGCATGGGTACGATGAACCCGGCGGAGATGATGAAGAATCTGCCCAAGGGCGCGGGCGGCCGTTAACGCCGCACTTTCTTATTATTTGGCCTAAAGGTGCACAACATGAAAAAACGCCATTCCCCGCTCGCGCTGATGCTGCTGTGTGTTTTATTGGGCGTGGCGGCCCCGGCCGTGGCGAAGAAGCCTGCCAGACCCGATGCGGCGCCGGCAGCGGTGCCTGATGCCCCTGCGCTGGGCGAAGCCGCGAAGTCGGCGCTGGCGAAGGTGAACAATCGCGTCGCCCACATCGATACCAACGGCTTGAAAGCCTTGCTGCAAGCAAAACCGGAAACGGTGGTGATCGATGTGCGCAACCCGGAGGAGTTGACGCTGCTCGGCGGCTATATCGGCACGGCGTATTTCTACAATATCCCGCGCGGCCAGCTGGAGTTTCAGATCGATACCTTTGTCGCCGACAAGAAAAGGCCGGTGGTGGTCTACAGCAACTACAACCAGCGTAGCCCGCTTGCGGCGGGGGCGCTGATGCAACTGGGTTATACCAATGTGAAGAATTACGCGGACGGATTCTTCGCGTGGAAGCGCGCCGGACTGCCGGTGAAATACGCCGACAAGGCGCTGGATTCCTTCCTCTACAGCAAGCCGCAGGAGGTAATTCCCGGTGTGTGGTCGGCGATCGGCGCGACCGCGCCCCAGACCTATGAGAACTCCGGGCACAACAATAACCTGTCTTTCGTGATCACCGAGGACGGTGTGCTGGTCATGAACGGCGGGGCGAACTATCTGCTGGCGCAGTCGCTGCATGAGGAGATCAAAAAGCTGACCAAGCAGCCGGTCAAATATGTCGTACTAGAAAATGCGCAGTCGCACGCCATCATGGGCGCCGGCTACTGGAAGGCGCAGGGCGCGATCATCATCGCGCACAAGGACGCGGCCCATGTTATCCAGCAGGATGGCGACAAGCTGCTGGAAGCCACGCGCGCGCGCCTGCGCGACAAGGCCTTCAAGACCGAAGTGGTCATGCCGGACAGGGTTTTCGAGGACAAGCTGGAACTGAAACTGGGTTCCTGGAAATTCGAGGTGCTTCACCTCGGCCCGGCGCACAGCCCCGGCGACATCATGGTGTGGGTGCCCGAGAAAAAGCTGGTGATCTCGGGTGACATGGCTTTCCACGAACGCATGCTGCCCCTGTTCGACGACACCAACACCGCCGCCTGGATCAAGACCTGGGACCGCTTCGAAGCGTTGGGCGCGCAAACCATCATCCCCGGTCATGGGCGTCCGACCACTATCGCAGAGGTCACCAAGTACACAAAAGATTATCTGGTTTACCTGCGCGCGAAGGTAGCCGAGGTGATTAAGAACGGCGGTTCTTTGCAAGACGTCTACAAAGTGGACCAGTCGCCTTATGCCCACCTCGACACTTACGATGAATTGGCTCGCGTGAATGCCGGCATGGTTTTTCGGGCGATGGAGTTTGAGTGAAGCGCGCATTTTTTTACAGGAAGTTTGGGGGAGAGTGAAAATTAGCCTCAACTTGATCCTTAAATGCACCCCTATCATATTTAGCAAACAGAATTCCGAATCCATCATAATGCGCAATAAACTTGGGGCGATGACCCGCTCTCCGCTTTTATTGAACCTGCGGAGAGGTTGCTACCGCATGGAGCATCAATGAACGAAACCACCAACGAGCCAGTCGTCGAGAACGCGGAGACCGCCGAGACTATCGAGCCGCCGCGTGCCAACCGTGTGCGCTCTTCGCGCCACCGCACCGAACACAGCGGCATACCGAGCAAAAAAAGCCAGCGCCTGATGTTGGCTGCGGCGCTGGCTGCATCGCTCCTACTGCTGCTCGTGGTCAGCGTGATTGCGGGAATCCGCATCGATAGCCTCACGCGTGATATTCAAACCGCGCAAGCGGAGTTGTTTCAAGCAAAACAAACGCTCGAGAAAACCATGCCGGAGCTGCAGCAGGCGCGCAAGGAACTCGGCAACCTGATCAAGGGGGAATTCCCCCATTTGCGCGAGCTGGCGCCGGACAAGGTGATCAAGCTGGATGCCGGCTACGTCAAGAATATCGTGTTCACCGTGCTCCAGAAAAATGGGAAGCCCCTGTATGAATACCGGCTGGTTATGGAGAATACGAGCGACAGCATGGTGCGCCCGGACGCGCGCGTCTTCGTGTTTAATCATCGCGGCGCACAGATCGGCATGGGTGAGATCGCCGACCGCGGGGATATGGTTCCCGGTGAAAGCCGCTCCTATTCATCCGTCGTCGAGCGATTCATCGATGAGGAGCCGCGTTATTTCTACGTGTGGACGCGTGGGAAACGAAGATCGGAAATCCCCGCGAAATAATTCCAACACGCTGAGCCACGCTGCTGCGCCTTCAATTCGCCCTCTCATCGGGGGCTAAGTTCCCATGATTCCATCCAATACATCCTCTACCCGATCGGTCGCCGTCGTCGGCGGCGGCCCCGCCGGGCTGATGGCGGCCGAGGTGTTAATGCAGGGCGGTGTGCAGGTCGATGTTTATGACGCGATGCCGTCAGTTGGGCGCAAGTTTTTGATGGCGGGCAAGGGCGGCATGAATATCACGCACGCCGAACCCGCCGCAGCTTTCCTCGCTCGCTATGGTGCTCGCCGGGCGCAGATTCAACCGTGGCTTACCGTGTTTGGCCCCGACGCGCTGCGGCAATGGATACACACGCTCGGCATTGATACTTTTGTGGGAAGCTCGGGCCGTGTGTTCCCCGCCGACATGAAGGCGGCGCCCTTGTTGCGCGCCTGGCTGCATCGATTGCGCGCGGTCGGCGTGCGTTTCCACGTGCGTCATCGCTGGCTCGGATGGAACGATCAGGGTGCGCTGTGTTTTAGTACGCCCGCGGGTAAACAATGCATAGCGGCCGATGCGGTGGTGCTGGCGCTCGGGGGCGGCAGTTGGGCGCGGCTGGGCTCTGACGGTGCTTGGGCGCCGCTGCTGGCGCAGCGTGGCGTGACGGTCGAGGCACTGCGGCCAGCCAATTGCGGTTTCGATGTCGGCTGGAGTGAACATTTCAGCACGCGTTTTGCGGGGCATCCCGTCAAGCCGGTGGCGATAAGCTACAAGGATCGCGCTGGTGTGAACCATCGCAAAAGGGGCGAGTTCATCGTTACGGCAAGCGGCGTCGAGGGGGGCTTGATCTACGTTTTATCCGCAACGCTACGCGACGAGATTGCCGCAAGCGGCAGCGCGCTTATTCATCTCGATTTACTCCCGGACAGAGCATTGCCATTCGTGATCGACGAAGTGGCGCGGCCTAGGGGTTCGCGCTCGCAAGCCAGCCACCTGCAAAGCCGGCTTGGCCTGAAGGGTGTTAAAGCCGGCTTGCTGCGTGAGTTGGTTCCCGCGCAAGACTATGCTCAGCCTGCCCGGCTTGGTGCGGCGATCAAGGCGCTGCCGTTGCAATTGATCGCTCCGCGCCCACTGGATGAAGCCATCAGCAGCGCGGGCGGTGTCAGCTTCGAAGCACTCGACCCGCAATTGATGCTTCGCGCCCTGCCCGGGGTGTTCTGTGCGGGCGAGATGCTGGACTGGGAAGCGCCCACCGGCGGCTATCTGCTCACTGCCTGCTTCGCAAGCGGACGCGCGGCGGGTAGGGGTGTATTGTCTTGGCTGAACGCTGTCCACCCATCCGAGCCAAATTAGTAATGGAATTCCTTCAGATCCTTCTGCATTTCGATCACTATCTCGATACGGTGATCATCAATTACGGCACGATGATTTATCTGCTGCTGTTTGCCATCGTATTTTGCGAGACGGCGCTGGTGCCGCTGTTTTTTTTGCCGGGCAACCCGCTGATCTTTATCAGCGGCGCATTTTGTGCCACGGGTCAGATGAATATTTGGCTGGTGATGGCGATACTGTTTAGCGCCGCGGTGACCGGCAGCGCGGTCAACTACCGGATCGGCAGCGTCATCGGCCACAAAATATTTAGCCGCAATTACAAATGGCTGGATCAGGCATCGCTGCTTAAAACGCATGCTTTCTATGAAAGCTACGGCGGCATGACTTTTTTGCTCTCGTTGTTTATTCCGGTTGTACGTAGCTTCGCGCCACTGGTCGCCGGCGTGGCGGAGATGACCTTTGCTAAATTCTTGTTGTTTGTCGTTGCTGGCGCTGCGCTATGGGTGGTGACGCTGGTGTCAGGCGGTTACTTCTTCGGCAATATCCCGCTGATTCACGATCACTTGAACAGCATCATGCTGCTGGGCATTGGCGGCGGCGTGGGTGCGCTGGTGCTAAGTGGATTTTGGCGCGCGTATCGCAAACGACTGAGCCCTAAAATAGATATTTAATACCTCGCCCCTTTGGGCTTACAACTGATGTCCGGTATCCCCACGGTTCCTTTTACGTCATCGTGGCCTTGGACGTCCTTATCGCACATCATGCGGTAAGCAGTTTGATACCCCAGTTCTCGATAGGCCTCGAATTGTTTTTCGTCGAAGAACTGGTCGCCCGTCGGCTGATCCGGGAATTCCTGATGGGCCTTGCGGTAGGCGTAGAGGTCGGCGTACAACTCCTTGAAGAAACTGGTGGTGACGTAAAGCAGGGTGCCACGGGCCTTGTCGTTGTAAATGATGTTGGCAATCAAATAGCCTTTCTTGGCATAGGCCATGCGCTTTTCCAGGTTGGAGGCGCCCTCCGCCATCGGCGTCAGTAACTCGGCATCGTCGCAGTCGATTTCGATCAATGTGCCGAAATCGGCACGCACTTTCCCCATCGCATTCGCCAGATCATCAAAGCCGAATGCTGCATCAGCGGCGCCGTCACACACGATGATGAGTTTCAGGCGGCGGCGAATCAATTCATACAGGCCCAGATTCTCGAAATGCCCCCCATCGGAGAGTTGCACCATGCGGCTGTTCTCGTCGAGGTTTTTGCGAAGATAGAGTTCCGATAGTCCGGGGTAGAACGCATTGGGAACGTTACGTCCGCAGCACAACCCTAGATTCAGCATCCTATGCCACATCACGGTTAGCTGATTCAGTGGCCAGCGCAGCAGGCAGAATAGTCCGTGCCATACTATTTCCATGAACCAGCGGGCGAGGTGCTCCTGGTCTTTCTCGGGAACCAGCTTGAGTGGTCTGGCCAGACTCACCGCTATCCTGTCTACCCGGTCTTTTGCCGGTGTCGGGTTTTCGGCCCAATAGCCGAGGCGGATATTGAAAAACCCCATCAGAAAGGAAAGCCACGGATTGCGCGTGAGCCCTTCACCGCCGCCGCCGGTGTTGGAATTGATCGCCGCGCCAGAAATGGCCATGGCCGTGGGCAGTGTCATGCCTTTATAGGGCGAATCTTTTGTTGCGCACCAGCCGGTCGCATTGCTGCCGCAGTACTTTGGGGTGAGGATGAAATTATCGCCGCCGCGGCCGCGAAATTTGGGAATCTGCGACGTGACCAAGACGATGTTGCTGTTGATGATGGGGTAGGGCCCAGCGTCAGCTGACACGCTGTTTTCATCCAGCATTTTGAATAAGGGCGCGCGGTTCGCCGATTTCGGGCCACCGGGCACTTGGCCGTTCGGGTCCAGTGCATCCGGCAGATCAGGCGTGAACGTTTCCATCAGCCGGTCACGATAGTAACGGTGGATGGAAAGGTAGTTCAGGTTGGGGAGACGCAGGAAGATGGCGAGCAGAACCGCGATCCCGATGACGACACTATCACTGCGCAGTCTGGAATCATCTAATGGCACTGGCCATAGCCAAAGCGCTTCACTGGCGGCAATGCCGGGCGGCACACGAAGCAGGGCCGCAAAATGATAGGCCAGGAGCAGCAGCCCGAAGATCAAGGCGAATGATCCGACAGCGACCAGTAAGCCGGTGGGCACTTTTTTCTTGGATTTTCCATTTTGAAAAAAAGCCAGTGCGGTAGCGATTGCACCGAGCAGCGTGGACAAGCCACCCAGGGTTGCCGCTAAGTTATTGCGCAAGGCGGAAATCCGCCATTCAGTTTGCGGGCTCTCCGCTTCCGCCTTGGGTTTATCGATCTTTCCGCTGAGAGATATCTCGCCCGAATCGCTTGCCTCCCCGCTGATCTTGAAGGAACTGGTTTGGGTGGGTGTACTTCGGCCGGCCTCGTTAATCCAATCGTAAATCAGCGGCAGGCTGCCGAGCACGAGGACGATGGCCAAAGCCAGCAGCAGACGGCCCGACCAGCGCTCGAACCAGTAACGCAGTACGTAGCCGGTGCTTGCCCAGGTGGATAAAGCGTAGAACACCGCCATGGCGGCGAACAGGATGGTCAGCATCGCCGCCAAGCCAAAGGCGCTATTCACACCGGCGCCCGGCCAATCCATACAACTATTGAAATATTCATAGAGTCGCCAATCCATCGCCGGCCCGAACAAGAATGGTCCAGCGAAAGTGAATAAGACGATCAATAGCCCACCGTAAACGAAGATGCTAAACAGACTGTTGCGCAGGGCGACCGCCAGCAAGGACATGATGTTGATGCCGTTACCCGGCGTGAGGTAGCGGGCGTGCTGGCGTAAATGCCGCAGCATGCGGCCCTTGTAAACGTTCCAGTCTCCTGCTGCCACGCCTTCGGCGCCCTTGGCCGAAGCCTTCCAGCCTTCATCCGCCATGCCCACCATGGGGTAGCTGCCGTAAGGGAAATTTTTACGATCTAATCCATAGGGGATTTCATGGCCGTTTTCGTCTTTCCATCTCTTGTGCAGCAGCCAGGCGAGCGATCCGCCGATGTAGCCGCCACCCGACACCATGGAGAGGTAGTCGAGTCTTTTCAACCAGCCCGCATAGGACAGCGCCTGCAGCACGCCCAGGCAAAAACTGGCCGAGCGAATGCCGCCGCCGGATAAGGCAATGCCGGTGAGATGGGGGGGTGGGGTGTCGTCGTCAGCCGTCTGCGCGCTATCCCGCACCGGTAACTTTTTTTGTCTGCCCCATCGGTTGAAAGAAAACCAGCGCACAACATAACGCCACGGGCTTCCCGGCCCCTCCGTTCTCTCAGGTACGATCACCCCAATGATGCCTTCACCAGCCTCTTCGCTTGTTTCCGACGCCTGCTCCAATTCCTGATTCTTGCGGCGTTGGCGAATGTACTTCCACTCTTCAACCACCACCGCTTTGCAACCGAAATAATCTTCGTCTTTTGGGTCGTAAGGGCTGTATTTCCATTCATGAGAACTCATGGCTTATCCCTGGGTATTAGCTTTATTGGGGCATGATTCATGCTGACATGCTTTCTGAATATAGATCATTTCCAAAATAGTGCAGCGATCAGTGTCTCGACACATTTCGATACAGACTGTTACCCTTTGTTACACCCCGTATCGTCAACAGCCCATCTGCCTAGTCGTTAATTGACTCAAGCTAATCATGATCTGTGAATGTGATTGGCGGGATGAGAGTGAAACAAATTGACTAAGGAGTAATGAAAAATGTTGAAGAAAACTTTAATCGCTTTGGCTGCCTTAAGCAGTGTTGCTGTCATGTTCCCGGCGCAGGCACAAGGTTGGGAGCACGGTCAGCGAGAAGGGCATCAGAGCCAATCGCCGAAGATAAGCTTTGTCGTATACCAGCACGCAGAGCGAAGAGATCATCGCCATCACGGCTATCATCAATATCGCCAGCGCGGCCATCATCAATATCGTCATCACGACTATTGGCAAGGCCGTCACCACGACCAGCGACCAGACCGTCGTGGTGATCGCCACTAGATAACGGTATCTTTTCCGGCTAGTAGCCGGCGCTACGGCGGGCGTGCAGCATCACGCCCGCCGTAGCACTTTCGCAAGGGCGATCGCCCAACGCGAACTATCGTCATCATCCCCACTCAAAATAGCGGTTTAACGCCAATCAGTAGCTTTCATACGTACGTCGATGCGACAATGTTTTATTTACGCAAGCAATAGGTAGGGTCATGAAGGGTTCATGGAAAGAGAGCATTTATTTGCAGCGCGAAGAGCTGGCGCGCAAGTTGCACGAGCCGTTGGCGCAATTGGCCGAGCGCTGCAGGCCGGCATGGGGTGACCGCGCGCAGCTGAATGCGATTCTGACAGAGGGTTTCAGTAGTATTCCGCATTGTTCTTTTCTGTACTGCGTGAACACCGACGGCATCCAGATTTGTGACAACGTAGGTCAGGCAGGATTAGCACCGGAACACTTCGGGCGCGACCGCTCGCAGCGCCCCTACATGATGGAAGCCGTGCCGGCCTGGGGGTTTCTGCTTTCTGACGCCTACATCAGTCTGATGGATCACCGGCCTTCGCTCACCGCGCTGCAAATCGTGCGCGGGGATGCTCATCCCCTGGGCTATCTCGGCGCTGATTTTGACTTGCGCAATCTACCGGTCACCGCCGAGCTGTATGAAGAGCCGGGTAATTGGCGGCAGGTGAAAGGCGATCCATCGATCCGCAGTAATGTGTTTCAACAATGCCGCGTCGACAGCCCAATGGACGGCAATATGGAGCAGGCGCTCTCCATTCTGGAGGAGTTGTTGACGCAGCGCGGCGTGTTTCAATGCCAGATCCACTTTTCCAGCAGCCAGACCACGATCTGGACGGTGAATGATCCATTCCGCTACCGCATTTTGGATCACGAGGCGCTGAGCGATCCGGATATTTGCCTGGTGTTTCCGCCGCGTGCCTACCCAGCCGATGCATTGATCCCGCAAGCCGATATCAAGCGCATTTTGCACACCCTGCAAGCCTTGCGCCTGACCGACCCAACCTTTTACCTGCGCACGGCCTCGATCAATATTTTTAACGGCATGATCAGCCTGACCTTCTCCTGTGATGGTTCGCATTACATGCCCTACGATGAATTTTTATTGAAAGACACATCGTTCTGGTTCTGAGCGTAGACTGGCGCTCACGATGCAAATTTACGAATTGAGGCGCAGATGAATGACGAGAAAATTAAAGTTCGCATCTCCGAAACCGGACAAACTCTGGACGTCGTTGTGCTGAGCAAGCGCGCCGACCGGATCGAGGTGGTCTTGGGTGAAGGCATCCACAGCGTCCGCTGCGAACTGATTCCGACGCGCTTGGGCAAGTCTTACGCAGGGAGCGTGATGGGGCGCGAGCTGGTGTACGAGCACAGTCGCGACCAAGTTCAAGCGGATATCGAAAGACTGAATCCGAACGTGCGGCATACCAAACGCTATTGATTTCAGAATTTGCAGGATAGGCCGGTGTATTGACACCATCACGCCACTTGGCGGACGCTATCGCTTTCTTGGCGAGACGACATGCAACCCAATTCACACTGCCTGATTTACCGCGCCGGACAAGCGCCGCGCGAGATTCCCTTGGCCGAGGTCAGCGATTTCATAGGCGACACGGACAATTTCATCTGGCTCGATCTTCAATCGCCGGACGGTGGCTTGCTGGCGATGCTGGGCGAGGAGTTGGATCTGCACGAGCTTTCCTTGGAAGATGCGCTGACTACGCACCAGCGGCCCAAGCTCGATGAATATGGCGATTATCTTTTTATCAGCAGCAAGGTAGTCACGCTCGCGGACGACCAAACTGTGCTGGGTGAGCTGCATCTGTTCATCGGTTTGAATTTTATCGTGATCATCCGCCACGGCCCCAGCCTCGATTTCGCAAGGGCGCGCGATCGCTTGGCGCGCCAGCAGAATGGCTTCAAGCCAGATCGATCCGCCGCGCTGTACTTTATTCTTGACGAGATCGTCGATCATTATCAGCCCGTGATCACTGTCTTGTCCGATCGTTTCCGTGGCCTGGAGACGCGCTTGTTGAGCGGTGGCCTGGTGCAGCAGGATTTGAAAAAACTCTACACGGTCAAACATGAATTAAACGCGCTGCGCGATGTAATCGACCCGCTGCAGGGAGTGGTGCTTGATCTGATCCGGGTGCATCCCGAGATTATCAGCAAGGAGCTGAAAGTCTATTACCGCGATGTGCACGACCATGCACTGCGGGCGGTGGGTACGATCGATTTGCTGCGCGGCGCTGCTTTCGACGCCATGCAATTCCACATGGCGACCCTCACGCTGCGCCAAAACGAAGCCGTGCAGAAACTCGCAGGCTGGGGCGCGATTTTGGCCATCCCGACCGTGATCTTTTCGCTGTACGGCATGAATTTCAAATCGATGCCGGAACTGGACTGGGTGTGGGCTTACCCCGCCGTAGTGCTCGGCACTTTCATCGGCGCGTTTTGGCTTTATCGCCGGTTTAAGAAGCGAGGTTGGATTTAAGCGAGATTACTGCGAACGACGCCGATCGCCTTTGTCCTGTTTGTCCTGATCATTTTTTCGATATACGCGGTTAGCGGGTTTGCCTGGCAAATCTGCGCGCTCGCGTTCAACGTTCTCTATGCGGTCTCGTTGCCGCATTTCCTGCGGCGCAGTGGGTGCTGCTGCCCCTTTCTTGATTTCGCGCGATTCCTGCACGCGTTCCTTTTCTGTGCGTGGTGGTGTCGGCTCCTGCGTCACACGCGGCGTTGTCGGTGCGGATGGCGGTGTGATGCGCGGCTGCGTGGCCTCGGTGCGATCGGATGTATCCCGTTGGCGCACAACGGATGGCGGCGTAAGGGGTGCGGTTTCGCGCCGTCTTTCTTCATAGCGCGGTGGGAGCGGTGGGCGCACGCGTTCTTCTCCGCCTTGTTGACCGAACTCTGGGCGCGGCAGTTCTTTCACTGTGGGTTTGGGTACCGGCACGTAGCGCGGCTCGAGGGCTGTTTTGACGACGGGTTTTGACTCGACACGCCAAGGCAATTTGGTCTCACGCGGCGCGCGCGTGGCGACTACTGGGCGCGACAGGATTGATTCAGGCGGGCGAATGCTTTTCGGGGCGCCGGCCACTAAGCTTGCCGGGCTGGCTGTTACCGGCAGTGCGCCACGCAGATGTTTCAATTCACGCGCTTCGGTGATGCGAACCGGTGTGTCATGTACCTTGCCTCGACCGAAATGCTCGGTGCGGGTGGCCACGACGGCTTGCGACACACGTGTGTTGTGATAAGTAATGTTGGTGACGTTGACGATGTTGGTTTGTTTGATGGCCACGTTGTTGACCACGCGCGGCCCATGCCATCCGCCCCACCAGGGTCTACCGACAAAGCTGGGCCGACCCCACCAGGGGATCAGCGGTTCGCCCCAACTGAGCGCAACCCAACCCAGGCCTGTGCCACCGATGCTAATGCCCACGGAAACATGCGAACTGACGCCGAAGAACGCCACTAGGGCGGGCGAATATACCGGCTGTCGCACCACTGCGACCGGCCCCGGTGTCCACGCCCAGTAACCGCTCAGGTAAACCCAGCGCCCGTAATGGAATGGCGCCCAACCCCAGGGGGCATCGTCAATCCAGGTCCACTGGTAATAGGGATCCCATATCCAGCGCCCGGTGCTATAGGGCGCCCATCCGGTAGGAACCACATCGGGCACCCACACCGGCCCGTATTCCGGCACCACACGCCATCTACCGTAGTGGTCTAACTCGTAAGCGCCGGCAATGCCGCTGGGCAGGTAGCGCTCGCTTACCGCGTCAAGCTGCTGGTTGGTGCGGTCGTAATTCCATCGATCCCAATTATCGAGTTCTGGTGCGACGTAGGTCCGCGCACTGGCGCCTTGAACTACGATCTCTTCGGAGGGCTGAATGCGTAGGGATTCACCGTTGGCCAAAATCATCGTCGCACGACCACCGCGACGAGTGATGAAATGCAAATCACCATTCACATCCAATCGGTAATACGCAGGGTGTTCGATAATAAACATAGCATTGGGCGTGTTCACTTCCACGCGGTAGCCGCTGGGCAAGGTGCGCAAATCAAGCGACACGCGACCAGAAGTAATTTTGAGCTGTAGATAGTCGGCTGTCTGATTGGAGAGCGTGAGTTGGGTGTCGTCGTCGGCCCGGATAAAAGCGCGGCTACCCATTTGCAGTTCAAGGTCGGCGCGTTTTCCGACATACAGCGCATCGCCTACGGCCAAGGGCATATTGCGCCGTGCCTCTACCCAATCCTCTGCGCCGTTGCGCCAAAAGGAAACGCTGCCTTCGACGTAACTCAAACGCAGCGGCGTGATGGCGCCGTTCTGCTCATCTTCTTGTGCGAGGGCGCTAAAACCGCACAGTAGCAGCAACACAAACAGGGAAAGCGTCGTGGAGAGTCGAGACAAAGTGCGCATGAGGGGTCTCCTGATTCCTATCGCCAAGCACCTATCAATCGGGCTTGCCCCGGTATTGGCGATCTGGTGGGTAGTAGTTACAACGCTGGATGTAGTAGCGCGTTGACGCTACGACTGCGGCAACGGACAGATGTTCCGCCGCAGCGCTTAACTTCTTTTTAAGGATAGACCAAGCAGTAGCGCAGCCAGCAACAAAATTGCCGCCAGTAAAGTGAAGGCGCTGCCATACCCGGCGTAGCCGACCATCCAACCAGTCAGCACCGGGCCGATGGATTGGCCGACATCCATCACGGTGCGCAGCACGCCCATGGATGAACCATAGCGGTTGTCTTGGGTGAGGTCGGCGACCAGCGCGGCGGTGGAGGAAGTCACGGTGGCAAAGCCTAAGCCGAATGCCAAACTCAACACGGTGAGGCCGATAAAGCTCGGCGCATGGGGCAGCAGCACAATGCTGGCCGCACCGATTAATAAGCCGGGGATGATGACTTGCTTACGCCCGACCCGATCGGAAACCTTTCCCATGAGCGGTTTGGCGAACACGATGCTCACCAATTGCACGCCCAGCATCACGCCGATTTGCCATGCGGGCATACCGAGCGATGCCGCAAATAGCGCGAGAAACGTTTCAATCGCGCCAAACACCAAATACTGCGCCGCTTCGACCATGCTCACCAGCATGATGCGCCGATCGCGCAGAACGGTTGTTAAGCTCACCCAAAAGTGCGGCATTTCTAATTTGGCGGCGGCGGTCGGCGCAGCGTCGCGCAACAGCAATCCGGCGGCCAGCGCCAACACGCCGCTGATGGCGCACGCGATATACACCGCGTGAAAACTCGCCAGTGAAATCAGGAATCCGCCCAGAAACGGCGCGATGGAACGCCCCACGATGGTGATCGAGGAATAGGTGGAAAGCTTAGCCGCACGGTCTGTCGTGTAACGCGCAGCGATGGCGGCGCTCGCCACGGTGCCGAAGATCGCGGTGGCGAAGCCGTGATAAAAGCGTACCGCCATGAGTTGCCAAGCATTGCTCACAATGAGGTAGAGAAAAGGTGCAGTAGCGAACACAAGCAATGCCGCAAGCAGCAAGCGCCGCCTGCCCAGAAAATCGGACAGCGCGCCGGCGGGAAAGCTGATGAGAATGCCGGGGAGGGTAGACGCCATCACGATCCAGCCGATTTCTGACGGGGTGGCGTGTAGCGCCAGGGCGAAGAGCGGGAGGACCGGGGTTTTAGATAGGGTAGAGCTGAAAATCGCTAAACCGCCGATGAGGGCGATCAGGATAAAAAAAGAGGGGTAGGAAGATTTCAAGCCAGCGGTATCCTGTTCTTGCAGGATTGTATCAAGGGGCATGAAGAACAGCGCAACGATCTACGCGCTGCGTCTTCAATTGCCGAGAGCTAGATCAGCGCCGTTTAAATTGTGCAGGACGCGCGGACGGGGCGCCTGCGGGGCGCTCGTCTTTGTGACGAAAGCTGATGCGTGCTTTACTTAAATCGTAAGGGGACATTTCGAGGCTGACTTTGTCGCCGGCCAAGATGCGGATGCGGTGTTTCCTGATTTTGCCCGAGGCATAGGCGATGACTTCGAAGCCATTCTCCAGCGTCACGCGAAAGCGTGTGTCGGGCAGCACTTCGGTGACAGCGCCTTCCATTTCGATCAATTCTTCTTTTGCCATGTTGGCGTTCTCCTGCGGCGAGTTGCCACGATGAGATATTCAGTGAATAAAAAAGCCCGGCGAACCGGGCTTTTTTCAAAGATCAAACGATCGCCTTATTCTGCTGGGCGAATGTTCGAGGCTTGCTTGCCTTTCGGGCCTTCGGTCACGTCGAACGCGACTTTCTGGTTTTCCGTCAGGGTTTTGAAGCCGCTGCTCTGAATTGCGGAGAAGTGCGCGAAAAGATCGTCGCCGCCGCCATCAGGGGTAATGAAGCCGAAGCCTTTAGAGTCGTTGAACCACTTTACAGTACCGGTTGCCATGTCTGGATTTCCTTAATAAAAAATTGAATTCGGGCAAATGCCCAGGTTAACGAGAAATCAAGACGGAGGAGCTTGGGAACTGGAGTACCGATGAGATGAGGCACAGCGTAACGCGCTAATACAATACTTGAAAAGTCTCGCTGGCGGGAGTATGGACTATTGGAGGCATAAAGCAACCATTATTATTCCTGGGGTGTTAAAAAAACGGATGAATCGGGGTTGAAGCTGCGTGGGGTGCGGGATTTTCCTCTGGCCGGGGCGGGGGAACCCTATCTACGGCTATCTCCGCGCCCCTCCAGAAACCCGAAAAATGGGCGTTATAACCGGGTAGATGCAACATTCGGACTGAAGAGGAACCGCCATGCCTGTCTCGCTTGAGGAATTCACCCAGGATATCGATAGCCTGGTTTCGCTGCCGGGGGTCGGCGTGCGCGTGAACGAAATGGTGGACGACCCCTCCAGCACCGCCGCCGATCTCGGTAAAGTCATCAGCCAAGACCCGGCGCTCGCCGCTCGCCTGCTGCGCATCGCCAACAGCCCGGCCTATGGGCTTTCCAGCCAGGTCAACACGGTCACGCGCGCGGTTTCGATTATCGGCACCCGGTATATCCGCGACTTGGTGCTCGCCACGTCCACCATCAGTGCGTTCGAAGGTATCCCGAACGAGTTGGTGAGCATGGAAGACTTCTGGAGTCATAGCCTATATTGCGGAGCAGCGGCGCACCTGCTCGCCGAGCAACGCAATATGAAGCATGCCGAGGCGATGTTTCTGGGTGGTTTGCTGCATGACATCGGTCAACTGGTGATCTTCCACAAGGAGCCGCAAAAGGCCAAGCAAGCATTGCTGCTGTCGATTGAAGAGCACGATGACCTCGCGCTGCATAAGGCCGAACAGGAAATATTTGGTTTCGACCATGCCGAGGTGGGCGCGGCCCTGTTGCGCCACTGGCATTTTCCGGAGTTGCTGATCGAGAGCGTGGCATTTCATCACGCACCGGAACAAGCGCAGAAGTATCCGATAGAAACGGCGCTGGTTCACATTGCCAACAGCATTGCCACCTTGGCTGAAATTGACAGCGTGGTGGAGCAGGATGCAGTGCAGACGGACCCTGACGCCTGGCGCGTGACGGGTCTCGATAAATCAACCATCGGCCCCACGGTGCGTGCTACGCAGGCGCAGTTCGCAGACATGCGCAACCTGCTGCTTGGCTAATCACACAAGACCGCGCGTGGCTGTTTCAGGACAAACCATAGCGCGGCAAATGCATCGTCTCCAGCGCATGACCGAGCATCATGATCGTACCCTTGAGCCGGTTGTCCCCGGTGTCGGTAAATTCGAACTGGTAGTTGCGCGCGATCACCAGGCGGCCACGTCGATCGCGTTTGAGTCGGATGCTGACCGCCGCGACCGCACCATCCAGGAATTGCACGTTCTCTTTGGCGCAAAAATCCTTGGCCAACGCTATCGCAATTTCACGCACGTGCAAGCTGTCTTGCCAAAACCAGGCGATGCCCAGTAGGGCAAACATTACTGCGAATTCGACCATCTGCGATTTTCCTTATTTCTGCCAAGCAAATACTAAAGTCTCATTCATCTCATGACTCCAAATCACCTTTGAGCGATTGACCGTGAGATACCAAGTTTCGAGTTTGGGCACTTGGCCTTTGGCAAAGGCGGTGGGAGTCAGCACGGCGGCGGCCGGGCCGTGTGCCGGGTCGCGCACCGAAGCATAAAGGATCGCGCCGATGTGTTTGGCGCGTGCTTGCCGGGCGAAATCCTGTGTGTAAGTGTAGTCAGCCGGATCCGTCCAGTGTTTTTTAAGCCGCGCAAAAGGCGCCTTACGTAAATCCACGCCGGGCGTGGCGATCTTGGATTGGAACAAGGTCATCGGGTGGGCTTCGAGCTGCTTGAGCCCCTCGCTATCGAGGATGAAGCGCCAGCGCCAATAGCCCGCTTCGGCACACGCGGTATGGCGCTCCAGCGCGCCGTAAAACACACCGGGGTCGTCATAAGCGCGGAAACGGCTGCCGCGCTTGCCGGGGCGGTAACGAAACGGGGTGGCGAGCAACCAGTGCAAGCCTTGCGTGTCGACCGGGAAGGGCGGCTTTACGCTATCGATCATGCGTTCCAGTATCGCCTGCGCCGCGAGGTCATTGTCCACCAAGCGCATGGTGGAAACCTTGTGTTGCGCCTCAACCGCGCGCCAAAGCTGCGCGTTGAGCGGATGGATATCAGACGCGGCCACGAACCGAATCGAGATAATCGACGACGCTGACCAGCCCCAGTACATTCCCCAACAGCTCGACAGGGTGGCCGGCAAGGCGGTGGTTATGGCTAAACAGCCATGCCTTGGCATCCTCGGCGCGGCCGGCGGTGATCGAATCTAAGGCGCGAAAAAGACGCACAAACAGCAGCGCCAGTTCCCACTCTTTGCGCGAGTGATCGAGCAGATAAGCTGCTTTGCTCATGCGCGACACCGTCGCGGGGCTGACCCCGATAATCTTGGCCAGATTGCCATGGGTGATGCCAAGCAACTCGGCGGCCTTGAGCGTGGCGCTCGTCAGCACTTTGCGTTCGGTGTTGGTGTCCGCCTGCGGCGAGTTGGCTTTGACTGTCATAATATTCGCCCCCCATTATTCTATCTATAGAAAATATAATACATAAATATTGCTATAGAAACAATCGCTGTCCGCTGCTATTTTTTTTTAAAAGGGAGCGCTTATCCGCGCCTGGTGGCAATGCTTGCTTTACGGCATGAACGCGCCTCCAGGGCTGCGCCCAGCAAGCCGTAAATAGGTCCTGTAGCGGCCAATCCATGTGCTATACAGAAATGTTCCCCCGCAAGATGCCAAATCGAGAATGTGCTCGGGTTGGCCTCAGCCCAACCAGTGACAAGAGGAGGTTTCCCATGTATTTCGCACCCCATCCATCAGGATCAGATGAACTCAGTATCGAATCGCTCAACTGGCGCGCTTCCGATAACCTGCCGCGTGATCGCGATCAAAGTCACCGACTACACGAACCCGGTCTAATGATTAGCAGCGTTGACCCGATGACCGGCATGGAGATTGAGGACCTATCAGGCCATCCCTATATCGTCGATGGCAATATGGTTATTTATTTCGAAAACGATGCGAACCGGCAAGCATTCCAGGACATGCCCATTGATCACCCGTTTCACTTGGTCGATAACCCTTATGAAGAGGGTGAAGCCGAAGGTTGATCTTTTTCTAATGCCTTGCAGAAATGGGCTCGTAACCTGGATGGTTCCGAGCCCTATTTTATTAAGCAAACGCGCCCTGAGACTCGACATTGAAAGTGCGCAGCACATAATTGAAGGCACGGTTGTTCGCCGCTTGCGCCACCACATCGAAGATATCCCGATCGCTCCAACCTTGCGCCTTTGCCGCCTGGATATCTTGCTCAGTGACACGCTCCGGGCTATTCACCGCTTTCAGCGCGAGCATGAGCAAGGGTTTTTCCTTGGCGGGAATCGGCGCGGCCTCCGGGTTGCCGCGCGCCGCGCGAACCGCGTCGAGGTCTAAGCCCATGTTGGTAAGAAATCCCTCATTCATATCGATGCAGAAATGGCACTTTGATTCCCACGACACGAGGTAACGGATCATGGCCATCAAAGAAGGCGTCAGCCGTTCGCCGCTATTGAAATAGGACACATTGCCGACGAAAGATTCCAGCAGAGGTGGGCTAAAGCTGTAGAGGCGCAGCCCATCGGGGATAAATCCAATGTGCTGTTTAATCGCGCCGAAAACGGCATCGACGCGGCCTTGCTCGCCTGCCGGCGCTTGCGGGATGATCAACGGTTTGGCGTTTTGTCTAACTTGCGTTTGCATGGTTTGTTTCTCCTTGGTGGTTGGTGTTGCGTGAAGTAGTCGACCGGTCGGTCAACTGATGAAAAAATAAAAACGCGGTAGCGGTTCATTGCAGGATTCCTAGCGCGGGCTGATACGAATTTGGGCCATGGCAGGAAACAATTGGCCCATGATTTCGACATTGTTCTGGCTTTTAGCCAGCAACATCACGCCTTCGAAATAAGCCAACATCGCTTGCGAGGTGGCCTCGACATCGATGTCCTGCACTTCACCTATGGCAATTGCTTCGCGCAATACCTGGCGGATGCCGCTTTGCAGGTTGGAGAAAATCTGCTCGATCCGGAGGCGAATCGGCTCATCTTGCGTCGATAGCTCGCTGGCCAGGTTGCCGAAAAAACAACCAATAACACGCCCAGTATCGTTCAAAACCTGCTTTTGAAATTCGTAAGAAAGCTGGCCAAAGCGTGCAAGCCTCGCCATTGGGGGGATGTCGTTCGCAAAAGCTTGCTTCAAGAGGTGATCTTTAATTTCTAAGTAGTGGCTATCCAGCACCGCTAGCGTCAGATCACGCTTACTGGGGAAAAAATGATAAAAACTGCCCTTTTTCACCCCAGCATGATCGCAAATGGCGGCCACCCCTACATCCGCATAACTACGCGAATAGATGAGCTCTCGGGCCGAGTCGAGAATGCGTTGTTGGGTGTCTACAACTGGTTCCATGTCCTGAATTATATTTGACCGATCGGTCAAGTCAAGTCAAAATTTGCAATATCAAGGTAGTCGCAACAAATCGATCGCAGTAATCAGTAGCTCAGATTTAGCGCAAGCCACAAATGCATAAGAGCATGTTAGGCTCGGCATGAAATTTATTTTCTATCTTTGGAGATGATCGTTATGAAACAGCAATTCTTCGCCGCCCTCATTGGCCTGTGTTTTTCAGTTACCGCCTTTGCCGCCAACCCGATGGTAGAGATGAAAACTAATCTCGGCAGTATGACTTTAGAACTGTATGCGGATAAAGCGCCGAAGTCGGTGGCGAATTTCCTGAGCTACGTAAAAAGCGGTTTTTATTCGGGCACGATTTTCCATCGTGTAATCGACAACTTCATGATTCAGGGCGGTGGCTTCGATGCGAATTTGCACGAAAAAGAAACGTCCGCGCCCATTCAAAACGAGGCAAACAATGGTTTAAAGAATGATATCTATACCCTGGCGATGGCGAGGACGGGTGACCCGCACTCCGCCACGGCACAATTCTTCGTCAATGTGAAAGACAATGACTTCCTCAACCACACCGCACCCAACCAGCGCGGTTGGGGCTATGCCGTCTTCGGCAAAGTGGTGAAGGGGCAAGACGTGGTGATGAAAATCGCCAAGGCGCGCACCGGCGCGAAAGGCCCTTTCCCTTCTGATGTGCCGCAGCAAGCGGTGGTGATTGAAGAAATAAAGTTGCTACCTTAAGCTATCTCCTAAGGAAACCAAGTCAGGATGGCAGTGAATAATCATTTATTAACGACGAGTAAGCGATGAAAGTCTTATCTCTTTTTGCTGGTTTGGTCTGCGTTTGCACCGTGCCCCCCGCTTTCGCTGCGGAGGAGTGGATAACGATTCCTAATAGCGATCCGAATATTACGTTTTCATTTGACAAGGGCAGCATCGAGCGGCGCGGAAATCTAGTCAGGGTATGGGAGAAGATGGTCTATACCCAAGCGCAAATCAAAGATGAAGCCTCCGGCAAAATGGTGAAGGAAAAGAAAATTCACCGCCTGATGCACTGTGCAGACTATACCCAGGGCGTCATCTCTGGCGCGACTTATACAGAGAATGGCCGCTTCATTTCCTCCGTTTCATACGATGAGCCGCAAACTCAAATGAGTCCAGTTCCCACCGGTACGCTCGCCGCAGAAGAGCTCAGGCTAGTTTGCTTGCTGGCGCCGAATCGCTAGCAGCGCATCTGATCGCTTACCCCTTTGATGTGTAATGGCTCGAACGAACCCCTATGTCCTTCCGCAAAATTCGCATCATCTTGTTACTGCTGATCCTGGCTATGGTGACCGGCATGACTTATTGGGAAAGCATGCTGGTGCGGAGCTGGCTCCGCCCCTTAGAGGTGTCGATCTACGCAGTGAATGGCGACGGATCCGACGTTAGCGCGGCCTATATCGCGCAATTATCGGATGAATCTTTCCAGGAAATCGCGGCCTTTTTCGATCAGCAAGCGGCGCGTCATCGGCTGAAAAAGTTACCCCATGCGCGCATCCAACTGGCCGGCGAGATTCGGCAAGCGCCTCCCGCGCCACCGAGCGGGGAACGCGGCGTACTGACCTCGCTGCTGTGGAGTTTGCAGATGCGCTACTACGCTTTTCACACCACGCCGTTTTGGGAAAACATGGGGCGCATTCGCCTCTTTGTGGTCTACCACGAGGGCGAGGAAGGCAAGCCGCTGCAACATTCGCTGGGCTTGCGCAAAGGCTTGGTGGGCGTGGTGCATGTCTTTTCAAAAAAAGAACAAAGCGCGCAGAACAATATCGTGATCACGCATGAGCTGTTGCACACGCTTGGCGCCAGCGATAAATACGATGCACAAGGTCAGCCGCTTTACCCCGAAGGGTTTGCTTATCCCGATGACGGAGAACGTTATCCGCAGCACTCGGCAGAGATCATGGCGGGCCGCATTGCGGTGCGGCCAGACCGTGCGATTATTCCCGCTAATCTCGACGCTTGTGCCGTGGGGCCGAAGACGGCCTATGAGATTGGGTGGTAAATTCAGGCCACCCTTTTCGTCACGAACGCACCGGCCTTAAAACCGGCTGGCTTCAATAGCCGGTCTGCGGTGGGGATTCCTCGCGTGGGTCTGCCACTTTGGCGGGGGTGCGTGCCGCGCCAGTGGCGGGTGCGGCGTCGATCTTGGGCGTGGGT
>JBBTCZ010000054.1:0-25545 GCA_038042985.1 Pseudomonadota bacterium
TACGACGTGCCGCGACTGGCGATCAATCTCTCCGCCAAACAATTCCGCCAAAAAACACTGGCGCAATCCATTGCGCGCATTTTGCGCGAAACGGGCGTAACCGCAGACAACATCGAACTGGAAATGACCGAAAGCCTGCTCATGGAAAACACCGATGAAGTGGCCGAGAACTTAAAACAACTGGGGGAAATGGGGCTAGGAATTGCAATTGACGACTTCGGCACCGGCTACTCCAGCCTGAGCTACCTCAAACGCTTCACGATCAGCACGCTGAAGATCGACCGCTCGTTTGTTATGGATATTGCCACCGACCCGGACGATGCCGCGATCGTAACGGCGATTATTGCCTTGGCGCATAGCCTACAAATGAAAGTCATCGCGGAAGGTGTGGAAGCCGCAATCCAGCTCGACTTTTTAAGAGAGCATGGCTGCGATCAATACCAGGGGAATTATTTCAGCAAAGCGCTTACCGCTGAAGACATGGCCGCGCAGTTGCAACGGCGCCAAGCTTAATTTCTTTTTTGTAGCGCCGGCATCTTGCCGGCATGCAAGCAGGATGCTTGCGCTACGCTAATACCTCACTCAGCGCAGCCAAGCATTTATTCACATTCGCTTCGCTGCTGCCATAGCCCATCAGACCGATGCGCCACACCTTGCCGGCGAGATCGCCCAGGCCGGCACCAATCTCCAGGTTGTATTCCTGCAACAAGCGGCGGCGCGTTTCGGCATCGTCCACCCCCACCGGGATTTTGATCGTGTTCAATTGCGGCAAGCGATACGGTTCGGCCACCAGGAATTCAATCCCGAGCTGCGTAAGCCCGGTTTTGAGCTTAAGGTGATTGGCGTGATGCCGTTCCCAGGAATGCTCTAAGCCCTCTTCTTGCAGCATCACCAATGATTCGTGCAAACCATACAGCGCATTGATCGGTGCGGTGTGGTGATAGGTGCGCTTGGCCGCCGTCCAATAGCCGAGCACCAAACTCAGATCCATGAACCAGCTTTGGCCGTGCGCTTTGCGCGCTTTGACGGCGTCCACCACGCGCGAGCTGAAGGTCACCGGCGACAAACCCGGCGTGCACGATAGGCACTTTTGGCTGCCGGAATACACCGCGTCCAAACCCCATTCATCGACCAGGAGCGGCGTGCCTGCGAGCGAGGTGACGGCATCGACGATGGTCAGCGCGCCATGCCGGCGTGCGATTTCGGCCAGGGTTTTTGCATCTGACTGCACGCCGGTGGAGGTCTCGGCATGCACGAAGGCGAGCACTTTTACATTGGGGTTGGCTGTGAAGGCGTCGGCGACTTTGTTCGGATCGACCGGCGTGCCCCAGGCATCTTGAATCACGATCGGGGTGCCGCCGCAGCGCTTGACGTTCTCCACCATGCGCCCGCCGAATACGCCGTTCACGCACACGATGACTTGGTCACCCGGCTCCACCAGATTGACGAAGCAGCTTTCCATGCCCACCGAGCCGGGAGCGGAAATGGGGAAGGTGAGATCGTTCTCGGTCTGGAAGGCATAACGCAGCAGCGTTTTCATTTCCTCCATCATCTCGACGAAAGCCGGATCGAGATGGCCGATGGTAGGCCGCGCCATGGCGTCCAGCACGCGCTGCGACACATCCGAGGGGCCCGGCCCCATCAAGGTACGGAGGGGCGGTTTAAAAGAGGTAATGCGTTTATGGGCGTCGGCTTTCATGAGTCTATTTTCCTAAAAATCAGCCACAGAGGTCACAGAGATCACAGAGAAAAACTTCAACCCTGAATCTCTGTGCCCTCTGTGACCTCTGTGGCTAAAAGGTTTTTACTTTTCTTACTGCGGTGTTTTATCACTTGCTCGCCTAACAGTGGACGCATCGCGGTCAGGGTGTTGGAAAATAAATTCGGGTTGCCTTGCTCCAATTGCGCCAGCACCGTCTTCATATGCATGCGCTCGGTGGGCATACCGAAACACGCCGGGCAATTTTCGTGCACCACGGGCAGCGGCGCGTTCTGGGCAAAAGCCGCGGTCTGCCGTTCGCGTGCATAAATAAAAGGACGAATGATGCGCAGATCGCCAGCATCATTCACATAGTGCGCTTTCATCGTACGCAGCTTGCCGCCGAAAAACGCGCTCATCAAAAAGGTTTCCACCGCATCATCCAAATGCTGCGCCAGCGCCAACACGTTATAGCCTTCGCGCCGCGCGCAGCCATACAGCATGCCACGCCGCATGCGCGAGCAAAACGCGCAGTACGAATCCTTGGTCATGGATTTTTTGGCTTGTTCCAAAATCGGGAAGCGCTCCACAAAATAGGGAATACCGAGCTGGGGCACGTAATCATTGAGCGGCGAAGGATCGTAATCCGGCGATAAAGGATCGATGGTGCACGCGGCCAAACTGAACTTGATCGGCGCTTTCTTTTGCAAATCGAGCAGCACATGCAGCAGCGAGAGGCTGTCCTTGCCGCCGGAAAGACCCAGCAACACACGGTCGCCGTCTTGGATCATGGCGTAATCGCCGATGGCTTTGCCGGCGGCGGTGAGCAGGGAACGCGGTGGCTTGATAGGCTCGATCATAAACTCGCGCTCCGACCGCCATCCACCGCCAGAATCTGGCCGGTCACGTAAGGCGCGTCATACACTAAAAATTGCACTGCGCGCGCGATGTCTTCCGCGCTGCCTTCACGCTTCAGCGCCGTGTGCGAGATGATGCGGCGCCGCTCGGTGTCATCAAAAGTCGGATCATCTTCCGGCCATAGGATGGGCCCCGGTGCAACGGCATTCACCCGCACCTGCGGTCCCAATTCATGTGCCAGCGATTTGGTCATGGCCACCAGCCCGGCCTTGCCGATGCTGTACACGACATAACTCTTCATGGGGCGTTCGGCATGAATATCAGCAATGTTGACCATGCAACCATGGCTATGGCGCAAGGCCTCCGCCGCCGCTTGCGCCAGGAATAAGGGCGCTTTGAGATTGGTGCCGATCAGATCGTCCCAATTTTCCAGACTAATCTCGCCCACTTCAGTTGGATAGAAGCTGGAGGCATTGTTGATCAGCACGTCGAGCTGCCCGTAATGCTTGAGCGTCGCTTCCACCAGATGCGGCAGCTTCTCGATTTGCAGTAGATCGCCTTTTACCAAGGCACAGGAATCACGGCGCAAATGATTCAACTCATCGGCCAGCGCCCGCGCTTCGTCGTGCGACGAGCGATAGTGCACCATGAGCCGCGCGCCTTGGGCGTGCAGCATGCGGCAGGTGGCCGCGCCGACGCGTTTGGCGCCACCGGTGATGAGAACGATTTTTTCGTTTGTTTGCATGGGCTGGAGAGGGAGCGGGTTTAGGGGCCGCTGCTATAATGGCGCGGCAAAAACCCTCGTAAAAGCAGAAATTTACCACACTCTATTCCTTACTGGCTCATGCCCTCACTACCCGAACCCTCACCCGACGCAAAGGCCCACAGCCAACAGGTACAAGATCACCTGTGCGCCGACATCGCGGCACAGGGTGGTTGGATAAGCTTCGCGCGCTATATGGAGCTGGCGCTGTACGCGCCGGGGCTGGGCTATTACGCCGCCGGCGCTACCAAATTCGGGCCGGCGGGCGATTTCACCACCGCGCCGGAGCGATCGCGCCTTTTTGGCCGCAGCATCGCCCGGCAAGCGGCGCAAATCTTGCGCGAGACGGGCGGCGACATTTTGGAAGCGGGCGCAGGCAGCGGCAAGCTCGCCTGCGACCTGCTGTCGGAATTGGAAAAGTTGGGCACGCTGCCGGAGTGCTACTTTATTCTTGAACTCTCCGGCGAATTAAAAGCGCGCCAACAAGCTACGCTTGTGGCCCAGACGCCGCACTTGCTGAACAAAGTGCAGTGGCTTGATCATCTACCAGAAACATTCAGCGGCATCGTGCTCGGCAACGAAGTGCTCGATGCGATGCCGGTACATCTGGTCGTGCGCAAAGATGGCGCGTGGTTGGAACGTGGCGTGAGCGAGAATGAAACCGAGTTTAGCTGGCAAGATCAGCCCATCGCGGATAGCGCCTTGTTGCAAGCCGTGCAGGCGCTCAATGTTCCCGATGACTATCTCACCGAAATCAATTTCGCCGCCCCCGCCTTTATCGCCAGCCTAACCGAGCGCCTGCAACGCGGCGCGCTGTTGATGATCGACTACGGCTTCCCGCACGCCGAGTACTACCACCCGCAACGCAACCAAGGCACGCTGATGTGCCATTACCGCCACTTTGCCCATGGCGAGCCGTTTTACTGGCCCGGCTTGCAGGACATCACCGCCCATGTGGATTTCAGCGCCATCGCCGAAGCCGGCATGGATCACGGTTGCGAAGTATTGGGCTTCACTACGCAAGCAAACTTTTTGATCAACTGCGGCATCACAGATTTGCTCGCCGAAACCTCGCCCGATGATGTGGCAAACTATTTACCGCTCGCCAATCAAGCACAATATCTACTGTCGCCCGCCGAGATGGGAGAGTTGTTTAAAGTGATCGCGCTGGGCAAAGGACTTGAGATGCCGCTACTTGGCTTTACACGCGGCGATCAACAGCATCGGCTTTAACGAATTTATTCGACTTTAAACCGAACACTCCTGAGGACTAATCAATGCCTAAAGATTCACAGCCAGCGCCAAACGGTAATCGTGAAGTCGAATATGAACAAACGATTGCCTATGTCCACCATATGTATGACACAAGGCACCACATCTTTCAATTTGCTGTGGCTTTAAACACAGGCTTGCTGGCGGCGGTATTTCAGTTTCTGACAACCAATGGGACAAAACTTGCGTTAAGTGCGCTCGGCGGAATTGTCATGCTAGCTGTAACACTCATGGCAAAGCGCTCCTGGATATATTTAAACGTGTTAGAAAATTACGCAGCCGAGTTAGAAAAGACGCTGGGGTTTGCGCTTGTGAGAACGACAAGTCAACGCATGCCCAAAGGCATGGATAGCACGATTTATCTTTTCTTTATTTATTGGATCTTTGTAGTAGTTTGGTTGGCACTGAGTGTTTGCTATGCACTTCTGTTGTTCGGGTTTAAATTTACCATTTGATGATGTTCCTTTTTTATGGCCCTTGCGCCTCAACGTCTGCGCGCCACGCCAAGTGATTGCGCAAGTTTTGCAGCGGATTGCAGCGGCGTTGAAGAGAAAATAGATTAGGTGGTCTCATCCTGCTGGGTACGGCACCATTTGCCATTATTAACCTTATAGGTTATATTCCCGCATGGAGAAACAAAAGCCCCATTACCCGCTATCCGATGTTCAGCGCGTCGTTAAGGAGCGAGGGGTAAATGCCTTTACCGCGACCGCGTTGACCGGCGCAGCGGCATTGGGGTTATCTAGTGAGCAAGCCGTAGCGGTGGTATTGGGGCTCAAGCAGAAAGACTTATATAAAAGCATGACAACCAATGCCGATCACAAAATCTGGCAGGACGTGTATCACGCTGCACTGAAAGCAGGCTTGGTGGCTTACATCAAGGTGACCTTGCGTGAAAACGGAACCGTGGTTATCCAATTCAAGGAGAAATGAAATGAAACACCTGTGCCTGAGTTGCGAGAAAGGCGATATGGTTCGCGGCAAGAAAGATTCGGTGATTGAATACCGTGGTCACCGCGCCACGGTTCGTGCAGTAGACGGTTGGCATTGCCCCAAGTGCGGGGAGATTGAGTTTGTTGGCAAAGAAGGTACGCGCTACGCGGAAGCATTGGAAAAGCTGCGACTGAAAGTCGACACGGAAGAATCCGCAGAGCTTGCCCGTATTCGCAAGAAACTCAAACTCTCACAGCGGCGTGCCGCCGCAATCGCTGGCGGCGGGGTCAATGCCTTTTCCCGATATGAGAATGGGAAAGCGCGACCGGTCGCCGCAGTGATCAACTTGTTCCGGCTGTTGGACAAACATCCTGAGCTGATCGATGAGATTACGGCTTAAGCTAACATTGCTTTTTGCGCACGAAATAACACAATAACCAAAGCCTGATAATCATTTGACCCCATTGTCTGCATTGTCTACTCTATAGTCATCCTGCATCCTGGCTAACCTGCATCCTGGCTAAATTGGCGCGTTACCCCTAGAAAAGGAAATATGATGAACATATCCGAGTTCCCCATTACCCAGCTTTCATTCGCCCAAAAATTGGATTTGATGGAAATGCTTTGGGCAGACATGATCGGCAACGAAAAGAAGTTTGAATCCCCAGCCTGGCATGAAGCCATTCTCAATGATCGCGAGGCTGCCCTGGATGCAGGCAAGATAACAGCATCAGCCTGGGAAGAAGCTAAGGAAAGAATAAAGAAAAACATTTCATGAGGATAAAAATCCTCAGCGTTGCGGAGGCCGATCTCGAAGAAGGTTACCGATTCTATGAGTCACAAGCAGACGGTCTCGGCAGCTATTTTCTTGATACGCTCTACTCTGACATTGACTCGCTGGCCTATTTCGCGGGAATGCACCGCATAGTGCTCGGCTACCATCGACTGCTCTCCAAGCGATTCCCTTTTGCCGTGTATTACCGTGTCGTTGACGATGTGGCCTTAGTATCCGCCATACTTGATTGCCGCCGGAATCCAAGCTGGATTAGGGAAAAACTATCCAAGTGATGAATCATGCCCCTTAGGGTGTGGAACGCGAATTTAATACGAAGGCCCTTCAATTGGGGTTAGAAAATAACACAACAACCAAAGCCTGGCACTATCACCGAACCCGGCCGCTTTAGAAGGTTATGCCAACAAATCACGGAATTCATAGAAAGTTACCGGCAACCTCCGGCCAACGCCTTACCGCTGCCGAAATACCAGTATGCCGATATGGCATTCGGCGAATCTTCGCCGCACTGAGCACGGAGCAATTCACTCCGACTCCTGAGGAGCGACAAAGAGCAACCAATCTAGAGCGACACTTCTACACAGTTTTCGGTCGATTTATTTTCTCAATGCAAGATCTTAACCGACTAATGCATGAACTTGCCGATAGCTACTCGAATGGGCCAGAGGAAATGGTCTCCATGGGGATCAGCTATCAATCGGAGTGTCTGGCAGATCACGTACTAAGTTATCTAAATACTATTCTCGATGATGTAGCAATGATGACAGCACAGGCTACGGGATTTGTTGGGGACACAAAAATCGACAGCATGGGCAAACTCCGCAGCAACGATATCCGCAACGACCCAGCTCTCATCCCCGTTAAGGTGCTTCTAGACGAACTCGATCAAGATGGATCATGGTGGGAGCTTGGGTTCAAGCAAAGGCGGGGCGCTCGTCAGCAGCTTGTACATAACCAACATCTTCTGCAATTTCAGGGCTCTGCTGCGCCAGGCGTGCCATACAAATCGCAGGCCTTCCTGATGGCGCCATATGGGAGTAACACTGGCCCGGCAATCGATTTCTTCGGGCTTCTGCGCGATATTCTTTCCGCGCTTTTCGACTGGCTTGATCGACTTGAGCTCGCATTGACTAATCACCTTCGCACAAAGTCGGCGAGCTGGTCGCCCATGTTGACTTGTCCTTTTGTTCTGCTACCCGTTGGATATCCACCAGGCATGACACGGTATGATGCGGAATATTTCCCAATTCCATTATGTGATGGTTCAGATAGTCTTCCCTGGATCGCAAGCATAGGGCCGGGACCTGGCGGTATCATAGTCTCTTCGAAGTAATGCATTTGAGGAGGATAAAAAGGAGCCTTGCCCTCACAATCCAGAATGATGGGCTAGCTCAGTGAGTCCCTAAAAATAAGACTTCGATTTACCTAACCCACTGGGTAGTGGAAAATCGCCTATTTTCCTCCGCACGCCTCCTGCTTGAACCCTCATTGTCATGGACAGCACCAAAACGCAAACCCGTCTCGCGCGCATTCCGACCATCGTTTATCCGGAAGAACTCCCCATCGCAGCCAAGCGCGAGGAAATCGCACGCGCCATCGCCGCGCATCAGGTGGTGGTAGTCGCCGGCGAAACCGGCTCTGGCAAAACCACGCAGCTCCCGAAAATCTGCCTCGATCTCAAGCGCGGCGCGGCCGGCATGATCGGCTGCACACAGCCGCGGCGCATCGCCGCGCGCACGGTGGCGGGGCGTATCGCCTATGAGTTGCAATCGCCGCTCGGCGATCTGGTGGGCTATAAGGTGCGTTTCACCGACAAGGGCAGCTCGGATAATCTGATCAAGGTGATGACCGACGGTATCCTGCTGGCAGAGACGCAGACTGACCGGCTGCTCAAGCGCTACGACACGCTGATCATCGACGAGGCGCATGAGCGCAGCTTAAACATTGATTTTCTGCTGGGATACTTGAAGCAATTGTTGCCGCGTCGGCCTGATCTGAAAATCATCATCACTTCCGCCACCATCAACACCGAGATGTTCTCGCGCCATTTCAACAATGCGCCGGTGGTCGAAGTCTCGGGCCGCTTGTATCCGGTGGAAATGCGCTATCGCCCGGTGCGCGAGCCGGTTAAGGAAGAGGACAAGGACGATCAAGAGCGCGACATGGAGCAGGCGATTGTCGATGCGGTGGATGAGGTCTCGCGCCTATCGCGCGACGGCGATGTGCTGATCTTTTTGCCGGGCGAGCGCGAGATTCGCGACACGGCGGAATTGCTGCGCAAGCATCATCCACCGGGGGTGGCGATCCTGCCGCTGTATGCGCGGCAGACGGCACAGGAGCAGGAGCGCGTATTCCAGCCGACCAATGCGCGGCGCATCATCCTCGCCACCAACGTGGCGGAAACGTCGCTCACCGTGCCCGGAATCCGTTATGTGATCGACCCCGGCTATGCGCGCTTCAAGCGCTACAGCTATCGTAATAAAGTAGATCAACTTTTGATCGAACCCATCGCCCAAGCCTCCGCCAATCAGCGTGCCGGGCGCTGCGGGCGCGTCAGTTCCGGCGTATGTATTCGACTGTATAGTGAAGCGGATTTTGTGTCTCGTCCGCGCTTTGCCGACCCGGAGATTTTGCGTACCTCGCTTGCGGGCACCATCTTGCGCATGGCCGCCTTGGGCCTGGGCGATGTCGCGGACTTCCCTTTTATCGAGCCGCCCTCCTCGCGCGCCATCGCCGATGGCTATGTCTTGCTGCAAGAATTGAATGCGGTAGATGAAGCGCGCCAACTCACCCCCATCGGCGCAAAGCTGGCGAAACTCACGCTCGACCCCAAGCTCGGTCGCATGCTGTTGGCCGCGCACGATCAGCATTGCGTGAGCGAGATGCTGGTAATCGCCTCTGCCCTCTCGGTGCAAGACCCACGCATCCGGCCCATAGGCTTCGAGGGTGCGGCGGATGTGAAGCATAAATATTTCGTGGCCGAGCATTCGGATTTCATGGGCCTGTTAAAAATCTGGGCGTTCTATGTCGAATCGCTGCAGCACAAGAAATCCAACCGTAAATTGATAGAGGAATGCCACAGCCATTTTCTCTCCTATCTTCGCCTGCGCGAATGGCACGATCTGAACGGCCAATTGGCGGCGCAAGCCAACGAGTTGGGCCTGCGCCTCAACCCCTCGCCCGCCACCTATGAGCAAATTCACCGTGCACTGCTCGCCGGACTGATCGCCAATATCGGCGTCAAAGCCGACGAGGGCCACTATCAAGGCGCGCGCGAAATCAAATTCCATATCCATCCTGGCTCCAGCCTATTCAAGAAAGGCACGAAATGGCTGATGGCGGCGGAGCTGACCGAAACCGGCAAGCTCTACGCGCGCAACGTGGCAAAAATCGAGCCGGAGTGGGTGGAGCAAGTGGGCGCGCATCTGATCAAGCGCCACTACTTCGACCCGCATTGGGAAAAAAGCGCGGCGCAAGTCGTGGCGTTCGAGCGCACCGCGCTATATGGCTTGACACTCACGCCGCGCCGCCGCGTGCATTTCGGCGCGATTGATCCAAAGCAATCACGCGAAATATTCATTCGCTCCGCCCTCGTCGCTGGTCAATTCGAAAGCAAGGCAAAATTCTTTCTACACAACCAGGCGCTGGTGGAAGAGATTCGCGAGCTGGAACACAAATCGCGCCGCCCCGACGTGCTGGTGGATGAGGAAAGGATGTTCGCCTTCTTCGATGCGCGCATCCCGGCTGATATCGTCAACGGCTCGGGCTTTGAAAAGTGGCGGCGCGAGGCGGAACGCAAAGACCCGCAACTGCTCTGCATGCAGCGCGACGATTTGATGCGCCATGGCGCCGAAGAGGTGACGGAAGTCTTGTTCCCCGACACACTGCAAGTGGACGACACCCCCTGCCCGCTGGCTTACCGTTTCGAACCGGGTCACCCCTTGGATGGCGTCACGCTCACCCTGCCGCTGCATTTGCTTAACCGGGTGAATGAGGCGCGTTGTACCTGGCTGGTGACTGGCATGGTGCGCGATAAGGTGGCGGCGCTATTAAAAGGTCTGCCGAAGGGGATACGAAATCGCACGGTGCCGGTGCAGGAATTTGTGACGGGGTTTTTGGTTTCCTGCCCCCCACCCCAGCCCTCCCCCCACGCGGGGGAGGGAGCAACCCTCACCACCGCGCTCTCCGGCTTCATCCGCCGCAAACTCAATGAAACCGTGCCACCCGAGGTGTGGGAGAAAATCGAACTCCCCGCACATCTCCACATGAACTATCGCGTGGTGGATGATGCCGGCCAAGAATTAGCCCAAGGCCGTAATCTCGCCGAACTCAAACAAAAGCTGGGCCAAGCGGCACAAATGACTTTCGCCCAGGGCACCGCCACGCCCTTTGATCGCGAAAGCATCACGCAGTGGGATTTTGGTGACTTGCCGGAAAAAGTGAGCTTCAATCGCGGCAGCCAAACCCTGACCGGCTACCCGGCGCTGGTGGACGAAGGCGAAAATGTGTCGATCCATTTATTCGACACGGCCCAAGCCGCCAATGAATCCATGCGCGGCGGCGTGCGGCGCTTGCTCATGTTGGCGCTCAAAGAACAGATCAAACAGTTGGAAAAAAACATCCCCAACTTCAATCAACTCGCCCTGCAAGCGCGCAACATCATGGCGCCGGATGCGCTTAAAACCGATCTGCTCATCGCTATCGCCGATCGCGCCTTCATCGGCGAGGACGAACTGCCGCGTGATGAAAAATCCTTCATCAAACAACGCGACCGCGCCCGCACCCGGCTGCCGGCGGTAGCGCAAGGCGCGACCCGAATCGCCACGGACATTTTCACGGAATACCACGCGCTGCAAAGTCAGTTGGCGCAGAAAATGTCGCACCCGCTGCAAACCGATCTGCAAACGCAACTCGCGCACCTCATCTATCCGCACTTCTTGAGCCAAACGCCGTGGGAACATCTGCAACACATTCCGCGCTATCTGAAAGCGATTCAGCGTCGCCTGGAAAAGCGTCTCGGCAACGCCGAGCGCGACGGCAAGCATATGGCCAGCGTGCGCGAGCTATGGCAGCAATACGAGGCGCGCTTGGAGAAGCATCGCAAAGCGGGGATTCAAGATGAGAAGCTCAGCGCTTTTCGCTGGATGCTGGAAGAATTGCGCGTGTCGCTGTTCGCGCAGGAATTGAAAACGCCTTATCCGGTTTCGTATAAACGGCTGGCTAAGGCGTGGGAAGAGGTGGCGTCGTAAAGCACTGGGGGGCGTCATGCCGACGAAAGTCGGCATCCAGTCTGTGCATGATTTGCCGAAATTTAAAAAGTCCTGGATTCCGGCTTCCGCCGGAATGACGCAGCACCCTTAGTGCTTATCCTTCTTCAGGAAGGTCACCACATTCGAGCCCGGTGCATTGCGCGAACCGCAGCCGGCGCCGTCTTCACCGGCTTCGACCGCCGATTCGGCTTCGTGCAGCATATTGATGACTTCGATGTAGTCTTTTTCCTTGACCATCATCAGCGCGGTGCGACCGCCTTCGTTGCGCGCTTTGGGATCGGCCCCGGCTTTCAACAGCACATCCACCACCCCCGCTTCGCCGCTGCCGGCGGCCAGCATGAGCGGGCGCACGCCGTAGAAGATTGCGGCTTCGACTTCGGCACCGGCGTCGATCAGGGCTTTGACCACTTCCGGAAAGCCGCGATCCAGTTCCGGGTTATAAGCCGCGTAAAACAGCGGCGTGTAATTGCGCTCATCGGTGGCTTTTACGTCGGCGCCGGCTTTAAGCAGCGCCCGCACCATTTCCAAGTTACCCAGGCTGGCGGCGAGCATGAGCGGGGTCATGTTCATTTCACCGCGCGCTTCGACTGCGCCGCTTTGTTGCAAGGTGGCATTGAGTTGGGCCATATCACCGGACTTCACGGCTTCGAAAATTGGTTCAGACATTTGCTACCCTCCTGCGCGAATTCCATTAAACAAATAGGGGTATTTCCCCTGAATTTTCAGTATTTTAGCAAAGGTTAATAAAGCCTGCTTGCCATCTTGATTCTTGATCAGCAATGAAACACAGCCTTGTGTTTGACGGATAACGGTGCTTTACTTCGAGCATGAAATCCGTGCGCCGCATCGCCGCCCTCCTGATTTTTCTGATGATTGCCCCGCCGGCTTGGGCCATAGCGTGCGCGACCGCTTGCGCCATGGGATCCCAGCACATGAGCGCCGTGCAAACATCGGATACGACGGCGAGCGCTGGTCATTGCCACGACGATGTGAACCCAAATGCCCCTTCCCCACTTGGCGGCTCGAACGACTGCGGTATGGCGGCCGCTTGCCACTTTGCTGCTTCTGCCGCGCTTTCTGCCTCGCCGCAAGTCGCGCTCGGGCATCTCGACATGCACTTTGCTTTAGCCATTTCCTCTGCTCCGCGCTCCGCGGATACGCCCCCGCCCTATAAACCCCCCGCCTGACCTGCGATTGATCCTGGGTTAATTCCCGCATCGCGGTCGATGCGCTCGTATTTTGAGCAGCACTCGATCCTGTTTTATCCGAACACGATTTGAGAGGTGTTCAATCATGTTACGCAAACTCAAGGCGCTGCTGTGCGCGCTGCTCCTGTTGCCCGCCATCGCGCACGCGGACACCGCGCCGCTCTCGCTCGATCAAACGATGCGGCTGGCCGTCGAACGCCAACCCATGCTGCGCTCGCTCGGCCACGCGGCCAGCGCGGCGCGTGAAGCCGCCGTGGCGGAAGCGCAATTGCCCGATCCCAAGCTGCGCTTCGGCGTGGTAAATGTGCCGATCAACGGCGCCAATGCGCTACGCTTCGACCGCGAGGACATGACGATGACCACGCTTGGCGTCATGCAAGACGTGGTGCGTTCGGAAAAGCGCGAAGCCGCCGCGCGCCGCATGCAGGCCGAGGCCGCACAAATCGACTCAGAACAGATTGCCAGCGCGCGCAGCATCCGGCGCGACGCCGCGCTCGCCTGGCTCGATGCCTATGAGGCGCAACGCAAAGCCGAGGTATACCGGCGCATGGCCGGTGAAATGACTGCTGAACGCCAAGTGGCCCTCTCCCGGCTCGTAGCAGACGGCACAACGAGCGATGTATTCCAACTCGATACCATGCTGGCCATGGCCAACGATAAACGGCTTGCCGCTGAACGTGACGAACGCAAAGCGCGCGCGATGCTGGCGCGCTGGATCGGCGAAGCCGCGAGGGGACCGCTCGCGACCGATCTGCCTGAAGCCGCGCCACTAACTGACCGAAGCCCCGCGCGGATTGATCTACATCCTAACTTGGAAACCGCGCGCCGCATGGAGGGCGTAGCCCTTGCCGACGTCGATCGCGCCCGCGCCGAGCGACTGCAGAATTGGGGCTGGGAAATGATGTACGGCAAACGCCAGGGCGATCGCGCCGACATGCTGACGTTTCAGGTATCGCTCGATTTGCCGTGGGATCGCGCCAATCGCCAAGACCGGCGCACGGCGGAGAAATTTGCCCTGGCCGAACGCGCGCACGAGCTGGCCGAAGATCGGCGCCGAGAGTTGGCAGCGGAACTCGACAGCACCTGGGCCGATTGGGACGCCGCACAAGCGCGCTTGCAAGAACATGAGCATCGCCTCATCCCCGCCGCCCGTGCGCGGTATGCCACCCGCCAAGCCGCCTATTCCGCCGGCGGCACGCCGCTTGGAATGGTATGGGAGGCGCGCCGCAGCGTGCTGGAGGTAGAGCTAGAGCACCAAGTCATTTTGGTCGAACGTAGCCGCGCGGCGATTCGCCTCGGCTATTTGACCGATCCCCAGGAGAATAAATAATGAAACGCCGCACACTAATTATCTCAATCATCATCATCGCTTTATTCGCAGCAGGCGCGGGCTATTGGTATGTCTCTCGCTCTAACACCGCTACAGGTGATATGAGCAAGGAGAAATCTGGCCGCAGCGTACTGTATTGGTATGACCCGATGACGCCAGGGCAAAAATTCGACAAGCCCGGCAAATCCCCGTTCATGGACATGCAACTCGTACCGAAATACGCGGACGAAATGTCAGATGACGGCGTGAAAATTCAAGCACAAGTCGCGCAAAATTTAGGCATCCGCATGGCGCAGGTGGCATCCGCCTCTTTCGGCGACGCGCTCATGGCGGTCGGGCGCATCGAAGCCGACGAACATCGGCTACATGCTGTACAGACGCGACTACCTGGTTTCGTCGAGCGGCTGTATGTGCGCGCGGTTGGTGATGCGGTGGGGCTGAATCAAAAGCTCGCCGACGTCTATGCGCCGGAATTGTTGGCCGCGCAGCAGGAATATCTCGCGCTGTTAAAACTCGAGATCGCGGACGCCGAGACACTGCGCGCGGCGGCGCGCACCCGGCTCAAACTGCTCGGCATGGCGGAGAGTGAGATCGCCGCCATCGCGCGTAGTGGACAAGCCAATCCGCGCTTCGGCGTGTATGCGCCCGCTTCCGGCTTCGTCACCGAACTCGGCGTGCGCCAGGGCGGGCAGATCATGCCGGGGGCTAATCTGATGCAAATCGCCGACCTGTCCACGGTATGGCTAATCGCGGAAGTGCCGGAGCGCGACGCGGGCCGCTTAAAGCCAGGTGAAACCGTGGAAGCGCGGCTGGAAAGCCTGCCAGGCGTAACAGTTGCAGGACGCGTCGGCCACATCTACCCCACGCTCGACGCGGCCACGCGCAGCGTGCGCGTGCGCATCGAGTTACCCAACCGCCAGGGCAAACTGCGGCCGGGCATGTATGCGAGCGTGGCGCTGGCGGGCCAGGTGCGTGAAGCGCTCGCGGTGCCAACCGAAAGTGTGATCGCCACTGGCACGCGCAAGGTGGTAATCGTCAAGGACGGCGATAGTTTCCGTCCAGCTGCGGTCGAAACCGGCCTGGAGCGCGAAGGGAAAACCGAAATCCTCAAAGGCCTAACTGCTGGCGAGAACGTGGTCGTTTCCGGACAATTCCTGATCGATTCGGAAGCCTCGCTGGCGGGCGTGTTGGCGCGTTTGTCGTCCGCGCCAAGTGCCGCCGCATCAAAATCGGTGCGCGGCAAGGTAGCTGAAATCGACCTCAAGGCCGGCCGCATTACGTTAGCGCATGAGGCGATTCCCGCGCTCAAATGGCCGGCGATGACCATGGAGTTCAAAGTGCGCGATCCCAAAACCATCGGCGCGCTCAAAGCCAACGATGCAGTCGAATTCGAATTGAACTCGAAACCAGAAGATGGCGACTACGTGATCGAACGCATTGCGCCACTAGGAGCTACGCGATGATCGCGAATCTCATCCGCTGGTCCGCGAATAATCGGCTGCTGGTGTTGCTGGTGACCCTGCTCGTCGCCGCCTGGGGCGTGTATGCGATGCTGAAGACGCCGTTGGATGCGATTCCCGATCTATCCGATACCCAAGTCATCATCCGCACCAACTGGCCGGGCCAAGCGCCGCAAATCGTCGAAAACCAAGTGACCTATCCGCTCACCACCACCATGCTTTCGGTGCCCGGCGTGAAAGCGGTGCGCGGCTATTCCTTCTTCGGCGATTCGTTTGTGTATGTGTTGTTTAACGACGGCGTCGATCTGTACTGGGCGCGTTCGCGCGTGCTGGAATATCTCAGCCAAGTCAGCGGACGGCTGCCGAAAGGCGCTACGCCCAGCCTCGGGCCGGATGCGACCGGCGTGGGCTGGGTGTACGAGTATGCGCTGGTGGATCGCAGCGGCAAAAACGACATCAGCGAACTGCGCGCCTTGCAGGATTGGTTTCTCAAGTTCGAGTTGAAAACGATTCCCAACGTGTCTGAAGTCGCCACGCTCGGCGGCATGGTGCGCCAGTTCCAAGTGCAGGTTGATCCCGACAAGCTGCGCGCCTACCGCCTGCCACTCTCTACCGTGACGGCGGCGATTCAAGCGGCGAACCGCGAGACCGGCGGCGCGCTAGTGGAGTTGGCCGAGGCTGATTACATGGTGCGTGCGCGTGGCTATCTGGAGACGCTGGACGATTTTCGGCGCATTCCGCTCGGTGTAAGCATCGGCGGCACACCGATCCTGCTGTCCGATGTTGCGCGCGTGCAGCTCGGGCCGGAGATGCGGCGCGGTATCGCGGAGTTGAATGGCGAAGGTGAAGTGGTGGGCGGCGTAATCGTGATGCGCTCGGGGCAAAATGCACTGGAAGTCATCGCAGCCGTCAAAGCGAAACTGGCGATACTGAAGAAGAGCCTGCCGCCCGGCGTGGAAATCGTTACCACCTATGATCGCTCACAATTGATCGAGCGTGCGGTGGATAATCTGCGCCAAAAGCTGATCGAAGAATTCATCGTGGTAGCCCTCGTGTGCGGGCTTTTTCTGTGGCATCTGCGTTCAGCCCTGGTCGCCATCGTGGCGCTGCCGCTGGGGGTGCTGATCTCGTTCATCGTGATGCAGCAACAAGGGGTGAACGCCAACATCATGTCGCTAGGCGGCATCGCCATCGCCATCGGCGCGATGGTGGACGCCGCCATTGTCATGATCGAGAACGCGCACAAGAAGCTGGAGCACTATCGTACGGCGCACGGCGAACCGGATACGCGGCAACACGCGGCGCTGATGATCGAGGCGGCGAGCGAAGTCGGGCCGGCATTGTTTTTTTCGCTACTCATCATCACGCTGTCGTTCATTCCCGTATTCACGCTGGAAGCGCAAGAGGGCAAGCTGTTCGCGCCGCTCGCTTACACCAAGACCTACGCGATGGCGGCGGCGGCTGGACTGTCGGTGACGCTGGTGCCGGTGCTGATGATTTTTTTCATCCGCGGCCGCATACGCAATGAAGCCGAGAACCCGCTCAACCGTTGGCTGATCGCTGCCTACAAGCCGCTGCTGGCGCGCGTGCTGCGCCACCCGAAGGCGACGCTGGCAGTAGCCGCTATCGTGTTGCTCGTCACACTGTGGCCCTTGTCCCGCCTCGGCAGTGAATTCATGCCGCCCTTGGAAGAAGGCGATCTGCTCTACATGCCGACCGCGCTGCCCGGCCTCTCGGCGGCCAAGGCATCGGAGGTGTTGCAACTCACCGACCGCCTGATCAAAACCGTGCCCGAGGTGAAATCGGTATTCGGCAAAGCGGGGCGCGCGGAAACCGCAACCGACCCCGCGCCCCTGGAAATGCTGGAGACCACCATTCAATTCAAGCCGCGCAATGAATGGCGGCCCGGCATGACCATGGACAAGCTGATCGAGGAACTGGATGCGCGCCTCAAAATTCCGGGCATGGCCAATGTCTGGGTGCAGCCGATCCGCAACCGCATCGACATGCTGGCCACCGGCATCAAGAGCCCGGTCGGCATCAAGATCGCCGGCGCCGATCTCGCCACGCTGGAAAAGCTGGGGCAGGCAGTCGAGCGCAGCGTGAAGCAAGTACCCGGCGCGACATCGGTGATCGCCGAGCGCGTCACCGGCGGGCGTTACATCGACTTAAAAATCGATCGTCTCCAAGCCGCGCGCTACGGCCTTAACATTCTTGAAGTGCAAGACTTGGTATCCACCGCCATCGGCGGCGAAAACGTCGGCGAGAAACTCGACGGCCTGGCGCGCTTTCCGATCAATGTGCGCTTTCCGCGCGAGCTGCGCGACTCGGTGGAAAAACTCAAAGCGCTGCCGCTGGTCACAACAAGCGGCGCCACCGTGCCGCTCGGCAGCATCGCCGCCATCGCCATCGTCGACGGCCCGCCGATGATCAAAAGCGAGAACGCGCGCCCCAGCCTCTGGGTCTATGTGGACATCCGCGATCGTGACCTGGGCGGTTTCGTCAAGGAAGCGAAGGCCAAGATCGAGCGGGAATTGCAATTGCCCGCCGGGTACTCGCTCGCCTGGTCGGGGCAGTTCGAATATTTCGAGCGCGCGCTGAAACGCCTGACGTGGGTGGTGCCGATGACGCTCGGCATTATTTTCATTCTGCTGTTTCTCACCTTCAAACGCATCGCGCCCGCGTTGATGATCTTGGGCACGCTGCCATTCGCCCTGGTCGGCGCGGTATGGTTCCTCTATCTGCTGGGCCACAATTTTTCCATCGCCAGCGGCGTGGGCATGATCGCGCTCGCCGGGCTCGCGGCGGAATTCGGCGTGATCATGCTGATTTACCTGGACGACGCCCTCGCGCGCCATAGCGCGGCGGGCCAACTCAACACGCAAGCCGACTTGCACGCCGCGTTGATCGACGGCGCGGCGCTGCGCGTGCGTCCAAAAGCGATGACCGTGGCAGTGATCCTGGCGGGTTTATTACCAATTATGATCGGCACCGGCACCGGCTCCGAAGCCATGAGCCGCATCGCCGCGCCCATGGTGGGCGGCATGCTCACCGCGCCGTTGCTGTCCTTGTTTGTGTTGCCTGCTATTTATGCGCTACGGCGGGTGAAGCAATAGACTGACACTTGAGCGCAATCAGGAGAGGCTTCCGCATCAGGCGCGCTGGCGCCTAGCGGATTTTCTCGATCGGGATGCGCTTCACGTAGATTTGCGGGGTAATCAGCGCGTACCCTTCCTGCTGCCAGTGGGCGAGCTCGGTGTAGGCGTTGGGCACGACCTGGATGAAGTCCTGATAATCCTTGACTGTGTAGCCGTAGTCTTCTGATGCCTGGCCGCAGACTTTGAATTCCACGCCAAGCTCGGCGTAGTAGCGCATCCGCTCGACGACTTCGCGGTATTTCTTTTCATTCTTCTTGGCCACGGTCACGATTTCCGTGCCGTGGATCACCACTTTGATGCTCAGTTCCTCCGGTGAATAGCCGTAGGGCGCGTCCATCAGCGGATTCATCAGCGAGCGCAACCAGTAGAGCGCGCTGGCCATCTTGTTCGGGTCGTCCAGGAATATGTCGAAAACGACCTTGGCGGGTTTGTATGGCGTTTGCACGAGTTTTCCCTCGCCATGCACAGGCATGGAAATCAATAGCACCAGCAATGCTGCAAGGAGTTTTTTCATGGTTTTCAGCCAGACCGAATCAATTTCAATATAGCTTACCAACAGCGTCTTGGGCGGCGCTGCACAGGCGCAGCGAGTTAAAGCGTGCTTGTCGAAACCCGAGACCACTCCGATTCCTGCAGCCATGCATCCAGCTTTTCTGCCGGCATCGGTCTGCCCATGAAGTAACCTTGTGAGCAATCGCAGCCCAGGATGCTGAGCGTGTCCCAGGCGGCCTGAATTTCCACGCCTTCTGCGGTCACTTTTAGTCCCAGATTGTGCGCGAGGTCGATGGTGGAGCGCACGATCACGGCGTCGTTTTCGTTCTCTTCCATATCCGTCACAAAGGATTTGTCGATTTTCAGTTCGTCTACCGGCAGGCGTTTGAGGTACGCGAGCGAAGAGTAGCCAGTGCCGAAGTCATCAATCGCGAGCGTGACGCCCATGCGGTCGAGCTCGGTGAGAATGGTGAGGCCGTCGCTCGGGTTGGCCATGACCGCGCTCTCGGTGATTTCGAGGGTGAGGTGTTGCGGAGCCACGCCACTTTCGGCAAGCAAGGCAAGGACACTGGCGGGTAACGCAATGTCGTGCAGATTGCGCGCGGAGAGGTTGACCGCCATGGTCAGGACGTGGCCCTGCCGATGCAGGACCGCCAGTTGTGTCAGGGCAGTTCTGAGCACCCAATGGGTAAGGGGACCGATCAAGCCCGCGTCTTCCGCCAATGGAATAAACTTGTCTGGCGCGAGGAAACCGCGCAGTGGATGATTCCAGCGCACCAGCGCCTCAAGGCCTACCACACGCTTGCTGCGATGATCGATTTGCGGCTGATAGTGCAGGCATAAATGATCCGATTGGATGGCTTCGCGCAACTCGCTCTTGAGCGAGAGATCGCCACGGTTGCTGCGATCCTGATCCGTGGCGTACAGGGCATAGCCCATTGCTGAGCGTTTCGCCACATACATCGCGATGTCCGCACATCGAAGCAGCCCACTGGCGTCGGCGCATTGGGAGGGGTACAGCGAAAACCCCAGGCTCGCACTGAGGTCGATGCTCTGGTTTTCCCAGTGAAAGGGACGGTCCAAGGCGGCAAGCACTTTGTTCGCGATGGCCGGTGCGCCTTCCGGATCCAGGTTATGGATCAACACGACATATTCGTCACCTCCCAGCCGCGCCACGGTATCTTCGGCCCGCACTGTCTCCTGCAAACGGCGCCCGACTTCCCGCAGCACTTCGTCGCCCACATCGTGGCCCAGGGTGTCGTTGACTTCCTTGAACCGGTCCAGGTCCATCAGCGCCACCCCAAACGACGACTGCGCCCGCTTGGACAGCTCGATCTCGTGCTCGATCCGGTCATGCAACAGCGCGCGGTTGGCCAATCCGGTCAGCGGGTCGTACATCGCCTGGGCAGCGAGTTGCTTGGCCTGACGCGCCACCCGCCCACTGACTAAGCCGGCAATTGTTATCCCCATCAGCAACGCCATCGATCCCAGCCCCAGCATCAGGTTGCGCACGCGCGCATACGAGGTTTCCGCATTTTGCACCGCGGTAGCCGTCTGCAGCCGCTGCAGGTCAAGCAAGGCGCTAACTTGCTCGGCGATGGCGCGCTGCCTAGGCATGGCTATATTACGTATCCGTTCGAAAATTTCTGTCTGGTCGTCGCTGAAAATAGCCATATCCACTACCGCTTGCACCTCCGGTTGCGCCTCGCGGGTCAATTCACGGATCACGGCCAGAATCTCTTTTTCTTTTGGGCTAAGCGACATGCGCTCGAGGCGATTCCGCGCATCGATATACAGAACGCCTTGGGCATTGAAGTACTGAGTCTCGGCATCCTTCTCGAACGGGTCGACGAGAATGGGCAGGGCATGCATGGCGAGCGCGCGTTCGCGTAGCGTGCTGTGCATCACGGTGGCGAGCTCGGTCTTGACGTTATTGTTCTGGGCAATGTCTTTCAGGCGCTGGTTGGCCTCGGCCACATAGCGCAAGCCGATGGCACTGAGCGTAACCATCAGGGCGAGCACGACGACAAAGCCGACCCCGATGCGGACACCCATCCCAAGGTTTTGGGTACTCAGCTTCATAATGTTTTATTTACTAGCCTCTCTTCACCCGGATACGGGGCTGGCCCTGCGTGTAGGGGCAGCCAATTTACTTGGGCGCCCCGCATTCCATACAGCATGGCGATTATAACCATATTAACGACATGGAATTAACGCACTTTAATCGAGTCGCGCGAGGGTAAAGAATGGCATGCGCACAGCGGATGACATTATTTAACGCTCCCGATGCGGTTTTCTCTTGCCGGGCTGATCGATCGTTTCGATGATCGGGCACCCGTCTTTTGCGCCACGGCATAGATTGAGCAGCAGGCGTAATTCATCGCGCAGTAGCGTCAGATCTTTGAGCCGCGCTTCGACTTCTTCGAGCTTAACCGTGGTGAGAATGCGCACATCGTCGCGGGCCTGCTGCGGGTTCTCGCGCATGGCGAGCAAGTGGGCGATCTCAGTCAGGCTGAAGCCCATTTTCTGCGCGCGCTGGATGAAGCGCAGCCGGGACACATCGCGCTCCCCGTATTCACGCAGCCCGCTAACGCTGCGGCCCACGCGCGGCAGCAGCCTGATCTTTTCGTAGTAGCGCAGGGTGTCGGCGCTCAACCCTAACAAGAGGGCCATGTCGCCGATGCGATAGCGCTTTTCAATTGTCGTTTTTGTCATCCGCCTTGAACCCAAATAATCCGCTAGAACAGAATAGTTCCTTCCCCCTTGCAGAGGGAGGGGATATTGGGCCTAGTGAATTATGTTAGTTGAATCCAGAAAAAATATTCGTTAAGCAGATACAGCCCAGTCGCGATCAGTGTGATGCCTGCCGCCACCTCGAATGCCTTCTGGTGGCGCGACAATAGTTTCAGCGATTCGAGCCAGCCCATGCCCCACGCGCCGAGCGCGATCGGAATCGCGCGCCCGAGGGCGAAAGCGAGCAGCAGCGCGAAACCAAAGGGCGCTGAGCCGATGGCTGCGGCGGCGGTGAGCGTGACCAGCAGCGCGGGCGTGCAGAACGGGCACACGGCCACCGAGAACGGAATGCCGAGCAGGAACGCGCCCCAAACGCCCGCGACTTTGCGCCCGCGCATGCTGATCCAGGGCAGGCGCAGCTTCAGCCAGCCTGGCCACAGCAGGCCCAACACAATCAGTAGCGGCCCGAGGAAGAGTCCCCATTGTCGCCCGAGTATGGTCTTGACCCAATCGCCGCCCAGGGCCGCCGCCACGCCTAGCGTCACGTGGGTGAAAATCATGCCGGCGATGAACGCGCCGCCCAGCATGAGCGCGCGCTTTTCTTCGTGCGCCTTGGTCACATACGCCAACACCACCGGCACGGAGGCGAAGGACACCGGATTGAAACTGAAGACGAATCCCGCCAGAAAGCCCAAGCCGATGCCGAGCCAGCTCGCCTGCGTGAGCGCGGCGCGCAAATCGCCTATGTTGATTTCGAATCCGGGCGTCAATAAATACAGCGCGGCGCCGTACAGCAGCACCGCCGTCAAATACGGGCTGCCGCGTGCTGCGCGATTGAGCATGTCGCGCCCTTCGGCGTGAATGCCCTTATACGCGGCCCACGCCATCGGCAGCGTGAAAAAACTGGCGAACAGTAAGCCGGCAAGTACGGCAAAGCCAATCGAATCCACACTCACGGCGAGGCCCACCACCACGGCGAAGAGCGGAATCGTGCAAGCGGGCAAGGTGAGTCCGAGTTGCAGCGCCTGCGGCAGCCGGCTGCCGCCCGGCAACAAACGATGGAATGCGAGATGGGGCACGGGGATATAAACCAAACGCGACACCAGATACAGCGTCGCCATCGCCGCCAAAATCACGCTCGGCCCATACGGTCCCCATACCGGCGGGCGGCTTACCCACACCAACAATGCCAACAAGCCACACAACAGCGCACTGCGCGCGATCCAGACAGCCAGCACACTTTGCCAGCAGCCGGTTTTTTGTTGATGGAGGCGCGCAGTAATCAGCGTATGCGTGGCAATGGTGCAGGGCTCGAAAAAAGCCAGCGCCCCAAGCAATGTCGCGGCAATCAGCAAAAGCTCGCTCATGCTTTGCGCTCCAGTCGCGCCGCCAAATCGGCGCGCAGCTTAGCGGCAGACGGCAGGCTGGAGAAAACCAGCTCGCCGTCGATGGCGATGGCCGGCGTGGAGAGCACGCCGAGCGCGACCGCGTAGTCGAGCTCCTCCAGCACATTGACCTCGCGCCATTCGATTCCGCCCAACTCCTGCGCCAGTTTGTGTAATACGGTTTTGGCGTGGCCGCACTTGCCGCAGCCGGGGGAGGAAAATACTTCGATTTTGATGGTCATGACTTCGGTTTTTCACTCGTTGCATTTGAGAATAGACGCAGCGTAAGCCCTGGAGCCGGCTCCAGGTCAAGAAAATCCTTGGGTTTAAGCCGTACCGATATACAGCCAGCGTCGGGTATTGAAATTCTTTGCCACACCGCCATCTTAAGCTTGAGCCCTGCGCCGCCAAGGCGGGGGGAGGTTTAAGGTATAATCCGTTTATCTAATATTTGGAGTAAATCATGCCGATTTACGAGTATCGCTGCGATGCATGTGGGTTTCAGAAAGATTATTTGATGAAAATGAGCGACGCACCGCTCACCACCTGCCCGGAATGCAGCAAGGAAACTTTTTCGAAAATGCTGTCTGCAGCCGGATTCCAGTTGAAGGGCAGCGGCTGGTACGCGACCGACTTCAAGGGCGGCGCCAAGCCCAAGGAAGAGAAAAAAGAAGCGCCTTCCCCCGCTTGCGGCACCGGCGCTTGCCCGGCGTGTACCAGCTAAGCCTGTCACCCCTTAATACCCGAGGGCGGGTAAGCCACCCCCCGTTTAAATTTCCGTGAAAAAATACTTCATCACCGGCCTGCTGATTTGGGTACCTCTGGCGGCCACGATCTGGGTGCTCAACCTTTTGGTTGGCACCCTGGACCAATCCTTACTGCTGCTGCCTATCGCCTATCGCCCCGAAACCTTGCTCGGGATGCGCATTCCGGGACTGGGCGCGATTGCCACGCTGCTCATCATCCTTTTTACTGGCATGCTCGCCGCCAATTACTTCGGTCGGCAGTTGCTGGTTTTATGGGAAAACATTCTCGCGCGCATCCCGGTCGTGAAATCGATCTACACCAGCATCAAGCAAGTAAGCGATACGCTTTTTTCGGGCTCAGGCGATGCCTTCCGCAAAGTGCTGTTGGTGCGCTACCCGCATGTGGATGCGTGGTCGCTTGCGTTCCAAACCAATATCCCCGAGGGCAATGTCGCCGAAAAGCTCGGCCCAGATTATGTCGCGGTATTCATTCCCACCACGCCAAGTCCGGTGAACGGGTTTTATTTCTTCGTGAAGAAGTCCGAAACCATCGAGCTCAACATCGGCGTGGATCAGGCACTGAAGTACATCGTATCCATGGGCGTGGCCACCAAAGCGAAGCACCCGCGCGGCCAATAGCCTGAAATTCAGGTGTTTCCAGGTATAATTCACGCTTTTTCCGCGCCCGTTCGGGGCGACCCCAGATGTTTTCAAAGGACTCCAGCAATGCGTAGCCACTACTGCGGGCAAGTAAACCGCGACCATCTTGCGCAAACCGTCACGCTCTGCGGTTGGGCGCATCGCCGCCGCGACCACGGCGGGGTAATTTTCATCGACCTGCGCGACCGCGAGGGCTTGGTGCAAGTCGTATGCGACCCGCAACATGCGCAAACTTTCGCGACTGCGGAAACCATCCGCAGCGAATTCGTACTGAAAATCACTGGCCGCGTGCGCGCCCGCCCGGAGGGCACCGTGAACCCGAACCTGCCCACCGGCGCGATCGAAGTGATCGCGGATGAAATCGAAATCCTCAATCCCTCGCTCACGCCGCCGTTCCAGCTCGACGACGAAAACCTGTCCGAGAATATTCGCCTCACCTACCGCTATCTCGACCTGCGCCGCCCGCCGATGCAGGCGAATATGCGTCTGCGCTACAAAGTAGCGAAGGCGATGCGCGACTTTCTCGACACGAATGGCTTCATGGAACTTGAAACACCGATGCTTACCCGCTCCACGCCGGAAGGCGCGCGCGATTATCTGGTGCCGAGCCGCATCCACGCCGGCATGTTCTTCGCGCTGCCGCAGTCGCCACAGTTGTTTAAACAATTGTTGATGGTGGCGGGTTTCGACCGCTATTTCCAGATCACCAAGTGTTTCCGCGACGAAGATTTGCGCGCCGACCGCCAGCCCGAATTCACCCAGGTGGATATCGAGACCTCGTTCAT
>JBBTCZ010000055.1:0-48753 GCA_038042985.1 Pseudomonadota bacterium
CGAGATCGGAGTATTCCTTCGCGAGTTTCTGGATTTCGCCCTCGAGCGCCGTGCGCCGCAGCTTCGAGGCTTCATCGGATTCCTTCTTCAACGCCTCGCGCTCGATCTTGAGCTGGATGAGGCGCCGGTCGAGCTTGTCCATGACCTCGGGCTTGGAGTCAATCTCCATGCGGATGCGCGACGCCGCCTCGTCCACCAGATCGATAGCCTTGTCCGGGAGTTGGCGGTCGGTGATGTAGCGGTGCGACAGCGTGGCCGCGGCAACGATCGCCGGGTCGCCGATGTCCACGCCGTGGTGCACTTCGTATTTCTCTTTCAGGCCGCGCAGGATGGCGATGGTGGCCTCCACGCTGGGCTCGTCCACCAGCACCTTCTGGAAGCGGCGCTCGAGCGCCGCGTCCTTCTCGACGTGCTTGCGGTACTCGTCCAGCGTGGTGGCGCCAATGCAGTGCAGCTCGCCGCGCGCGAGCGCCGGCTTGAGCATATTGCCGGCGTCCATCGCGCCTTCGGCCTTGCCGGCGCCGACCATGGTGTGCAGCTCGTCGATGAAGACGATGGTGCTGCCCTCGTCCTGCGCCAATTCTTTCAGCACGTTTTTCAAGCGCTCTTCAAATTCACCGCGATATTTCGCGCCGGCAATCAAGGCCGCCATATCCAGCGACAACACGCGCTTGTTCTTCAAGGTCTCCGGCACTTCGCCATTCACGATGCGCTGCGCCAAACCTTCCACGATCGCGGTCTTGCCTACGCCGGGTTCGCCGATCAAAACCGGATTGTTTTTGGTGCGGCGCTGCAAAATCTGAATCGTGCGCCGAATCTCTTCGTCGCGCCCGATCACCGGGTCGAGCTTGCCTTGGCGCGCGCGTTCCGTGAGGTCAATCGTGTATTTTTTCAATGCTTCGCGCCCGCCTTCGGCTTCCGGGTTTTGCACGGATTCGCCGCCGCGCACGGCCGTGATGGCTTGCTCGAGCGAAGCGCGGTTGGCGCCGTTCTCTTTCAACAGGCGGCCGGTGTCGCCCTTGTCGTCGGCTAAGGCGAGTAAAAACATTTCCGAGGCGATGAAGGCGTCGTTGCGCTTTAGCGCTTCTTTGTCGGTGATATTGAGCAGATTATTCAAGTCACGCGAGATCGACACCTCGCCGCCGTGACCCTCTACTTTGGGCAGGCGTTCGATGCTTTTATGCAGCGCCTGTTTCAGCGCAGCTACATTTACCCCGGCGCGCGCCAAGATCGATGCGGTACCGCCGTCATCTTGATTGATCAGCGACAGCAACAAGTGCTGCGGCTCGATATAGGGATTGTCATTGCCCACCGCCGCGCTTTGGGCGTCGGAAAAGGCCTGCTGGAATTTGGTGGTTAATTTGTCGAAGCGCATGATTTTCCCTTCAAAGCTTGTTTGTTATGACTTAAATAGGGCATCAATCCGGATTTTCAATAGGGATATCATTAGAATAGGTCATAAACTTAAAAATCAATATGCCCCGTCCTGACACCCCCTTGAATCAGCAACTCGACACCGCCGTCGCACGCTATCGCGCCGGGGACCTGGCCCAAGCCGAAGCTTTGTGCGCGCAAGCACTGACAGTAAAGCCGGATCATGCCCGCGCGCTGCATCTGGCGGGGGCCATCGCCAAGCAGAGCGGCCAAATACAAGCGGCGTGTGATTTTCTCGCCCGCGCCAACCAGGCCGAGGCGCATAACCCGTTCATCCTGCGCGATTTGGCCGAGGCCATGCGCTTGGCCGGCCAGCCTGAGCAAGCGCTCTCGCTGCTAGAGCAGGCCATCCACCGCGCGCCGGAGCTGCCCGATTTGTTCTCGGCCTTAGGCCTCACTTGTGAAGCACTCGGTCAAATCGACGCTGCCATCCGCGCCCATACCCGCGCCGCCGAATTACTGCCGCAACATGCCGGCGCGCAAAACATACTGGGCAGCGCCTATCGCAAAGCGGGCAAACTCGCGGAGGCCCAACGGCATTTCGAAGCCGCGCTCGCACTTGACCCGCGTATGGCCGATGCGTTGTACAACCTCGGCAATATCGCGCTCGAAACCGGCCAGTACGCTGCGGCCATCGCCGCCTATTCACGCTATGTGGAAGTGGACCCAAACAATGCGCAAGGCTGGAATAACTTGGCCGCCGCCTGCTTGAAAAACCGTGCCTACGCCCGCGCGATCGCCTGCTTCGACACTGCCACGCGGATTCAAGCAAACCACCCTGCCGCGCTCAATCTGGCTGTGACCCTCACCCACTTGGGCCGACATGAGGAAGCACTGGCCGCATTCGAGCGCTGCAAGGAAGCGCAAGCGGGCAACCCCAACTATTGGCGCTATTACGCCATGGCCCTGCTCTATCTGCCGAATACCGATGCCGCCCTGCGCAGCGTGCTGCAGGAGCTCGATCAGCGTTTCGCCGCGCCGATTTTTGCGCAAGCCACAAAGCCTGTGACCAAGCCACTCGCGGGACGAAAATTGCGCATCGGCTATGTATCCTCGGATTTTCGCGAGCATCCGGTCGCGCGCAACTTATTGCCGGTGTTGCAGCAACACGACCGCGCTCGCTTCGAGATTTTTCTCTACGCCAACATTGGCGCGCCCGATGCCATGAGCGAGCGCTTGATGGCGGCCAGCGACCAATTTCGCCTGATCAGCCAGCTCAACGACGCCCAAGCGGTGGCGCAGATCCGTGAAGACGAAATCGACGTGCTGGTGATTCTCGCTTGGCGCTTCGACGTCAACCGCCCGCTCATCGCCGCGCATCGTGCCGCGCCGGTGTGCGTCAATTTCCATGACCCTGGCACCACGGGCATGAGTGGCTTCGACTATGTGATTGCGGATCCCGTGCTCGCACCGAAGCGCGGCACGCAATGGTTCAGTGAGCGCGTCGCGCGCTTGCCGTCGTATTACCTACACCAGCCGCTTAGCGATGCACCATTGGTGAATCCACTGCCCGCGCTTCAAAACGGATACCTCACCTTCGCCAGCTTCAACAACCCGGCGAAGTTGAATGCTGCCGTGATCGCGCTGTGGGCGCAGCTACTAAACGCCCTACCCTCGGCCCGGCTGATTCTCAAATACAAAGATTTATACGGTGATCCCTATGTGCGCGAGCATGTCACCGCCCAGTTTGCGCGGCATGGCATCAACGCAGACCGCCTCACCTTAGACGCTGCCGATGAATCGGCGGCGGACCACCTCGCGCGCTACCACGCAGTAGATATCAGCCTCGACCCTTTTCCCTTCAATGGCTCCACCACCAGCCTCGAATCATTGTGGATGGGCGTGCCGGTGCTCACGCTTGCGGGAGAAGCCATGGTCAGCCGCTGGGGAGCGTCGATCCTGACCCGAGTGGGGCTGACGGAGTGGATTACCGACAGCGAATCGAGTTTTCTGCAAGCCGCGCAAACACTGGCGGCCGATTTGCCGCGCTTGGCTGCGTTGCGCGGGTCACTGCGCAGCCAGGTGGAAGCTTCCGCGCTGTGCGATGCGCCGCGTTATACGCGGCACTGGGAGCGATTGTTGCGCTGCATGAGCCATGGCGGCAATCATTGAAATATTTTGCTATGGTGAATCAGGGCGCTACTTAATAGGGAACGAAGACGTCTGTTGGAAACATCTGAATTGGAGGTGCTGAAATGGCGAAAAAATCCTATCCACTCTCTAAAGTCTACGGCCTGCTCGAACCTGGCCCGGTAGTCATGGTCACGACCGCGAATAAGACGCGGGCAAACATCATGACCATGTCGTGGTACACGATGATGGAATTCGAGCCGCCATTAGTGGGTTGCATCATCAGCGGCCGCAACTACACGTTCGACATCTTGAAAGCGACCAAGGAATGCGTGATCAACATCCCCACGGTGGAGTTGGCAAAAATCGTAGTGGGCGTTGGCAATACGCGTGGCAGCAAGATCGACAAATTCAAGAAATTTAAACTCACGCCCGCAGCGGCCACCTACGTCAAGGCGCCGCTAATCGACGAATGCTATGCCAATCTTGAATGCAAGGTGGTCGATAAGAAGCTGGTGGATAAATACAACTTCTTTGTGCTTGAAGTCGTTCAAGCCTGGATCGATCGCGCGATCAAAGACCCGCGTACCCTGCACCATCGCGGCAATGGCGTTTTCATGGTTGCCGGCGAGTCGATCAAAGTACCTTCTAAAATGAAATAGCTATCGCGGGAGAACGAAATGTTGCAAGGGTTACGAACCGTCATTTACGGCGTGAATGACATTGCACACGCCAAAGCGTGGTACAGCCAGGCGCTGGGGGCAGCGCCCTATTTTGATGAGCCCTTTTATGTCGGGTTCAATGTAGGCGGGTATGAGCTGGGCCTCAACCCCAATACTCCACCCAACTCGGCGGAAAACGCCGGGGTCGTGGCTTACTGGGGCGTGGAGGACATCGCGGCCGAGTTCAAACGCTTGCTTGAAATAGGGGGTAAAGAGCACTCGGCAATCCAGGATGTCGGCGACGGAATTCAAGTCGCGACCCTGCTCGACCCCTTTGGCAATATCATCGGTCTAATTCACAACCCGCATTTTAAAGTAAGTGCTCATGGCTAACGGACCGGACATCTTCGGATTCGACGCTTTTTCCCCCAAGCAAATCGCCGAGCGGGTTGAAAGCATCGGCGTGGCCAAAGCGCGCCTCCCTCTGCTCTCCATGCTAATGCTGGGCGTGTTGGCGGGGGCTTTCATCGGCCTGGGTGCGCTCTATTACGTGCTGATTGTGTCCGACCCTTCACTGGGCTTTGCCGCTGGCCGAGTGCTCGGCGGTGTCGCCTTTTCCATGGGCTTGCTCCTGGTGATCGTCGCGGGGGCCGAGTTATTTACCGGTAACAATCTGTTGGCGATGGCGTGGGCAGACGGCAAAATTTCCACGCTGGAGCTGCTGCGCAATTGGGTCATCGTTTGCCTGGCTAATTTCGTCGGCGCCGCAGGTTTGGCACTGCTGGTTTATTTATCCCGGCACCCAGAGATGAACCAAGGCCTGATTGCGGCGCAATATATAAAGATCGCCGCCGCCAAGAGTGCGATGCCGTTCTGGGAAGCGTTCTTCAAGGGCGTGCTGTGCAATGTGCTGGTGTGCATGGCGGTATGGATGGCCTTGGCCGGGCGCAGCGTAATCGACAAGGCGGTAGCGATTATTTTTCCGATCTCGGCCTTCGTCGCCGCCGGTTTCGAACACAGCATCGCCAATATGTATATTTTTCCGCTGGCGATGATGCTGGAAGCCTCACAAGGAGTCGCCACCATCACCTGGGCCGGCTTCTTCGGAAACATCATCCCCGTGATTTTGGGCAATCTGGTCGGCGGTAGCCTGCTGGTAGGGCTGGTGTACCACGTCATTTATCGGCGTGGCGCCAAAGTGGGCTGAAGAGTTGGTTTTCGTTGCTATGCTTAAAAAATGACCATTCAAACCCTGGAACAAATCATCACCGCCCACGCCGGAAAAGCGGACGAGTTGCTGGTGCTGGCCGAGCAGTTGATGGATCGCTATCGCGCCATTCCCACGTCTGCGCTGCCGCTGATTCAGCAACAGCTTGGACTGACAGCGACTGAAATTCAATCGGTGCTGAGTTTTTATCATTACCCGGTGACGGACGCGCCGATCCAATGCCGCGTGGAAGTCTGCCGCGCATTGAGTTGCCATCTAAAATCCGCGGATGCGGTGCTGCGCCATTTATGCGGCGCCTTTGGCGCACTCCCGGATCAGGTCACGGAAGATGGCCGCTTGTTGATCGCCCGGGTGGATTGTTTATCTGATTGCGAGCGTGCCCCCGCCGTGCATATCAACGGCGAGTACGTAGCTGCAACGGATTTGGATGCCCTGGTGAAACGCATCCGGGAGTCGCTGGCATGAAGCCCTTGCCGACCCCAGTGCTGACGGGCAATGCCCCAGTGGCCGATCGCTTGCGCGAGTATTACCAGCACTATCCTTTTCATGCGCTGCAAAAAGCTGTCACGCTCTCCCCCCACGAGATCATTACCGAGCTCAAGGCCTCCGGCTTGCGCGGGCGCGGCGGCGCAGCCTACCCGCTCGGCCGGAAGTGGGAATGCGTGCTGCAGCAACCCGATTCGGTGCGCTATATGGTCGCCAACGGCGAGGAAGGCGAGCCGGGCACCTTCAAGGATCGCGTCCTGCTGGAGCGCAATCCGCTGGCGGTGCTTGAGGCGATGATCATTGCGGCCTATACGGTGCGGGCACGCGCGGGCTACATCTACTTGAATCACAGCTACAGGCAGATCGAGCAGGCGCTGCAAACATTGCTAACCTGGCTGCGCGAAGATCAGCGCTTGGGCGGCAACATTCTCAAGCGGCAATTCGATTTCGATATCCAGGTGCGACGCGGCCCATCGCGTTATATCTCCGGTGAGGAGACGGCCTTGTTCCGCGCCCTGGAGGGACGGCGCGCCGAGCCGTCGAGCCGTCCGCCTTACCCCACCGAACAAGGCTTGTGGCACAAACCCACGATCATTAACAATATTGAAACTCTCAGCTGCGTCTCACTGATCCTGGAGAAAGGCAGCCAGTGGTTTACCACATTGGGGCCAGCGGGCAGCCATGGACCCAAGCTGTTTTGCCTCTCCGGCGATATTAAAAATCCGGGCGTGATTGAAGCTGCCATGGATGCCAGTTTGCGTGAGCTGATCGCGTGGGCCGGCGGCACCATCGGCGCCTTCAAGGGCGCCATGGTCAGCGGCCCTTCCGGGCAATTGTTTTTGCCGGACGATCTGGATAAACCACTCACGGTGCAGAACGGTTGCGGCAACGGCACGGTGATCGTGTTCAATGACACGCGTTGCGCCGCCGATCTGGCGCGGCATGTCACCGATTTCTTTTTCACTGAACATTGCGGCCAATGTTTGCCGGGGCGCGAGTCCATGAAGCAGGCCAAAGCGCTGATGGATAATCTCGACCATCAGCCCAGCCTGGCGCCGGTACACAAGCGCTATGGCGAGCTGCATACGCTGCTCATGAATAGCAGCAAGTGCGGGCTGTGTTCATCCGGCACGGCGATGGCGCCGGCTTTGATGCAGGCTTTCCCCGAAGACTTTAACCGGCATATGCATGGTGGGTGCGCAGTTTGTGGGACGCTAAAATGATCCAAGTCAGCATAGACGGTCTACCTATTTCCGTTCCCGCAGGCACTTCAATCCTGTTAGCGGCACAGCAACGCGGCATCGATATCCCAACGCTGTGCTTCGATCCCCTGCTCACGCCCGAAGGCGTGTGCCGTTTGTGCTGTGTGGAAATCGACGGCATGCATGGCTTGGTCTCTTCCTGCACGACGACCGTGCACGACGGCATGCAGGTGCATACCACTACGGACAAGGTGCGGGAAAATCAGCGCCAGATTCTGGGCATGGTGCTGAAAAATTTCGGCACAGTTGGCCCCAATGATCCGGCCCAAAAACATTACGCCACCTTAAGCCGCATGGCCGAAGCGGCAGGTTTATCCCCTGCAACCATCCAAACTCAAGCAGCGCATTACCTCACCCACCACGATCCCCTGCTGGCGATCTCGCCTGAGCGCTGCATCCAGTGCAACCGCTGTTTCCGCTATTGCGAATATCTGCATGGTTTTCATCCGAGCGAGATTCTGGATATGGGCGGTTCGCGCCAATTATCGTTTGCCATAGGGATACCCTTGGCAGAAGGCCAGTGCGACCACTGCGGCGGTTGCGTCGATCATTGTCCGACTGGTGCTTTGGTAGAGAAATGGAGCGTCACCCACGGCCCGGCGGATTATCAAGCGCCCTCAATCTGCACCTATTGCGGCACCGGTTGCGCCTTGCAAGTGCAGGTGAAAGACGGTGTGCCGCTGGGCGCTCACCCGGATTATTCTGATGCGAGCGTGAATCAGGGCCAGTTATGCGTAAAGGGACGCTTCGGCTTGGATTTCGTCAGCCATCCGGATCGAATTACCCAGCCCTTGATTCGCGGGCGGGAGGGGCGAACGCTGGATTGCTTCCGCGTAGCGAGCTGGGATGAAGCGCTGGATTATGCGGCGCGCGAGTTCAAGCAGATTCGCGATAACGATGGCGGCGACAAGCTGGCGGTGCTGAGCTCGGCCCGCGCCACCAACGAAGAAAACTATCTGGCGCAAAAACTCGCGCGCGCGGTTTTCCATACCAACAACATCGACAACTGCGCGCGCATCTGCCATGCCCCCTCGGTGGTGGGACTGACGGCCGCCTTCGGCAGCGGTGCTGCAACCAATTCGCTGGATGAGATTGCCGGCGCCGATTGCATCCTGCTCATCGGCGCCAATCCCACCGAAGCGCATCCGGTGATCGGCCACAAAATCAAGCATGCGGTACTGCACAATCACGCCAAGCTGGTGGTGATCGACCCGCGCAACATTTGGCTCACGCAGATTGCGGACCAGCATTTGCAACTGCGCGCAGGCACCAACATCGCCTTGCTCAACGGCATCCTGCGCGTATTGATTGAAGAAAACCTGATCGACGCAGACTTCATTGCCGCGCGCACCAGCGGCTTTGAAGCGACCCGGAAAATCGTGATGGACCACTACGATCTGGATCGCGTGCAGTCGATTACCGGCGTCGCGGCGGATGACATCCGCCAAGCGGCGCGGCTCTATGCCGGCGCTAAAAACAGCATGATCATCTACGGGCTGGGCATCACCCAGCACATCCATGGCAGCAGCAACGTGATGGCGATCGCCAATCTCGCGCTGGCAACCGGCCACATCGGCCGCAAGCACGCGGGGGTCTGCCCCCTGCGCGGGCAGAACAATGTGCAAGGCGCTTGCGATGTGGGCGCGCTGCCCAATGTGCTGCCTGGCTATCAACCGGTGGATGACCCAGCCGCCATCGCCAAATTTTCACAGCGCTGGCAGGTTGCGCTGCCGACGAGCACCGGCCTGAAAAGCTGCCAGATGATTCATGGCGCGAAGAGCGGCCAAGTCAAAGGCCTCTACCTGATTGCGGAAGACCCGGTGCAGACCGATCCGGATAGCCACTTGGTCGAACAGGCCATGGACAATCTCGATTGCCTGGTGGTGCAAGAATTATTTTTCACGCGCACCGCTTCGTTCGCGGATGTGATCTTGCCCGCCGCCTGCGCCTTGGAAAAAGAAGGCACCTTCACCAATACCGATCGGCGGATTCAACATTTCAAACCGGTACTGGCAGCGCCGGGCGAGTGCCGCACCGATATGGACATCATCTGCGATCTGGCCGGCCGCATGGGCTATGCCATGCACTATGACGGCCCGGCGCAAGTGTGGGAGGAGTTGGCTGAGCTGTCGCCGATTTTATACGGCGTGCGCTATGCGCGCCTGACTGCCGGCGAACAACTGGTCTGGCCCTGCCCGACCCAAGATGATAGGGGGCAACGCACCCTGCATGAAAATGAATTTACCCACGGCAAGGGCGTTTTCCACGCGCTGGAGTTTGAACCGTCGGAAGAATCTGTTGACACCACCTACCCCTATCTCTTGACCACCGGACGCAGACTGGAGCATTACTGCAACGGTGCGATGACGCGCAAGACGGAAGGATTGATGGGGCTGTATCCGCACGAGCGGATCGAGATCAACCCGGAGGATGCGGAAAAATTATCGCTGCAAGAAGAAGACTGGGTAGAAGTGAAAAGCCGCAGAGGCCAGATCAAAGTGAATTGCCACATCACCTCACGCTGCCCGCCGGGCACCGTGTTCATGTCGTTTCATTTCAGTGAGACGCCAGTGAATATATTGACCGGCTCGTATTACGATCCGATTGCGATTACGCCGGAATATAAAGTGACGGCGGTGAGTATCGGCAAGGTGGTTTAAGTTCTTTTCATCGCCTCTATAGGTGCTTTGAGCATTATGACTGACACAAAGGCAAATCCCCCCTACCCCTCCTTTTTCAAAGGGGGGAACCTTCTAATGCCAGCGCGCAGTAGGTTCCCCCCTTCGGCGAAGGGGGGCTAGGGGGGATTTGCTTGTGCCTCATCCATGATTGGAATCGGGTCACGCCACCTCCCTCCCCATGCACATCCAAACCCTCACCACCGAGCAATCGCTCTCCAGCCTTAAAACCTCCCCCGCCGGCCTTGTCCAGTCGGAGGTCGCGCACCGGCTAGCGGAGTTCGGCCCGAACCATGTCGAGGAAGTGGGCCGCGAGAACCTGCTGCTCAGCTTCGCGCGCGAGTTCACCCACTTCTTCGCCATCATCTTGTGGGTGGGCGCGGCGCTGGCGTTTATCGCCGAGCATTTCGATCCCGGCCAGGGCATGGCGCGGCTGGGTGTCGCCATCGTCGGCGTCATTTTCATCAACGGCATCTTTTCTTTCTGGCAGGAATACAAGGCCGAGCGGGCGATCGCGGCGCTGCGCCAGTTGCTGCCGCAGCAGGTGAAGGTAGTGCGCTCCGGCGAGGTGGTGCAGATTCTCGCTACCGAGCTGGTGCCCGGCGATATCGTGCTGTTGGAGGAAGGCGCTTTTGTCCCGGCAGATTGCCGCGTGATCGAAGCCTCCGGGCTGCGCGTCAACACCGCGACCATTACCGGCGAATCGCTGCCCAAGACGCGCAATGCCGACCCTAGCTCTGAGGAATCGCCGCTGTTCGCGAAAAACATTGCGCTGGCCGGCACTTCGGTGGTGTCAGGCCAAGCGCGCGCCGTGGTGTACGCCACGGGGATGCGCACCGAGTTCGGCAAGATCGCCCATCTGACGCAAACAGCGGGCAAAGATACCTCGCCACTGCAACGCGAGATCACGCGGCTCTCCCGCATCGTCGCCTTTCTCGCCACGGGAATCGGCGTCGTATTTTTTGCTATCGGCCAGGTACTCGGGCTGCCGTTCTGGGAAAGCCTGCTGTTTGCCATCGGCATCATCGTCGCCAACGTGCCGGAGGGTCTGCTACCGACGGTGACGCTGTCGCTCGCCATGGCGACGCAGCGCATGGCCAAGCGCAACGCCCTGGTGCGCCACCTGCCCGCGGTGGAGACGCTCGGCGCAACCACGGTGATTCTCTCCGACAAGACCGGCACGCTGACGCAAAACCGCATGTCGGTGCAGCGCCTATGGCTGGGCGGCGGGGTTTATTTTCCAGACGATGTTGCGGCGCAGCCGCGCTTGGCGCTGGATAACCGCGCGTTGTTCGTGAATGCCGCGCTTTGCCATAACTTGAAAGAAATGCAGAACAACGGCAAGCGCGAGTGGCTGGGCGACCCGATGGAAGTGGCGCTGACCAGCATGGGCCGGCAGGCGGCAGGCGCACTCGAAGCTTACGCGCGCATCGGCGAGATTCCCTTCGACACCGACCGCAAGCGCATGTCGGTATTGTGCGAAACGCCGCAAGGGCGCGTGCTCTACTGCAAGGGCGCGCTGGAGACAGTGCTCGCGGCCTGCGATTCGGTTCAGCTCGACGCCGGGATCATAGCGCTGGATGCCGCCGCCAAGACGCGCCTGCTCGCCGCCCAAGATACGATGGCCGAGGCCGGCCTGCGCGTGCTCGCCTTCGCGCATTGTCCAATTTCCGGCGGCCTGCCGGCTACGGAACAAGGCATGATTCTCTCGGGTCTGGTCGGGTTGGAAGACCCACCACGGCCCGAAGTGCCGGACGCCGTTGCGCGCTGCGTCTCGGCCGGCATTCGCGTGATCATGGTCACCGGCGATCACCCGCACACAGCGCGCGCCATCGCGCGCGAGATCGGTCTGGTAAAAACAGATCAGCCGGTAATGGTGACCGGCGATGAAATGCGCCGCATGTCGGCTGCGCAGTTGCAATTGGCGCTGGATGCGCCGGAGATCATCTTCGCCCGCGTTGCCGCCGAGCAAAAAATGCTCATCGTCGAAGCGTTGCAGAAAAAAGGCGAGATCGTCGCCGTGACCGGCGACGGCGTGAACGATGCGCCCGCATTGAAGACCGCCGACATCGGCATCGCTATGGGCGTGAGCGGCACCGACGTGGCCAAGGAGGCGGCGGATCTGATCCTGCTCGACGACAACTTCGCCAGCATCGTCGCCGCCATCGAGGAAGGGCGCGCGGTGTTCGATAACATCCGCAAGTTCCTCACCTACATACTCACCTCGAACATTCCCGAACTCGTGCCCTATCTCGCCTTCGTGCTATTCAAAATCCCGCTGCCGCTCACCATCATCCAGATTCTCGCAGTCGATCTCGGCACCGACATGCTGCCCGCGCTGGCCCTGGGTGCGGAAAAGCCCGACCCGGCAGTGATGAACCGCCCACCCCGCGCGCGCGGCGAACGCCTGCTGTCGTGGAAACTGCTCGCCCGTGCCTACTTATTCCTCGGCGTACTGGAAGCAGCGGCAGCGATGGCGGTATTTTTCTTCGTACTCGAAGCAACCGGTTGGCAATACGGCGAAACCCTGGCCCGGTTGGATCCGCTTTATCTGCAAGCGACCACCGCCTGCTTGGCGACCATCGTGATGATGCAAGTGGTGAACGTCTTTCTCTGCCGCCATCCGCTCAAATCCTCGCTCAGCTTCGGCCTATTCAGCAACCCGCTCATCCTGCTCGGCATCGCGGCGGAGATCGGCTTGCTGCTATTCATCGTCTACACCCCGGCCGGCAATTGGCTGTTTGGTACAGCGCCCATCAGGCCGCAAGTCTGGCTGTACGCTATTTTCTTTGCGGTGCTGATGTGGGTGTTGGAGGAAGTGCGTAAGGCGTGGCTGCGGCGGATTTTGTAGGATGGGTTGAGCGCAGCGATACCCATCACTAAGCCTGCTCGCCGAATTATCTGCGATGGGTATCGCTCCGCTCCACCCACCGTACGTCTACGTGGTTTAGCAGCCCCTCTTAAGTCTCACACACATAGTTGCTCGGTCAACAAAAGAGCATAATTACTCCGCTTACGTTTATACCAATTTGCGCACCATGTGGAGAGCAATCGCAATTGCCAATTGAAACTATGCCGATTCCAAATGATCCTGAGAACCGTTACTGGATTGATGTTTCAAATGCCAACCCAAAACTTGTAGACGAGTTACGTCCTTGTTTAGTGAGCTTCTTGGCATTTAATTATGGACATGAACCGGATTTTGCAGGCACCGGTTTTGTTATAGGTGCCAATACTGACAGCGCTATAGTCATCACGGCAAAACACGTTCTTACTGAAGGTGTTCTAAATATTCAACGGCCCGTGCCTAGGCACGCCCCTTCAGCACTCTTCGTACCTGCCAGCGCTAAAACCCCCATATTGCATGAAGAAAAACTAAGAGCCATGTGGATGAGCTCTGAAAATGCTGATTTGTTATTTGCGCGGCATTTGTCCTATCACGACTCGGAAGATATTGCATGCTGCCTTCTTGCTCCTCAGGAATCATATGCAACTCAATTCAAGCCTGTTGTTATCCCTTTGGATACAACTAGACCTGCTGTTGGAGATGTTGTGCATATGGTATCCCAAGGCGGAATGAAAATTTCTGGTCGTTTACCACCAACAGGCGTAAATGGGGTTGGGCAACGGTTCACGGTACACCGCCGCGTCAGCATTCGCGTCGGCACCGTTACAGCTATCTATCCGCAAGGGTTTCGCCAGTACCCTTGGCAATGCTTTACAACTTCTATACCAGCTGAGCCTGGAATGAGCGGCGGATTTGTTTATTTGCCACGTGATGGTAAGCAAGTTGCGGCTTGTGGAATTGTCTGTGCTGACAACTCTATACCTGAGTCACACACCGATTATTCATTGTGTGGTGAATCCGTTGTTGCTTGTGCGTGGATAGCATTATCTCTACCTGTACCCCAATATTATGCGAATGATTCCCCAATGCACACTTTGCTTGACATGATGAAGACAGGTGCCATGCCGCCTGCTATTGGAGGCATCGACCACATTCAAATAATTGACCGAGAAGATGGAGGGATCGATATTAAAAGATTGGAATAAAAATTTGTGGCAGGCTAAGCCTTAGCGCTTGGATACGGATACAACATATTCAACGCCACATTCAGCCCCGCTTGCCGGGTCATAGGAAACCAAGTCCAACCTTTTCAATACCCCTTGTGCGCCAGATCTGGGCCGCAAACATGAATGGCATCCAGGTACAATCACTGTTCTTCAAGATCAATTAAAACCTGATGAGCAAAGCCTTCACCCGCGAAACCGATGACGACCCAGATGACGAGCTGGAACCGGAAGAACAGCTCGCGCCCAAGGGCAGCAAAAACTACATCACGCCTGCCGGTTTTTCCAATCTGCAGGCGCAGCTCAAAGACTTATTCAACGTGCAGCGCCCGGAAACCGTCAAAGTGGTGTCCTGGGCCGCGGCCTTGGGCGATCGTTCGGAAAACGCCGACTATCTTTATGGCAAGAAGCGCCTGCGTGAAATCGATAAGCTCATCCGTTTTCTCACTAAGCGCATTGGCTATGCGGAGATAGTCGATCCGACCCAACAGCCCAAGGATAAGATTTTTTTTGGCGCCACGGTGGTGGTCAGCGATGAAGCCGGTGAGGAACATACTTATTCCATCGTCGGCATGGATGAAATTGACCTGTCACGCGGACGTGTGAGCTGGATTTCGCCGGTAGCTAAAGCGCTGCTGGGAAAACAAGTGGGTGACACAGTGATTGTGCACACCCCGAGCGGCGCGCAGGAATTGGAAGTGATTGAGATTCGGTATGAGGCGATTGAGGATTGAGCGAAGCGATCATAGAACAATGCAGGAGTAAGGAAACGCTTAAAAAAGCAACTTGGGCGTCATTCCGGCGAAGGCCGGAATCCAGTCGATTCTTGAGTTGCCACGGCTTTCAAATCCTGGATTCCGGCTTTCGCCGGAATGACGAAATTTTGTAGAGGCTCCCTAGCTAAGCTTTACCCCCCGCCTGCCGCTGCCGCCGAGTTTCAAACAAGCAAATCCCGCTCGCGACGGAAACATTCAAACTATCCACGCTGCCCAGCATGGGAATCTTCACCAGCTCGTCGCAGTGCTCGCGCGTCAAGCGGCGCAAGCCCTCGCCTTCCGCGCCCATGACCCAGGCGATGGGGCCGGTGAGCTTGGTCTGATATAGGGTTTGCTCTGCCTCGCCCGCCGCGCCGATGATCCAGATGCCCTGATCTTTTAACTCGCGTAGGGAACGGGCCAGGTTGGTCACCGGAATGAAAGGCAGGACCTCGGCTGCACCAGAGGCGACTTTGCGTACGGTCGCATTGAGGCCCACCGCGCGATCTTTCGGCGCGATTACCGCATGCGCGCCCATGGCATCGGCCAGACGCATGCAGGCACCCAGGTTGTGTGGGTCTTGCACGCCATCCAGCACCAGCAGCAACGCCGGCTCTGTGAGTTGCGACAGCACATCATCAATGCTCACGGCGAGTTTTATTTGCTTAACGCGCGCCACGCAGCCTTGGTTATTGGCAAATCCGCTCATGCCGGCGAGCCGTGTGCGATCAACCGGCAAGACGCGCACTTTTTGTTCTTCCGCGAGTTGCAACAGATTGCGCGCGCGTTGATCCTTGCGCTCGGCATCGACGTAGAGCTCTTCTACGCTCTCTGGATGACTACGCAGACGGCTTTGCACGGCGTGAAAGCCGTAGATAAATTCGGTGCTCATTCTTTATTTTCTACGAGGCTTCTTGCCAGGCTTTTTGCTCGATGACACGGGCGCCGCTGCTTCACTCACACCCGGCAGGGTAAAGTCGATGCGGGCGGTTTCGAGATCAACACGAGCAACTTTGACGCGTAGCCGATCCGACAAGCGATAGTGATGATGCGTGCGCTCACCAATGAGTGAATGCTTCGCTTGGTCGAATTGGTAGTAGTCATTACCCAATTCAGTTACGTGCACCAAACCTTCGACATACACGCCATCGAGTGCGACGAAGAGGCCGAAGTTGGTGACGCCAGCGATGGTGCCTTCGAATTCCTCACCGATTTTATCCTGCATGTAGTAGCACTTGAGCCATTGCTCCACATCGCGCGTCGCATCATCAGCGCGGCGCTCGGTCATGGAGCAATGCGTGCCCAGCGCTTCCCACTTGCCGGGGTTATAGGTTTTCTTTTGTACGACCGCCTTGATCGCGCGATGCACCAGCAGATCCGGGTAGCGCCGAATCGGCGAGGTGAAGTGGGTGTAAGCCTCGTATGCCAAACCAAAGTGCCCGACATTCTCGGGGCTGTATTGCGCTTGTTTGAGCGAACGCAGCATCACGGTTTGCAGCAACTGTGCATCGGGCCGCGTTTTGATTTGTTCCAACAGCTTAGCGAAATCCTTGGCGTGCGGCTCGTCGCCACCGGTCAGGTTGAAGCCGAAGCCCTTAAGGAAATCGCGCAACATGATGAGTTTTTCCGGCTTCGGGCCTGCATGCACGCGGTACAAAGCCGGATGGTTATTGCTCTGCAAAATATCCGAGGCGCACACATTGGCTGCGAGCATGCATTCTTCGATCAAACGGTGCGCGTCATTGCGTACGGTGGGCTGGATGCGCTCGATCTTCCCTTGCTCGTTAAAAATCATCTGGGTTTCGATGGTTTCGAAATCGATCGCGCCACGCTTGCCGCGCGCTTTGGCCAAGGCTTGATATAGCTTGTACAGCTCTTGCACATGCGGCAGTACCCCGGCGTATTCCTTTGCCAATGCACCCTTAGGCTCCTGCAACATATCCCATACCTTGTTGTAGGTCAGGCGCGCATGTGAATGCATCACGGCCGGATAAAAACGATATTGCTTGATCTCGCCACTACTGGAGATATCCATATCGCAAACCATGCACAGCCGATCCACTTCGGGATTGAGTGAGCACAGGCCGTTGGATAACTCTTCCGGCAGCATCGGAATGACGCGGCGCGGGAAATACACCGAATTGCCTCGGCTCAAGGCTTCGACATCCAAGGCATCACCCGGCGTGACATAGTGGCTGACATCGGCAATCGCCACCAGCAAGCGCCAGCCGCGTAATTTTTTCTCGCAATATACGGCATCGTCAAAATCGCGGGCGGTCTCGCCGTCGATAGTGACCAGCGGCAGGTCGCGCACATCTTCGCGTCCTTCAAGGTCAATCTTGCGTACACCCTTGGGGAATTTTTTTGCTAAGCGTTCGATCTCATCGGAGAACACATGCGGCAAATCATGTTTGCGTAAGGCGATCTCGATTTCCATGCCGGGGTCGGCGTAATTACCCAGCACTTCCACGATGCGGCCGATGGGCTGCGCATGACGATCCGGCTGTTTGATGATTTCGACGATCACCACTTGGCCGGGCTTAGCTTTATGCTTCACGCCCGGCTCGACCAGAATATCTTGGTTGATGCGTTTATTCTCTGGCACCACTAATGCGATGCCGCGCGCCTCGACTAGACGCCCAACCACTCTGGTATTTGCGCGTTGCAATATTTCGACAATCGCCGCTTCGGGTCGGCCGCGTCGGTCGAGGCCAATTTGGCGCGCTACAACACGATCACCGTGTAACACTCTTTCCATCTCGCGCGAGGAGAGGAATAAATCATCTCCCCCAGCATCTGGAACCAAAAAGCCGAAGCCGTCTGGGTGGCCTTGCACGATGCCGGGGATCAAATGCAACTTCTCGACCATGCACAAGGCGCCCTTGCGGTTGCGCATGAGTTGGCCGGCGCGCTCCATCGCGCTGATGCGGCGCGAAAAGAATTCTATTTCATCTGGCCGAATCGCGAGCAGCTGCGCAAATTCGTCGGGCTGCATCGGCACGCCTTGCTGCGCAAGCAGCTCCAGCATGTATTCGCGGCTGGGTAGCGCATCGCCATATTTAGCCTGCTCGCGTTCAAAATGCGGGTCCTTTAAACGGATCGCAGCTAACTTCGGTGTTTTATGTTTCGTTGACAAATTAAGTATTTCCTTTAAAATTCGCGCTCTTCCAGCCCGGATGGCGGAATTGGTAGACGCACATGGTTCAGGTCCATGCGGTGGCAACACTGTGGAGGTTCGAGTCCTCTTCCGGGCACCAAATTGCTAAGTCTCGAAATTAGAAGGGCGGTTCATATGAACCGCCCTTTTTCCTTATTCAAACGGATGACGCATCACAATCGTTTCTTCGCGGTCCGGGCCGGTAGAGATGATATCAACCGGCACTTCGCACAACGCTTCCATGCGCTTGAGATAATTTTGTGCCGCTTTCGGCAATTTCTCGTATTGCTGGATGCCCACGGTGCTCTCGGTCCAGCCGGGCATGTCTTCGTAAATCGGTTCACACTCGGCCAAGGTTTCCGCGCCTACCGGCAGAATGTCGCTGGTGCCGCTTTTCAGTTTATAGCCCACGCACAAACGCAGCGTTTCCATGCCGTCCAGCACGTCGAGCTTGGTCACGCATAGTCCGGATACGCCATTGATTTGGATCGAGCGCTTCAATGCGGCGGCATCGAACCAGCCACAGCGACGGGCACGGCCGGTGGTGGAACCGACCTCATGACCCTTCTCTGCCAGATGCTTGCCGATGTCGTCGAACAACTCGGTCGGGAACGGGCCGGAGCCGACGCGCGTGGTGTAGGCCTTGGTAATGCCCAGCACGTAATGCAAGGTGTGCGGCCCCACGCCCGCGCCGGTGGCTGCGCCGCCGGAGGTGCAGTTGGACGAAGTGACGAACGGATAGGTGCCGTGATCAATGTCGAGCAGCGTGCCTTGCGCGCCTTCGAATAGCAGATTCTTGCCGGCCTTGTTCGCCTCATACAACTGGCGCGGCACATCGCCCACCATCGGCTTAATGCGCTCGGCCAAGGCCATGGTCTCGTCCAGCGTCTTATGAAAATCGACGATCGGCGCGTTAAAATAATTTTTTAGTACGAAGTTGTGATAATCGAGCACTTCACCCAACTTGGCGGCAAAGCGCTCACGGTGAAATAGCTCCTGCATGCGAATCGCGCGCCGCGCGACTTTATCTTCGTAGGCTGGCCCGATGCCGCGCCCAGTGGTGCCGATCTTACTCGCGCCCTTGGCAATTTCACGCGCCTGATCCAGCGCTACATGGTGCGGCAGGATGAGCGGGCACGCTTCTGAAATGATGAGCCGGCTGCGCACATCCACGCCGGCTTTTTCCAACATTTCCAGCTCTTCCATCAACGCGCTGGGGGACACCACCACGCCGTTGCCGATATAGCAGCGCACGTTGTCGCGCAAAATGCCTGAAGGGATCAGATGCAATACGGTTTTTTTTCCGGCAACCACCAGCGTATGGCCGGCGTTGTGGCCGCCTTGAAAGCGCACCACGCCTTGGGCGTGATCCGTCAGCCAATCGACGATTTTGCCTTTTCCTTCATCGCCCCATTGGGTGCCGATAACTACGACGTTCTTCATTTATGTCCGCCTATGTTCATTGTTATTTTATCTCCCAACCGCTGCTGGTTTTGACCAACATCCGATCACAATTCGCTTCACTCCGGTACGCCTCTTGCCCCGGCAACTCCACCACTACGATCTCACCTGCAGCGCGCAGCGCTTCAATCTTGGCGGCGAGTGCCGCATCGCCGCCATAGGGCGCAAGGATGCCGCGTTTACCCCCCGCTGGCGGCAGGTATGCCGCAATCGTGCGTAAATCCAAGGAAAAACCAGTTGCGCTGCGCGCGCGGCCAAATACCTTGCCCACATTGTCGTAGCGCCCGCCTTGCGCCACTGCGTAGGCAGAGCCTTTGACATACGCCGCGAACACGACCCCACTATGGTAGTGATAGCCACGCAACTCAGCCAAATCGAAGTACAGCTCGGCGCCGCTCTCCGCTAAATCATCCGCCAGCGTTTGCAATGCATCCAGCGCACGCCCGATCTCAGGCAGCTTGGGCAACACTTGCGCGGCGCGCGTCAGTGACTCACGTTGCCCGTACAGCGAGGGCAATGCGAGCAAGGCAGCGCGCAAGCCGGCATCGAGATTGCGCGTCAACTCATCGATGGTCGGCACATCCTTGGCTTGCAAGGCCTTAAACAGTTCAGCTTCCAGTTCCGCGTCGGCGTGTGCGGCTTGCAGCAGCGCGCGGAAGATGCCGACATGGCCTAAATCTAAATGCACCGCCGTCAGCCCCAGCGCCTTGAGTGTTTTCAGCAGCAATTGCTGCACTTCCAGATCTGCTTCCAAGCCGGCGTGGCCGAACAGCTCCGCCCCTACTTGCAGCGGCTCGCGGCTGAAATGCGAATTGCCGGGCTGGGTGTGCAACACACTGCCGGCATAGCATAAACGCGTCATGCCTTGGCGATTGAGCAGGTGTGCGTCGATGCGCGCCGCCTGCGGCGTGATGTCGGCGCGCACGCCCATCAAGCGCCCGCTCAACTGATCCACCAGCTTGAAAATATCCAGCTCCATGTCGCGCCCGGTGCCGGTCAACAGCGATTCCAGGTATTCCAACAGGGGTGGGATGATCAACTCATAGCCGTGTGCGGCGAACAGGTCCAAGGCCGTGCGGCGCGCATGCTCAATCCGCTGCGCGTCGGGCGGCAGGATGTCTTCGAGATATTCGGGGAGTAGCCAGGTATGCATGATTAACGTGTAAGGAATACGATGCCCAGGCCCATCATCATCGAGATCAAGCCCAAGAAACGCAACTGGCCGTCGGTCAATTCCAACAGCTTGCGAAAGGTGTCACGCCATAGACGAGGGGCAAGAAAAGGCAGCACACCTTCCAATACCAGCACCAGCCCCAAGGCCGCCAGCAGACTGTTCATGGACGCTACTTGCCGCCTTTACCGGCGTGTTTGAAGTACTTGAAGAAGTCGGAATTTTGATCGACCACCAGAAGATCTTCCTTGCCTTTGAAGCTTTCTTTATACGCTTCCAGGCTGCGGTAAAAGGCATAGAACTCAGGGTTGGGTGAATAGGCTGCGGAATAGATCGCCGCCGCCTTTGCATCGCCCTCGCCTTTAATGCGCTGCGCATCGCGATAGGCGCCAGCAATCGTAATATCGCGCTGACGCTCGGCATCGGCTTGAATCTTTTCCTTATCCGCCGCACCCGTGGAACGCCGCTCGTTGGCTACCCGAGTACGCTCGGAACGCATGCGCTGATACACCGAGCTTTCGTTGTCCTCGGAATAATCGACACGCTTCAAACGCACGTCCACCACTTTGATGCCGATTGAGCGCGCGTCCTTATCCGCGTTGTTGCGCAGGTTGAGCATGACTTGATCGCGTTGACCGGACACCACATCATCGACGGAACGTGAGTTGAACTCGGCGCGCAGACCGTCACGCACCACGTTCATGATGCGCTGTTCGGCGCGACGCTCGTCACCGCTCACCCGTTCGTAGTATTTCTTGGCATCGATCACCTGCCATTTCACGAATGAGTCGACCTGCATATTGATCTTCTCTTTGGTGATGATGAGATCGGAATCAGGCGTATCCAAGGTGCGCACGCGGGTATCGATATACACCACGTTCTGCAACATCGGCACTTTGAGGTAAAGACCGGGTTTTTCCTTGATCGAGGTGATCTCGCCCAATTGCAGCACGATCGCCTGCTGGCGTTGATCCACGGTGTAGAACATGAAGCTCATCAACACCAAGGCAGCGAGGGCAACCATCATGAGCGTGGCTAAATTACGTTTCATTATCGACCCTCCCGGTTGCGTAAGGCATCGCGGCCAGATTCAGGCTCACTCGGTCGAGGTGTTTCGCCTGTTGCTTTTGCCGGCGCGGCGACCTGGCCTTCTGTCACGCGCTGCATCAATTTATCCAGCGGCAAATACAACAAATTGTTGCCGCCCTTTTGGTCGACCAACACCTTGGTGGTACTGGAATAGATCTGCTGCATGGCATCGATATACAAGCGGTCGCGGGTGACCCCGGGGGCTTTGTTATATTCTCCGACCAGCGATTTGAAGCGTGAGGCATCACCTTCGGCGCGCGCGATCAGGCTTTGCTTGTAGCCTTCCGCCTCTTGCAGCAGACGCTGTTTGGCGCCTTCAGCTTTGGGCACGATATCTTTCAAATAGGCTTCGCCTTCGTTTTTCTGGCGCTCGCGGTCTTGGTCGGCCTTGATCGCATCGTTGAAGGCGTCTTGCACTTGTTCCGGCGGTTGCACTTGATTGATGGTGACATTGGCGACCGTCACGCCGACTTCATACAGATCAAACATCGTCTGCATCAGCTTGCCGGCTTGATTCGCCACCTCGGTGCTTTTGCTCAAAACATCGTCCACGATGGTTTTTCCGACCACTTCGCGCATCGCGCTTTCCGCGACTTGGCGCACATAGACCGCATCTTCACCCACGCGGTTTTTGAACAAGAAGTTCTTGGGGTCGGTCACCGAGTATTGCACGGCGAATTGCACATTGATGATGTTCTTGTCCTTGGTCAGCATGGCCGCTTCGTGTTGCTGCTTGGTTTTGTCATTTTGCCGGTAACCGACCTCGGTCACGCGCACTTGCGCGGTATCGACAATTTCCACGCTCTCGATCGGATAAGGCAAATGCCAGCGCGGCCCCGGGAGAGTAATTTCCGCAGCCTTGCCGAAGCGCAGCACCACGCCGCTCTCGCGTGGGTTGACGATGTAGAAGCCGCTGCCAATCCAGATGACCAGAATGATGCCGATCAGCAACAGCGCACCGTTTGCGCGGTTAACGGGGGTATTGCCGCCCGATGGCAGATTGGGGCCACGGCGCTTGCCACCGAATAGCCCCGACACGCGCTCGTTAAAGCGGCGCCACAACTCATCCAGATCAGGTGGGCCACCGCTGTTGTTTTTCTTGCCCCAATTCGGGTCGTTCCAAGCCATATTGATTCCCGTGAAATTTAAGCCGTGAGTGCTTCAGGCTGGATTGTTTGTTCTTGTGTCTGTTTGGCCGCCTCGATCAAGGCTTGGCGCACTAAATCCAGGCCGTCGCCGCTTGCCGCACTGATCCAAATGCGCGAGATTTTACCATATTCGTCGCGCTCCACGCGCGGCGATAGACTCGCCGCATCAATCTTATTCATCACCAATATTTGCGGCAAATGCGCCGCGCCGATCTCGGCCAGCACGCTATTGACCTGCTCGATCTGGCTGTCGCGGGCCGCGCTTGCCGCATCCACCACATGCAGCAGCAAGTCCGCCTGCACGGCTTCTTCCAAGGTAGCGCGAAACGAAACCACCAAGCCATGCGGCAAATGCTTGATGAAACCCACCGTATCGGACAGCACCAGCTGCCCCACTTCCGGTAAAAACACCCGGCGTGAAGTGGTATCCAAGGTCGCGAACAGTTGATCCGCCACATACGCCCCGGCATGGGTCAGGCGGTTGAAGAGGGTCGATTTTCCGGCGTTGGTATAACCCACCAGCGAAACCGAGAAAACGGCATTTTTAGTGCGTGCGCGACGCTGCGTATGGCGTTGCCGCGTCAGTTTAACTAATTTTTCCTTGAGCGATTTGACGCGATTGCCGACCAAACGCCGGTCGGTTTCTAACTGCGTTTCACCGGGACCGCGCAAGCCAACGCCGCCTTTTTGCCGCTCCAAGTGAGTCCAGCCGCGGACTAAGCGGGTGGAGAGACGCTCCAACTGCGCCAACTCCACTTGCACCTTGCCTTCATGCGATTGCGCGCGCTGGGCAAAGATGTCGAGGATGAGGCTGGTACGATCCACGACTCGACTTTGCAGGCGTTGTTCCAGATTACGCTGCTGCGCGGGGGATAAATCGTGATTGAAAATGGCTACACCGGAACCGGTATCGCGCAGGGCCTGGCCGACTTCGTCCACTTTGCCGCTACCGGCAAACAAAGCCGCATCCGGCCGCGAACGCTTGCCTTGCACCACCGCCTGCACCGAGACGCCGGCGCTTTCGGTTAAACGGCGTAATTCCTCCAGACTTTCCTCTGTATCGGGCTCGCCGAAATCGAGGGCAATCAGTACCGCTTTGTCGCTGCTTGGCTTACTACTACTTTCCTGGTCCCCGCCTTGCGGGCGATCAATCATCAGGCGTATCGACGGAAATAGTGACCGGCCGTGCAGGAACCACAGTAGAAATGGCGTGTTTATATACCATCTGAGTGACGGTGTTTTTTAGCAGCACTACGTATTGATCGAAAGATTCAACTTGACCTTGGAGCTTGATGCCGTTGACGAGATAGATCGACACCGGAATGTGCTCTTTGCGTAGGGTATTTAAAAACGGGTCTTGTAGTAATTGCCCTTTCCCGCTCATGGCTTATCCCTTTTCTAGTGAGTGAGTAAATATTGCTGGTTCAGTATATTCCAATGGCAATGTTGCCGCCACAGCACTTGAACCAACGCTTGATGCCAGCCATCCCACTAGGGTCAGGCAAGGCGCAAAAGCTAATAATAGTAAAAAACCGTTGTTATTACAGTTAAACGCGAAATTAAGACTCAACTAACTGCGGGGAAGTTCCCTTTTCTTCCAGCGCTGGATAGCCGAAATGATAGCCTTGCGCCCAATCCACCCCCATATCGCGCAGGATTTCAGCCGTGCGGGCATCTTCCACGCATTCTGCGATGGTGGTGATGCCCAGCGTTTTAGCGAGCAAGACCACGCTTTTCACCATGCTGAGGATGCGGTCGTTGTACTGCATATTACGTACCATCCAGCCTTCGATCTTGATGAAGCTGATCGGCAGCTCGGCCAGATAGAGGAAAGACGAGTAGCCACTGCCAAAATCGTCCAGTGCAAGGCGAAAACCATATTCCAGCAAGTGCTTCAAGTCCTCGCGCATGGCGCCGAAGTCTTCCAGCAATTGGCGCTCGGTGATCTCGAACACCACCGGCTGGCGCGTGGCAAATTTCATCCCGGTGCGCTCTGCCATCGATTTCGCATCGGCGAGCAGCGCATCGAGCAAATCACGACGCGCTAAAAATTGCGGCGACAGATTGATGAAATGCACGACTTCATCCAATGGATCATGCGTCCGCCTGCTGCAACAACGCGCAAGCGCGCTACGCGCGATGATTTCATCCACCACATGGATCAAATTGATGCCTTCGGCCGCTTCGACAAAATCGGCGGCCGGCAATACCTTTCCGTCAGGCTGGATCAGCCGCGCCAGCGCTTCATCCGCGACCACCTTGCCGGTTTTGAGGTCAACCATGACCTGGTAGGCCGCGACAATCCGTTGCTCCTGCAGCGCGCGTTGCAGCATGCCGGCCTGCCATAGCAAGCCTTTGGTCGCGGCCTCGCTCATCATCACCCGATCGCGGCCGCGCCGTTTTGCCTCGTACAGGCAACCGTCGGCTTCGGCCAACACTTGTGTGATATCGGCTTCGCTGTCACGGTAAGTGCCGATACCGAAGCTCGCGGTCAGCTCCAATTTTCCATGCGGCGTCACCAGCGGGCGCGCTTTGATTTCCTCGCGCAGACGCTCCATGGCATTAAACGCTTCCTGCCCAGTGGAGCGATGCAAGAACAGAATGAACTCTTCGCCCCCCCAGCGCGCGACCCAATCGCTCTCGCGCAGCGCCGTTTGCAGAATGGTGCCGACATGTTGCAACACTTCGTCGCCCACATCATGGCCGAAATGGTCATTGATGAGCTTGAATCGATCCAAATCGCAGATCACGAGAGTGAACGGTTCTTCAGCGCGCTTGGCACGCGCCAGCTCGACGGTGAGTCGGGCATCTGCGGCGCGACGGTTGGGCAAACCAGTCAGACTATCGGTCATTGCCATGGTTTCCAGCATTTGCCGTTGGCGCTGCTCGAACAAGGCCTTGCCGAACCAGGCCGCAAGCAATTCGACGAAAGCCTTGTCTTCATCGCTCAGGGGTTGGTCGCGTAATGACCGGCTTAAGAACACCAGCGTGCCGTAGATTTGATCGCCGACCCAAATCGGCACGCTGGCATAGACACGGATACCCCGCTGCATCGCCATTTGATTAGTACGATAGACCGGATGCGTGGATACATTGTCGATGAAAAAACTGCGCTTCTCGCGCAAAGCATCGTGGCACAGGCTATCCATCACCGGAACCGACATTCCCTCCTCGAACAGGGTGGAATTGCCGACCAGATAGCGGATTTTCAGCAAACCAGTTTCAAGCTCGCCTATCATGGCGATTTCAAGACCGAGCGTCTCCAGGCCCAAGCGCAGCATTTGCTTGACCTTGTCCATATCGAACGAATCGCGGTCGGTGGCGAGCCGCCATAGCGCGCGCAGACGGTCGGAATGCGACTGCACCTTGGCCAACAATTCCTCGCGCTGGCTGACATTGATCGCCAAGCCCTGACGCAGCGGCTCACCTTCAGAGGTATCGATATATTCCGCCAGGGACAGCCACACCGGCTGGCCGTTTCCGTGCTTGAAGCACAATACGCGCAGCGATAATTCCTGGCTTGGAAAGCTGCCAGAATTAGCGCCGGCGGTTCCATCACCCAGATCAAACAAGGTAGCCCAGGCACGGCCCACCACTTCCTCGCGTTTGCGCCCGAGCATGGCCAGGAAAGCATCGTCCGCTTGCAGCAAGACGCCATCGCGCAGGCGTAGGGTATAAGTGCCGGCATCCGCCGCCATCAACAACTGATGCTCGCGATTTTTCGCCGCCACTTTGAGTTTGCTCTGAGTATCGGCCAATGCCGCGCATAACTCATCGATCTCGCGCACGCCGCTGGTGGGTAACTGCACTGAGTCGCGCAACCCGCCCTGCGCGAGCTTAGATTGGATGATCTGCATGCGAAGCGCGAAGCTTCGCGCAAATACGGCGTAGGCCCCGGCGCCAAAAGTAAACAGCGCCAGCAGCAAGTAAATCGGCAACTGCACGCTCATCCACCACATGCCCAACAGCAAGCGGTTGGGCACCGACAAGAACGCATAGGCAGAAGAAGTGCGAAGACGTTGATAAGTGCCAACTCGATGATCCAGCCAACTTCCCTCGGTGGACTCAAAAAAACCATTGGCAGAATTTTTCTGTATCGCCTGCGACAATGGCTTGACTTGGAAGGACTTGGGATCGAACTTGCCACCCGGCATCGGCCACATGGAAAGCAAAACGCCGTCTTCGCGCATCAAACCGATCTGCGCGCCGGGCTGTAAGCCGAGGTTGGCCCACAATGCTTGTTGCCGCTCCATCAGGATCGAAATTTGAATTAAAAATTCGACCCGACCCGCGGGGTCGCGCACGGTATAGCGCAACGGCATCAGCCAAGTCTCCAGCAAATAACCATGCTGCGGACGATTAATCGATAAACCGGTGGCGTTCAGATTGTTGGCGAAATCTGCGCGCCAATCCGGGTTCTCCATCACATTGGGTAGCCGAGCGTCGGGTTTTTGCGCGGTGGACACCAACATTTGTCCCGAGGGATGAATCAGCGTGGCCCCGCCCAAATCGGCATGCTTGGCTTTGAAATCATTGAGCAAGCTTTTTGCAATGCGCGGATGATTCAATGCATCGTTCTGCCGCATCAGAATGGAGAGTGCCTCAAGATGGCCGCCCACCGTGTCCAGGTAGCTTTGGGAATGATTAGCAGCAAGTGAAACCGCCACGGTCATGCGCTGTAGTTGCGCCTGACGCACATTGTTCCACGTCAACCACAACCACATGCCGATCAGCAGCAGCGCGATCAGGCTAAATATCCACAATCCGCGCCGACCCAACTGAATCAGCGAAGGGGTAGCGGAAATGGGGTGGTTAATTTGGCTATCGGGCATCGGGGAAATGTTTCTTAGCATCCCCTGTATTAACGGCTGCGTTCGCCAAATATTAAGCGTTTTAAAATCAAAAGCTTATATTTCTGTGAGGTGCCACCTGGCAAAACCGAGGGCTTATCTCAATGAATTAGCCTTACCCACCATAGCGCTTTTTCGAAGTACGTTTAGCGCGCCGCCGTGCATTCTCTTCGCTCAGCGTAGGCGGCTTGGGTTTTCTATCCGCGAAGGGATTCCCGCCTTGCTTGAATTGGACGCGCAACGGTGTGCCTTGCAGTTTAAAGGCCTGACGAAATGCGTTTTCCAAATAGCGTTTGTAGGAATCGGCGATATGCATCACGCCCGTGCCATGCACGATGATCACGGGGGGATTTTGCCCCCCTTGGTGCGCGTAACGGGGCGTAGGGCGGAAGGGGCCGGATTTCGGCGGCTGATGCGCGGTGACTGCATCTTGCAAAATGCGCGTCAAACGCGGCGTGGGCAGTTTTGCCATCGCCGCCTGATAGGCCATATCGATCGACTTCAACAGCGGCGCCATCCCGGTGCCATTCAAGGCCGAGATGTGATGCATTTTGGCAAAACTCAAGAAGTTAAGCTTGCGCAGCAACTCAGCCTTGATCCGCTCGCGCGCATAATTATCGAGACCATCCCACTTATTCACCGCGACCACCAATGCCCGCCCCGCTTCGAGGATAAAGCCGGCGATATGCGCGTCTTGCTCGGAAATATCCAGTTGCGCATCGACCACCAGCACCACAACGTTGGCGTCCTCGATCGCTTGCAAGGTTTTTATCACGGAAAATTTTTCGACTGATTCGAATATCTTGCCGCGCTTCCGCACCCCGGCAGTATCGATCAAAGTGTATTGCTTGCCATCGCGCTCGAAATCCACATAGATGCTGTCACGCGTGGTGCCCGGTGCATCGAATGCGATCATGCGCTCCTCGCCCAGTAAGCTATTCACCAGCGTGCTTTTACCCACATTCGGGCGACCGACAATGGCGATCTTGGGGTGATGTACTTCTGCTTCGTCCGGTTTCTCTTCAGGGAAGGCTTCGAGCACCAACTCCATCAGATCGTGCACGCCCTCGCCGTGGCTGGAAGAAATCGCCACGGGATCGCCCAGGCCCAATTCAAAAAATTCCGCTGTCACCACTTCGCGTCGCATGCCCTCGGCTTTATTCACCGCGAGCCATAAGGGCCGGGCAGCTTTACGCAGCGTATCGGCAATTACTTTGTCCTGTGCGGTGAGTCCTTGGCGGGCGTCAACTAGAAACACGATCGCATCCGCCTCATCGATGGCCAGCAGCGTTTGACGCGCCATCTCGTGCAAGATGCCATCCTTTGCCACCGGCTCGAAACCACCCGTATCCACGACCAGATAGGGTTTGCCGCCGATGACACCGTGACCGTAGTGACGGTCGCGGGTCAAGCCCGGCAGATCCGCCACCAAAGCGTCACGCGTTTTGGTGAGGCGATTGAACAGCGTGGACTTGCCCACATTGGGGCGACCGACGATGACGATAGTGGGTTTCATTTAATTTTAGCCGCGGGTTAACGCGAAGTAGCACAAAGGATTAATTCAAGCCCAACACAAACAAGCCACCGTTCTTAGTCTGCACCAGCACGCCGTCGGTGAGTGCCTGCGGTTGGGCGCGGATCGGGCTGCCGTCGGTGGCGATACGCGCCGCGAATGCGCCATCCTCGCGCGAGATGAAATGCACATAACCTTGCAAGTCGCCCACCACTACGTAGCCGCGATAAATCAGCGGGGTGGAGAGTTGACGATGGGTGAGCTTGTCTTGCTTCCACACATAACCGCCGGTGGTTTTATCCATCGCGTGCACGGCGCCGTTCACATCCGCCACATAAACATTGCGTGCGTCCATCGCTAAGCCGGCAATGCTGGACAAATCGCGCGCCCACACCACATTGCCGTTTTGAATCTCGAAGCAGGCGACGCGGCCTTGAAACGCCACTGCGCACACCAAGCGCCCATCGGTCACCGCGTTGCTGGTGACATCGGCGATACGTTCCAGCTCGGACACGCCCCGCGGCAAGGCCACGGATACTTCCCAGCCCACGTTGCCGCTTTCCAGTTCCAGCGCCACCAATTTGCCGCCGCCAAATCCAGCGAACACGCCGTTTTTATCGATCAACATGCCGCCGAAGCTGCGCACAGTCAGCGCGGGTGTCGCGCGCTGATATAGCCATTTGCGCTTGCCGTCTTTTGCGTCCAGCGCAAAGATGCGTCCGTCGCCTGAACGCACCAGTACCAAGCCACCCGCAATCTGTGGCGGGCTCAATATTTCGCTGGTTACCCGCGCCTGCCACAAGGGCTGGCCGTTGAAGTCATACGCCAGCACTTCACCTTTTTGCGTGCCGACCACGACTAAGTTTTCTGCTGCGCCGACGCCGCCGGAAAGCTTTTTGCCCGTCTCGGTGCGCCAGCGTTCTTTCAGCGTGTCCGCCTCAAACCGTGCCAGCTTGCCATCAAACCCAGTCGCGAACAGCCCCTCTTTGTTCAGTGCAGGCGCGAACACAAAACCGCCGGCGCCACCGATATTAGCGCTCGCGCGCTGCTTCACCTCGACGCTGGGCTTGAAATCAACCAGCGGCGCGGGAAGCGTTTTCTTACTGCTGGAACTAAAAATATCGTCGTACCAGCCGGTGACGGTCTGGGTCACAGTTTGGCAGCCACCGAGCAAACTGATAAGCGCCAACCCAATCAGCGTGCGTTTCATCCCTGCTCTCCCAACGCGTCGAGTTTGATCTGCACGAAATTCTTGAACGGGCTCTCCTTCGGCAGTTTGTCGAGTGCGGCTTGATAAGCGCTGCGCGCCTCCTTCGATTTGCCTTGCAGCGAGTACACATCACCCTTCAGATCATTGAATAAAGGGGCGAAGGCGGGATCGTGTGCACCTTCCAATTGCTTCAGCGCGTCCGCATAGTTCTTCTCGTCCAGCAACACCACGGCGAGGCGCAATTTGCCTAGGTCTTTGGACTGGGGTTGTTTCGCGTGCTCAATCACCCATTGGTACTGCACTTTGGCGCTCTTGGCATCACCCGATTCGAAATTGACCTTGGCCGCAATCATGGCGGCATCGGTCGCGTAGATCGTACGCGGATATTTGTCGATCAACTGACCGGCAACGTCGCGAATTTTTTTCGCGTCGTTGGTCGCAAGCTCCTTGCGCAATACATCGAACAGCGCAGCGGCCTCGCCAGTTTGCTTGGATTGATACGCTTCCCACCCGCGCCAACCCGCTACGGACAGCACAAACACCGTCACCCCGACGATGACTTTTTTGCCGTGATCTTTCCACCACGCCTTGAGTGCGTCTACCTGTTCTTGCTCTTCCAGATCCAATGCCATCTTAATTTCTCCGCCAAAATTATTTTAACCGCGCACCAAGGCCGCGACTTCTTCCGTTGATACGGAAACCTGCTCTGCTTGAACGCGCAAAGACTTCAAACTCACGACGCCCGCCTTTACTTCATCCTCGCCGAGAATGACCGCAAAACGCGCACCGCTCGCATCGGCCTTTTTCATTTGCGATTTGAAGCTGCCGCTGCCGCAATGCAGCACCACGCTTAAGCCGGCATCGCGCAATTGTTCTGCAACCCGCATCGCCACTGCATCGGCCTCCTCGCCCACATGCACGACATAGACATCCAACACGGGGTGCGTCGGTGCAATGCCTTGCGCTTCCATCAAGGCCAGCAAGCGCTCGACACCCATGGCAAAACCACAGGCGGCGGCCGGTTTGCCGCCCAATTGCTCCACCAGGCTGTCGTAGCGCCCGCCGGCACAGACCGTGCCTTGGCTGCCCAGTTGATCCGTCACCCACTCGAACACGGTGAAGTTGTAATAATCCAAGCCGCGCACCAAGCGCGGATTGATCGAAAAGGAAACCCCCGCCGCGCGCAGCAGCGCTTGCAGCGCTTCGAAATGCTTGAGTGATACCTCGTCCAGATCATCCAACAACTTGGGCGCAGCTGCGATAATCGCTTGCAGCGCCGGATTCTTGCTGTCGAGGATGCGCAATGGATTAGTGTGCAGCCGACGCTTGGCGTCATCATCCAACTGATCTTGATGCGCCTCCAAATAGTGAATCAGGCGCGCCCGATGCCGGCCGCGATCTTCGCTGGTGCCGAGCGTGTTGAGTTGCAACTCGATGCCATTCAGCCCGAGTTGCTTCCACAGGCGCGCGGTCATCAAAATATGTTCGGCATCCATGTCCGGCCCGGCATAGCCCAGCGACTCGATGCCGACTTGATGAAACTGCCGGTAGCGCCCCTTCTGCGGCCGCTCATGGCGAAACATCGGACCGGTATAAAACAAACGCTGCGGACTGCCGAACAATAAATTATGCTCCAGCACCGCGCGCACGCAGGAGGCGGTGCCTTCCGGGCGCAACGTGAGACTCTCGCCATTGAGGTGATCGGTGAAGCTGTACATCTCCTTCTCGACGATATCAGTCACGGCGCCGATCGCACGGCTAAACAGGCCGGTTTGTTCCACGATCGGCATGCGAATCTCGTGATAGCCGTAGCCGGCCACCCAGTCGCGCACGATTTGCTCGAAGTGCTGCCACAACGGGGCGGCGGCGGGCAGGATGTCGTTCATCCCGCGGATTGCTTGTAGGGGCTTGCTCATAAATGCGGTGCACGGCGCAGGCCGTGCCTTAATTTGTTTGGGTTATTGTTGGAAAGCTTAACCGACTGCTTTGATGGGAATGGTTTTGCCGGTCGTGGCGGCATGCTCTTTCATTGCAGCGACTTTGGCGCGCACTTGGCGCTCCAACTCATCCACCATCTCGGCTTCGGTCACTTTGTGACTCGGCTTGCCGCCGACGTACAACAAATTCGGCTGCCCGCCGGCTAGGCCGATATCCGCCTCGCGCGCCTCGCCCGGGCCGTTTACGACACAACCGATCACCGCTAAATCCAGATGCTCCATGATGTCGTCGAGCCGTTCTTCCAATAGGTTAACGGTCTTGATCACGTCGAATTCCTGGCGCGAGCACGATGGGCAGGCAATGATATTCACGCCTTTGTTGCGCAAGTGCAGGCTTTTTAGAATATCAAAGCCAACGCGCACCTCTTCCACCGGATCGGCGGCGAGCGAAATGCGAATGGTGTCACCGATGCCTTGCGCCAACAGCATGCCGAGACCAATCGAGGATTTGACCGCGCCGGAACGAAAGCCGCCGGCTTCGGTGATGCCCAAATGCAGCGGCTGCTCGATTTTTTGCGCCAGCAAGCGATAGGCTTCGACTGCCATAAATACATCGGACGCCTTCACGCTCACCTTGAAATCGGCGAAGTTGAGTCGATCGAGAATTTCCACATGGCGCAGCGCGGATTCCACCAGCGCCTCGGGCGTGGGCTCGCCATATTTCTTCTGTAAATCTTTTTCCAGCGAGCCGGCGTTGACGCCGATGCGGATCGGGATGCCGTGATCCTTGGCCGATTGCACCACGGCTTGCACGCGGTCTTCGCGCCCGATGTTGCCGGGGTTGATGCGCAAGCAATCCGCGCCCAACTCCGCCACGCGCAGCGCGATCTTGTAATCGAAATGGATGTCCGTGATCAAAGGCACCGGCGAACGCTTTCTGATCGCGCCAAACGCTTCCGCCGCTTCCATGCTCGGGATCGACACGCGCACGATATCGGCGCCGACCTTGGCCGCGCGCTCGATTTGCGCCACGGTGGCGTCCACATCGGTCGTCTCGGTATTGGTCATGGTTTGCACCGAGATCGGCGCATCGCCGCCGATCGCAACCGTGCCAACCATGATCTGACGGCTTTTGCGACGCGTAATGTGATGGGTGTACAGCATGCTTACTCCAAAGTCAGACGCGCGACGGTTTTCTTCACGTGCGGCGTGAGATCCACGGGCTTGCCATTATAGGTAATCCTTACTCTAGCGGCATCACCCACCACCAGGGACAGCGGCGGCTCACCCTGAACCACTTGTTCGCTGCCGGCGCGGCTCAATTGGGAGAAAATTTTCTTACCGGATTTATCGCGAATCTCGACCCAGGCATCCCCCTCGAATTTCAGTTTTAATATGGGGCCGGTCGCCGTTGCCAGGCCCGCTGCACCGGGCAAAGCCGCGGGAGGAATGAGCACGGCTTGCGGCATCGCTTCCGACACCGCGGGCGCTGCGCCGAGTGATATCACTTGGGGCGGTGGCAAGGTTAATGGGGTTTCGTATGCTTGCCCAGGCTGGGCGATCACAGCCTTTGGCACGGCTTTGGGTGCGGCCTTGGCAGGTGACTCGTCATCTTGCAACGCCAAATAAATCACCACAGGCAACAGCATCGCCGCAGCTACCGTACCGCCGATATACCACACCCATTTCGGAATCGGCTTAGTCGTAAAATCGATTTGCTCTGTCTGTGCCACAATGTTGGGGGGCTGAATTTGTGGGCGGCTGCGTTCATAGGCTTCGAGAAAAGTCGCTGGATCAATTTGCACCACTTTGGCGTAATTGCGAATAAAGCCGCGCACAAAAGTATTGCCCGGCAAGGTATCAAAGCGATTCGCCTCAAGCGCTTCGACTTGGCGCAGACCTAAGCGCAACTGACGCGCCACATCACCCGCGCTCAAATTCCAGCGCTCACGCGCGGCAATCATGAGCTCGCCCAAGGTGGGCAAGGGCGCGGGCGCAGCGGTGGCTTCCGTAGCTTCCGGTGCAGAGGTGGCTACCTCTGATGGATTATCCGAGGCGTGTTGGGCTTCTTGGCTCATTCGAAACGGCCGGCTGCCAACGCCTGGTTTTCCTTGGAAACGGGAAAACGCTGCCGCAACATTTGCGAATAACTGGATTCAGATGCCCGATCCCCAAGCTTGCGCTCAATGCGCACACCGAGCCAGAGTGCGTCCGGTGTTGGATTGTGTGCTTTCATGAACAAGATCATTTGCGCACGCGCATTTGGCAAATCATTCGCGCGAAAATAAATATCAGCCAGCGCTAAGAGGGCCTGTGGCTGATTAGGGCGCAGCTTAAGTGCTTTAAGGAAATATTCCTCCGCGCCTTTGTCGTCCTTCAGCTTGAGGGTGCAGATGCCGGCATTGACATAAGGTTTGTCAGGCGTTTCATACAAGGGATTTTTCAAAGCCGCCATGAATTGTTTGATCGATTCTTCGATCTTGCCTCGCTGGCAAAGAAACCAGCCGTAATTGTTGCGCGCTTCGGAGTTATTGCTGTCGAGATCGAGCGCGCGCTTGAAATGGTCCTCCGCCTGCACATCATCTTTCAGATCCATATAGACCAAGCCCAACATGTAATGCGCGGGAATATAGCGGCGTTCGATAGTGGCTGCGATATTGAATTCATCCAGCGCCACACCGATATTTCCGGCTGCGTAGTACTGCGCACCCAAATCCGTATGCACCCGCGCCCGCTCAAAATTAGTGAGCTCCTCTTCGCTGGTAGGCACATAACCCGGCGGTAGACCCGGCACCGTTTGCGCCGCAAAGGCACTGAGCGTGAACCACATTCCCACAGCAACGAGTGCGATGCGTATCATAGGGTGACTTCCTCTTTGCGTTGTGTGCGCTTGGTTTTGTCTTGCACTTTGCCTGCGAGTTGGCCGCAAGCAGCGTCGATATCGTCGCCGCGTGTTTTGCGCGTGGTGACTACCCGCCCTGCTTCCTGCAAAGTTTCGCGGAAACGCCGGATGGCCTCGGGCTTGGAGCGTGCATAGCCGGCTTGCGGGAAAGGGTTAAACGGAATCAGATTGAACTTGCTTGGCACATCACGTGTAAGCGCAATCAACTCGCGAGCTTGCGCAACGCTGTCATTCACACCCTCCAGCATCACATATTCGAAGGTAATGAAATCGCGCGGCGCCACAGCAAGGTAACGCTGACAGGCCGCCATCAATTCACGCAGCGGATATTTCTGATTGATCGGCACCAACACATCGCGCAGCCGGTCATTCGGTGCATGCAGTGAAACCGCCAGCGCCACCGGGCACGCCTCGCCCAGTCGATCCATGGCCGGCACCACACCCGAGGTGCTTACCGTCACCCTTCGCCGTGACAAGCCGTAGGCATGATCATCAAGCATGATGTGCAGTGCGGTGACCACATTATCGAAATTCGTCAGCGGCTCGCCCATGCCCATCATCACCACATTGGAGATGATGCGCTCACCCTTCGGATCTTTCCCTAAGGCGCGATTCGCCAGCCATACTTGGCCAATGATTTCCGCCGCCGACAAATTGCGATTGAAACCCTGGTAGCCCGTGGAACAGAAGGTACACGCCAGCGCACAGCCGACTTGCGAAGATACGCACAGTGTGCCGCGATCACTCTCGGGAATGAACACCGTTTCCACCGCATTCCCGGTGCCGGTGTCGATCAGCCACTTCACGGTGCCGTCTTCCGAACGATGCTCGGACAGGATGCGCGGCGGCCGAATCTCCGCCGACAACACCAGCTTTTCCCGCAACGATTTCGCTAGATCGCTCATCTGCCCGAAATCGTCCGCGCCCATTTGATGCATCCAGCGCATCACTTGCTTGGCGCGAAACGGCTTCTCGCCTATATCAGCGAAATATTGGGTCAAGCCGTTTAGATCGAAATCGAGCAGATTGGTCATTATCTTCCGGCGTAAACTTCCATCTCAGGGAAAAAGTAAGCGACTTCGGCACGCGCGGTTTCCGGGCCATCGGAGCCATGCACTGCGTTGGCGTCAATGCTCTGAGCAAAATCGGCGCGGATGGTTCCGGCTTCGGCTTTCTTCGGGTCGGTGGCGCCCATCAGCTCGCGGTTCTTCGCAATCGCGTTCTCGCCTTCCAGCGCCTGGATCATCACCGGGCCGGAAATCATGAAAGCGACTAGATCATTGAAAAAGGGACGCGCTTTATGCACCGCATAAAAGCCCTCAGCTTCGTTCTTGGACAACCACTTCATTTTGGCGGCAATCACCTTCAGGCCATTGCTCTCGAAGCGTGAATAAATCTTACCGATGACATTCTTGCCCACGGCGTCCGGTTTGATGATGGACAAGGTTCTTTCGACAGCCATTTCGTACTCTCCTCTTTCAGAAACTTAGAATAAACATAAAGTTACAATCATACCGTGTTAGCCCCCGGAAATAAACCGGATAACCAAGATTTCATCCCAAACCCTTGTTTCCGAGCGTAACCATTTGCTTACCCAGCGCGCTTGCTCGCCCTGTTGATGCATACGGGAAAATGCTACTATCCGTGGAAAATCCAACGAATTAAAAGGGGGAACGGCGCATGGCGGAACCGGTGCTGGAGAATAACGAGATTAAGCAACGCGCCGTCCGGCGCTTGATCGTGGCGGTAGTACTGGTTCTAGTTGCGGTGGGCATCCTCACTTACCTCAGCTACTACAAACCCGCCAAGGTCGTCACCAAGCCCGTGGCGGAATCCCTCCCGCCGCCCCCACCACCCATCGTCACCGGCCCTGAACCCCAAGCGGTCGAGCCGGCCCCAACTGCACAACCATTGCCCGAGCCACCGCAGGCAGACATGCCAGCGCCACCAGCCACCCCCATACCGCCCCCCGCAGCGCCGCCACCGCCGTTGGTTAGTGCCAAACCGCTCCCCGCGCCCGGTCCCGGCCCGAAAAAAGCCGGCCCCGAGCCACAAAAGCCTCTGGTAAAAGCCGAGCCAGCCAAGCCAGCCCCCCAAGCTGCGCCAAGCCAAGCACCCGCTGCCCCAGTTACCCCACCCCCCGCCGCGCCCAAACCTGCCTCGGCGCCGAGCGGCTACGTGGTGCAGTTCGGTGTGTTCTCGAATCCGCAGAACGCGCTACAACTAGTAGAGCGGCTAAAGCAAGCCGGTATCGAAGCCCACACCGAAACCCGGGTACAACTGCCCGCCTTCAAAACCAAGGCCGAAGCCGAAGCTGCATTGGCCAAGATGAAGGAAAAAGGGATTAGCGCGACTTTGGTTACGCGTTGAGTTAGGTAGAAAACCGAAGGGCAACGCTGGCGTTTACTTGCTCACCCCGTACAACAAATTCAGCCCCACCGGCGGTGGTGCGATTCATTGAGTATTAGTAAGCACCCAAGCGAGCCGCAAGCCGGGTTCGCCGGGCGCGGCCTGGTAAGCGCAATCGATGCCGATGCCGGGCGCCGCCACCAAGGTTTCGCCGCTGTAGAGCAAGGGCAGCCGTTCGCGTTGCCAAGGGGGTATGGCTGCTTCTTGCAGCAAGTGCTTGAGCGTTTTACGTGGGCGGCCACAATCGGGTTTAAGTTTTTCGCCCCCTTGACGTAGGCGTAGCGTAATAGGTGCTGCGCCCAGTTTGGACACACTCAAACCCTCACCTTGCACCGGAATCATCGACCAGCGGCCGCCCAACTCCGGCAGCGCCAGCTCACGCTCGCCGCGCCAAGTGATCTGCCAATCCGCGGCAGGGCATGGCGTATCGGGCTCGACCCAAATTTCGCCCCGGTAGCGCCGCAGCACCAGTCCCGCCACGCCTAATTCCACCTGGCTATCACCGCGCGCACCGACGAGTTGACGCAGCCACTCCTGTAAACGCTCCGCATCCAGCGCCGGCATCCCTTGCGCGGCAAAATAAGCGCGCAACAGATTTTTGGCGCGCGCCAGGGAATATTGTTGCAGCAGCGCCAGCTTCAGTTTTCCATCCCGCACCGCGCGCGCCATATCGATCGCGGCCAACTCGTCGAGCAGCGAATCCGCCTCGGCAAAATGCCGCGCCGCGCGCGCCAGCGTTTGGCGATACGCCGGAAAGCGCTTCTCGATCGCCGGCAGCACCGCATGCCGTAAATAATTGCGGGTAAAGGCCGCGTCCAAATTGCTCTCATCCTCAATCCACGCCAGACGATGTTTCTTCGCATACGCAACCAAAGCGGCGCGTGGTACCTCCAACAAGGGCCGCACAATCGGTGCACCCTCCCCCTGACGCCCGACGCCCGATGCCTGAAGCCTGATTTCCGGCATCGCCGCCGCGCCACGCACCCCCGCACCGCGCAGCAAATTCAGCAACACGGTTTCGGCCTGATCATCTAAATGATGTGCCAGCAGCAAGCAATCGGTATCGAGTTCGGCAAAGGCACGATAGCGCAGCGTGCGCGCGGCGGCTTCCAAGCCAGCTTGGGAGCGGCGCGGCACACGGATGGTTTTTACCACCAAGGGAACGTGCAGCTTGGCGCAGAGCGCAGCGCAGAAGCCGGCCCAATCAGCCGCGTTGGGACTGATCTGATGATTGACGTGGATGGCGGAGAGTAAAAATGCCCACTCGCGCTGCAAGCGGTGCAATAGATGGAGCAGCACAACCGAATCGACACCGCCGCTTAAGGCAACGGTGACGTGCCGGCCCGGCGTCAGTTGGGTATGGAGACGATCAGATACAGACTGGAGCAGATCACTTGACGCGGGCTTCTTTGAACTTGCCATAACTCATCAAGCGCGCGAAGCGCGCTTGCACCAATTCATCAAGGGACAGGTCCTGCAATGGGCGCAGGCTATCGGTCAGCGCTTTTTTCATGGCCAGCATCATCGCCTCCGGATCGCGGTGCGCACCGCCCAGCGGTTCGCTTATGATTTTGTCGACCAAGCCCAGCGACTTCAGGCGTGGCGCGGTAATACCCAGCGTTTCCGCCGCCTCAGGCGCTTTATCGGCCTTCTTCCACAAAATCGAGGCGCAGCCTTCGGGCGAAATCACGGAATAGGTGGAATATTGCAGAATCAAAGTGGTATCGCCGACGCCAACCGCCAGCGCGCCGCCGGAACCGCCCTCGCCGATCACGGTGCAAATAATCGGCGTACGCAGTGCCGCCATCAGATACAAACTGCTGGCAATGGCTTCGGATTGGCCGCGTTCTTCCGCGTCGATGCCGGGATAGGCGCCGGGGGTGTCGATGAAGGTCATAATCGGGATACCGAATTTTTCCGCCAGTTTCATCAGGCGCTGTGCCTTGCGATAACCCTCAGGGCGCGGCATGCCGAAATTGCGGTAAATTTTTTCCTTGGTGTCCCGGCCCTTTTGATGGCCGATGACCATCACTGATTGACCATTGAAGCGCGCGATGCCGCCCACGATCGCCGGGTCATCGGCAAAATGCCGATCACCATGCATCTCGTCGAAATCGGTAAACAGCGCGCCGATATAATCCAGAGAGTAAGGCCGCTGCGGATGGCGCGCCACTTGCGAGATCTGCCACGGCGAGAGCTTGGCGTAGATATCCTTGGTCAGGGTTCTGCTCTTCTTTTGCAGGCGTTCGATTTCTTCTGAAATATCCAGTGCCGAATCGTCCTGCACATAGCGCAGCTCTTCGATCTTGGATTCGAGTTCGGCGATCGGTTGTTCGAACTCAAGAAATGTCGTTTTCATCTAGAATTCCGTGTAAAAAGCGGGCTAATCATACCGCAAATAGCTATTACCAAGCCAGCGCACCACCCACGACGCGCGGGTCGCTGGCGGCGAATGCACGACCACTGGCGCGATCGATCCACACCGCCTGCATATTGCCCCACTTGCCCTGCGTGAGGTGAACCACGTGGCCTTTGAGCGTGAGCTCATCCAGCACTGCCGCGTTAAACGCACCGGGCTCGACCTCGATGCGATCAGGTAGATATTGATGATGAAACCGGGGCGCACTGACCAAGGCCACCACATCCGGCGCGGGGGTCGCCTCCAGCCCCAGAATTGCCAGCAACACCATGCTGATAATGCGTGAGCCGCCCGGCGTGCCTAGAATCAACACACCGCGCTTATCTTCCACAAACGTCGGACTCATGCTGGACAAGGGGCGCTTGCCGGGCGCGATACGGTTGGCACGGCTGCCCGCCAGGCCATAGATATTCTGCGCCTGCTCACTGGCGGCGAAGTCGTCCATTTCATTATTGAGCAGCACCCCGGTCTTGCCAGCGACAAAGCCGGAGCCGAACAAGGTGTTAATACTCAAGGTCGCCGCCACGCGATTGCCCGCGCGATCGACAATCGAAAAATGCGTGGTGTGATCGCCCTGCTTGACGCTCGGCGCGGCGCGCAGATTCGCACTGGGCGTGGCGTTATGGAGATCGATACTCGCGGCGCGTTGCTCGGCGTATGCGCTACTGAGCAAGCGTGCGCTCGGAATCCGCACAAAATCAGGATCGCCCATATAACTTGCGCGGTCGTGATAAGCGCGGCGCAGTGCTTCCGCCACCAGATGCATTTGCTGCGCTTGGCTCTGTTGAGACAAATCGTAACGCGCCAAAATATTCAGCGTCTCGGCTAAGGTCAAGCCACCCGCCGAAGGCAGCGCCGCGCTCACAATGCGTAGCCCGCGATAGTCGAACACGATGGGCACGCGTTCCTTCACTTGATAGTGCGCCAAATCGGCCTGGGTCCAAATACCCCCCTGCTTGCGCACCGCCGCCACCATCGCATGCGCAACCGGCCCGCGATAAAAACCTTTACTTCCCTGCTGTGCCAGCATGCGTAGCGTGGCGGCAAGCTGGGGTTGCTTGAGCAATTCACCGAGCTTCGGCACTGTCCGGTCGATCAAATATTGATCCGCCGTTTCAGAATAAGATTGCAACAGCGCCAACTGCGATTCCGCCATCGCGCGATAACGGGCATCAATCGGAATTCCCATATCCGCCAAGCGAATCGCCGCAGATAAACTCTGCCACAAGGGCAAACGTCCATACCGTTTAGCCAAATGCGCCAGCCCTGCCGGCAGGCCGGGGATCGCCGCAGCCAAGGGCCCGACTAAGGACGCCTGTGGGATCGGTTCGCCCTTGTGGTCGAGATACATATTGGAGCGCGCCGCCAGCGGCGCTTTTTCACGCGCATCGAGCATCACTTGCCGCCCATCGCGCGCGCGATGCAATAGGAAAAAACCACCGCCGCCCAGCCCTGAATTGTAGGGTTCGACCACCGCCAACACCCCTGCCACCGCGATAGCCGCATCAAATGCATTGCCGCCTTGATCGAGTATTTCGCGCCCGGCCTGCGTGGCTAGGGGATGTGCGCTGGCGATCGCGGCATTGGATACCGCTTGCTGCGCACCAGCGAATGGCGTGAAGAAAAAGAATAGTAGGAGAGCGTAGGCTACACGTTGCATCTTAATCATCTAGATGACTGATCGAGTGACAGCATTTGAGCCGCGGACGGAGTACAACGAGGTACGTCAAAACCTAGCGCGGCGTTTGCCAGCAATTATTCGGTATATCGTATTGCAACAGCAATTGTTCGATCGGCTGGGTGACGCTGTATCTCACGCCCACCACATCGAGCCCTTTGCGCCAGTACAGCCCCAGCTCATTTTTATCACCAATGCTGGTCACGTTGCTGCCCGCGTTCACTTTGATCGGCTGGCCATATTTGCTGATGTAGTTATTGATGATGATCATCAGATTGCGCGGCGACGGCGCCATCTCCTGCTGAAATCCAACCAGCTTGTCGTTGCAAAAATCAAACACGAATTGGCGGTTGCTGCCCTTCTCGGGCTGGTCGTAGGCGATCAGAGTTTGCGCGGAGAAATCCTGCACCTTGTCGAAGGTATAGGATTTGAGCGCTTCTTTTACCTGCTCTTTGCTTTGTCCGCTTTTGAACGCATCCACCTCAAACGCAAACGCCGGGCACATTAAAACCATCGCGGCGCAGAAGGCCGCAGCTTGTTTCATCGATAGACGCTGCATGGAAATTTCTCGGTAATTTGAATCGCGGGCTGATGCTGAATCACGATGCGATAGGTGCGATAAATCAAATCGCCAGGATCGAACTCGAATACGTCTTTTAGTTGCGGCTCGACGGATTGACCCACATCGAGAATCTCGCGGTAAGTCTCCAAGCCGCGCTCGCGCAGCAACTCGCCAATGCCGATGCGGCCCTGCTGCAAATCCGCGCGCAAATGCTCAGGCAGCGCTTCCAGCTTGATCAAGGATTGCGCATAGGCATAGACGCGGCCGGACTCCATGCCGCGCAAGCGCACGCGCCGCTCCAGTACCGCTGCGCCCGCCGCCAGATTGAGCCAGGGTGCGGCGACCTGTAGCGTGGCCGGCGCTTGGCCCAGATTTTCCACTTCTACCTGCTCCCAAAAATACGCTTCCAGGCTTTTGGTCACCGTGCCATCGGCGACCAGCAGCGTGCGCAAGAACGGCGGCAACGCTTCCATATGCAGCGATTCGTTTTTGCTGTTGGTGACGATGCCGCCCGGCACATAGCCGCGGCTCTTGAAATAGGGTTGCACTGGGATAGCGGTGGGCTTCGGCATAGAGGTTTATTTTAATGCCTCATGGTACTGAGCTTTGCTCGGGTTTGCCAGCTTGCCAGGTTTAGAATGGTGGCATGACATCGCGGCCCCGCATCGTCCTTTTCGGCCCCTTCGATCGCCACAACCTGGGCGATTTGTTGTTTGCTCAAGTCTTGCGAGCGCTGCTGCCCAAACGAGATCTAAGCTATGCCGGCTTGGCGCGGCGCGATCTGCGCGCATTTGGCGGGGTAGCGACCCATGCGCTTTCCGAGCTGATCCAAGATCAAGCGCCGCTGCATCTGATACACGCCGGCGGCGAAACGCTCAGTTGCGAAGCGTGGGAGGCGGCGGCCATGCTCTTGCCGCCGGAGGATGCGCGCGCTGCCGCCGCACGCTACGGCATGGCGACACCGGATGAACAAAAACACTGGGCCCAAACGCAATTGAGCATCGACTTGCGCGCACCCTATGTGCTGCCCAAGCACTTGTTTCACCGGCCAGGTGTGTTTGTGCATAACGCAGTGGGCGGGGTTGCACTCACCCAACGCGATCTGGATTTTCAAACCGAAGTCACCGCCAGCTTAAGCAGTGCTGACTTTGTCGGCGTGCGCGACCAGATAAGCCACGCCACCCTCGCGCAACTCGGCATCTCCGCCGTGCTGATGCCGGACGCCGCGGTCATGGTGCAGAACTTGTTTGGCGCGCGCATTGCGCTGCATGCCCAAACCGGCGAAGCGGCGCGCGTGCGCGCCGCCTGCGCAGGCGGGTATATCGCGGCACAATTCAGCCTCGATTTCGCCGACGCTGCGACGCAGCGCGCCCTTGCGGCCACACTCGACCAGTTGCACCTGCAAACCGGATTCACGATTGTCTTGTTTCGCGCCGGGGCGGCGCCGCTGCATGACGACTTGGCTATGTATCGCGCCCTCGCCGCGCGCATGCACCATACGCCGCTCATTTTCGAGTCGCTGCAAGTCTGGGACATTTGCGCACTGATCGCGCACAGCCGCTTATTTTGCGGCAGCAGCTTGCATGGCCGCATCGTCGCGCTGGCCTACAGCTTGCCGCGCGTGAGCGTGCTGCCGCCTACCTTCGTCCCTGGCCAAACATCGAAAATCGCTGCCATGATTGACACCTGGGAGCCTGATCACCGCGCTACCCTCGCTGAAGTGAGTGGCCTAGCGCACACCGCTCAACTCGCCTTTGCGCTTGCGCTCGCAAGCCAGCAGGCTTTGGCCGCAAGCTTATGCGCGCACTATCAAGCCAGCTTCAGGCAATGGCAAGCGCTGCTAGAATGATCGCTTCTACCTAAGGATCAAACCATGACCGGAAACCGTCTCGGATTGGAAACCGCCACCCTCGGCGGCGGCTGCTTTTGGTGCTTAGAAGCGGTGTGCGAACAGGCACGCGGGGTAGAAAAAGTGATCTCCGGTTATGCGGCTGGCCATACCGATAACCCGACCTATGAAGACATCTGCAGCGGCACGACCGGCCATGCTGAAGTGGTGCAAATCACGTTCGACCCGCAAGTAATCTCTTATCGCACGCTGCTGGAAATTTTCTTCACCCTTCACGATCCTACAACACCCAACCGCCAAGGCAATGATCGCGGTACGCAATACCGCTCGATTATTTTGTATCACGACGAGAATCAGAAAGCCGTCGCACATGAAGTGATACGCGAAATCAACGATGCCGGTATCTGGGATGCGCCGGTAGTGACCCAATTACAGCCGCTGGAACATTTCTATCCGGGCGAGGGCTACCACCAAGGTTACTACCGCGGCCATGAATCGCAACCCTATTGCCAATTCGTCGTCGCGCCCAAGGTGGTGAAATTTCGTGAGAAATTTAGCTCGCTGTTGAAAGCGAATGCGTAAACGGCAGAACAAAATATTAGCGACCTACAATTTAGTAACCAACTAGAAGTGAAATCATGAATATAAAAGACAGCAATGGCACCCCGCTCAATGAAGGCGACTCGGTTCAAGTCATCAAGGATTTGAAGGTCAAAGGCACTTCCGTCACGCTAAAAAGAGGCACGATCATCAAGAATATCCGTCTCACTTCGGATGAAGAAGAGATTGAGTGCAATGCGGAAAAAGTTAAAGGCTTGGTGCTGAAGACCTGCTTTTTGAAGAAAGTTTGATCTGCTGATGTGAAATGGCTTAGCCACTGGCTAGCTATCGGCTCATATCTAAGAGGCGAAGAAAAATTGACTGCTCATGCAGCAAGCTAGATCTAGGCTCGAATTTACACTTGTGGCCGGCAGCATCCGGATCAAGGCAACTTTACGGCCTTGATATAGGCATCGGCGCCGAGCCCCAACGTCCGGGCGAATGAAACGTGGTGACCGCGGGTGGTGATGTTGTCATCGTGCACAGCGAAGCCGACGCTGTAGACGCCGCCCTCTTTTAAAGCCTTGTCGTCATCGTTGGCAAGGCCTAGGGGACGGATGAGCACGACGGTCCACATGCCGTCTTTCCAACTGGAGATGGCGTTATTGTCGGCGGCCGATCCCTTGGCGTCCTCGCGGCTGCTCAAGTAATCGGGAATCATGTCACCTGCTTTCCAGCCTGCGCTGGGGTCAAACGGCACGGCGTTCTGCTCGCGGATCAGGAAATGGTCGCCCTTGCGCAGCTGCTCGGCGGTGATCGACTTGTAGCCGACCTTTTTCTGGTCCCACATGAACTTGGGCTGACGGGTTTCCTGGTTGGCATTGCCGCTGAACATGCTTTTCCCCGCATCTGAATTGCGGTATTCGAGAACATAACCGTCGTCGGCCATTCCCACCGGGTGCGAGCGGTGAGCGCGCCACTGGATCAGGTCAACGAATCCGCCGGCTGCTTTGATTTTGGCGATCTCATCGAGCGGCTTGCCGGTTTTCCAGTCGGCCGGATTGGTCCGGGTGGCCGGCAGGTACTTGCGCAAATCGTTCTGCTTGATGGCTGCCAGTAAGGGGTTGGCCTTGGCATCCTCTTTTGTGGCAAAGCTGGGCATGTCGCGCGAGCCATCGTGGCAGGTCAGCCAGCAGCCCTGCTTGGCGAATAGCGGCACTTTGCCGTCGTCGATCATGATCGTCATGCGGTCTTCGTAAATGCCGGGCTGTGTGCCCTCCTGGACCACCTTGTCGAGCTTGGGATAGCCGTAGACCTTCCATTCCTTGCCGTCGAAACGCAAGTACTGGTGCTCGGTTCCCGGATACGGATTTTGGGTCTTCCACTGGAAACGGAAGTAAACATTCTTGGCGTCGAACGCGGCTTGAACCTTGAGATCGATCGAACCATTCTTACCCTTGACCGGCGTCGGCTCAAGCGGCCCTGCCATTACCAGTTTGGCGCCGAGCTCCTTTTCCTCTCCCACGTGACACTTGATACAAGTTTCTCCACGCTGTACTGCTTTGGCGCCCTTGCCATCTTTGCCATCTTTGTGATTGTTGCGCAACCATTCGTAGGAGGACTGGCCGGGATAAAACAGTGTGACCGTGCTGGCGGGAAGTTTCGCCCAGTCTATCGTGGCCGGGTCTGCAGCCAACGCCGGTCCGGCTGAAATGGCGGCCAATGCAAATGCAAGAACCCATGTATGCTTTTTCATGCGCGACTCCTTATGAAAACATAGCACCTGCGCGTTGGCTGCATCGCTCTCCTTAGAAGCCCAAGGTAACGCCGAGCATCAGGGTGTGGTAGCCGCCGGTTAGGCTACTGTAGACCTTGTCCGTGTAGTAGTCATAGGCGTACGAGCCCTTGAGCTTCACCGTCTTCTTCAATGCGTAGTCGGCACCCAGCGTGAAGGTATGGCCCGCATTGTTGATGGTGCCGTCGATGCTAGGCAATTCGGACAGGATCAGGCCGCTGGCGGTATTCCCTTTCGATTGGGAATAAGTGTAGCTGCCGTTATAACGCAACGCATCGGTCACCTGCCAGTCTCCACCCAGCGTGAGAACATAGGTATCGACGTTGTAATTCGATCGGTCGCGGGTGAGGAAAGTCAACGCGGAAGTTGGAGCTTCGAAGCGCCGCCGATCCGAGGACAGGTAGTAGGTCTCGAAATCGTCCTGCATCCACGACAGGCTAGCCGAGGTGTTGATCCACTCGCTTACCGGCATATTGAGAGAGACGCCAGCGGCCTGCTGGTTCTTACTGGTGTCTTGTGTGATAGATGTCGTGGCTGCACCGCCGGCCGAGCTGCTTGTAAAGGCGTTGTTGGCGTTCTTGTTGCTCTTGTAGTTGTAATAGCCGCTCGCCAGCATGCCGTTGCTTGCGGCATAACTCAATTTCGTTTTCAGATTGAAGGCCTTCTCCGGCTCAGTGACTTGACCAGTCTCATTGGCCCAGACGTAGGCAGGCGTCACTCTCAAAATCATCCCTTGCATGGGACGCGCCACCCAATTGACGTACACCTCATCCGAAACCGTCTTTTCTTTATACAGCGAGCGCTGGGGTTGAATCGATCCGCCTGCGGCGGCCGTGGAGTATGTCAGATCGCGATCCTTGTCTTCGCGCTTCCATCCCGCCGTCACGGTTGATTTCAGCGTGGTCGGGCGGAACGTGGCGGCCAGTCCGTAGTTCATGGTCGTGATCTTATCGATCCGCACGCCCAAGGCCTGGTTGACGGCTGGGCTAATCAGGCTGCCTGCGGGGAAGGTCGAATCATTGTCGCGGTTGTTGTATTTGACGAAGCCTTCCAGTCCGACACTGCTCAACGCATTCGAGGTGACATTGAGATAGGCGCTATTCGTCGTGATCTTGCCGGTGTTATAGCCATTGGTCTGCTGTATCTGCGCAAACGAATCCTGATCGAGAACCGACAGACCATAGCCGGCGGCTACCGCCGTGCTACCGAAGCTCTTGGCCAGACGGAGATTGTTGGAGATCAGGGTGCTGTCGGGAACGAACTGCAGCGGTTTTGTAAGGCCAGAAGCACTCAGCGCAAAATTCGACGCAAAATCCGCCATCCCAAAATCCTTGGCCTGATTTTCGAACTTCTCCAGCGAGCCTTCATAGGCAACAGTGAAGCCGCCCGGTGCGCCCGTCAGATTCAATGTGTAGCGGTTCATCTTCTCGTCGACGGGCATGTCGAAACCACGCCAGCGAGTTGTGGCAGCGCCCGTCACATCCCCCCCGCCCGTGACATAGGTGGCAAACCGGTTGCCCTCGCGCTTGTAGCCATCGTAATTAAACGCGGCGGCGGCGTTTGTGCCGAACAGGGTTGGTTTCAGCGCAAGACCCGCGCCATAAGTGGTGCGATCAATGTTGAACAGAGTCTGGCCGGGCGAATCGTTGTTGAACAGTGCCACAAAACCGCTAGCAGCAACGGTATAGGTCGGATCGGTACCGCCGGTCACCAAATTCGGGTTGTAGAGAAAGGCGAGCCCGCCGGTGGACGAGCGGAAATTCGAATAGTATCCGCTGAAACCCAGCGTGTCCGAATCGGCCTTGATCGTGCCCCGGTGGTTGTAGGCGCCGAAACCTTGCCGCTCCAGCACGAACACATCGCGCTTTGCATCCGTGGCAACAATACTCAAATCCGCATCCAGGTAAAAGCCGGAACGGTTGTCGTTGCCGATGCCTTTCTGATAGTTGTAACGCTCCAGAAACTGGGTGTTGCCTGTGCCGTAGCCTTTGAAGTAATCAAAGCCATATAGCTTCGGTGTGATTTCGCCGGAGATGACGGTTCCCTCTTGAGCCGCATCGGCGGCCCACAGGGAAGGGGCGACCAGAATCGTCACCGCAGCCAGCACGACTTTTATCTGTGTCTTCGCTTTCATGGTGTTTTCCCCTTAAGTTCTTAAAATCTCAGGTGCTGGTCAGCAGAACTGCCGTGTATTGAGCCGTGACAGCTCGCGCAGTCCCGCAGCGCGGCTCCGGTAATCCGTTGCGTGTTGTTATTGGCGCCTGCCTGACCATGCCGGTTTCCGGCGATGGAATGGCACTGCAGGCATTGCATGGGTTGTGCGACTGACAGCAGCTTCTTGTTCGGCGAACCGTGCGGATCGTGGCAGGTGGTGCAGTCTTCCGCGACAGGCGGATGCTCGAAGGCGTGCGGCCCGC
>JBBTCZ010000056.1:0-29132 GCA_038042985.1 Pseudomonadota bacterium
CGCCGGAGAATGAAGATCGCGCCTATTACGATGATCAAGCCTATTTTCGACCCGGGCGGGGCGCCGCAATATAAGCCAGCTTGGTTCGTGGTCTATTAAATTCGCATATTTTTACAGCAAATATTTTTATCGATTTAGCGAAAAATAAGGGGAATGTTGCAGGTAAATTGCTTTTCGGCTGGGATTTGCATGGATTGAAAAATCGCTCTGCTTTACACATTTTGAGATATTGCAATCAGTAAGAAAACAAAAATGGATAAATATCATACGGTTGTAAAGTTGGCATGGCGGTTGCTACAGGGATAAGTGAAATAATAAAAATCGTCTTATATGGGGATTTGCGCCAACCTTCGGGTTGGCGTTTTTGTTTGGTGCGGCCCTATTGCCCCCTATACTTGCGCGATTTCGACCTGATCTAAAACCACCATGAAACCTTTTTCCGAAGCCAGCGAAAATAACCGTGAGCCGATTCTTGCTGTCTTGCGCGAGGCGTTCGCAGCGGTCACCAGCGTGCTCGAAATCGGCAGTGGCACCGGCCAGCACGCGGTGCATTTTGCACAACACCTACCGCATCTCACTTGGCAGACGAGCGATCTGCCGATGCATCATCCCGGCATTCAAGCCTGGCTCGATGAAGCGCTACTGAGCAATGTGCGGCCACCCATCGCGCTGGATGTGAATCAGAAGCCGTGGCCGGTAGCAGCGGTGGATGGCGTGTTTACCGCCAACACCTTGCACATCATTTCTTGGCCCGAGGTGGCGTGTCTGCTGGAGGGGGTGGGGCAGCTACTGCAACCCGATGGCGTGCTCTGCATCTATGGCCCGTTCAACTACGGTGGACAGTTTACGTCCGAGAGCAATGCACGCTTCGATGCGTGGTTAAAGGCGCGTGATCCGTTGAGTGGCGTGCGCGATTTTGAAGCGGTGTGCGCGACTGCGCAGAAACATGGACTGGTGCTACAACAAGACCACACCATGCCAGTAAACAATCGTACATTGGTTTTTCACAAGCGTTAATTCGAGGTAACCATTGCCGCGCTGCGTCACATTGCTACCCCTTTTTTGTCATCCCTGGAGCGCGCTACTGAGCGGAGCGAGGCCGGGAGGCAAGTCCGGCGCCATGGCAAAATTCAGTGTGGTTTCAAAGCGCTGTTTGACGCACAAGATGATGGCTTTTGTGTAACCCGCCGCTTGGCCAAATTGGCATAAGCATTGCAACAGTAGCAGTGCGGTGCGAGCCTTCGCATCGCGCATCGGGAACACTCTCTCCTATGATCCGGAGTTTGCCGGGTGGGTAGCCCCCACCCGGCCTCTTTTTTATTTATTGCCGCTCCTCTTCGTGGCTTCGTACAGCGGCATCACGCGCGGCAGATGCGCTTCGATATCCTGGATACGGCTTGCCGGAGCGGGGTGAGTGCTGAGTATTTCGGGCGGATTGCCACCCCCGTTAGACATCATTTTGCGCCATACGCTGACCGCGCTATGCGGGTCATACCCGGCGCGCGCCATGAGTTCGAGACCGATATCGTCCGCTTCGCGTTCCTTCTGGCGCGAGAAGGGTAACCCGACGGCCACATGGGTCGCGCCGGCGAGCAGATCCGTCGCGCCTTGGCCGAGGCCGGCCAGCGAGGCAAGGACCGAGACGCCCACCTGCTGCGCCACGGCCTCCGACATCGCCTCCCGCGTATGCTCGCGCAGCGCATGCGCGATTTCGTGGCCCATCACCGCGGCGATTTCAGCGTCGGTAAGGTGTAGCGAGTCAATCAAGCCGGAGTACACCGCGATTTTGCCGCCGGCGGCACAGTAGGCGTTGAGTTCCTTGCTGTTGATGACATTCACTTCCCATTTCCAATTGCGCGCATCGGGGCGAAATGCACCCGCTTGGTTGATTAGCCGGGAGGCGATTTCGCGCACGCGCGCCGTTTGTTGGGGGCTGGCGTTGAGCGTGCCTTTAGCGGAAAACTTTTGCATCTCTTGTGCATAGAATTGCGCCGCGCCGGCGTCCGCTTGCTGCGATGAGACCAGCAGGAACTGCTTGCGCTGCACGCCCACTTCGCCCGCTTGAGTAGTGGTTTGGCAGCCTGCGGTGATCAGACTGCTTGAAATCAATGCACCTAAGATGAACAACTTCAGGGAATCGGATGAGAACAGGGTCATGGTCTTTGCCTCTCAAGAGTGTTTACCACTTAACGACATGCACATTCGCCAAGGTGCGGCCTAAAAATCGTTCACCGATGGTTTGAAATCTGACGGGTACGTCGGTGACGAAGTATTCATAACGTGGCGCCCCTCGGTTCGGATTACCGAGCTGCTGTTCCTTGAGTAGGATAGCGGCGCGTTCTGCCATGGCTTGCGCCGAGTCGATCAGGCGCACGTTCGGCCCCGCCACATCTTGCAACAGCGGGGTGAGCAGCGGGTAATGCGTGCAGCCCAGTACCAGCGTGTCCACTTCTTGGGCCAGCACAGGTTTCAAATATTCTTGCGCGGTGAGGCGTGTCACCGGATGGTCGAGCCAGCCTTCCTCCACCAGCGGTACAAATAAGGGGCAGGCCTGGGAATAGAGGCGAATGTCGGGATCGTAGCGATGAATCGCTTGCGCATAGGCATTGCTATTGATGGTGGTGGGCGTGCCGAGGATGCCGATCTGTTTGTTGCGCGTGGCCTGCGCCGCGCCGAACGCGCCTGCATCGATTACATCCAGCACCGGCACCGGCGACAAGTCGCGCACGACTTGCGCGGCCACCGCCGCCATGGTGTTGCACGCGATGATGAGCAGCTTGACCTGTTTCGCCAACAGAAACTCAGCGATCTGCGTCGTGTAATGCGCGATAGTTTCGACCGACTTCACGCCATAGGGCACGCGCGCCGTATCGCCGAAGTAGACGATGTTCTCGAATGGCAGCCGCTCCATGAGCGCGCGCACCACCGTCAGGCCGCCGACGCCGGAGTCGAAAACACCAATGGGGGAGTTAGGATCGATTTGCATAAGGAGGATAAAAAAATTGAGCTACGAAAACTCGCGGCCAGGCAAATGCGATTATATCAGTCCACAACCCCATGCCGCTCCAGTGCCCACGCAACATGCTCGCGCACCAGGCTGGACGGATGATCGCGCTTGGCTTGTAGCGCGCGGATGATATCGGGGGAGGTCGGCGCATTGCCCAGCGCCACGGCGATGTTGCGTAGCCATTGGGTATGCCCGATGCGGCGGATGGCGCTGCCCGCCAGGCGTGCGTCGAACTCGGTTTCGCTCCAGTTAAACAATTCAATCAAGGCCATGTTATCCAAGTGGTGACGCGGCTGAAAATCCGCTTCGAGCGTAGGTTGCGCGAATTTGTTCCACGGGCAGACGAGCTGGCAGTCGTCGCAGCCGTAAATGAGGTTGCCCATGAGGGGCCGCAGTTCGACTGGAATGCTGCCCTTGTGTTCGATGGTGAGATAAGAAATGCAGCGCCGCGCGTCGACTTGATAGGGCGCGACGATGGCTTGGGTGGGGCAAATGTCGATGCAGGCTTGGCAGGTGCCGCAATGGTTTTCTGCGGGGGCATCGATCGGCAGCGCCAAGTCGGTATAGAGCTCGCCCAGAAAAAACCACGAGCCATGCTCGCGCTGCAACAGCAAAGTGTGCTTGCCGCGCCAACCCAGGCCGGCGAGCTGCGCCAGTTCCACTTCCATCACCGGCGCGCTGTCGGTGAAGGCGCGATGATGGAAAGGACCGATGGCTTGGGTGATGCGATCCGCCAATTTTTGCAGCCGGTTGCGCATCAGCTTGTGATAATCGCGACCCAGGGCATAACGCGAGATGAAGGCTTGCGTGGGGTCGTTGATGACATCCCAGCTATCGCGCGCATGGGGTGCCTGGTAGTCAATGCGGGCACTGATGACACGCAAGGTGCCGGGCACCAGCTCGGCCGGGCGCGCGCGCTTCACGCCGTGTCTTGCCATATAATCCATCTCGCCATGCCGACCCGCCGCCAACCATTCCAGCAGCCGTACTTCCGCTTGCGGCATGTCCACGCCCGCGATCCCTACCGCTTGAAAGCCGAGTTCTTTTCCCCACGCTTTAATTTGCTGCGCGAGCTGAAACGGATCGATTTTGGTTTGCGACATGCGCTGCATGATAGCGGGGCGGCATGCAATTGACACGCTTCCTACCGGATGAAGCCGCTACCTTGGCGTTTGGCGCGAAGCTTGCGCAAGCGCTGACGCCGGGGCTGACGCTTTACCTCGATGGCGAGTTGGGCGCGGGCAAAACCACGCTGGTGCGCGGGGTGCTGCGCGGGCTGGGTTATGCGGGCAAAGTGAAAAGCCCCACTTATACCCTGGTTGAACTTTATACAGTTTCGAGCTTATACTTGTATCACTTTGATTTTTATCGATTCGCTGATCCGCGCGAATGGGTGGATGCAGGGTTCCGCGAGCACTTCAATCCGGACACGGTGTGCTTCGTGGAATGGCCGGAAAAAGCCGGCGAATTTTTGCCCATACCGGATGTGCGAATTGCGTTGTCTGTAATTGATGAAGCTCGAAGTCTCCAAATTAAAGCAGAAACGGAGGCAGGTAAAAAATGTTTGGCTCGTTTGGAAAAAGGAATGCACGAATAGCAGTGCTAGGCCGCATGGTGGCAGCGTTCGCATTTTTTTTCATATCGTTTTCCACAAGCTTTGCCGTTGAGCCAATCAAAATAACCGCCGCCCGCGTCTGGCCCGCCGCCGAATACACGCGCATCACCCTCGAATCCAAGCAGCCAATCGGCTTCAAACATTTCACGATCGATAATCCGGATCGTATTGTGCTCGATCTGGAAAACATCGAACTCAGCAATACACTGTCGCAACTGTCGGCCAAGATCGGCGCCGATGATCCCTATGTCAAAGCGGTGCGCGTCGGACGCTTCAAACCGGATGTGGTGCGCTTGGTGTTCGATCTCAAGACCGAAGTGAAGCCCTCCATCTTTATCGTCAAGCCTGTTGGCGAATATGGCCACCGCTTGGTACTCGATATTTATCCCGCCAAGCCAGTCGATCCGCTATTAGCACTTTTGGAAACCAGTAACGCGGTGGATGCCGCCGCCGGCATGAGTGCGCCGACCAAGGCTGATAAAGCCGCCCCCGCGCCTTCGATCAAGCCGGAAGAAAAACTCGCCAAGGTGGCAGAAGAGAAAGCAGTCAACCCGCGCAAAGCCAAGAGCAAAGACCCGCTGGATTTAGTGCGGCTCGTCACCATCGCCCTGGATGCGGGCCACGGCGGCGAGGATCCGGGTGCGAAAGGTGCTCGTGGTACATTCGAAAAAGATGTCACCTTATCCATCGCCAAACGCGTCAAGGCCAAGCTCGACGAAGAGCCCAATATGCGCGGCTTTCTGGTGCGCGACGGCGATTATTTCATCCCGCTGGGCAACCGGGTGGTGAAGGCGCGCAAGGTCTCGGCCGACTTGTTCGTGTCGATCCACGCCGATGCCTTCATTAACCCGGAAGCGCGCGGCTCATCAGTATTTGCGTTGTCGGAAAACGGCGCGACCAGCGCTGCCGCGCGCTGGTTGGCCAAGCGCGAAAACGATGCTGATTTGATCGGTGGCGTGAATCTGGACGTAAAAGACAAATATCTCAAACAGACGCTGCTCGACTTGTCGCAGACCGCGACCATCAACGACAGCATGCGTTTAGGCAAAGCGGTGCTGGGTGAGTTAGGCGGCGTGAATACCTTGCACAAAGCCGCTGTGGAACAAGCCGGCTTCGCCGTGCTGAAAGCGCCGGACATTCCCTCCATCCTGGTGGAGACGGCCTTCATCACCAATCCGGACGAAGAAGCGCGCCTCACCGACGAGGATTACCAAGACAAAATGGCGGCGGCCATTGTCACCGGCATCAAACGCTATTTCGCCAAGAGCCCGCCGCTGGCCAAGCCCAAGCTGGCCAAAAACTGACGCCTATCCAAGGCTATAATGTCGGCTTCATTCTGAAGCCGACATGTCTCAAATCCATCTTCTTCCCGATCTGCTCATTAACCAAATCGCCGCTGGCGAGGTGGTGGATCGGCCTGCTTCGGCGCTGAAAGAGTTGCTGGAAAACAGCGTCGATGCCGGTGCGACGGAGATCGAGGTAAATCTCACGCAAGGCGGCATCAAGCAGATTCAAGTCACCGACAACGGTGGCGGCATCGCGGGCGAGCAGTTGGCCTTGGCCTTGGCGCGCCATGCGACCAGCAAAATCGCATCACTAGAAGATTTGGAGCGAGTGGCGAGCCTGGGCTTTCGCGGGGAAGCTTTGGCGAGCATCGCCTCCGTCACGCGCCTGGCCTTGACCAGCCGCACGCTGCAAGCCGAACACGCCTGGCAAGTCGAAACCGAGGGCGGCGCGCTCTCATCCCCGCAGCCGGCGGCGCATGCGGTGGGCACCACGATTGAAGCGCGCGATTTGTATTTCAATACCCCGGCGCGGCGCAAATTTTTAAAGACCGAGGCGACCGAATACGCGCACTGCGAAGAGATGTTCAAGCGCATTGCGCTGGCACACCCGGAGGTGGGCTTCACGCTGCAACACAATGGCCGCGTGACGTGGCACTTGCGCCCCACTCAACTCGCGCAGCGCGTGCATGAAATCCTGGGTGAGGATTTCGCGCAGGCCTCCTTACCCATCGAGGTGCAGGCAAGCGACTTGCGCCTTTCGGGCTTCGCCGGCGTGCCGGCGTATTCCCGCGCCAGCCGTGATGCGCAGTATTTTTTTGTGAATGGGCGTTTCGTGCGCGACAAATTGATTTCGCACGCGCTGCGCGAGGCATACAAAGATGTGCTGCATCAAGCACGGCACCCGGCTTATGTTTTGTTCCTCACGCTAGATCCGGCGGCGGTGGATGTGAATGTGCACCCGACCAAGATTGAAGTGCGCTTTCGCGATGGCCGTGCGGTACATCAATTTTTATATCACGCGGTGAATCGGGCGCTGGCCGGTTCGCGCGGCGAGGCGTTGGGGAATGTGGTGCAGGATTCAGGATTCAGGAATCAGGATTCAGGGGGGTGGCGCGCGCAGACGCCGATGGCTATGCCTCGGCAGGAGAGCATGTCGCTGGCAGTAAATGAGCCGAGCCCATTTTATTCAGCGTTGTTCGCCGGGGTGAAAAACGCTGTGGCAGAAGCGCCCCGGCAGGCTGAGCCAGTTATGAGCGATGTGCCGCCTTTAGGGTATGCGCTGGGCCAAGTGCATGGCGTTTATATCCTGGCGCAAAACGCGCTGGGGCTGGTGTTGGTGGATATGCATGCCGCGCATGAGCGCGTGGTGTATGAAAAATTAAAAAATGCGCTCGATTTGCACATCGTGCCGACGCAACCCTTGCTCGTGCCCGCTGCGCTGACCGTCGGGCCGCTGGAAGTGGCGACGGTGGAAGAGCAGGGCGACACCTTGCGCCAACTCGGCTTTGAGATGGCGGTGCTCTCGCCCAACAGCATCGCAGTGCGCGCGATCCCCGCCTTGCTGCAAGATGCCGATCCCAGCGAGTTGGCGCGCGCCGTGCTGCAAGACTTGCGCGAATTCGGCGCCAGCCGCGTGCTTACCGAACGTCGCAACGAATTGCTCGCCACCATGGCCTGCCACGGCGCGGTGCGCGCCAATCGGCGCTTGATGCTTCCCGAGATGAACGCGCTGCTGCGTGAAATGGAAGCCACCGAGCGTGCGGACCAATGCAATCATGGCCGGCCGACATGGTTTCAGATGACGATGCAGGACTTGGACAAACTCTTCATGCGCGGCAAGTAACTCCATTTCTAAAATAGAGAAAATGCCTCCCGCCATCCTGCTCATGGGCCCCACCGCCACTGGCAAAACCGGCATCGCGGTGGAGTTGGTGCAGCGGTTGCCGCTGGAAATTATCAGTGTCGATTCCGCGCTGGTGTATCGCCACATGAATATCGGCACCGCCAAGCCCGATGCCGCCACGCTGGCCATCGCGCCGCATCACCTGATCGACATCATCGACCCCACCGAACGCTACTCCGCCGCGCAGTTTCGTCATGACGCGCTGCGCTTGATGGCCGATATCAGCGCGCGCGGCAAAATTCCCTTGCTGGTCGGCGGCACCATGCTCTACTTCAAAGCGTTGCGCGAAGGTCTAAGTGGCCTGCCGCAAGCCGATACTGAGGTGCGCGCCGAACTCGATGCGCGCGCTGCTGAGATCGGCTGGCCAGCCATGCACGTCGAGTTGGCGCGGGTAGATCCTGCAACCGCCGCGCGACTCAAACCCACCGACCCGCAGCGCATTCAACGCGCGTTAGAAGTGTATGAACTTACCGGTGAACCCATGTCGCTCCTCATGGCGCGCGAGGCGCCCGAACCCTTGCCCTATCGCTCCTTGCCGATCGGGCTCATGCCGAGTGACCGCGCGGTGTTGCATCAGCGCATCGCCGATCGCTTCGATGCGATGCTGGCGCAAGGTTTGATCGAAGAAGTGAAATGGCTACGCGCGCACTACGAATTGAATCCATTGATGCCCTCCATGCGCTGTGTCGGCTATCGCCAAACCTGGCAATATCTGGAAGGGGAATTCGATTACGACGCGCTGCGCGACAAAGGCCTCGCCGCCACGCGCCAATTGGCCAAGCGGCAGATGACTTGGTTGCGCGGGATGGGAGATGCAGTGGTGATGGATTGTTTGGATGAGCGCCTCACCGCGCGGGTGGGGGAGGCGGTGAAAGGCTTTTTGGATTTGTAGTGGGCAACGCTCTGCGCGCGAATACAACAAAGAACTGTGCCTATGTTCGTTAGCGAACCGACTTGCTGTTGCTTGGCTCTTAAGCTGACTATTCATCTTACTTAGGAGGTTTTCATGAAAACGCAATCATTGTTGTTGGCTAGCCTGTTCGCGCTAGGTATCTTGGCCGGTTGCGCCACGCCGGATCAACGTCAGACCAGTACGGACACCGGTTATAGCAGCAACTATGTAGCCTATGGCGTCGTCGAAACCATCCAACAATCCAGCAGCGGCATCGCGAATAGCGGAATCGGTGCAGGCACCATCATCGGTGGGGTTGTCGGCGGCGTATTAGGTAATCAAGTCGGCGGCGGCACCGGTAAAACCATCGCCACCGTCGCGGGTGTCGCAGGCGGCGCGCTGATCGGTCATGAAGTCGATAAAAACCGGCAAGCCAAAAATCTCACCTACACCGTAAGCGTGCGTTTGAATAACGGCGATTTACAAGCCATCCACTTGGATGGCATCAGCGATCTACGCGTCGGCGACCGCGTACGCATCGAGAACAATCAGCTGTATCGCTATTAAGCAGATGCGGCCCGAGGGCCGCATCTGCATTACGGCAGGAAAGCTAACCAGTTTTAGAAACCACCTTAGCCTTTGCCGCTCCCACCGCAAACGTCAATCCCACTTCGCTTCCCACCTGAAGCGCGCCGCTATCCCGCACCACATTCCCCTGCTCGTCCCGCGCGATACTGAAGCCACGCTCCAATATCGCCTGGGGATTCAGGTGGTCGAGATTCCCCGCTAAGCGTGCGATCTCGCCTTGCGCGAAGGCCAAGCGATTTTGCATGACCAAGGAGAGGCGAGTGGAGAGGTGCGCGCAGCGCTGGATGAGCGGGGCGACGTTGGGCCGTGCGCTGGCTAAGCGGTCGCTGAGTTGCCGCATCTGCCAGCGTTGAGTGTCGAGATTGTGGTGTAAGGCGCGATTCAGACGCTGCGATAAATGGCCGAGTTGTGCGCGCTGATGCCGCAGCCGTTCGCCCGGATGGACCAAGCGCTTCTGTAAATGATCCAGGTGCTGCATGCGGCTTTCGATCAGGCGCGTCAAGGTGCGCTCGATGCGCTGGGCCAGGGTGTCGAGTTTGGGCACGAGGTCGGCGCGGTTGGGGCTGACCAGTTCGGCGGCGGCGGTGGGGGTGGGTGCGCGTTGGTCGGCGACGAAATCGGCGATGGTGAAGTCGGTCTCATGACCGACGCCGCACACAATAGGGATGGGGCTGGCGGCGATGGCGCGCGCGACAATTTCTTCGTTGAATTCCCATAGGTCTTCGATACTGCCGCCGCCGCGACAGAGGATCAGCACATCGCATTCATCGCGCTGCCCGGCGGCCTTGATCGCTTGGGAGATATTGAGGCAGGCGCCACGCCCTTGCACCGGGGTGGGGTAGAGCACGATGGGAATCGACGGCATGCGGCGCTTGAGGGTACTGAGCACGTCGCGTAGCGCAGCGGCTTGCAATGAGGTGATGATGCCGATCTGCTCTGGGAAAGCGGGCAGGGGCTTTTTGCGCGCCGCATCGAATAAGCCTTCGGCTTCGAGTTTGGCTTTGAGTTTGCCGAAGGCCTCGAACAGCGCGCCGAGTCCACCCGGGCGCATATTTTCGATATTCAGTTGAAACTCGCCGCGTGCCTCGTACATGGAGACCACCGCGCGCGCTTCGACTTGCATGCCTTCTTTCGGCGTGAAATCCAGATATTGATTGCGATGGCGAAACATGACGCAGCGCACTTGCGCCTTATCGTCTTTCAACGAAAAGTACCAGTGGCCGGATGAATGTTTGGTGAGGTTGGAGATTTCGCCGCTCACCCACAGCGGCGGAAAACTGTTTTCGAGCAGCGCTTTTGCTCGACGATTAAGCTCTGAAACCGGGATCGGCTGTTCGTCGACCCTAGTAAATAAGGGGTTTACCATGGCCGAATTGTAGCAGCTATCCACAATCCCCGAGAATTTTGCAGTTTTGTGTCAGGCAGATTGAGAATTTGTGTTTTTAAATATTACATAATTGAATTTAAAGGAAAATGCTGCGGCGCAAAACTTGAGCGAAATATAAAATTCATTTGCCACGGGGCATTTAACTGTGATGTGTACAGCTTATACACAGACTTATCCACAAGGTATGTGGACAGTCATAAAATTCTCTTTTGGGTGCGTCAGTTAGCTTTTATTTCAAGAATTTCTATTCACTGAATAGCGCTGGTCAGCAATTTAAAGTTGGGCTTCGAAGTCAGTTTGATGTGGGATCAGGTAGATATAAACAGCCGCTGGATAATCGCTTGTGTTATGACAAAAAGATAGTACAATGACATTCAGTTGTAAGCCCGTTAGGGCGTTTTTTTCATGTGTCTCCTCCTTTTGTATCTGCTCCGCTTCGCCCCGGGTTGCCATCCTCCCGGGGCATTTTTTTTGTGCGGCGTTTTGTTCCCTTGCTGAAAACGGGTGGGCACGATAAAGTTACGCGAATTTTCCATGGAGAAGCCGCGTGCTAAGTATCATTGAAAAAGCGGGTTGGCCGATCTGGCCTTTGATTTTCGCGTCAATCCTCGCCGTGGGCATTATTGGCGAGCGACTATGGACGTTGCGTTCATCCCTGATTACCCCCAAAGGTTTGTTGCAGTCGCTGCTGCAAGAGTTGCAAAGCAAGGGCGTTTCACCGGAAATGCTGAATCGTTTGGTGCAGAATTCTCCGCTCGGGCGGATTTTTGCCGCTGCGCTACGCAACGTAAATACCTCGCGCGAGATCATGAAAGAAGCGGTGGAGGAAGAAGGCCGTGCCGTGGCGCATGAGTTGGATCGTTTTCTGACCTTGCTCGGCACGATCGCTACCGCTGCGCCGCTGTGGGGCTTGTTTGGCACGGTGTTGGGGATGGTGCATTTGTTCGGTGCACTGGGTCCGACCGGCAGCAACCCCGCCGAGTTGGCGCGCGGCATATCGGTCGCGCTCTACAATACCGGCATGGGTTTGTTTGTCGCGATTATCGCGCTGATCGCCTACCGTTTGTTTCGCGCAAAAGTGGAATCGCTGATCGTAGATATGGAACAACAGGCGATCAAATTGGTTGAAGTGTTGCACGGCGAACGTAAATAGGGTCATGGCATGAATTTCCAGCGTGGTCACCAGCGCGAAGAGGTCGAGATCAACCTGATCCCGATGATCGATGTGCTGTTGGTGTTGTTGATCTTTTTGATGGTGACGACGACTTTTTCTCAGTTCGCCGAGCTGCAAATCAATCTGCCCACCGCGCAGGCGGAAAAACCCGAACAAAAGCCAGCCACCGTCAACGTCGCGGTAGATGCCGCCGGGCGTTATGTGGTGAACGGCAAGCCTTTCGCCGGCAGCAACACGGAAGGATTGTCGATCGAGTTGAAGCGGGCGGCGGGCGCCGCAGTCGATCCGGTGGTGATTATCAGCGCCGATGCCAATGCTACGCATCAAGCTGTGGTGAGCGTGATGGAAGCGTCGCGTCAAGCCGGCTTGTCGCGCATTACCTTCGCGACCCAAGCGCAAAAATAAGTCATGGGTAAAGGGTGAGCCGTTAACGGTTTAGTTTTTACCCATCACCCAATCGTCTAATCACACAATTATCCTCATCATGACTTGGCTCGAACGTCAGTGGTACCGCTGGACGCCGTGGCATGCGATTCTATTGCCCTTGTCGCTGCTGTTCTGGGTGTTGTCTGCACTGCGGCGCGCCCTGTATCGGCTCGGTTGGTTAGCGAGCGTTAAGCTGTCGGCGCCGGTCATCGTGGTGGGCAATATCGCAGTCGGCGGGACGGGTAAAACCCCGCTGGTGATCGCGCTGATCGCCCTGCTGAAAGAACAAGGGTATCGCCCCGGTATCATCAGTCGCGGCTATCGCGGGCAGGGCACGCTGCCGCGCCCAGTACGCAGCGACAGCGACCCGGCGGAAGTCGGCGATGAGCCGGTGTTGCTCGCGATGAAGGCTTCTTGTCCCGTGTGGGTCGGTCAGAATCGAGTCGAAGCCGGGATGGCCCTGCTTGGCAGTCATCCGGAAGTGAATGTGATCGTGAGCGACGACGGCTTGCAGCACTATCGTATGCAGCGCGATGTGGAAGTGGTCGTGATCGATGCCGAGCGCTGGTTTGGCAATGGGCAATTGCTCCCCGCCGGCCCGCTACGCGAGCCGCCGCTGCGCCTGAAGCAGGCCGACGTTGTGGTGATCAACGGTTGGCTGCCGGGAGCGCCCTTGCAGCGGCGCGAATTTACCATGCAGTTGACCGGCGATCTGCTTTACAATTTGCGCAATCCCACCCTGCGTGCGCGGCCCGAAATATTCGCTGGGCAGACCGTGCATGCCGTAGCGGGGATCGGTTACCCAGAACGTTTTTTCAAGCATTTAAAAAAACTCGGCATGCGTTTTAGTGAGCACCCGTTTCCTGATCATCATGCCTTTACGCCGCGCGATTTACCGTTTCAGGAATCCGACGTGGTGGTGATGACGGAAAAAGACGCGGTGAAATGCGTTGATTTCGCCGGCGACAATGTATGGGTGCTGCCGGTAGAAGCCACGCTCGATCCCGGTGTAGGCCTCGCCGTGTTGGAAAAATTAAGGAGTAGCCATGGATCCAAAGTTGCTTGAGATTTTAGTGTGCCCGCTGTGCAAAGGGCCGTTGGTTTATTTAAAAGATAAACAGGAACTCATTTGCAAACCTGATCGGCTGGCGTATCCGATTCGCGACGATATTCCGGTAATGCTGGAAGACGAGGCGCGCAAGCTGCCTGCTGAGGAAGAAGTATGATGACGTTGGGGCGTCAGGCGTCAGGCGTCAGGCGTCCACGGTTTTGTCGCCTGTCGCCTGTCGCCTGAAGCCTCGTCATGCATTTCAAAGTCGTCATTCCCGCGCGTTACGCTTCTACGCGTTTGCCCGGTAAGCCGCTAGCCGATATCGGCGGCAAGCCGATGGTGGTGCGCGTGGTGGAATTAGCGCTCGCCTCCGGTGCGCAAGAAGTGTGGGTCGCGACCGATCATCAAGAGGTTGCTGACGTGGTGAAGGCGCGCGGCTATAACGCGCTGCTCACATCAAAGGAGCATGCGTCCGGCACCGATCGCATCGCCGAAGTGGTGCACACCCTGAAGTGGCCGGACGATGCGATCGTGGTCAATGTGCAAGGCGATGAGCCGCTGCTCGATCCGCGCTTGATCACGGAGGTGGCGGAGAGCCTCGCGACGCATGGCACGGCGTCGATGGCCACCGCGTGCCATGCGATTCACGACATGGCGAGCATGTTCAACCAGAACGTCGTCAAAGTGGTGATCGACCGCATGGGCTATGCCATGTATTTCAGCCGTGCGCCTATTCCCTATGCGCGTGATGCTTTCCAAAATGCACCGACCCGTTTGCCGCAGGAATTACCGGTATATCGGCATATTGGAATTTACGCATATCGTGCCGCCTTTCTGAAAACTTACCAACAATTGAGCCCGGCCGCCGTGGAGCAATTCGAGGCCTTGGAACAGTTGCGCGCCCTGTGGCATGGCCACAAAATTGCCGTCGCGGTCACCGATCTAGCGCCCGCCGCTGGAGTCGATACCCCGGAAGATTTGGCCAAAGTTCGAGCATTGTTAAAGGCTTAAAATACTGCTTATGCAGGGATAAAAACATTTATTCCCGCTGTCGGCTCCCTCGGCTTTTCCCCTTGATGAACAGTGGTAAGATGACCGCCTTTCAGACCAATGAAACTCGCAAAGCGAGCCTAAGTCCCTCTCTCCCGCGAGCGGGAGAGAGCTAGGAGAGAGGGTGTCGGCCATGGAAATTTTCCCATGCTGAGCTCTTCAGCAAATAACTTAAGACAGTGGAGGATTTATGAAGGTAATTCTGCTTGGCGCACCCGGTGCTGGTAAAGGCACTCAAGCCAACTACATCAAAGATAAATACAGCATCCCACAAATTTCTACGGGCGATATGCTGCGCGCCGCGGTGAAAGCGGGCACGCCCTTGGGTATCGAAGCCAAAAAAATCATGGATGCCGGCGGCCTGGTTTCCGATGACATTATTATGGGTCTGATCAAGGAGCGTCTGACGCAGCCGGATTGCGCCAAAGGTTATTTGTTCGACGGTTTTCCGCGAACCATTCCCCAAGCCGAAACCATGAAAAAACTCGGCATTGATGTGGATTATGTGGTCGAAGTGGATGTGCCAGACGAAGAAATCGTCAAGCGCATGAGCGGCCGCCGCGTACACGTGGCTTCGGGCCGTACCTATCACGTTGTATTCAATCCCCCTAAAGTGGCGGGCAAAGATGATGCGACCGGCGAGGATTTGATTCAGCGTGCCGACGATGCAGAAGAAACTGTGCTGAAGCGCCTTGAGGTCTATCACTCCCAAACCAAACCGCTGGTGAATTTCTACAACCAGTGGGCAGCAAGTGGCGCTGCGGGTGCGCCTAAATATGTAAAAGTGGCGGGCGTGGGCAAGGTTGACGCGATTCGCGACGAGATTTTCGCCAAGCTAGGCTAAATCTTTTTAGGGCGAGGCATGCCTCGCCCGTTTCACGACAATGAGCAATATTCCCGATTACACCGATACCGAGCGCAGCATCGTCCAGCAGACGGTGAAGGAGCGTTATGGCAAACCGGTCGACGTACAGAGCGCAGACGCGGAAATTCGTTTGTACCCGGATGACCGTGAGCTGACGAGCGTGCCGGTGCTGTATTGGGAAGAGCGTGGCGCGCATTTCGTGATCTTTAAGGTGGGCGAGAAAACCTATCGCAACCAGTTTTTTTATTCATCGCGCGAGCAATTCGGCACCGGCCGCGAGGAATATGACGAGATCGGCGATTGCGTCATTACCCTGCTGCGCGTGCAAGCGGATCATGAATCGACGCGGGTAAGCGACAAGGACTAATTAAGCACGAATACACACGAGTGTTTGTTCGTGGTTCCAAAGTTTTTGAATTAGTAATTAATACTTGGAGAAAATCATGGCGAAAATGAACGCTTTTTACGCGCAGTCCGGCGGTGTGACAGCGGTGATTAACGCATCCGCATGTGGGGTAATCGAAACCGCACGCAAGCACAAAGATAAGATCGGTAAAGTGTACGCTGGCCGCAATGGCATCATCGGCGCGCTGACCGAAGACCTAATCGACACTTCTAAAGAATCGGCGAAGGCGATTGCCGCGCTGCGTCACACGCCCTCCGGCGCTTTCGGCTCCTGCCGCTACAAACTCAAAAGCCTGGAACAAAACAAACGCGAATACGCGCGCCTGATCGAAGTATTCAAGGCGCACAACATTGGCTACTTCTTCTACAACGGTGGCGGCGATTCCGCCGATACATGCTGGAAGGTTTCGCAGTTGTCCGAGGCCATGGACTATCCGCTGCAAGCGATCCACGTGCCAAAGACCGTGGACAACGATCTGCCGATTACGGATTGCTGCCCGGGCTTTGGCTCGGTGGCAAAATACATCGCGATTTCCACGCGCGAGGCGAGTTTCGACGTAGCCTCTATGTGCAAGACTTCGACCAAGGTGTTCGTGGTGGAAGTGATGGGGCGTCACGCTGGCTGGATCGCGGCGGCGGGCGGCATGGCGGCCGACAACGAAAACAATATTCCCATCGTGATCTTGTTCCCGGAAGTGGAATTCAATCAGGACAAATTCCTCGCCAACGTGAAGCAGAAAGTCGAAAAATTCGGCTATTGCACCGTGGTGGTCTCGGAAGGCACGCACTATCCCGACGGCAAGTTCCTGGCTGAAGCCGGCACGCGCGACTCGTTCGGCCATGCGCAGTTGGGCGGCGCCGCACCGGTGGTTGCAGGCATGATCAAAGACAAGCTGGGCTATAAGTATCACTGGGCGGTGGCGGATTATCTGCAGCGCGCCGCGCGCCATATCGCGTCCAAGACGGACGTGGATCAAGCCTATGCCTTGGGCAAGGCCGCCGTCGAATTGGCGCTCAAGGGCAAAAATTCTGTCATGCCGACCATCGTGCGCGTGTCCGACAAGCCTTACAAATGGAAGCTCGGCGTGGCGGAACTGAAAGACGTGGCGAACAAAGAAAAAATGATGCCGCGCAACTTCATCACCGCTGACGGCTTCGGCATCACCACCAAATGCCGCGCATATCTTTCCGGCTTGATCAAAGGCGAAGATTACCCACCGTACAAAGACGGTATGCCGAGCTATGTCCGCTTAAAAAACACGGCCGTGGCAAAAAAACTAAAAGGCGTGTTTAAGCTTTAAGTACGCATCAAAAGCGTCGCGATGACATTGGAGCGCGCCCGTGAGTTGCTGCTCATCCAAGCTGGATTCGGCAGCTTTTATAACGGCAATTCGGCCAAATTGATTTTGTCCGAAGTGCAAACAGAGTATGGCCAAGCCGCGGTCGATCAGTTGATCCGCGAGTGTGGTTTGCAGGAAGTGTTCGATTTCAAACCGGGCACGCGTTTTGAGAAAGGTATTGCGATCACCCAGTATGACTAGCAAGACAACAGGGCCAGCCCCACCGGCCATAGCATTAAGTTGCATATAACATTAAGGAGGAGTTATGTCTGAAGGTCTGATGTTGGCGCTGGGATGCGCCTTTGTGGCTATTGTGTACGGCATCGTATCCACGCGCTGGATATTGTCCAAACCGACCGGTAATGCGCGCATGCAAGAAATTGCAGCGGCGATTCAAGAGGGCGCGTCGGCCTATCTGAATCGGCAGTACACCACGATCGGTATTGTCGGCGCGATCCTGTTCATTTTAATCGGTTTTTTCTTGGCGTGGAATACCGCGATCGGTTTCGCTATCGGCGCGATTCTCTCCGGTGCTGCGGGCTACATCGGCATGAACGTTTCAGTGCGCGCCAACGTGCGCACCGCCGAAGCCGCCAAAGATGGTCTGAATGCCGCGCTGAATGTTGCGTTTAAAGGCGGCGCGATTACTGGCATGCTGGTGGTGGGCTTGGGGCTGTTGGGCGTAGCGGGTTATTACGCCTATCTCACCTGGGCTGGTGCAACCTCAGCCGAAGCTACCCACGCATTGGTGGGATTAGGGTTTGGCGGATCGCTGATTTCTATTTTCGCACGACTGGGTGGCGGCATTTTCACCAAGGGCGCCGACGTCGGTGCGGATTTGGTGGGTAAAGTCGAAGCCGGGATCCCCGAAGACGACCCGCGCAACCCGGCGGTGATCGCCGATAACGTGGGCGACAATGTGGGCGATTGCGCTGGTATGGCCGCCGACTTGTTCGAGACCTATGCCGTGACCATCATCGCCACCATGTTATTGGGTGGCCTATTGATCTCTAACGCAGGTCCGAATGCGGCGATCTATCCCCTGGTACTCGGCGGCGTCTCGATCATCGCCTCAATCATCGGCACTTTTTTCGTCAAGGCGCGTGACGGTGGCAAAATCATGAATGCGCTGTATCGCGGCCTGACGGTTTCCGGCGTGTTGGCGGTGGCGGTGTTCTATCCGATTACCATGTGGCTCTTGGGCGACGGCGTGACGATTGAGGGGAAGTTAGTCTCTTCCATGAATATCTACCTTACTTCACTCATTGGTTTGGCGCTGACCGCCGCATTGGTGGTGATTACTGAGTATTACACCGCGACTGAATACGCGCCCGTGCGGCATATCGCGCAAGCTTCCACCACCGGCCACGGCACCAATGTGATCGCTGGTCTGGGTGTGTCGATGCGCTCGACTGCCGCGCCGGTGTTGGTGGTGTGCTTAGCCATCTGGTCCGCCTTTGCGCTCGCTGGGTTGTATGGCATCGCCATCGCCGCCACCGCGATGTTATCCATGGCCGGGATTATCGTAGCGCTCGACGCTTACGGCCCGATCACCGATAACGCGGGCGGCATCGCCGAAATGGCTGGTTTGCCGGATTCCATCCGTAACATCACCGACCCACTCGATGCGGTGGGTAATACCACCAAGGCGGTAACCAAGGGCTATGCGATCGGTTCTGCGGGCTTGGCTGCGTTGGTGCTATTCGCCGACTACACGCATGCCCTGTCTTCGGGCGCGCACCAGGGGTTGACCTTCGACCTTTCCAATCACATGGTCATCATTGGCCTATTTATCGGCGGTATGGTGCCGTATCTGTTCGGCGCCATGGGCATGGAAGCGGTAGGTCGCGCAGCCGGATCGGTGGTGGTGGAAGTGCGCCGCCAGTTCAAAGAGATCCCCGGCATCATGGAAGGCACGGCTAAGCCGCAGTACGGCGTTTGTGTAGACATGCTGACTAAGGCCGCGATCAAGGAAATGATTGTTCCTTCGCTACTACCTGTCGCCGTGCCCGTTATCGTGGGCTTAACCCTCGGCCCGGTGGCCTTGGGCGGTGTGCTGATCGGCACCATCGTCACCGGCCTGTTCGTTGCGATTTCCATGACCACCGGCGGTGGCGCTTGGGATAACGCCAAGAAATACATCGAAGAAGGCAATTACGGCGGCAAAGGTTCCGACGCCCACAAGGCGGCGGTGACTGGTGATACCGTGGGCGATCCTTATAAAGACACCGCTGGCCCGGCGGTTAACCCCTTGATCAAGATTATTAACATCGTGGCGCTGATGATTGTGCCCTTGTTGTAAGCTGGATTTTCGGTTAAATAAAAACCACCGCGTGAGCAATCACGCGGTGGTTTTTTTATGGGCTATCGTAAGAAAGGGCAAAAATATCTTCACCCCCTCCCTCCGGGGTTATAAAGCCGTAGCTTTTTGCGTCGTTAAACCATTTGACGGTGCCAATTGCCATGGTGCGTACGCCGTTGTTGCAGGGCCGGCCATACGCCCCTAAATACATTTGAAATTGCTGCTGCGAACGAAAGCGAGAAACCAGGTTCAAAACACGCGCAGCAGGAAGTTTCACCTTCGTTTTGGGTGAAATCAACAGGTTTCAAGTTATTATCGGGGGTGGGGTTGAAACAGTATCCGACTGGTCCCACAATAGAAATGTTACGAGTAAAAACATGGCGCAAAAGGATCAACTTGGCACAATTCTTGAGCCACAGAAAAGTAAACTCAAGCCGCCACCCTTATACAAGGTGCTTGTGTTGAACGATGATTTCACGCCCATGGATTTCGTGGTGCAGGTCTTGCAGAAGTTCTTTGGTTTGAGCCGGGAGCGGGCGACGCAGGTGATGCTCAAGGTGCATCGAGAAGGCATGGGGGTATGTGGGGTTTTCCCAAAAGATATTGCAGCGACGAAGGTTGATCTGGTAGTCTCTTTTGCAAGACAGCATCAACATCCGTTGCAGTGCGTAATGGAAGAAACTTAAGATGATCTCGCAGGAACTGGAAGTCTCTCTCCACATGGCGTTTGTCGAGGCGCGGCAGAAGCGTCACGAGTTCATTACGGTGGAGCATCTGTTGCTGGCGATGTTGGATAATCCCTCCGCCGCGCAAGTTCTGCGCGCCTGCGCCGCCAATATTGAAGACCTGCGCAAAGTGCTGGGCGATTTCGTGCAACAGCACACCCCGATCGTCGGTGGCACCAATGAAGTCGATACCCAGCCCACGCTCGGCTTTCAACGCGTGATTCAGCGCGCGATTTTGCATGTTCAATCCTCCGGCAAAAAAGAAGTCACCGGCGCCAATGTGTTGGTCGCGATCTTCGGCGAAAAAGATTCGCATGCGGTGTACTTCTTGCACCAGCAAGGCGTGACCCGACTCGATGTGGTGAACTACATCGCTCACGGCATCAGCAAGGTGCAAGATAGTGCCGGCTCCGCCAAAGGCGGCAGCAATGACGCCGAACCTGAAACCGAGCAAGAGCAACAGCCTGCGACCGCGCTCGAAAATTTCACTCAAAACCTTAATGTGCAAGCCTTGGCGGGCAAAATCGATCCGCTGATCGGGCGCGAGCTGGAATTGGAACGGGTGATTCAAACCCTATGCCGCCGGCGCAAAAATAATCCCTTGCTGGTGGGCGAAGCCGGCGTCGGCAAGACCGCGATCGCCGAGGGCTTGGCGCGCCGCATCGTCGAAGGCAATGTGCCCGAGGTGCTGGCGCAGAGCACGGTCTACTCGCTCGATATGGGCGCACTGCTGGCGGGCACCAAGTATCGCGGCGATTTCGAACAGCGCTTGAAAGCGGTGCTGAAACATCTGCTCGATAACAACAAAGCGATTTTGTTTATCGACGAGATTCACACCCTAATTGGCGCCGGCGCGGCCTCGGGCGGCACTTTGGATGCGTCCAACCTACTCAAGCCGGCTTTGAGTTCCGGCGCGCTCAAGTGTATCGGCGCTACGACTTATAATGAATACCGCGGCATTTTCGAGAAAGACCATGCTCTCTCACGTCGTTTCCAAAAAATCGACGTGCCCGAACCATCCATAGCGGAGACGGTCGAGATTTTGCGCGGCCTCAAGTCGCGTTTCGAGGCACACCACGGCATCAAATACACCGCCGCCGCGCTCTCGACGGCCGCGGAGCTTTCAGCTAAATACATTAACGATCGCCATCTGCCGGACAAGGCAATCGATGTGATCGACGAAGCGGGCGCTGCACAGCGCATTTTGCCCAAGTCGAAACAGAAGAAAATCATCACGCCGAAAGAGATCGAAGACATCGTGGCGAAAATCGCGCGTATCCCGCCGAAGAGTGTGTCATCCGACGACCGTTCCGCGCTCAAGAATTTGGATCGCGATCTGAAAGCCGTGGTGTTTGGCCAAGATAAGCCAATCGAAGCGCTGGCTACAGCGATCAAAATGGCGCGCTCAGGGTTGGGCAATCCGAGCAAGCCGATCGGTTCGTTTTTGTTTTCCGGCCCCACCGGCGTGGGCAAGACCGAAGTTGCGCGCCAGCTTGCCTATACCATGGGCATCGAGTTGATTCGCTTCGATATGTCTGAATACATGGAGCGACATGCCGTGTCGCGCTTGATCGGCGCGCCGCCGGGCTATGTCGGCTTTGATCAAGGCGGCTTGCTCACAGAAGCCATCACCAAGCATCCATATGCTGTTTTGTTGTTGGACGAAATCGAAAAAGCGCATCCGGATATTTTTAATATTCTGCTGCAAGTCATGGACCATGGCGCGCTCACGGATAACAATGGGCGCAAGGCTGATTTCCGCAACGTGATCATCATCATGACCACCAATGCCGGCGCGGAAGCGCTGAACAAAACCACCATCGGTTTCACCCCTCCGGAAAAAGGCGGGGATGAAATGGGGGATATCAAGCGCCTATTTTCGCCCGAGTTCCGTAATCGCCTTGATGCGATGATTTCGTTCAAATCCTTGGATAAAGAAGTCATCATGCGCGTGGTGGACAAGTTCCTGATGCAGCTTGAAGAGCAGTTGCATGAGAAGAAGGTCGAGGCGAACTTTACCGATGCGCTGAAAGATCATTTGGCGAAAAAAGGTTTCGATCCGCTGATGGGCGCGCGTCCGATGGCGCGGCTGATCCAAGACACGATTCGCAAGGCGCTGGCCGACGAGTTGTTGTTCGGGCGTCTAGCCCACGGCGGAAAGATTACGGTCGATGTGGACGAAGCCGGGGAAGTGAAGCTGGTATTCGAAGAAGAGCCGGAAACCGTCGCTTAGCCTTTATTTAGCGCAATCCAAAATGGCCGACACTGTCGGCCATTTGCATTTGTAAGGTAGGATACATGCCGTGCCGCTGGATGGCGGCTCCCCTCATGAATGAACGAATGATTATGCCAGCGCAAACCCCTATTTTTACCCAGGCCCGCAAACGTGACGGCCGCATTGTCCCTTTTGATCAAGAGCGCATTACCAGCGCCTTGCAGCATGCCATGCAGGCATGCGGCGAAGGCGCGCTCAAAGTCGATCCCCAGCGCGTTTCAGAGGCGGTGATGACGGCGTTGGCGCAGCGCTTTCCCAGCGGGCATATTCCTCAGGTGGAGGAGATTCAGGATCAAGTGGAGGAGTCGCTGATCCTGCTCGATTTTCCCAAGACCGCGAAGGCGTACATTCTGTATCGCCACGAGCGGGCGAAAATTCGGGACAAGGTTAAAGATGTCCCTGAGCATGTGAAAAAACTGGCGGCCGAATCCAAACAATATTTTCGCAATCCCCTGGCCGAGTTTGTGTATTACCGCACCTATTCGCGTTGGATCGACGACGAGAGTCGGCGCGAAACCTGGATCGAGACGGTGGATCGCTACCTGTCCTTCATGCGCGAGAAACTGGGTGAGAAGCTGACCGAATCCGAATACGCCGAGTTGCGCACGGCGATTCTGTCGCAGCACATCATGCCCTCGATGCGCCTCATGTGGTCGGCGGGTAAAGCGGCGCACAACAACAACGTCGCGGCCTATAACTGCTCCTTTATCGCGCCGACGCGGCTCGACGATTTCGCCGAGATCATGTTTTTGCTCATGTGCGGGGTGGGGGTGGGGTTTTCGGTCGAGAGCCAAAACGTGCAATTGCTGCCTATCATCCAACGCCAGAACGGCCACATGATGCCGGCGCATGTCGTGGTGGATAGCAAGGAAGGTTGGGGCGATGCGCTCAAGATCGGCCTCAGCGCCTGGTACGAAGGCCGTGATGTGCGCTTCGATTTTTCCCAAGTGCGCCTCGCCGGTGCGCGGCTTTACACTATGGGCGGGCGAAGCTCCGGGCCGGGCCCGTTGCGCTCGCTGCTCGATTTTGCACGCGGCAAAATTCTCGGCAATCAGGGCAAGCGCTTGGCCAACCTCGATGTGCACGACATCATTTGCAAAATCGGCGAAGTGGTCGAGATGGGCGGCGTGCGCCGCTCGGCATTGATTTCACTCTCCGACTTCGATGATGACGACCTGCGCGCTGCCAAGAGCGGGCATTTCTACATCAACAACCCCCAGCGCTCCATGGCCAACAATTCCGCGGTGTATGAGACGCGGCCGCGTGCAGTGGATTTTCTCGACGAGTGGCTGGCCTTGGCCAAGAGCGGGAGCGGTGAGCGTGGGATTTTTAATCGCGGTGGCTTGCCCGATCAGTTGCCGCAACGGCGCTGGGATAAATTCGCGCCCTACTGGCCGCGCTGTGGTGTCAATCCGTGCGGCGAAATCATTCTGCGCTCCAAGCAATTCTGCAATTTGACTGAAGTCATCGCGCGCGCCGAGGATACAGTCGAGACGCTGGCGAAGAAAATGCGACTCGCCACGATACTGGGCACCTATCAATCCTCGCTCACCGACTTCCCCTACATCTCGCCGGAGTGGCGGGACAATTGCGAGGAAGAACGCCTGTTGGGCGTGTCCATTACGGGGCAGTGGGATTGCGCATTGGTGCGGGAAGCCGAGGTGCTGCGTACCTTGCGCGAGCAGGCGATTTCCGTCAATCGCGAATATGCCGCGCGCTTCGGCATTAACGCCTCCACCGCCATCACTTGTGTTAAACCTTCCGGCACCGTGTCGCAGTTGGTGGATTCGGCGTCCGGCATGCATCCACGCTATGCGAATTTTTATTTACGCCGCATTCGTATCTCCGCCACCGACCCCTTGTTCGCGATGTTGAAGGAACAGAAATTCCCCTACCAGCCGGAAGTCGGGCAGTTGGAGGCGACCGCCACTAGCTTCGTGTTCGAGTTTCCCGTGGCGGCGCCCAAAGGCTGCATCACCCGCACCGATCTCAACGCCATCGAGCAGTTGGAATTCTGGAAGCGCGTGAAGCTCAATTTCACCGAGCACAATCCTTCGGTCACCATCACCGTGGCGGCCGATGAATGGATCGCTACGGCGCATTGGCTCTACGACAACTGGCCCATCCTGGGTGGTTTGTCCTTCCTGCCAAAATCCGACAGCGTGTACGAACTCGCGCCCTACGAAGAGATCAGCGAAGCCGAATATCATCGCCGCGTGGCCAGCCTGCCGCAGGTCGATTTCTCTTCCATCGTGGTCTATGAGAAAGAAGACACCACCAAGGGCGCAAAAGAATTCGCCTGCGTGGCGGGGCAGTGCGAATTGGATCCGGAAGAGGGCTCAGTGGCGATGGCGCCGGGGCGTTAGTGCCGTGCGTCTCGGTATCGATCTCGGCGGCACCAAAATCGAAATCATCGCCCTTGATGAATCAGGGCAGGAGTTGGCTCGCCGGCGCGTGGCCACGCCACAGGGTGATTACTCGGCCACGCTGCACGCGATAGCGGGCCTGGTGTATGCAGTCGAGACCGAACTGGGGCGTGAAGGCACCATCGGCATCGGCACACCGGGCGCCATTTCTCACGCCACCGGCCGCCTCAAAAATTCCAACTCCGTGTGCATGAACGGCCAGCCGCTGCTGGATGATTTGCAACAACTGCTGGGACGCACCATTCGCATCCAGAACGATGCGAATTGCTTCGCGCTGTCCGAAGCGGTGGATGGTGCTGCGGCCGGTGCGCGGGTGGTGTTTGGCGTGATCATCGGCACGGGCGTTGGTGCGGGCATCGTGGTGAATGGCCAGGCGCTCACCGGCCCCAATGCTATAGCCGGCGAATGGGGGCACAATCCGCTGCCCTGGCCGTTGCCTGCTGAGCTGCCGGGTAATACGTGCTACTGCGGCAAATCAGGGTGTGTCGAGACTTGGCTCTCCGGCCCCGGCATGGCGCGACATCATGCACAGCGCTTGGGCGCGACTTGGGATGCGCCACGCATCGTCACGCGCGCGGCGCAAGGCGATGTTGCTTGCGAGCAGACGCTGCTCGAATATGAAGACCGCTTGGCCCGATCCCTGGCGCAGGTCATCAACATTCTCGACCCCGATGTAATTGTGTTGGGCGGCGGTATGTCGAACATCGCCCGCTTGTATGAAAATATCCCGCAGCAGTGGGGGAAGTATGTGTTCTCCGACCAGGTGGATACGCGGTTGGTGAAGCACCAGCATGGGGATTCGAGCGGAGTGCGGGGCGCGGCGTGGTTGTGGGATTAGCCGAGCGCGGCTACCCCTGCCTGTGCGATCTCGCCATCCTGCTCGGAAGTGACGCCGGACACGCCAATGGCGCCGAGGAACTCCCCCTTCACTATTAGCGGCAGGCCGCCTTCTATGGGGGTGGCGCCGGGTAGCCCTAAAATCTGCATACGGCCGCCATTCAGGGCTTCGCTCCAGATTTTTGTGGGACGCTTGAAGGCGAGCGCGGTGCGCGCTTTGGCTTGGGCGACGTCAATGCTGCCGATCTGCGTGCCATCCATGCGCGCCAAATAAATCAAATGCCCGCCATCATCCACGATGGCGATCACCACATTCCAACCCTTCTTGCGCGCGAATTTTTCTGCAGCGGCGCCAATCTGTTTCGCCGCTTCCAGCGTCAGGGTGTGTTTGGTGAGCATGGCGAGCTTGGAGGATTTTTTCATAAGGCCGCTTTCTGCGCATAGCGTTGCGCCAGCGCTTGTCGTTTCAAATAAGTCTCCCGCGCGAGCGCCACGTCTTCCAAGAAATGCGGCAACTCAGCCAAGGTCATCGCTTGCGGGCCGTCTACCAATGCTTTGGCAGGAGCAGGATGAAAGTCGATCAGGATCATGTTGGCCCCGGCGATGACCCCTTGCGCCACGACCTGCATGATATCCAAAATGCCGTCCGGCCCGACGGCGCGCGTGCCGACCGAATGCGACGGGTCGATGCACACCGGCATGCGCGTCAAGCGCTTCACCACCGGCACATGTGCGAAATCGACGAAATTGCGATGCGGGTCGCCCATATTGGTTTTCATGCCGCGCAAGCCGAATACGACTTTGCGGTTGCCCTCCGAGGCTAAGTATTCAGCGGCGTTGATGGATTCGTCCAGCGTAATGCCGAAGCCGCGTTTGATCAGCACCGGAAACTCCTGCTGGCGGCCGACGATTTTGAGCAACTCAAAATTCTGCGTGTTGCGCGTGCCGATTTGCAGCATGACGCCGGTCGGGTTGCCGGTTGCGTTAAGCGCTGCACGGATTTCCGCTACGTGCGATTCATGCGTGATTTCCATGGCGATGACTTTGATGCCATATTTGCCCGCCAACTCGAATACATAGGGCAGGCAAGTCTTGCCGTGGCCTTGGAACGAGTAAGGGCTGGTGCGCGGCTTATAAGCGCCCATCCGGGTGCAAACCTGCCCGTGTTCTTTCAGCGCTTGCATCATGCGCTCCACATGCTCCGGCGTATCCACCGCACAGAGGCCGGCAAAGATATTTAAATTGTCTTGCGAGAAAGTCACGCCGTTGTATTCGAAATCACTGGGGCGCGTATCGTCCTTGTGCCGGCCCAGCACACGATATTCCTCCGATACCCGCACCACGCGCTCCACGCATGGCAGGCTCTTCATGTAATCGAGTCCCAGTGCGGCGGTGTCGCCGATCAAATAGACTTCAGTCAGCCGCTGCTGCACGCCCTGCTCGTGGTGCATGCGGTATTGGATATTGGGCAACTGGTCGAGAAAGCCAATAAGCTGTCCGTACTCGGCGCCCTGCTGGTCAATATTGGGAGAGAGGATGAGAATCATGGCTTACCCTGAAGAGTGAATTTGGGAGCGAACTAGCCTGTATGAATCAGGCTTCCGCTGTTAACCCAACAGCTTCGCAGCCAGCTGGCCCGCAGCGCAGATAGCCCCCGGTTTCATACCAATCAGGCAGCACCCAGCGCTCGCAAAGCATACCATCAACGCTATGCGAATGGCGCGCCGGACGGTGGGTATGGCCGTGGATCAGGCGCGGATAGTCATGCTTACGTAGGGTATTTGCTACGGCATCCGAATTGACATCCATGATCTCGGCGGACTTGTTGGATTTTTCCTGCGCGCTTTTTTTACGCAGGTCTTCGATCTGTGCCTTGCGTTGGCTTAAGGGCTGCGCGAGAAAGTTGCGTTGCCATTCTGTGCCACGCACCATGACGCGGAATTTCTGATACGCCACATCATCGGTGCACAGCGTATCGCCATGCATCAGCAGGGTGGGGGCGCCGTAGAGATCGAGAAGCAAAGGGTCGGGCAACAACGTCGCTTGCGCTGCGCGCATGAAGGCATCGCTCAGCAGAAAATCGCGGTTGCCGTGCATGATGTAGACGCGCGTGCCGCGCTTGGCCAAGCCCGCCAATGTGCCAGCGATTGCGGTATGAAACGGATCGGCCAGGTCATCATCGCCGGCCCAGTATTCAAAAAAATCGCCCAGGATATACAGCGCTTCCGCCTGCGGTGCGATGTCCTGTATGAAACGCGTGAACAGCGCATTGATCGCGGGGCGGGTGGGGCAGAGATGGAGGTCGGAAATGAAGAGGGAGTGCATACAGGCGTCAGGCCACAGGCGCCGGGCGTCGGGCGTCGGGGCTTGGTTTTCTGCCGCCTGACGCCCGACCCCTGTCGCCTGCCTTTAAACGACTTCCGCGCTTTCGATCACGACGTCCTCAAGCGGGACATCCTGATGGCCGCCTTTGTTGCCGGTGCGGACTTTTCGAATCTTATCTATCACATCCTGGCCTTCGACTACTTTTCCGAACACACAGTAGCCCCAGCCTTGTGGAGTGGGCGAGGTGTAGTTCAGAAAATCGTTGTTCGACGCATTGATGAAGAACTGCGCGGTAGCGGAGTTCGGATCAGAGGTGCGCGCCATGGCGATCGTGTAGATGTCATTTTTCAGGCCGTTATCGGCTTCATTTTTAATCTGGTCGCGGGTGGGCTTTTGATTCATGCCCGGCTCGAAGCCGCCGCCTTGAATCATGAACCCATCGATTACGCGATGAAAGATCGTGTTATTGAAAAAACCGCTTTGCACATATTCCAGAAAATTCGCCACCGTGATGGGCGCTTTCTCGGCATCAAGTTCCAGCGAGAATTCGCCGTGGTTGGTTTTTACTTTTACCATTGGTCTTTCCTTTCGATTTCATTTTTTCTGTAGTAGGGGGCGAGTCGGGTTCTTCTGGCAGGAGCGCGACTTTCTCGATCACGATTGGTTCCACCGGCACGTCGGCCGCGAATGGTCCGCCCGCGCCAGTTTGAGTGTCAGCGATTTTTTGCATCACGTCCATGCCTTTCACGATCTTGCCGAACACGGCATGGCCGTAGTAGTCGGGGTGATCGCGGTGGTGGTTGAGATGCTTGTTGCTCTCCAAATTGAAGAAGAATTGCGTGGTGGCGGAATTCGGGTCGCGCGCGCGCGCCATGGCGATGGTGCCCACCTCGTTGGTGAGGCCATTTTTGGCTTCGCACTGAATCGGGTCATCACCCTTGCGCCAATTCAGCGCCTTATCGAACGCACCGCCTTGCACCGTAAAATTCTTCACCACGCGATGAAACACGGTGCCCTCGTAGAAGCCATTTTTGACGTAGCGTAGGAAATTTTCTACCGTCTTGGGGGCTTTGTCCGGATACAACTCGACCACGATGCTGCCTTGATTGGTTTGCATCTCGACCCTAGGGTGGCCGGCATGGGCAACGCTAGCGGCGACAGAGAGAGTCAGTGCGGTGATCAGCAGTTTCATTTTGGCCTCCTAAGTAACAAGTTTAGATAGTCTTAGGTTAAACAAGTCGGACGGGTTGGCG
>JBBTCZ010000056.1:29232-37498 GCA_038042985.1 Pseudomonadota bacterium
CTCCTAAGTAACAAGTTTAGATAGTCTTAGGTTAAACAAGTCGGACGGGTTGGCGTATTACGGTTAGGTTAACCCGCAGCGCCTTCATAAACAATTTTCCATGTTTCGCCGTCTTGTATCCAATATTGGCGCTTGCGCATTTGGTTGTTCAGATTGTTGCTGCGGTAATCTTGGTCGAATGTCACCACGATCAGGTTGTCTTTGCCCGGATAGCGGAACACGCTCAGGTTGGAGAGTTGTACCTTGACCGAGGTCTTGCCGGCATTCACCGCGCGCTTTTGTGCGGCCCAGGCGGCAAGATCCTGGCGCTCATTCGTGAACGCCTGCGCATAGTGGGCAAGATAGCGCTCGGCATTGCGGCTCTCCCAATCGCGGCGCCATGATTCAACATCGCGCAGAATCGTTTCACGCTGGCCCTTCCATGCCTTGCGGTCGATCCAGGCCACGTCGTTGCTGATGATCACCGGCGTCTGGCCGACTTGCAGGAATTTCTCGACTGATTTCAGATCTTCGTTGGTCAGCACGACGCAACCGTTGCTGGCGCGCGGCGGGCGGCTATAGGTGTCGCTCGGTACGCCATGCAGCCATATACCATGGCCGTTTTTACCCAAACGCTTGTCCCATTCGTTGGGGTAGCTGATTGGGTACGCGCCCGCGCCGTAAAAGTCAGTCAACTTGGCCTTGGGCAGGTTATCCACCACGACATACACGCCGATCGGCGTGCGCTGGTCGCCTTCTTTCAACTTCTCCGAACCTTTGAGGCCGCTGGAAATGTAGTAATCCGCGACGTAGCGCGGCTCGCCGTTGTCGTTCTTGTAGAGATATAGCCGCGATTTGTTGGTGTCCACCACCACCGCGTGGTGTTGGTTCGGTTCGAATTGCAGCAGATACTCCGGCACCAGATCAAGCGGCGCTGGGTCGAGATAATGTTGCAGCCGAACCCGCGCTTCATCGCGCAGATCGGACAAGCGATTGGCCGGGACGCCGGACGCATTGCCGATGGTGGCAATCGGCCGCGCGCGTGCCATGAGCAAATCGCCCTTGATCAAGTGCGCCAAGCGGAAATTCGGATTGAGGGTGATGAGTTTGTCGATCTGCTTGAGCGCAGCATCGAGGCGATTGCCTTGGATGTCGATCAGGCTTTGCACCAGCAGCGCCTCGGGACTGTTCGGTAGCTTATCGCCGCTGCCTTGGGCCGGATGCGGGCGATTGCCCATCGCGGTGGCGGGCGGCTCGGCCAGCGGCAGTAAGACCAGCCAAGCGCACAACACCAAGAGCTTGCCCCGGTGGCGCGAAAGCAAAGCAAAAGCGCGTCCCGTACGCGAACTGGCGACGAGGGGGGAGGCGCTTAGGCGCCGACGCGCTCTTGCTGAATAAGCCATTTGTCTCCGGATTTAACAAGCACCAATGTCTTGGTGGTCGCGGAATTAAGGGTATCGGCTTTATAGTGCTGGCGGAAGGTGACGGACGCATGCGTCTCATCCTTCAGCGTGACCTTGGCGCCGGATACGCTGACCTGGATTTTCTTTGGTGCCTGGATACGTTCCTTGCGGAATTTTTCCCACGCAGCACGCGGCTCGCCCTTCGGCGTTTTGAAATCCGGCGCATAGTAGCCGAGGTATTCGCCAACACTCTTATTCGACCAGGCGTGAGCCCAATTGTTGACCATGCCCAGGATGGCTTGCGTCGGGTCTTGCTTAGGCTTATCGGCTTTTTCCAGCGGTTTTTCAGTCGGTTTCTCAATTACTTTTTCAACAGCCTTGGCAGCGGGGGCAGCTGTCGGTGCGACGGGGGCCGGGCTAGGGGTGATCGGCTTGGCCGGCTGCGCGGCGGGCGCCGGCACGACGCTGAGTGGCTTCGCGGCGCTAACTATTGGTGCGCTGGCGCTCGTTTTGGCTGAGGGGCGCTGAAGCCGGTTATTGATCGGGAATATTTCCTTGATCAACGATAGCTTGGTCTGCGCCGCGGCGTTGGATTTATCGAGCTGCAAGGCGCGGTCATAAGCTTGGCTGGCCATTTTGGCGTAAATATCGCCCAGGTTCTCATGTGCGGTGGCATAGGACGGATGGGTTTGAATCGCCAACTCTAGCGCTTGGCGCGATTTGTCGTATTGCTGTTGCGAGGCATAGAGCACTGCGAGGTTGTTATAGGGCTCGGGCAGCTCGGGGTAGTCCTCGGTGAGCGCGGTGAACACCTTGATCGCCTCGCCCGTTTTGTTCTGCTCGGTGAGAATGACGCCTTTAAGGAAGCGTCCCTGAGCATCCTTGGGGCGGCTGGCTAGATAGCTATTGACCCGGTCGAGCGCTTGATTGTGGTTGCCCTGTTTGACCAAGGCTTGGATGTCTTGCAGCTCGTCGGCGCGGGCGGGCGTGCTTGCCGCAGCGAATAGGAAGGCGGCGAGGGCGAGGGCGGAGACAATGTGGCGTGAGGTCATTATGTTATACTTTCGTCCAGTTAAGCCCTTGTTCTAACCACCGATTTTACCAACAACCGCGCCCCGGCGACAATTTGTTTTTCCCCATTTCATGCCTGCCTTGAAAACTCGCTTTGCCCCCAGCCCGACCGGCCTGATCCATTTTGGGAATGTGCGCACCGCGCTGTTCAATGTATTGCTCGCGCGCAAAGAAGGCGGCGCATTCCTATTACGCATTGAAGATACCGATTTTGAACGTAGCCGCGAAGAGTATATCCAGGCCTTGATGGAAGACTTGCATTGGCTCGGCCTCGACTGGCAAGAAGGCGAGCGGGCGGGCGGGGCGGCCGCGCCGTATCGCCAGTCGCAGCGTACGGCGGCGTATGAAAAATATATGGCCGAGCTGGAGTTGATTGACCGCGTCTACCCCTGCTTTTGCAGCGCAACGGAGTTGGAAGTGTCGCGCAAAGTTCAAGCCGCCTCGGGCAAGCCGCCGCGCTACTCGGGCAAATGCGCGCATTTGAAGCCGGATGAAGTCGTCAAGAAAAAAGACGACGGCTTGCCGTATACCTTGCGTTTCCGCATGCCAAAAAGCGAGGCGCTCACCTTCGACGACGTGGTGCGCGGGGCGCAAAGGTTTCCGTCCGAGGATATCGGCGATTTCATCATCCGCCGTTCCGATGGCAGCTTTGCCTTCTTTTTCGTCAATGCCATCGACGACGCGTTGATGGGCGTGACCCACGTGCTGCGCGGCGAGGATCATCTCACCAACACGCCGCGCCAAATCGCGCTGCTGCAAGCCTTGAATATGCCGGCGCCGATTTACGGCCACATCTCGCTCATCGTCGATGCCCAGGGCGCGCCTTTATCCAAGCGCAGCGGTAGCCTCTCGGTGCAGGAATTACGCGAAATGGGTTACTTCCCGATTGCGGTCAACAATTACCTCGCGCGCTTAGGCCATCATTTCGTTGAAACCGGGTTGATGGATCTGGATGCGCTGTCACAAGCGTTTGATCAGTCTCACTTGGGCCGCGCCCCGGCGCGCTACGACCGCATTCAATTGGATTACTGGCAAGCGCAGGCGGTGCAGCAAGCCGACGAGGCAAGCTTGCTGGACTGGCTTGCCCCGACACTCAAGGGTTGGGTGCCGGAAGCGTCGATGGCTGAGTTTGCACAAGCCGTGCGCGCGAATATCGTATTTCCACACGATGCCCGGCTCTGGGCGGAAGCGGTGTACGCCGATGCGCTGCCGCTCTCCGATGATGCGCGCCAGGTACTGGAGAACGCCACGCCGAATTTTTTCCGTGCGGCGGTGGATGCGCTGGGGGAGGATATGGATTTCAAAGCCTTCGCCAATCGCGTCAAGTTGGCCAGTGGCGCGAGCGGCAAGAACCTATTCTTGCCGCTGAGAGCCGCGCTGACGGGCCAGACCTTTGGTCCCGAGATGCCGGCGCTGTTCAAACTCATGGGGCATGCACGAGCGCGGCATCGTCTGACGCAGCACGTGCTCTCCAGTGAGATTGATTAGCCGCGAAGCTTTTTTATGTTGATCTACAATTCCCTCGCACGCGACAAGCAAATATTTCAGCCGATGAATCCTGGTCATGTGCGCATGTACGTCTGCGGCATGACAGTGTACGACTATTGCCACTTGGGGCATGCGCGGGTGATGGTGGTGTTCGACATGGTGTATCGCTGGCTTCAGGCTAGCGGCTTTGAGGTGAACTATGTGCGCAACATCACCGACATCGACGACAAAATCATCAAGCGTGCGGCGGAAAATAATGAGCCGATCGACGCGCTGACTGGACGCTTCATCCAATTCATGCACGAGGACGAAGCCAAGCTTGGCATTCTGCCGCCGACGCATGAACCGCGCGCCACCCAATTCGTGCCGGGCATGATCGACATGATTCAAACCTTGGTAAATAAAGGTATCGCCTATCCAGCGCCGAATGGCGATGTGTATTACGCCGTGCATAGCTTCAAGGGCTACGGCAAGCTCTCCGGCAAATCGCTGGATGATTTGCGCGCCGGCGAACGGGTCGAGGTCGATTTGAACAAGCGCGACCCGCTCGATTTTGTGTTGTGGAAAGCGGCCAAGCCGAATGAGCCGGCCTGGGATTCGCCCTGGGGCAAAGGTCGCCCCGGCTGGCATATTGAATGCTCGGTGATGAGCGAGCATTACCTGGGCGAGCAATTCGACATCCACGGCGGCGGCCAGGATTTGCAATTCCCGCATCACGAAAATGAAATCGCGCAAAGCGAAGGCGCGCACGACCACCAGTTCGTGAATTACTGGATGCACAACGGCTTTGTGCGCGTGGACAACGAAAAAATGTCGAAATCGCTCGGCAACTTCTTCAGTATTCGCGAAGTGCTAGGACAATTCGATCCGGAAACGGTGCGCTTCTTCATTCTGCGCGCGCATTATCGCAGCCCCTTGAACTACTCGGATCAGCATTTGCAGGATGCCAAGCAGTCGCTCGATGGGCTCTACATCACGCTGCGTGATGTGGTACCTGAAGCAGTGGAGATAGATTGGAGCGATGCATATGCCGCACGCTTTAAAGCTGCGATGGACGACGATTTCGACAGCCATGGCGCTATCACCGTGCTATTTGAATTGTCGCGAGAGGCGAATAAAGCAAAATCTGGCCAGCTATCCGGTTTGTTGAAAGCCTTGGGCGGGGTATTGGGTTTGTTACAAGCGAGCCCGGCTGAATATCTAAAGGGCGGCGTTGCCGCATTCGGTTTAAGCGCCGAGCGCATCGACCAACTCATCGCCGAACGCCTAGCCGCGCGTAAAGCCAAAGATTTCACCCGCTCAGATGCGATTCGCAAAGAGTTGTCAGACGCGGGTGTAATCTTGGAAGATGGCCCGCAAGGCACGACCTGGCGCCGCGTTTAGATCTCTTATAGATCCCAACGATAGCCGATAAAGAAGAAGCTGCGCTGCGTTGTGTCCTGTTGGGTGGTGCCGTTGGTCGTGCTATGTTCGAGCCCGGCTTCGCCTTCCAAGGTGAAATTTTCTTTCATCTTGTATCCGATGCGCACGGTCGGCGAGATGCGGGTCAGCTTTGTGCCTAGGTTGTCCTTTTGCGTATACAAACGTAGCGCACCATCCACCGTCCACTTTTCTTGAAACGTCGATAAGTTGTTGATCGAGAGCGATTGGCCATCATATTGCCGCCCCGTGATCAAACTCCCGTTAACCACAGTAATATCTTTATCGAACACCAGTCCGGTAGCGATTGCTTGTAGGGTATACGTGGTCACGATGCCTGTCCCTTCAGTAGCGGGTAGGGTGCCGCTGGCGCTGGTACCAGAGACTTGCGATAGTTTTATATCGCCACCCAGTTGCCAGCGCGGGGTGAAGGGACGCGTCACGCCGAACAATAGGAAATCGGAGGTGGCGGTCAGTGCTTTGGCGCGCCGGCGCAACTCGTCTTCTGAAATGGTTTGCAGCAAGGTACGGATAGAAGTGGTGGTCTCTCCGGAGAGCGCATTGGTGGTCTGCATGGTCGGCGTTTTGCGGTGGTCGAGCAGCAGCGTGTAAGACGTGCCATCCTCGCTAATTAAATTGCCTTGGAAGAGCGCGACGTTAAGCACCTCATAGGATGCATCGTAGTCAATCAAGCTATAGGCGGAACGGTTCGCATCGAAGTAACGCAGCTCGGCGCCGACGGCGAGCCGATCAGTAATATCGTCGACGCGTTGGTGAATGGTGTAGACGTTGCCGCTCCAGTGCTCGGCGAAGGTGCCGCCATCCACGCTGGCGCCGTAGAAATAACGTTGAGATTCCAGATTGCTGCTTTCCGCCGGGGTGCCGATGACGCCATTCACGCGCCACTTAGGCGCAACGCCATAGCCGCCCAAGACGCCGTCGAAGCGGCCGAGCACGCCGCCGGCGTTACCGGACTGCCGCCCCATGCGCGCCGAATAGTCGTGCTCCTTGTTCTTGAGATCGAAGAATGCTGAGGTGAGACGGTTGTCGTCCTTGCCGGTCTTGAGGAAATTCAAAGTGTGCGTGTCGCGCAGCACGAGCCGATTGTCGTATTCGCTGCTGCGGAAACGGGCATTCAAGTCAAGGTTGGTAATGATGGATGATTGATCAGTGCTGGAGAGGGTTGCCTTGTCGATGGTGGAGGTGGTGTTGGTGGTGATTTCGGCGTGTGTATTGCCGTAATAGTAGTTCTGCGACAAGCTGCCGAAGATCAGCGTTTCAGAAACTTCATCCCGCTTTTTCGCTACGCGCAGCTTCGGGGTTTGCGCTGGGGCCAAATTAACTAAGCGCTGGCGCACTCGCTCCGCGCCTTCTCCCGTTGGATACTCTTTCAGATACAGCTCGTATTCAATTTTGGCTCTGCTGATCTGCCCGTTTCGCTCGCGCGCTAAGCCGATGAGTTCTTGGCCCTCTTGCTTAAATGGCGTTGGGGGAAGTCTGAGTAAGCGGTTTAATGTTCCAATCGCAAGCTCGATATCGCCTGCGCTGAGCGCTTCGCGGCCCTTGATCAAAAGCGCTTCAGCTTGGGCCTCAATGGGGCCGGCGGCGGTGCTGCTTGCGTTTGCGGTGGCTGGAGAGGGAGGAAGGGCGGTGGCGGTAGGTTCCGCCCATGAGAGGCTTGGCAGTAGGCTGGCGCAGATCAGAAGAATGGGTACCCTCATGGGATGGTGTCCTCACTGTTCCTGGTCATGTTTATTTTTCGCTCTTTGGTTGGGTAGTTTCAGGGCTGCTTAGTGCGGTGACTTGCAGTGTCACACTGTAGGCATCTTTGCCCGGCTTAATCTTGTATTGGACTGGCCGCGAAAATTGGATAACAACACAATGGTTAGAGCTGGCAGCATCGCACGATCCGCGTGTGTTATAGCTCACTGTGAACGAGGGCAGTAAATCCGAGGGCGGCGATTTCCGTTGTTCCTGTGCCTGCAGCGGTTCTGGCGTATCTAGTGCCAACAGCCGGAAATAAACCTGGATCTTGTCCCCCTTATCCTTGGGATAGTGCCGCAGGTATTGGATCTGCGAGGCGAAGCGGATATTGACCTCGGCGCCACCCGCCACCGGATTGATTTCGATCTCATCCAAGAGCTGTGCGTTCGCGAACTGCGCCAGTCCTAGTATCAGGCAAGTGAAAATCCATTTTTCAAGCTTGATCATGCTGTGTTTACTTTCAATTTAGAATCCCCCATCGGTGGAGCGATGTTTGCTGTCGCGCCTCTGCTTGATAGTGGTGAAGGAGCTGCTCGTATATTCATGGCAACTCCCGGCGCAGTTCTTGAGATCGGTCACCGTGTACAAGATTTTCGGGCTATCCACTTTTTTGTGCGAATCGGGCTTGAACTTGCCCGCATGGCAGCCGGCGCAATCGGGCTTGTAACCGCCGTATTGCCAAGCGATCACTTCATTATTGGTTTTGTGGCAAGTGGCACAGGTCACGCCCGCGTTATGCGGCTTATAGTAGGGCGTTGTATGCGTATAGCTAGTTGCCGGTGTCCAGCCGGTGGTGCGATGGCAGGATTCGCAAGCGCGCGTGGTGATGAAGTGCCCCCCGCCCTTACCTGTGGCAGTCGATCCATTATGGCAAGTGGCACATCCGGTCGTGATCCCTGTGTGACTCATCTTGGCACCAGCGAAACTGGTAGTGGACTTATGGCAAGTCTCGCACGCGGCGGTGGTCAGAATATGTGAACCGGTCTTACCGATAGCGGTGGAACCGTTATGGCAAGTGGCACAGCCGGTGGTGATGCCGGTGTGATTCATCCTGGTGCCGGCGAAACTGGTGGTGGATTTGTGGCACGTCTCGCACGCGGCGGTGGTCAGAATATGTGAACCGGTCTTACCGATAGCGGTGG
>JBBTCZ010000056.1:37598-38354 GCA_038042985.1 Pseudomonadota bacterium
AGCCGGTGGTGATGCCGGTGTGATTCATCCTGGTGCCGGCGAAACTGGTGGTGGACTTGTGACACGTCTCGCATGCGGCGGTGGTGAGGATGTGCGAGCCAGACTTGCCGATGGCTGTGCTGCCGTTATGGCAGGTGGCGCAACCAGTCGTGATGCCGGTGTGATTCATCCGGGTGCCGGTGAAACTGGTAGTGGATTTATGGCAGGTCTCGCATGCGGCGGTGGTGAGGATATGCGAGCCGGACTTACCGATGGCTGTGCTGCCGTTGTGGCAGGTAGCACAACCAGTCGTGATGCCGGTGTGATTCATCCTGGTGCCGGTGAAACTGGTGGTGGACTTGTGACACGTCTCGCAGGCGGCGGTGGTCAGGATGTGCGAACCGGACTTACCGATGGCTGTGCTGCCGTTGTGGCAGGTGGCGCAACCAGTCGTGATGCCGGTGTGATTCATCCGGGTGCCGGTGAAACTGGTAGTGGATTTATGGCAGGTCTCGCATGCGGCGGTGGTGAGGATGTGCGAACCGGACTTGCCGATGGCGGTGCTGCCGTTATGGCAGGTAGCACAACCGGTAGTGACGCCAGCGTGATTCATCTTTGCGCCGAGGAACGAGGTAGTCGACTTATGGCAGGTCTCGCACGTCGCAGAAGTGGTGATGTGCGTGCCAGACTTGCCTTTAGCCGTCTTGCCGTCATGGCACGAGGCGCAGCCGGTGGTGACACCAGTGTGATTCATCTTGGTACCCAAGAAGCTGGTGG
>JBBTCZ010000057.1:0-3756 GCA_038042985.1 Pseudomonadota bacterium
GTAGTAAGGCTGGATGAGATGAATCGGGCCCAGTTTGTCCGGCGTCAGGCGCAGGACATCCTCCCAAGAGCGCCTGAGCTGATCGGCCTTGGGTAAATGGATATGGACCTCGCTGAAGGTCGCGAACGGGGCGACCAGGGAAGCTCCTGCCATGCAGGTCAGCGCCCACTGCACCGGAAGTTGGGCGCGCTCCTTGGACAGCAGCTTCAGAATGGCATTGGGGCTGGTGACGCCGGCGATTGAAAACCGGTAATACTTGACCGGCTTCATGACGTACCAAGCCGCCCAATCGCGCAACAACTGAACGGGATCAAGAAATCGGGCTTCCGTTGGGCTTTCTAGGGATGCGAGCCCGACGCGCTGAAGCTGGCGCAGGGTCAAAATCGTCAGGGCAGGGCTCGTCCCCGCCATCCGCGAGAGCTCCCGGATACCCCAAGCCTTGGCCGGGCTGGACATGGCGACTCTCAGCAGCTTGGAAGCGCTGTCAGCGAAGGGATTTCGTTCCTGCGGAGCTAATGTTTTCATAGGTCTGAATTACAGTTTTGTAAACACAAGTCAATCCCGACTAGAAGCCGATATAACAGTTAGGAACTAAGTATTCGCGCAAAAATAACTTCACATTTTTGTCTTCGACGGGCTGATGGTGTAATTCCAATTCAATTGAGGCACGACACTGTGGTGGCGACGAATGTTCAGAGCAGCAATATCCTCCTTTGAAACTTTCAGTTTCAGCGGATAGTTTCCTTCCAGACGACAAGCTGTGACCGCAAGCCCCGTCTTGGTCTTTGTTGTTCGGATGTGGTTGAGGACGGTTTCGTAGCTGTCCAAAGGACGGCCCCTCCAGTTCTTGGTGATCATGCTGAAGAGCCTATGCTCGATGGGATTCCACTTGGAGGTTCCTGGCGGATAATGACAAACGGTGACGGTGAGCCCCAGTTGATCGCATAGTTTTTTCTGGATGTTATATTTCCATCCCCAATGGCGGCAGTTATTGCTGCCGCCACTGTCGGCAAGAATGAGCAGCTGGCGAGCGCCGAGATAGCGGTGGCTCTCATTCTGCCACCAGCACACCAAGGAATCGACGGCAAATGCGGCCGTATCGTGAGATGATCCCACGCAGACATGGCCGCGATTGGCCGCTTGATCGTAGTTCCCGCGCGGTATCGCGCTCCCCGTCGAGTCGCGTTTGAAGTCATGATCGTTGACTGCCCATGCTTGCTTGGAATAGGCGGCACCAGCGTTCTTGAAGTTGCCGAGCGTCTCCTTCTTTTTGGTGTCCACGCTGACCACCGGAAGCTTCGCCGCTTGGAACTGTCGTTTCATCGTCTTGATGTACTCGAACTGCTCATTGCGGAGCGCGCTTTTCACGGTGGTCTTTTTCTTGGAATTAACGCGCAGCGCATAGTTCATCTTCTTCATCAAACGAGCGACGGTTTTCGGGGAGACTACGATCCCGGCCAGCTGCAATTGATCGCTGATCTTTTCCGGGGTTCTGTGCGTCCACTTTAGCTCCGTCATCGGATCGCCGGCTGTGTCCGGCGCCAGCAGCCGACGCAGGGTCTTGATCACTCCCGGCGTTTTTTTTCGTACGCCTTGCGTCCGCCGCCTTTTTTGCGACTACGATTGACAAGCACCTTGCCGGCGAGTAGTTCCCGTCGCCCTCTCGCGACCGTGGCAGGATTGAGATCAAGCGACTCCGCGATCCAACGGTCGCTTCCTCGCCCCTCCTTCAGTGCCTCCAGGCCCGCGTATATGCGCCGTTGCTGCTCATCCAACAAACTCAGGAAGAGAATAAGGGCTGCTTTGACCTTGTCGGTCATGCGGGCCTCATCTGGCGTTTGCTCCATCTCCTTGGCGCGGCGAGAAAGAATTTGCCTTCTTCGGGCCGCGGAATCCGGGGAGCAATAGAGAAAGTGGCCTGACATCTTCTCGCGAACCACCCGTCCTCGGCGAGCGAGCTTGAGAAGCGATTCTTTGACGCCGACGTGAAGCTCGTCTTGCAATTCTTTGGCGGAATAGCCGGCCTGCGCATGCCCAACGAAGTGCTCAAGGGTCTTGAGCAAGGTGCCGTATCGTGAGAACCATGCCGATAGGCACGACCAGAGTCCGCGCTCATCAAAGTCAGCGATCCTGTCCAAGGTGTAGTAGCGATTGCCATGAGAATAGCTCGTACGATAGGACAACGCGTGAAGCTTGCGGAACACGGTTCTGTCAACATTCGTCCCCAGTGCGTGCTTGAGTTCCGGCATGGTCGCGATCTTCCGCTCATCAAGAAGCTTCGCGAGGGTGGCCGGTTTGAATCGGAGTGGTCTCATAATGTCATCCTATCTACTCTTAATACATTCATAGATACACTATGACATAATGAAGCGCACCGCATCAAGACCCGCGTATTTCTAACGAGGTGATTTTATCGACGGGGAAATAGGAATGCGGCTAGATTGGCGTTCAGAAGGAACGTGACGCACGCTCAGGGAGTGTCAGAATGGCGCTCCCGCTAAATATCTTATTCATGCGCGAATACTAAGTTTAGTGTAACAGACAATTACAACTTTGTAAACACTAAAATAACTTGTTGTCAAGCCAAAGTAGAAATGTCCGGTAATTCCGAGAATAGAAATGTCCGGTTCTAAAGGTCTTAAGTCGTGTCGTTCCATTGGGAAGAGAGAGACGTTCCGTCTTCCTTGCCGTTGTCGTTGTCGGGAAGGGTAGAAGCATGCGATTGCGGAGTAGGGACTGGGGCCCCCGGGGGGCCCCAGGAGCCGGGGGCAATAGCCGTTGCCGTGCCGTTGTCGTTGGGCTGTTCGGGGCTCGGATTTTTGACATGCGAAAGAGCCGAGCGTGAAGCGCCCGGGGGTGTGGACACGGCACGTAACTCGGTGGGAGCACGCTCAAATCGAGCGAGGATGGGCCTGGGAGCCATTTTCGTCACCAGCGCAGGGCCGAGGCCGGGGGATTGGTCGGCACGCTGGGAGCGAGCGTAAAGCCCGCGTAGAACGGGTTGACGAGGGGGCGGGTTTTGCGCCAGGCCTTATTGGCCAGTTCCTTGGTCCGGACCACCCTTGGGGCGAGCCGGCGCGGCGGCCTGGCGGGGAGCTCGTGGAACTTCAACCGCTGCCCCTTGGCGACGAGGCGGATCGATCCGTCGAGCCGCTCTTGAACGCAGACCTTGGCCTTGCGGCAGACCCGCACCGGTTGCTGGGGCCCGATCTGAAAGAAGCGGTTCCTGTGGCGCACGACGAAGTCGTTGGAGACCTGCCGGTCCACCTGGACCGAGAGGATGGCCGCCAGGTCGTGGAGATCGAGCAAAGGCCTGTGCGCGTCCGCCGGCGAAGCGGGCTCGACGGCGAAGCGGCGGTTGTGCTCGGAGAGGTACTCGCCCCAGAGGTACTCGTTGGCGTCCGGGATGTTGGAGATGCCGCGCAGGCGCAGTTCCTTGACGAGGCGGTCTTGGTGCGTGTCGAACCCGCGCTCAACACGTCCCTTCGCCTGGGGACTGTTGGCGAGGATGACCTCGATGGCGAGCTCGGACATGGCGCGTGTGAATTGGGTGATCGGCCCCTCACCGCGCAGATCCTCGTCGACCGAGGCTTCGCGGTTGACGTTGTAGATCGAGTCCTTGTCGACGTAGAGTGCGATGGGGCGTCCCCACTTGCGCAGGTAGACCTTCGCCGCGCGCATCAGGTGCAGCGTAGATTCGACTTCGATGAACACGCCGTAGAGGATGCGCGAGGTCGCGTCGTCGATGAAGATGAG
>JBBTCZ010000058.1:0-7029 GCA_038042985.1 Pseudomonadota bacterium
CCCTGGTCAATTTTGAATGAGCACGGGTGGTCAAATTTCAGTGAGCGCCAACACATCGCCGACCTTGAGGGAGCAAAGCTCTTCAATCCTGGCCCCGGTGTAAGCGCCAAGTGCGATCAGGTCAGAAAGCTGGTTGTCCTGATTGGCTTTGGCTGCCCTCCAGAGGCTCACCACTTCGTCAGGCTTGAACGGCTCCCACCCGCCTACCTTAGCGTTACGCTTACCCCTGGTGGACGCCCCAAGCCCTGTAAATGGGTCTATCTCTTTCGGGACAACATGGAGCCCCTGGAGGTGCTTCCAGTAGCTACGGCAATTACTCACAAGCCGCTTACATGAGCTTTCGGATCGGCCCTTGGTGGACATCTCTTCAAACCACCGCATGACATTCTTGGATGTAATTTGGTTGAGTGTCGGGAAGCGTGTGGTGAGTAGTGAGACATCCTTACGCATTTGATCGACAGTCTTAGCGGCCAACCGGGGAACCTGAGTGGCCAACCATTCCTCATAGTGGTAGGAGGATGGTATCGAGTGCCCGAGCGCGATGTCCGCGAAATGATGGGCCTTATCTAGCCCTGACTTCTTCTCTATCTCCTCTGCGCGATCAACAGCAAGGCTGCTGATAGTCTCATGCTCTGTGCTGTCACTTTCCATCTCCCGCAAGTGCTGAGACCACCGAAGGGCCTCCCGCGTTACGGCGTCGGTGTCCCCCCGCTCTCTCTTGATAATGGCCTTCCATTTGGCAACTAGTGGGGCGGCCCTTTCCTGGGCTAGGCGCTTGTCAGGTGTCTCCAAGGACTGAATGAATTTGAGCTTACCTAGCTTCTCTCGGACATCTTTGGGGATGACTAAGACGGCATACCAGAGGAGTCTTCGCTGCTCTATGTTTGGCATTCCAGGACTTTCGTGGAAGTTGATTTACCACACGACTTTACCACACGTTCACCCTTAGAAGGTACTTAAATGCTTGGTACATAGTGGTTTGATGCCTGCATGGCGGAATGTCCCTCTCTCTCCGCCAAATACAAACGGGAGCCCTGTGGCTCCCGTTTGTATTTGGCGGAGAGAGAGTTTTTAGCCCCCCGCATCGCCCAAAGACTAGGAATTAAAAGCAATTCCAAGTAGAATCACGCCTCTTTTCAAATGCGCCCGTAGCTCAGCTGGATAGAGTACTTGGCTACGAACCAAGGGGTCAGGGGTTCGAATCCCTTCGGGCGCACCAGACAGAACAAGGGCTTGCAGAAATGCAGGCCCTTTTGCTTTTTGCCCTGGTCATCATTTGTTGAAACACGGTTTTAACTGCTTTATCTGTGGTTGAAAAGGTATTCAGAATATCCCAAACTCCAAAGCTACCCTGGACTTCCACCCCAAACATCAGGCATTGCCTGAAAATTAGCTTGTTAGTCCCTGAATCCGCGATATAATTTCTCTCCCACGTCATGTCTATGCTTTCGTCATTTTGCTGACGGCTCGGGGTGTCGTCGCCGTGTCATGATAGGTGGTCAAAATAGCCAGCTTTTTGCAGTCGGCGAGAAATTAAAAGGAGATAACCCGTGTCGCGAAAGCAAGGCAAAAGTTTTATTCAACGCGGCTTCACGCTGATAGAGCTGTTGGTGGTCCTGGTGATTCTCGGGCTGCTAATCGGCTATGTGGGGCCGAAGTATTTTGCGCAACTCGGCAAATCGGAAGTGAAAGTCGCGCGCGCGCAAATCAGCGCATTCTCCAAAGCGCTAGATCAATATCGTTTGGATCTTGGCCATTATCCCAGCACCGAGCAAGGCTTGAGTGCGCTGGTGGCGAAACCTGCCAGTGAATCGAAGTGGGAAGGCCCTTACCTGGAAAAAGCCGTCCCCAAGGACCCCTGGGATCGGCCCTACCAATACAAGAACCCAGGCGAGCACGGTGAGTATGATTTATTTTCCTTAGGCAAAGACGGCGCGGCGGGTGGTACCGGCGATAACGTGGACATCACGAGTTGGTAAGGCGAAAGATTTTATAGCCATGCGCTTCAACGTCAAAGCCATGCGCGTCGGAGAAGGGCTCACCGCCCTGGCGCTAGACGCGGCAAACGAGATCGACGCGGCGCGCCAAGCCGAGGCGCAGGGTTATACCGTGCTCGCAGTTTCGACACGCAAGGGTTTGGCGTGGTTTTCTCGCGGCAACACGCACTTTCCACTGGTGCTTTTCAGCCATGAGTTGCTCGCGTTGCTGAATGCGGGCTTGCCGCTAGTGGAAGCGGTCGAGACGCTGGCGGAAAAAGAGCACCGCCCAGAAGTGAAGCGGGTGATCGAGCAAGTGATCAGTCAACTTTTCGAGGGCAAAACCTTGTCGCAAGCGCTGGAGCAATTTCCCGCCACGTTTCCTGCGCTGTATGTGTCTACCGTGCGCGCGGCGGAGCGCACCGGCGATTTGTCGGAAGCGCTCACGCGTTATATCGCGTATCAAACCCAGCTCGATTCGGTAAAAAAGAAGCTGCTGTCGGCATCGATCTACCCGATATTGCTCTTGAGTGTGGGCGGCTTGGTGACGCTGTTCCTGCTGGGTTATGTGGTGCCCAAGTTCAGCCGAATTTTCGAAGGCATCGGGGGCGACATTCCGCTGCTGTCGAAACTGCTAATCCAGTGGGGCGTATTAATTGAAGCGCACGCGGCACAAATGGGCATCGGTGCGCTGGTGATGGTGGGTCTCGCTATTTATTTGGCGCGCTTGCCCGAAACCCGGCGCTGGGTCGGGCGCACGCTGTGGGGCATCCCCGCCATCGGCGAGCGCATGCGGGTGTATCAACTGGCGCGCTTTTACCGCACCGTAGGCATGCTGTTGAACGGCGGCATTCCCGTGGTGACCGCGCTGGAGATGGTGGAAGGTTTATTGCATCCGACACTACGCGGTTTGTTGCATCGCGCGGCGGGCGAGATCCGTGAGGGCAAGCCGATTTCGCAGGCGATGGAAAACCATCGCCTCACCACACCGGTGAGCCTGCGCATGCTGCGCGTGGGGGAACGCACCGGACGCATGGGCGAAATGATGGAACGCATCGCCGGTTTTTACGATGAGGAGATGGCGCGCTGGGTCGATTGGTTCACGCGCCTGTTCGAGCCGATCTTGATGGCGCTGATTGGCGTGATCATCGGCGGCATCGTGGTGCTGATGTATATGCCGATCTTTGAACTTGCGGGGAGCATTCAGTGAGCAAGCTACCTAACACCAGCGCGCATCACGCCGTCACGGAGATGGCGGACACGCGCAAGATTCCCAACGACATCCTGCAGTCGGCACGCACCGAGGCGGTGCGCACGCGGCGGCGCATGGTGGAGGTGCTGGAGGAAAAGCTCGGCATGCCGCCCCCGGCGTTTACCGCCAGCCTGGGGTTCACCCTGCACTATCCGGTGCTGTCGATGGATCAGTTGCAGCGCTTAGCGCCCGCCTTCGACTTACTGCCGTTCGCGCAAGCAGCACAAAAAGCGTGTGTAGTGTTTCGCGACGACAAGGGGACCGTGCTGGTGGTGGCTGGCGATCCGTTCGCACACGGTTTGACCAACTGGGCCGAGGATCGCATGCCCGGCCCCTTCACTTGGTGTTTGGCGCACCATGCCGACGTGGCGGCGTTTCTGGCGCGCTTCGAGGAATCGATTCGTAGCATGGATAACGTGCTTACCTTGGAGCAAGGCGAAGTCACGGCTGCGCATTTGGAAGACCTCACGCTGAAAAGTATCAGCGAGGACACCAGCCCGGTGGTGCGCCTGGTGCATTCGACTTTGTACGACGCGCTGAAAGCCGGCGCCAGCGACGTGCATCTGGAAACCGTGAGCAACGGCCTCGTCATCAAATATCGCATCGACGGCGTGCTGAGCCAGATCGGCTCGGTGCAGCGCATGGAATTCGCCGAGCAAGTCGTGTCGCGCGTTAAAGTCATGTCCGAGCTCGACATCGCCGAGCGGCGCGTGCCGCAGGATGGCCGCTTCAAAGTCATGATGCAGGGGCGCGAGGTGGATTTCCGCGTCTCCATCATGCCCTCTATTTTCGGCGAGGACGCCGTGCTGCGGATTCTCGACAAGCAGGCGCTGTCCGATCAAGTCAAAGGCTTGCGTCTGGATTTTCTAGGCTTCGACGCACGTTCGATGAAAGAGATGCGGCGCCTGTCGAACGAGCCTTACGGCATGGTGTTGGTCACCGGCCCCACCGGCTCCGGCAAAACCACCACGCTGTACGCGGCGATCACCGAGATTAATCACGGCCACGACAAAATCATCACCATCGAAGATCCGGTCGAGTATCAATTGCCGGGCGTACTGCAAATTCCCGTGAACGAGAAAAAGGGCCTGACCTTCGCGCGTGGCCTGCGTTCCATCTTGCGCCACGACCCGGACAAAATCATGGTGGGCGAGATTCGCGATGCGGAAACGGCGCAAATCGCGGTGCAAGCGGCGCTGACCGGGCATCTGGTTTTCACCACCGTGCATGCCAACAATGTGTTCGACGTGATTGGCCGCTTCATGCATATGGGAGTCGACCCCTACAGCTTCGTGTCTGCCCTGAATGGCGTATTGGCGCAGCGCCTGGTGCGGGTGAGTTGCCCGCATTGCAGCGCTGCCTACACGCCTTCCGATCAATTGCTGATTGATTCAGGGCTGACGCGCGACAACACAGCTGAATACAATTTTCGCTTAGGTCAGGGCTGCGGCCAGTGCCGCGGCTCGGGTTTCAAAGGCCGCAAAGCTATCTCGGAAATGCTCAATCTCAACGATGAAATCCGCGAGATGATCGTGGCGCGCGAGCCGATCCGGCAGATCAAGGAGGCGGCGCGCCGCAACGGCACCCGCTTCTTGCGTGAAGCGGCATTAGAACTCGTGGCGAACGGTGAAACCACCTTACAGGAGATCAATCGTGTCACCTTTGTGGCGTGATCAAGTGCACATCGCACTCGCCCCCGACCGCTTGGTGCTGGTGCGGGTGAGCGGCAGGCTCGCGCCCAAGGTACTGGCCAAGACCATCGTGCCGGTGGCAACCACTCAGGAAGGCGGTTGGAAACCTGTTTTAGCAACGTTGGCCAAGGTATTGATGGCGGATCAGCAATGGCAAGATGCAGAAACCAGCGTGGTGCTATCGAACTATTTTGTGCGCTATCAACTCATAGCGTGGAGCGATGAAATTGAAACCGATGAAGAACGCGAAGCCTATGTGCGCGCGAGTTTTTCCCAAGTGTATGGCGAAGGCATTGCAGATTGGGCCTATTCGGTGAGTGAAACCGGGCGTGGCGCATCGTGGCTGGCCGCCGCCATCGATCGGCCGCTATTGGCGCAACTGGAAGCATCAATCGGTAATGGCCGATCAAAATTGGTGTCGGTGATGCCGCACCTGATGCCCGCTTTCAACGCCGCGCGGCACGAAATCAAACGCCATGATGCCTGGTTGGTGCAAGTGGAAAATAAAAAGCTGTTATTGGGGCTCATCCTCGGCGGCCATTGGCAATCGATCGGCAGCCGCCAAGTGAGCGATGAAGCCTGGCAGCAAGAATTGCCAGTGTTGCTGGATCGTGAATGGCGCCTGAAAGGCATGGGCAACGCGCCGCGCACGGTGTATGTCTCGGCGCCGGAGGCAAAGCAAGCGGCGCTGGATGGTGAAGGTAAATGGATATTTCAGTGGCTGCGTCCGAAATTGAAATACGGCTTCGCCGGCCAGGCCGATGTCGCTTATGCCATGGCGGTGGGCGCCTGATATGGCCATGCGCGCACTCACGCTCGACTTTTTACGCGCGCCGCGCCGCACCCCCTGGGTGGGCATGCTGCTGTTGATCGCCGGTGCGCTGACGCTGGGACAGGTGGCGAACCATGAACGTGCACTCACTGCCCAAATTGCATTGGCCGATGCGCGACTGGAAATTTTGACCAAGGGCAGCAAGACTAAGCCAGCGCAACCGGCGGATGCCGAGGCGCAGCAGCAAGAAATTCGCCACGCGAATGAAATCCTGCAACAGTTGGCATTGCCTTGGAGCGTTTTATTCAAGGTAATAGAGACCTCAAATGAAAAGGAGATCGCCCTGCTGTCGATCCAACCCGATGCGGGCAAGCGCGTGCTGCGTCTCGCCGGTGAGGCAAAAAACTTTGATGCACTCTTGGCCTATATTGCGCGCCTGGAGCAGAGCCCGATGTTGAGTCAGGTGTACCTCAGCAGCCACGAGCTGCGCTTGCAGGATGCAGAGAAGCCGGTGCGTTTCGCTTTAGTAGCGAATTGGGAGGTGCAGCCGTGAACGCGGCCATAGCAGCATCGCGGCGCGCATTGGCTGTCCTCGGCTGGCCGGGAGTGTTGGGCTTAGCGTTGCTGGTGGGCGCGGCCGGTGTGTATTTGACCGTGGTGCAGGACAGAACGGCGCGGCTCGCTGAACTGAAGCACGAGAGCGCATCGCTCAAATCCCGTATCGAGCGCGCGGCGAAGAGCGGTATCCCGGAAACCGGCAGCGCGGAAGAATTGAATAAATTTTACGGTTTTTTTAAGAGCGCGCCTCTCACTGAGTGGCTGGATAAATTGTACGCGGCGGCAGCGGCGCAAAAGCTGGTGCTGGAGCAAGGCGAGTATCGCTTGAGCTCGGATAAAACCGGCAAGCTCGCGCGCTATCAAGTGACGCTGCCGGTGAAGGGCAGCTATTTGCAAATCCGCCAATTCGTGGATCAGGCCTTAATCGATGTGCCGGTGGCCACGCTGGATGACATCAATTTCAAGCGCGAGGCAATCGGCGCCACGCAATTGGAAGCGCGGATTAAGTTCACCTTGTATGGGGGAGCGAACTAATGGCTTGGTCACCGCGTCAGCGTGGGATCGTGCTGGGCGGGCTGCTCACCGCTACGCTGGCCGCAGTGGTGTGGGTGAGCCAACAAGCGGAAGACGAGCCGCTTGTCGTCGCTGCGCCAATAAAACAAAAATCGGCGGCCAAAGCGGCTGCGGGTAGTTCGCATTTGGCGCTGGAAAAATTACAGCGCACGCGGACGGAGGAAGGCAAGCCGGCAGTTGAGGACGTGTTTCAAGCCAAGTCCTGGT
>JBBTCZ010000059.1:0-15777 GCA_038042985.1 Pseudomonadota bacterium
AATGGCGTGGACTTCACTGGTGTGGCGAACGTCACCATCCTGGCGGGCAGCAGCACGGCGACCTTCAGCTTACCCACGATCGATGATCGCTTAGCCGAGGGCTCTGAAAACATCATCATCACCTTAGGTGCCATCACCGGCACGGGCGGCTATGAAGCGATTGCGGTGAACGGTGCGGCGAACAGTGTCACCACCGCGATTACCGACGAAGCCGTCCCCGGTCCAGAAGACACCGCGCTCATCAGCATTGCGGGCCCGGGCAGCGTAATCGAAGGGCAGACCACCACCGCCTACACGGTGAGCATCAACGGTGCGGCGCCGACCTCCAACGTCACCGTGGCTTTGAACTACAGCGGCACCGCCGCCAATGGCGTGGACTTCACTGGTGTGGCGAACGTCACCATCCTGGCGGGCAGCAGCAACACCACATTTACCCTGCCCACGATTGACGACGTTTTAGTGGAAGGTGCGGAGAATATAACGATCACCCTGGGCGCGATCACCGGCACCGGTGGCTTTGAGGCCATCGCCGTGAACAGCGCGGCCAACTCCGTCACCACCAGCATTACCGACAACGACACAATGACCGTTTCAACCGTCACAGCAGATGACGACGATGTGAATGAGAACCGTGATGCTGTCAGCGGCAACGATATTTCCTACAACGGTACGATCAGTAGTGTCGCATCAACGGTATCGCTTTCAATAAATGATTCGGTAGCGTCGGGCCTGACGTCGAATGGGCAGGCGATTGCTTATTCATGGAACAATGGTACGCGTGTCTTAACCGCTAGCACGGCCAGCGGGACGGCGTTTACCGTTACGTTGAATGCGACCAACGATGGCTACACCTTCAAACAATTCCTCGCGATCGATCATGCAACGGTAGCAGGTGAAAACCATAGCCTGAATATACCGTTGACCTTGAATGCAAGAGATTCAGGCGGCACCCTGATTACGAGTTCCATCCTCAATATCACGGTGTTTGACGATGCGCCGTCCGTGTCCGGAAGCAAAACGATTGTCACCGACAATGATGGCAGCCATTCCGAAACGGGTTTTCTAACGCAGGCAATCCTGTCTAATGATATTACCGGCGTCACTTGGAATACTGCTGGTTTGCCATCGTTGGTGTTTGAAGGGAAGGCCGTTCTGTATGTAGATAATGGCAATGGCACGTTGACCGGGCAATTGAGCGACGGAACCTTAATTTTCCGCGCAATTATTAATACGAGCGTGGTTGATAGCAACAACAGCCCGCAATACACATTTGAGCTGCTTAACACCGTTGGCCGCCTTGGTATTGCCGATTCATCTGGTAGCTACACGGTCATTAGTGGTGGCAATGCCAATAACCTGGATCTTGGTTTTGGTGGTTACCTGATCGATAAAATGACCGCAGTGGATGGTACTGGGGCAGTGGCGACAATCAACACGAATAACAACTGGATCGGTGTTGGCGGAAACTGGTTTGATCCAGGCGAGAGACTGTTCATGGACTTTGTCGATCCCTCCGGTCAAAACGGCCAGGTTACTGGGTTGAACATGCTGGTGGAAGGCCAAGGCAGTGCAGCCTATACGCTGAATTGGACAGTAACGGCTGCAATTAACGCTACGGGCGGTACCGTGACTTATTCCGGCAGCGCCACCGGGGTGGGCAACCCGGATGTGCCGTTCACCATTCCGCTGCAAAATGGCGCGCTGTATTTCACCGATCTTCAAATCGCCTCACCTACGGGCTCAGGAGATTTCCGGATATCTTTTTCGACAGTAACAGCGAACAACTACTTTACCGATCTTTCGCTGCCCCTGAGTTATACGCTCAGAGATGCGGATGGCGATGCGGCAACCGGTGCGATCAATATCACGCTCGACACCAACGCGGCGCCAGCATTGGATCTGGATTTGAACGACAGCAGCGGAGCGACGGGCACGAGCTACCGGACGACTTATACGGAGAACGGTGTGGGCGTACCCATTGCCGATGTCGATATCACCATTGCCGATGCAGACAACACCACGCTCAGTAGTGGCACGATTGTGCTGACCAACGCCCAAGTCGGCGATGTGCTGACGGTGGGCGCACTTCCTGCAGGCATTACGGCCACAGTCAATACTTCGGTGGCAGGGCAGATCACGGTGACATTGTCGGGTACGTCATCCTTGTTGAATTATCAGACGGCGATTCGGGCGGTGACTTTTAGCAGTACCAGTGAAAATCCAAGCATGTTGGATCGCAACGTCACCGTGTCGGTGTCCGATGGAAAAGCGGCCACTTCCGCAGCCACCACGGTGGCTGTTGTGGCGGTAAACGACCCGCCTGTTGCTATTGGCAACAACAACACGGGGACTGAGGATGCGGTCTCAATTCCGGTTGTTTTGACGGGCACAGATGTGGATGGCACGGTCGCCAGCTTCAGACTTTCGACTCTGCCGACCAATGGCGCGTTATATCTTGATGCGGCGTTGACGTTGCTCGCTACGACCGGCACAGACATAGCCGCGACGGGTAATAGCTTGACGCTTTATTTCAAACCGGCAGCGGACTTCAACAGCACGTTCGGCGGCATGCCGAGTTTCAACTTCACGGCTAAGGATAACGGTGGGCTGGTTTCGGCTGTCGCTACTGAAACGATTACGATCACGGCTGTAAATGACGGTACACCAGATGCGGTGAATGACAGCTTCCAAGCCGTGGTAGGCACAACGATTACGTTTACGCGCGCTCAGTTGCTGGGTAACGATGCCTTGTTTGATCATGCGGCAATTACAGCGACAAGCGCGCTGCCAGCGGGTTTGACATATAACGCCGGCACGCAAACATACACTTACACTCCGGCTGCAGCGGGGAACGCTTCGTTTACTTACACCATTACCGATGATGACGGCCAAACTGATACGGCAACGGTCAATCTCACCACATTTAATTCGCGCACCGATTTGGCAACCGTAAACGAGTCTGCTTTGCCGGATGGCACGGGCGGCGGTGTGCGTGTGGTGACGGGAAACCTATTGACCAATGACGCGGGTAATACAAGCGTTACAGGCGTGACTGGGGGTGTGCTTGCGGGTGGTGTCTATACGGTAACTAATGCGAGAGGCGTGTTGCAGGTGACTGCGGCTACTGGCAACTATACCTACACCTTAAATGACAATGTGGACAATGACACGCTGGCTGGTGCCGATACTAATGGCTATGTAGAGACATTTACCTACACAGGCAACAATACAGGCGCCACGCCAATTAATTTATTGGTCACCATTACCGACGACGCACCCACCGCACAAAATGCCATTGTGTCGGTGGATGAAGGCAACTTGCCAGATTACAACCTGGTCTTTGTGCTGGATGTGTCAGGCAGTATGACTGCGGCTAACTTTGGTGGACAGGTTAAAAACATTGACGCCAATGGTAACGTCACAATCGCAACCCGTTTAGATCTGGCGAAAGCGGCTTTGGTCAGTTTGGTTAATGAATATTATAGTCAGGCTGCAAACGTTTCTATTAAGCTGGTCCGCTTCTCTGACGCCGCAGTATTGCTGAATGGCGGTGTTGCTTACACCACCAAAGATAGCGCCATCGCCGCGATCAATGCGATCACAGGTAGTGGGAGCACCAATTATGAAGATGCATTGCAAAAAGCGATGGATGCTTTCCCAACCGTCAATACGGCGAACAACAATACCATTTACTTCCTGTCTGATGGCGTCCCAACCGCAGGGGATACGTCTGACCCCGCTGCGAATGGCTATCGCAACTTTGTAAACACGAATGGCATTAAGTCCTATGCCATTGGCCTGGGTAACGGTATTGCCAATCCAACCGAGTTAAACAATATTCACAATGTCGATGCCGACAACAGCGGGGTTAAAGATCCGGCCACGCTCGTGCCTGATGTGAATAAGCTGGATGAGGCCTTGCTGGCTACCGTGCCAACAGCCTTTGGCGGCAGCGTGACCAACACAGCCGGTACGACCACTTTGAATTTTGGTGCGGATGGCGGCGATATCACCAGCTTGACCATGAATTTGGATACGAATGGCGATTCGATCCCAGATACGGATGTCACATTTAATTACAACGCGACAAGCAATCAAATCACCGTGGTTGGGCCCTATCCGGCCAGCGGCTTCCCCTTGTCCGGTGACGTGCTCACCTTGAATTCAAGCAAAGGATTCACCAAAGGTATTCTGGTCTTCAATTTTGGTACGGGTGACTACACTTATCTAACAGCGGGACAGGCGGTTGAGGGCGACCAATTCCTGTTGAAATTTGTGGCTACCGATGGCGATGGCGATACCGTTTCAGGCCAGCACACTATTCAGATCAAAGACGGCGTACCTAAAGCCAAAAATGATGTGGACACGCTGAGCGCTGGAAATGCCTTCCTAGAGGGGAATGTGATTTCAGGTATTGGCACTGACGGCGCATCTGATCTGGTGGTGACAGGATTGAGCGGCGCGGGTTCGGGCGAAGACCAGATTTCAGACAACGCGCACGTCAGCTCCATTGTGTTCAAGGGTGTTACGTTCAACCTGGCTGCCAACGGTAGCGGCACGGCCGCAGGCGGCAGCTATACCGTGAGCGGCGTGACACTGGTGAGCGGCGTGCCCACCGGCGGCACCCTGACCTGGACTGCGGCATCGGGTGGATCTTCGTTGATATTCAACAATGATGGTTATTACAAATACACACCGCCCACAGCAGAGGTGCCCGTGCCGTTGACGCAGGCATCGGTGACTTTGCCGCTAATCTCCGCTGCAAACATTACCGCAGCAGCTACCGCAGGGGTGACGTTAACCGCGATTGCCAGAACCAGCAGCGTAGAGGGCAGCGCGACAGTTGGTACGCCAAACGCCGATGGTGTGGGTGTCGTAGGTAACTCGTCAAACACTCAGATCGATAGCCTGGAAAGTTTGGTGATCAACTTTAGTTCGACCTTGCACCCGCATGGTGTTCAAGGCGTCAGTTTCTTTATTGACACCGACAACAGTAACTTGGGTGGCGGCACCGCATTGAGCTACAGCGTGTACGACGTTCATGGTGACTTGCTTGGCACGTTTGCAACGAATACGGAAAGCCTGAATACCATCCCAGCGAATCTCAGCGGTGTTGCCAAGATCGTGCTGGAGGCGGGCAGCGGCGCGCAAGCCAGTATTTCGGATGTGCGGTTTTCAAGCATTGTGGATGCGTCGATCTCGATCAACGACATCAGTGTGGATGAGAGTGCCGGTACGGCCACGTTTACGGTGAGCCTGAATCAGCCTAGCTCGCAAACGGTTACGGTGAATTACGCTACCGCTAATGGCACGGCGACCGGGACTGATTACACTTCGGCAAGCGGCACACTGACCTTTGCGCCAGGCATAACTACGCAAACAATTTCGGTGCCGATATTGAATGATGGCGACACGGCGGCCCTGGAAACCTTCTTTGTCAATCTGACTAACGCGGTGAATGCCGTGATTGCAGATAGTCAAGGCATAGCCACCATCGGCGACGACGACACCGCCAACACAACTGTGGTATTAGTTTCGAGCCCAATTGTGACGGAGGGCGGTTTCGCGCAATTCAACGTGAATTTCACGCGCAACCTGTCTGCGGCGACCACCTTCACTTTGGCAACGGCAGCAGGTACTGCCACAGGCGGCGGCACCGACTATGCTGCGGCGATCGAGTATTCGACCAACGGCGGCACAACATGGCAGGCCTACCCTGGCGCAGCGATCAGTATCGCTTCAGGATCAGCCGGCTTTTTAGTCAGGGTGCAAACAGTTGATGACTCAATTGCTGAGTTGGTCGAGACATTCAACCTCAATGTGGCACGCACTGGAGGAAACGCTGTCAACGGTACTGTCGGCGGGCGAGCCACTATCCTTGATAATGATACCGATACATTATTTGAGCCTCAGGTGATTACCTATACATTGCGGGATAGCGATGGTGATACTTCATCCGCAACGCTCAGCCTTAATATAACTACCGATAATATTGGTGGCGATGCTGGCAATAACACGATTACCGGCACAGCCAGAAATGACTACATCTCCGGCTTGGGTGGCGACGATACCCTAAACGGTGGTGCAGGATTCGATTTGATCAAAGGTGGCGCAGGGAACGACACGATTGATGGCGGCGCGGACGACGACCAGCTTTATGGCGGCGATGGCAACGACACGATTATCGGCGGTACGGGCATCGATGATATTTACGGCGAAGCCGGCAATGACACCTTGAATGGTGGTGACGGCAACGATAAGATTTTCGGCGGTGCGGGCAATGACATAATTAATGGGGGTCTGGGTGCTGACTTGATCTCGGGCGGCGCAGGTAACGACACGCTGACTGGCGGCGGGGCTGGCGTTGATGTGTTCAAGTGGGAGCTCGCCGATGCGGGGACAAAGGGGACGCCTGCGACAGACACCATCACTGACTTTGATCCAGCGTCCATGGCTTTGGGCGGTGATGTGCTTGATTTGCGCGATCTCCTGTCCGGGGAGAACCATACTGTGGGTACTGGCAACCTCGCCAGTTACCTGCATTTTGAATTATCCGGCGGCAATACGGTGGTCCATGTCAGCAGTACCGGCGGATTTGCTGCGGGCTATAGCGCATCGAATGAAAACCAATCGATCACGCTGAGCGGGGTCGATTTGGTGGGTGTCATGAACGATCAGCAAATCATTCAAGACCTGCTAACTAAGGGTAAGTTGATTACAGACTAAGCAGTTCAATGGGGAAAACGAATGCCTTATGTTCGACGGAGTGAGAGCGGAAAAATAATCGCTGCCAGCAACGAGCCGCTGGAGGGTGCTTGCGAACAGCTGGCGGCTGATGCGCCTGAGTTGCGGGCGTTTATCGAAGACCTCGCCGGTGAAAATAATATTTTTGAATCATCGGATATGAAAATGATTCGCGCGATCGAGGACGTGATCGATCTGCTGATTTCCAAGAATGTGATTTGCATCACCGACCTGCCCGCCGCAGTTCAATCCAAATTGATGGAGCGCCGTTCGCTGCGGCATTCGCTCAATGCATTAAATCTAATCGGCGAGGATGAGCAAGGCCTCATCTGATTCGAGGTTTGCTCGGTAGCTGTTTACTGGCTTATTTATTTCGACACGGCCGGCCCGGTCGCCGCATCGAAGCCGATTTGTGGCAACAGCGCAAGTTCCGCCTCGGTCTGCACGCCTTCCGCGATCACGGTAATGCCGAAGGTGCGTGCCATTTTGCATAATCCCTTGAGCAATTCTTGGTTGCCGGTGTGTTGGTCGATCGCCCGCACCAAGCTGCTGTCCACTTTAAGATAATCCAAGCCCAGATCGGCCAGTTGCGCCAGATCACTTAATCGGTGACCGGCATGTTCGATGCCAACGCGGCAGTGCAATGCTTTGAGCGTGCGGGCCAAATCACGGAACGCTTCCAATTGTCGGAAGGCGCCATATTCTGAGACTTCGATCCAGAGTCTTGTGCACAGATCGGGTTGTTGGTTGAGTAGGCTCGACAAGCGATTGTGAAAGCCCCAATCGGCAATGCTGTCAGTGGATAAATGCACGGCAAGGTCGCCTGGTACGGATTGCAGTGTGTCCAATGCCAGCCGAATGACTTCAAGATCGAGTGTGGATGAGAGCTTGAGTCGTGCCGCCATGGGAATAAAATCGCCTGCCACCAGCCATGGTCCATCCAGCGTTGTTTGTAAGCGCACCATACTTTCTTGGTGCAAGGGTTGACCGGATGTGGTGCGCACGGGAAAAAATGCGAGCTTTAAGCGCTTTTCGGTAATGGCCGTGGTGAGCAGATTGCGCCATGCATCGGCCGAGCGGGCGAGGGGTTCTTCCCCCTCATCAGTAGCATGCCAGCCATTGGGGCCTTTTGCTTCGGCCGTTGCGAGTGCCTGATCGGCAGCTGCCAAGAGCGTGGTTATTTCGTCATTGCGGCGGTAACGAATGGCGCCGACGTGGAAATGATCTTTCACGGTCGGCCAATCCGATGCCAGCTGCTGGCTTAACAGGGCGACGATTTTCTCGGTCATGTCGGCAATGGCTATCGCATCGGGCGCCAGCAGTGCGAAGTCGGTGCCATTCAAGCGTGCCGCGATGTGGTTAGCATGTTGAGCGCAGTGCGCATTCAATAGCGTGGCGACCTGCTGTAGCAGTAAATCAGCTTTGCCATGGCCCACATGGCGGTTGATTTCGCCAAGATCCGCCATCCGCACAAACAGCAACACACCCAAGGGCGCGGCATCCTCACTCGCCAGCGTCGTCTGCAGCAGATTCATAAAAGCATCGCGGTTGGGTAGCCCCGTGACGGTGTCGTGATTGATTTTGCGCTGCAAATGGTCGAGCCGCTCGGCTTCCTCCGCGAACATTTGTTTGAGCCGGGCGACCATCTGGTTCATGGCGCGCACCACGCTCTTTAATTCGGGCGTGCGTGGTTCGCTGAGCGTGGTGAATCGGCGCTCGCTGATCGCCTGCGCCTGGCCCACCACTTGATTGAGCGGGCGCACGATGATTCGCAGCAGGAGCGTGCCAATCACCCCGGCCAAGAGACCCGCTGCGAGCAACCAGCCTAATAACTGAAGCGCGCCGCGCCAGAGCTCACGGTAAGCATAGCGGCTGTGGCTGGACACGGTTAGCGTGCCCAGTTGGCGCCAACCATCTTGTACCTGGGCAATGCCCGGTGTGGTGCGGATAGGAAAAACCCGCGCGAACCAGGCCGGTGCGCCGAGCGCATCGCCGGCGTAATTCCGTTCCACGATGACACGATGCGTAGGGTCGGTGAGACGAATCTCCTGGTAATGCCCGGTGTCGAATTGCGCCGACACCAGGAGCTCTATCGCAGTCGGGTCTTTATCGGGTAACTGCGAGAGCGTGAGCGCTAGGGCGCTGGCGTTGTCTAGGTTTTTGATGGAGAGCTGCTGCTCCAAATAAGCGCGCGCTGTTAGCACGCTGACCAGAAAGCTGCCGATGAAGATAACAAGCATCATGCTGATTACGGCTAGCCAAAGTTGTCGAAAGAGTGACATGGTCTGCGTCTCCTAATCAAAATCAGTAAAGTAAGGGGTCATTGCGTTATTCATTCCAATCCCTCTGCCTGCATGCGCGTAATTACATCGCGCCAGCGCGACAAGCGGGCGGTGGGGTTGGCGCTTGAGCCGGCCGCCTGTCCGACCCACAAACCATCGCTGTTAAAGCTGAATACAGGCTGCAGATCACTGCGGTGCGAAGCGGGGCGGATATCGGTGATTAAATTATCCAAGACGAGCGGTTCCTCGCCCGGCGTGGCGTAATAGCCAAGCACCATATGCGCCTGGCTGATGCTGCTATGCGGCCCACCGATCTTGGCGCGCACGTAGATGAGCCGCATGCGCTCAATCGGCACGTCGAGCAATTTCAGTGTCACATATTTTGCGATGGTAAAGTCTTCGCAATCGCCCGCACCGCGCCCCAGGGTTTCCAGCGGGGTGGCCCAATAATCCGCTGCGCCCCAAATATCCGCGTCCTCTCGGAAGGCGATGCGGCGGTTGAAGAACGCGTTTACGCGTTTAATTTTGTCTGGCTCCGCTAGCCCATGCGCTTCACGCAATAGGGTGCGCCACTGCTGCACATTTTGCGTCCCCGTCGTGCCATAGCGTTGTTGCGCGAGCTGGAGCATTTTGTCGAGGTCGGGCGCCGCGCCGACCGTAAACCCAATACCGATTAATACCAACCCTGTTGTTAGGTACAATCCCTTTCGAAGAGATTCCCAAAATGGAAACCCCGCGCGTTTTGTTAACCAAGCGCCTGGAGATGGCAAGCCGACAGTTTCATTGAGCAAGGCAAAATCCTGCATGCATGTCCTGCCAGCGACAGGGTGTATGGGGCGCCGAATGCAGTTTTGAACCCCTTGAATATGACACGCGGGCGTTATCCCATGAATTTATGTGGTAATTTGGCAAATTGGTGGTATAGAATTTGCTAATTAACCAATTCATCGGATTCTCACAAAGAATTCTTAAGGGCTAACCGCTTCTGCTCGAAAGTATATAAATAGGACTGAATAAGCAAATGAGAAGTTTTCTGTTTTTTAAGGGCGTCTTGGCGCTATTTCTCGGCCTGGCCGGGTTGCCGGCGCAAGCTGCCACGCTGAGCGAAGCTGCGCAGCAGGCGGTGCTACAAAATCCTGAGGTGCAGGTGCGTTGGCGTGCTTTTAACGGCACCCTGGCACAGCAAGATGCTGCTCGCGGCGGCTATTTCCCGCGCGTGGATATCACCGCCGGTGCGGGCCGTGAGCATTTAGAACAGCCAAATCAAGCGGATAAAGACTTTAATCGCCGGGGTTTTTCCGCCAGTTTGAATCAAATGCTATTTGACGGTTTTGCCACCCGCAGCGAGGTGCGGCGTCTAGGGTATTTGAAGCTGGTGCGTTACTACGAGTTGCTCGATATCTCAGAAAACACCGCGTCTGAAGCCAGCCGTGCTTATTACGATGTGCTGCGCTACCGCAAATTAGTCAAATTGGCCGAAGAAAACTACGCCCAGCATCGCCTGCTGTTTGATCAGATGGAGCAGCGCGTGAAAGCCGGGGTAGGGCGGCGCGTGGATTTTGAGCAAGCGGGTGGCCGCCTGTCTCTCTCTGAATCCAATCTTTTGACGGAAGTGACGAATCTTCATGATGTCAGCGCCCGATATCAGCGCATTGTGGGCGAGCTGCCGCCGGCTGACATGGCCGAACCGGCCTTACTGCAAACAGGCGTGCCCCCCACATCTAACGCCGCCGTATTGGAGGCGATCAAACAAAGCCCGGTGATCAGCGCCGCGATTGAGAATATCCGCTCCTCTCAGATGGATCAGGATGGCCGCAATGCCGGCTTTATGCCGCGGGTCGAACTGCGTGCGCGCCAAGATTTGGACCACAACCGCGACGGTATCTTGGGTAGCCGTCAAGATCGCGTGGTGGAGATGGTGCTCAATTACAACCTGTTTCGCGGCGGTTCCGATTCGGCGTTGAAGCGCCAAGCGGTGGAAAATTTGTATGCATCAAAAGACCTGCGCGACAAAGCCTGCCGCGATGTACGCCAGACCTTGGCGATTGCCTATAACGATACGCGGCGGATTGCTGAGCAGCTGCGTTATCTCGATGCGCATCAACTTGCTTCGGAAAAAGCGCGTGACGCTTACCGCAAGCAATTCGATATCGGCCAACGTACTTTGCTCGATCTGCTGGATACCGAAAATGAATTGTTTCAAGCGCGCCGCGCTTTTGTGAATAGCACCCATGACCACGGCATCGCGTATGCGCGCACCCATGCGGCGATGGGTACGCTACTGGCGGCCCTCAATTTGCGCCGCATCGAGACGCCTTCTCCGAGTGAAATGGGGGAAGATCCATTTGAAGTCGATCCGGCGACGGCCTGTCCACCGCAAACGCCGGTTACGCTGGTCGTGGATAAACCCGCAGCAGTGGCGCGTATTGCTGCGCTCTATCCCTTACCTCAACCGGTTCAGGCCCCTGTCGCTAAACCGGTGGTGGTGAGCGATGAGGAACAAATTCGGAAGTCGATTCAAGACTGGATCGAAGCGTGGGCTTCAAAAAATATCGAGGCCTACTTGGCTTTTTACTCGCCTGTGTTTGAGCCAATCGATGGTGTGCGCACATCTTGGGTTAAACAACGCAGCCAGCGTCTTGCCAAGCCGGGAACTATTGAACTGACGGTCGATAGCCTGAACGTGCGTCTAACAGGAGCGGATACTGCTGTCAGTGAATTCCGCCAAACCTACCGCTCGGACGCGTACCAAGATGTCGTCAGCAAAACCCTCCACTGGCGGCGCGAAGCGGGGCGTTGGATGATTACGCAAGAGATTGCCGGTAAATAAGCCAGCCCGGTAACCCAATGTTTTTTCAATGAAAATCCTGCGTGCTACAAGGCGTGCAGGATTTTTTGGTTTATACCGTACGTCGCTACGGTTTTTCTTCTAAAGCTTTTTCAAAACCATCCGATTACTGAGCGTGAACCCAGTGATTTTATAAGCTCTTCGGGTTCGACATCGCAACGGGCAAACCCATCGAAAGATGGGGACGCAAAATTTCCGGTCTAAGGGGCAGCGCCCTAGGATAGCGGGATTGCTTGATGTCATAAGCGCGCACGCGCTTCCTGCCGTCTAGCTTCCCACGCTTCCCCCAACCGGTTGTGAAAATACGCTTGTGGCACGATCCGCAAGCGATTAGCAGTAGGGGAAGATCATGAGCGACACCGAGCAAAGCAACATCCTGAACGCCTTGGCGGAATCCAATAAAGGCCCTAGCCCGAGCGATCTGCGCATCATCGAGCGTTGTCGCGAGATGGCGGTAGGCAGCCTCTCCGGCGCGCTGAAGGGTATGTTGGATCGGCTGACAGATGATTTCTTCACCCTCGCCGAAAAGTCAGTTCAGATTGAGATTCAACATATTTATCTCGAGGCGATGACGGTCGCGCGCGATAAGCGCTCAGTGATCGAGCATGGCTTCCGCCTGCATTTCATCCGCAATTTCAATGCCGCGGTGCGCGGAGAGCAAAGTAAACACAATAGTTCGAATGAGGACGTCGACAACGAGTTTGGCCTAGTCGCGCCGGATGAGCTTGAAGAATCTATCGCGATCCAGGAAATGTCCGCCAAGCTGAAAGGCAATTGTCGCGAAGGATTATTTGGCATAGACAAGCGCATGGGCGTGCTGCTACATGATCCAGATTTGGCGTCACACAAAAATCCGCTCGGTTCGGATGTGTTGGCGAATGCCTTTCTGGAATCATGCCGAGAAACTGATGCAAGCCTTAAGGTGCGTCTGCTGTTTGTCACCATGTGGGATAAACACATGCAGAACGGTGCCGTCTCCATGTACCAAGAGGTGAATCAATATCTCGTGGAGAAAGGCATTCTGCCGAAAATAAAGCGCGAGATTAAACGCCAAGGCATGTCTCAGGCAGCTGAAATCATGGTGGCTGCGGTTGAAGCCATGGAGGCTTCGGAAGATGAGGGCGAGCTGTTCAGTACCATGCAGCATCTCATGAGTGCAGCGATGGCGCGCGGCACAATGCCCGGCATGACACAAGGCGCATACGCAATGCAAGGTATGCCGGCTGGCGGCGTGGCTCAAGGCATGGCGATTGGCGGTATACCAGGTGGGATACCGGGAGGTATGGCTGGGGGTGTTACAGGTGGCGTGCCCGGCATGGCGGCGGGCGTAGCGTTTGCCCACAACCCGATCGTGGTGACGCAATTGACGCAATTGCAGCACGGCGACGCTGCGGTCCTGGGCGCTGGTGTGGGGGTCGATGCAGCCGGTTTGGTCGCGGGTAATGTAAGCATCCTGCGCGATTTGAAACACACCGAGCTGGGGGCATCACTCGGCTCGGTGGATGCGATGACCATCGACATTGTGGCCATGCTGTTCGATTTTATTTTCGAGGACAAACAGGTGCCGGACCCGATCAAAGCCTTGATGGGCCGGCTGCAAATTCCTGTGCTGAAAGCGGCGATGCTGGATCAGGCCTTCTTCTCCAAGAAAAGCCATCCCACGCGGCGCTTGCTCAATATCGTGGCGGAAGCGGCGATTGGTTGGGATGAAACGATCGGCCACGAATCCCCGCTGTATCAGAAAGTAGAGGGCATCGTGCAGCGCATCCTTGATGAATTCGAGGACAACCTCGCGGTATTTGAACGCGCGCTGGACGAGTTCGAACGCTTTTTGGAAGAGCAAGAACGTGCGACCGATGCCTTGGTTGAGGTATCGGTAGAGTTGATTGAAACGCGCGAACGCGAACAAATCAAAACCGAGGACGCGCAAAATGCAGCCGAGGAAGCTGTGCGTGCGCGCGCCGCGGATATTGAGGTGCCGGATACCGTGCGCCTGTTTTTATGCCAGGAATGGATAAAGCCGCTGCGAGCTGCGTATCAGCAGGGCGGGGCGGAATCGTCCGCTTGGCTGGAGGCGGTCGGACTCATGGACGACTTGATTTGGAGTGTGCGCCCCAAGCTCAGCCGAGAGTCGCGCCAATACATGGTCAAGACGCTGCCGGCCTTGTTGCGCCGCTTGCAAGAAGGCATGACCAAAGCCGAGATCAGCCAGGAAGCGCGCGATCAATTCATGAGCCAGTTGGTGAAATGTCACGCCGCCGCGGTGAAAGCCGGTTTCAATCCGCCTGCCGAGCCGCAGCCTATGCCAGAAGATGCCTGGAAGGACGCAGTACTCGCACGCCAGGCGATGCAGAAGCAGGACGCCGCAGAATCGGCCATAGTGCTGCCTTTCGTGCGCCCGGAAAGTGCGACGGATCGGCGCGAGGTCAAGCTGGAAATCATCAAGTCGAATGCCGATGACGCCAAGTTGGAAGTGGAAGAAATTACAATTGGCAGCGTAGGCTGGATGGATCAGGCGGATATTGATGAACAATCCGATTCGCTGATGCCGCTTGTAACGACGTCCGACTTGGAGGTGGTGGATGAAGTCGAAGCGAAGCATCTGGTTGACGAACTCAAACCCGGCGTCTGGGTGGAATTCAGCCATCAAGGGGAAGACACGCTGCAAGCCAAGCTCAAGTGGATCAGCCCACTTAAGAATGCCTACCTCTTCACCGACCGCCAAGGCAAGCGCGCCGCGACCATGCCGCATGATAAGTTGGAAGCCGCGTTCCGCATCGGCAGCGTGCGCATCATCGACGATCTGCCGCTGCTCGATCGGGCGGTCGATAATGTGATTGAATCGTTGAAACAAGCGGCTGCATAAAAAAACAGCGGCTCTTGGCCGCTGTGTCGAACGTTTTCAGATATCGGGCCATGCTGCCCATGATTGCGCTTTTTTTTGGCATGCAGCGCACAAAAATCGTCAACCCGGACGAAGCCTCAACGCCCCTGCGCTTCCTTCAGCCAACGCAAGTAATGCAAACCATAGCGGTAGCCGAGTTGTACGCCTACCGCGTAATCCTCACTGCCATCCAATTGTTCTTGCGGCGGCGCCAATTGTGCTACGCGGTAAGCATTTCCACGAAGATAGCCATGCGCCATTTCTTGCGTCCAACCCGTGCGGCGGGCCAAGCGGTATGCTGCAAGGTGAATAATTTCTGCCATTTAATTTCTCCTGACTTGATCATAAGCAAGTCGTAGGCCAGGCAGGCAGGGGTAGGCTACGGAGGAACAAGCTGTTTAGGCGTGCCTGGTGGTGCTTGCTGGAGAGCTTGTATGCGTCTAGTCCAGAATTTGCGATAGCCCAGGTAAATCAGTATAATGCGCGGCTCTCATCGGCCCGGCTATCGGTCAGACTGGTGAACCGTTTCTTAACCTTGCTTCACCGTTGCACGCGGGAAGCATCATCCAAAAGGAGTGTGCATGCGTCATTACGAAATCGTATTTATTGTCCATCCGGACCAGAGTGAGCAGGTACCGGGCATGATCGAGCGCTACAAGGCGACGATCACGACCCGCAACGGCCATATTCATCGCCTCGAAGACTGGGGCCGCCGCCAGCTCGCATACCCGATTCAGAAAATCCACAAAGCCCATTATGTGCTCATGAATATCGAGTGCGATCAGGTGACGCTGGATGAACTGGAACACGCCTTCAAATTCAACGACGCCGTGTTGCGCCACCTCACCATCAAAACCAAAGGCTTGGTCACCGAGCCTTCGCCGATGATGCGCGAAGAGCGGGCTAAGCCAGCTGCGCCCGAGAGAGTGGAAGTAGCAGTAGAGGCGGCAGCGCCTGGAGCGTAATTAAAGTGCCGTGCAACCGGACGCAACTATGCGGCCGGCTTGAGACCCGAGGCG
>JBBTCZ010000059.1:15877-36822 GCA_038042985.1 Pseudomonadota bacterium
ATTAAAGTGCCGTGCAACCGGACGCAACTATGCGGCCGGCTTGAGACCCGAGGCGCGTTGCGCTTCAGCCCAGCGGGGGTAGCGTTGATCGAATTCACGATCACACACCGCTCCGAGCAAGTAGAAGCGAAAGCGCCACGAAAAGTGGAATGCGCGATCAGCGCACTGGCGGCGGAAGGGGTAGCGGAACAAGTTGCCAAGTTTGCCAAGGGGTGCCAAGTCAAAGCCACTGGGTTTCTCGCCAAAGAGAGTCGTTCCAGTTCCGCGTTGGTGTTGCATGTGCAAACCATCGAATTGATTGAATAGAGGTAAAAAATGTCTCGTCAAATGTTTAAACGTAGAAAGTATTGCCGCTTCTCCTCGGAAGGCATCAAGGAAGTTGACTACAAAGACGTCGGCTTGCTGAAGGATTTCATCAACGAGAACGGCAAGCTGATTCCGGCGCGCATCACCGGCACCAAGGCCCGTTTTCAGCGCCAATTGTCCGTGGCCGTGAAGCGCGCGCGTTTCCTCGCGCTGCTGCACTACACCGACCTGCACTAAGGAGCGCGCCATGCAAATTATTCTGATGGAAAAAGTCGTCAACCTCGGCCAACTCGGCGATGTGGTGAAAGTGAAAGATGGCTATGCGCGTAATTTCCTGATCCCCCAGGGCAAGGCGAAGCGCGCCACGGATTCCAATCTTAAGGAATTTGAAGCACGCCGCGCGGAATTGGAAAAGCAGCAAGCAGCCCACTTGGCCCAAGCGCAAGAGCGCGCCCAAAAGCTGGAAGGTTTTATGGTGCAGATCACGCAAAAGGCCGGCCCGGACGGTAAGTTATTTGGTTCCGTGAACAACGTTGATATCGTTGACGCGCTTAAAGCCCAGGGCTTTGAAGTTTCCAAGTCCGAAGTACGCATGCCGCAAGGCCCGATCAAGCAGATCGGCGACCATCCGATCACCTTGGCCTTGCATACCGACATCACGACCAACATCACGGTTTCCGTGCTCGGGGCTGCTGCCTAAGCAAGTTATTTAAGTCATCAAAAACGGGCCGCATAGCGGCCCGTTTTTGTTTGGGGAGACAAGGATTTATAGTCGTCCACTTTTCTGTGCTAACCTGTTTTTTCCTATTTCTTTAACTGTAGTGGGCTATGGGCGATAACCAAGTCGACGCAATAAAACTCCCTCCGCACTCGGTGGAAGCCGAGCAATCCGTGCTGGGCGGGCTGCTGCTCGAAAACAGTGCTTGGGAGCGCATCGCCGACCTCATTACCGAGCAGGATTTTTACCGCCACGATCATCGCCTGATTTATCGCCACATCACCAAGCTGCTCGACGGCAGCAAACCAGCCGACGTGGTGACGGTTTCCGAGTCGCTGGAAAACAGCAACGAGCTGACCACCGTAGGCGGGCTGGCCTATCTCGGCGCCTTGGCGCAAAACACCCCCAGTGCCGCTAATATCCGGCGCTATGCCGAAATCGTGCGCGATCGCGCCATCTTGCGTGGCTTGGTGGAAGTAGGCACGGCGATCGCCGATTCCGCCTACAACCCCTCCGGCCGTTCGGCGGCCGAGTTGCTCGACGAGGCCGAAGGCAAGGTGTTCAAAATTGCCGAAGCCGGTGCGCGCGGCAAACAAGGCTTTATGGAATTGCAACCCTTGCTCACCCAAGTGGTAGAGCGCATCGACATGCTGTTTCAACGCGACAACCCGAGCGACATCACGGGCATCCCCACCGGCTTTGTCGATCTGGACCGCATGACTTCCGGCTTGCAGCCGGGCGAACTTGTTATTGTCGCTGGTCGGCCCTCGATGGGTAAAACGGCCTTCTCGCTCAACATCGCCGAAAACGTCGCGCTCGACTCCGGCTTGCCGGTCGCGGTGTTCAGCATGGAGATGGCGGGCACCCAGTTGGTGATGCGCATGATGGGTTCAGTCGGCAAGCTGGATCAACACAAAGTGCGTACCGGGCGCTTGCAGGACGATGATTGGCAGCGCCTCACCTACGCGGTGGGCAAGTTGAACGACGCACCAATCTATATCGACGAATCAGCGGCGCTCACCGCGCTGGACTTGCGCGCCCGCGCTCGCCGCTTGCATCGTCAATGCGGCAAACTCGGTTTGATTGTCATCGACTATTTGCAGCTCATGTCCGGCTCGAGCCAGGGTGAGAATCGCGCCACCGAAATCTCTGAGATCTCGCGCGGGCTCAAAGCGTTGGCGAAAGAACTCGACGTGCCGGTGGTCGCGCTATCGCAGCTCAATCGCAGCCTGGAACAGCGTCCGAATAAACGCCCGGTGATGTCCGACCTGCGCGAATCCGGCGCCATCGAACAAGACGCCGACGTGATTTTGTTCATCTACCGCGATGAAGTGTACAACCCCGAGACACCGGAAAAAGGCATTTCCGAAATCATCATCGGCAAGCAGCGTAACGGGCCAATTGGCACCATACGCTTGGCGTTCCAAGGTGAGTTCACACGCTTTGAGAATTTGGCGCATGGGAGCTACCAAGATCGCCAAGATCGTTAGTCCTCGCGCACCGGGATAGCGGCAAGCATCAAACATGACACGCCCCATCCAAGCCATCATTCACCCCGCAGCACTCGTTAATAATCTCCTCGTCGCGCGTCAAGCCGCGCCGACCGCCAAACTCATGTCCGTAGTGAAGGCGAATGGTTACGGCCATGGCTTGTTGCGCGTGGCGCGTGCGCTGGAAGAGAGCGACGGCTTCGCGGTATTGAACGTCGAGGAAGCAGTGCGCATGCGCGAAGCCGGGTTCACACAGCCGATCTTGCTGTTGGAAGGCGTGTTCCAGTCCGGCGAATTGAGCATCGTGTCGGAGTTGGGTTTGAGCATCGTCGTGCATTGCGCAGAACAAATCGAGATGCTGAAGCGCGCCTGGTCGCCAGTGAAGCTCAATGTATTTCTCAAACTCAATACCGGCATGCATCGCTTGGGCTTCGCGCCGGAAAGTTTTCCATCCGCTTTGGCCGCACTTCAAGCTTGCGCTATCGTTGGCCAGATCACGCTCATGACACATTTTGCGAGCGCAGATGAAGCGGCGGGAGTGGGCGATCAACTCGCGCACTTCAACACTTTGACCATAAACTGCACTTTGCCGCGAAGCCTCGCCAATTCCGCTGCGTGCCTGCGTTATCCGGAAACTCACGGCGACTGGGTGAGGCCGGGCATCATGCTTTATGGCGCATCTCCGTTCGCCACGCAACGCGCTGCCGATTTGGGATTGGAGCCCGCGATGAGCTTGGTTTCTGCAATCATTGCAGTTCAAACCGTGAAAGCCGGCGAGCAGGTCGGGTATGGCGGTACTTACCGCGCCGAGCGCGATATGCGCATCGGCATCGTTGCCTGTGGCTATGCCGATGGCTATCCGCGCCATGCCGAGACCGGTACGCCGATTCTGGTCATGGGCCAGCGCACCCGTACTTTGGGTCGCGTGTCCATGGATATGCTGGCAGTCGATCTGGGTGATATTCCTGATGCCGGCGTCGCTTGCCCCGTGACTATGTGGGGTGTGGGTTTACCGGTGGAAGAAGTGGCACGTGCAGCGGGCACGATTAGCTATGAGTTACTCTGCGCTCGTGCCGAACGCGTCCCGGTCGTCGAGGGTTAAACATGGCTAAAGCAAAATCGATTTATACCTGTACCGAATGCGGCGGCCAATGCCTGAAATGGCAAGGCCAATGTCCGCATTGCACTGCCTGGAACACGTTGGTCGAAACCATCGCCGAAGCCTTGCCCAGTGCAGGCGCAAACCGCTTCAGCGCGCTGGCGGCAGATGGCCGCGTGCAAACGCTGGCTGAAGTGGACGCGGTCGAGGTGCCGCGTGCCCCGACTGGCGTGGCGGAATTGGATCGCGTGCTGGGCGGCGGCTTGGTCGAAGGGGCGGTGGTGTTGATCGGCGGCGACCCGGGCATCGGTAAATCGACGCTGTTGCTGCAAGCCTTGGCGCATATGAGTACGGCGCAAAAAGTGTTGTATGTCAGCGGTGAGGAATCGCCGCAGCAGATCGCGCTGCGCGCCAGACGGCTGGCACTCGATGCACAAGCGGTCACGCTGCTGGCCGAGATCAGTTTGGAAAAAATTATCGCCACCCTGAAGCGTGAGCAGCCTAAGGTCGCGGTGATCGACTCGATTCAAACGGTGTATTCCGAGGCGTTGCAATCGGCCCCAGGCAGCGTGGCGCAGGTGCGCGAATGCGCAGCGCAACTTACGCGCTACGCCAAGCAGGCCGGCACCTCAATCATTTTCGTCGGCCATGTCACGAAGGAGGGCACGCTGGCCGGGCCACGTGTGCTGGAGCATATCGTCGATACCGTGCTGTATTTCGAAGGTGAAACCTCATCTAGCTTCCGCCTGGTGCGCGCCTTCAAAAACCGTTTCGGCGCGGTGAATGAATTGGGTGTGTTCGCTATGACCGAAAAGGGGCTGCGCGAGGTGAGCAACCCGTCGGCGCTGTTTCTATCGCACCACGGGCAGGAGGTGCCGGGTTCCTGCGTGATGGTGACGCAAGAAGGCACCCGTCCGCTGCTGGTCGAGATTCAGGCCTTGCTGGACGAGGCGCATGCGCCCAATCCGCGCCGGCTAACGGTTGGCCTGGAGCAGAACCGGCTGGCCATGCTGCTGGCGGTACTGCACCGCCACGCAGGCATCGCCTGTTTTGATCAAGACGTGTTCGTGAATGCGGTGGGCGGGGTGCGCATCACCGAGCCAGCAGCGGATCTGGCTGTGTTGCTGGCGATTGTTTCCTCGCTCAGAAATAAACCGCTACCAGGCAAAATGGTGGTATTTGGCGAGGTGGGTTTGGCGGGCGAGGTGCGCCCCGTGCAGCGCGGTCAGGAAAGGCTGAAAGAAGCGGCTAAACTTGGCTTCACCCGCGCCGTTATTCCAAAAGCAAATCAGCCGAAACAGGCCATACCCGGGATGGAAATCGTCACGGTGGAGCGATTGGAGCAAGCAGTTGCGAATTGCTGGTAAGCACCCTACAATGACAACGTAATTTTCCATGATTTCATATTATGGAAAAAACGCAAAATAACAGATAATTAACTGTTAAGAGGTGGTTTTTCCAATGCACACTGTCGAGATCGAGCATCACGTGTCAACCGGGGCGATACTAAGTGGAAGCCGCACAAACACGCGCCCCTGAATGGCACCCAAACCCGCCACGCGCGACTCAGGTCATCTGTGCCGCGCGTTCCGATGTTGGGCGGGTGCGCAACAGTAACGAAGATAGTCTCGACTTTGATGCGGAGACGGGGTTGCTGGTGCTGGCTGACGGCATGGGCGGGTGCAACGGGGGTGAAATCGCGAGCGCAATGGCGGTAAACATCGTCTCCAGCGAGTTTCGCCAACTGGCTTTAACCCTCCCCCATGAGGAGTCAAACACCCCTGGTTTGAGTCAAGGGGCAGTGCGTTTGTGTACCGCGATCGCCAAGGCAAATCGTGAGATTTTTCAACTGGGCCTTTTGCAATCGCACCTGTCCGGCATGGGCACCACGCTGGTCACGGCTTTGTTTTGCGGTGCCCGTGTCACCATCGCCAGCATCGGCGATTCGCGCGTATATCGCTTGCGCCAGGGGCATTTTGAGCAGCTCACGGTGGATCATACCGTGATACAGGAACAGATCGAGTATGGGCTGATTACGCCAGAGCAGGCACGTTTTGCCGGTAATCGCGGTCTGATCACGCGTGCGCTGGGGGTGGAAGCGGGCGTTGAGGTTGATGTGCAAGAGCAGCCGGTGCTTCCGGGCGATGTATTTCTGTTGTGCTCGGATGGTCTTTTCGACATGTTGGATGATCAAGAGATTCAGTTTGTGATCGATCATGCCGAAGGTGATCTAGAAGCGGCGGCACATCAGTTAATCGATACCGCCAATCAAAAGGGTGGATACGACAATATTTCGTTGATTTTGGCGCGGGCGACTTAAGCTTAACGCCGGGTCGGCGGCAAGCGGTGGCAGCATGTCCAAACTGATTGTTTACGACCAGAACGGCAATGTCCTCAAAGCGCGGCAGCTTGATCGCGAACGGATCAAGATCGGCCGCCGTGCCGATAGCGATATTCAACTCGATCATCTTTCGGTAAGCGGCGAGCATGCGCTGATTACCAACATCCGCAACGATTCCTTCCTGCAAGACTTGGGCAGCACCAATGGCGTGCGGGTGAATGGCCGCCTGGTTAAAAATCATCATTTGCAAGACGGTGATGAAATCAATATCGCTGCCTTCAATCTAAAATTTCAGTTCGAGCCCTGGGTCATGCCGGAGAGCAGTTGGGCAACAACCATTGCCAAGACTGCAAAGCACACTGCGATTCAAACAGCGACGTGCTCAGAGGACGCCCTGTTCGAAATCGGTGATGACGACAGTTTTGGACTCACGCGCGAACTGCTTTCTCAACGCAAGGAGCCCAATACCTTGGTGGGGGAGGACGATGCGACGGTGATTGATTCGGGTTCAGGCGTGTTGCGATTGATGGGTGGGCACGGCGCCGGCAAGCAACTAGAACTCGATAAGCCCGTGTTGACTTTGGGCAAGCCCGGAATTCAAACCGCAGTCATTGGAAAAAAATCTGCAGGGTATTTCCTGACTTATGTCGAGGGAGTCAGTTATCCGCTGGTGAACGGTGTGGAAGTCGGGGCGACGCCCTATCACTTGAAAGATCACGACATTATCGAAGTGGCAGGAACGCGGCTGGAGTTTTTTTATAAGTGACTGCTTAGCATTCACTGGCACACGCCAATATCCATCACGGCTTTATCTTTCCCCGCGACAATAATTCAGCGCGAACCCCGGTATAGATCGGCCCCCATAAGGGGTGGCCGATTTCGGCGCGTTCCAACTTGAAGCTCGGATCAACGTCAAATGCGCGGCGGAATTCGTCGCGGCATTGCCGTTCTTGATTCGACGAGCAATAGATAAAGGCCAAGTGCTTGTGCGCGGTGACTTTATCGGAATCGAAAGTGAGGCCAAGACTAAGTGCATCTTGCAGATTTTTTTGCGCCGCTTTCAGCTCGCCATCCTCGTACTGCTGAATGCCTGTATTGAGTGCTTGTTCCGCTTTGCGTGGGGAGAGCTTATCGATACCCGTATCGCGTGAAAATAGCGAGGAGCAGCCGGCTGTAAGCAATACAAGCACAGCCAAGACAAGCCAGCGGGATGGGTTCATGGTCTGCTCCATTAGTTTTGGAATTTATATTTTATTTTATGCGTGCCGTTCGGCGCCAACTCGATCGTCTGTGAATATGGCTTGAAGGTTTCATTCACGATCAGAATCGTGTGCTTGCCGGCGCTGAGTTTCAGATCACGTAGCGGCGGGCTGACCCCTTGGCGCTTGCCGTCCACGAAGACTTCACCCCACGGGCTGACGGCGAAGGTGACAAGGGATTCGCCTGCAACCGCTGGTTTGGGCGGCTCCTCCCCTTTTTTGGTCGAGTCGGTGTTGGTGATTTTGATCTTTTCGCTTTTCGCCTTGGTCTTGCCCATAACTTTGTCAGGGATGGCTTTCTCAGCGACCTTGGGCGTTTCCGGTTGGGCCGGTGGCGCGGGCTGTGCAAGCACCGCTTGCGTCGCGGTGGCGGGCGCTGGTTGGCTGGGTACGATGGTGTCGGGAATCGGCTTCGCTTGCCGAATCTTGCTCAAGGTGACGACAACGGCAAAGGTGATAATCATGGCCGGGATCGCGGCATAAAGCAAAAAGCGATGAAAGGTCAATCCGGCCCACCAAGATTCCTGTATCGCGGCGCCGTTGGCCGACAACGGGGCTTGATCACCCATGACCAAGCTGGGGATGATTTGGGTTGCGTCGCCCAAATTGTCGCGTGTAAGTCTACGTCGATCCATGGGTTCGGGTTGCTTGGGTTCTTGCCCTGGCGCGGGTAACTCCAGCGATTTGTAGCGCTTGAGATCGCGCGCCATTTCCTTGGCATTTTGGTAACGCTTGTCGGGGTGCTTGGCAAGCGCCTTGAGCACGATGAAATTGATCGCCTCGGGAATGCCTTGATTGAATGTTTTGGGCGGGATCGGCTCATCATTCAGGATTTGGTACATGATGGCGCTGATATTGTCGCCCGCGAACGGTGTCTTGCCCGTGAGCATTTCATAGAGCATCACCCCCAGCGAGAAAATGTCCGAACGTCCATCCACTGTTTGGCCGACGACTTGCTCCGGCGACATGTATTTAGGTGAGCCCATCACCATGCCGGAAATGGTGCGCGTGGCAGAGGACATCTGAGCGATGCCGAAATCAGTGATTTTCACCAAGCCGTTCTTCAGCACCATGACGTTGGAAGGCTTCACATCGCGGTGCACGATGCCGTGCTCGTGGGCGAAGCCGAGGCCCTCCGCGACTTGGGTAGCGATATGCACGACTTTCTCGATCGGCAGCACCACGCCGGAATCAAGAATCTCGCGCAACTCTTTGCCTTCGAGGAATTCCATCGCCATGTAGGCCACGCCCTCGGTGCGGCCCACGTCATACACGGTCACGATGTTGGGATGATTGAGCTTGCCGGCTGACTGGACTTCGCGCTGAAAGCGTTTTTCGAAATTGGCCAGCTCTTCCTTGGAGAGGTCGAGGTTGATCGTCTTGATCGCGACCGTGCGGTCAATGAGCGGGTCAACGGCCTTGTATACGACGCCCATGGCGCCTTGGCCGATTTCCTCGACGATTACATAGCGGCCGAGTTTCTCGATTACCATTTGATAATTTAGGGAATAATTCGGCAAGTAGGGATCGCTAAAGTAGTTTTTATCGGGAACTGTGTCAAGCTGGCTATACGACCGGTTAGCCTCAAGTTCGGCCGTAAGCAGCCCGTTAATCCTAGGGGGCCGCATGCCGACATTGGAGATTGGCATAGAAACCGCTATTTTAAGTAAAATTACGTTGGAATAAGCCGGAATGGCGCCAGATGAACAAAAGTTAAATTTGGATATCGGCACGAACGGTAAATTTTAATCATAATTCCAGAAAATATATAATGGCCGCCAAACTCCGAGCGGCGAGAGAGAGTGTTTAATGAAGCTGAAAAATGCGCTGACGATAGCCAGCGCCACCGATGCCGGCTTGGTGCGCAACTTCAATGAAGACAGCGTATCAACCAACGAGGAACTAGGGCTCGTGGTGCTGGCCGACGGCATGGGCGGCTACAAGGCCGGGGACGTGGCCAGCGGCATGGCCACCATGATCATCGGCAACGAGCTCAAGGAGCATCTCGGCAAGGGCTTGGACAAATCCAATGGTGTGGATCTGGAAACCGAATTGCTGCGCACCGCGATCACCCGCGCCAATCAGGCGATCTATCATGCGGCGCACAACAAAACCCAATTTCAAGGCATGGGCACGACCGTGGTGGCGACTTTGTTTCGCGACAATGTGGTCACCATCGCACATGCGGGCGATTCGCGTCTGTACCGCTTGCGCGGCGAGAAGTTTGATCAGCTCACGGTGGACCATTCCTTATTGCAGGAACAAGTGCAACTCGGTTTGATTTCGGCTGAGGATGCACGCGTATCGCATAATCGCAATCTGGTCACGCGCGCGCTCGGTGTCACCCAGACGATTGCGGTGGACGTGCGCCAAGAACGCGCGCAGGTGGGCGATATTTATTTGCTGTGTTCGGATGGCTTGAACGATATGGTGGACGACGCCGACATCGAGTTGGCGATGCGGTCGATCAAGGAAAATATTCCCCTGCTGGTGCGGCAGTTGGTGATGATGGCGAACGACAATGGCGGCCACGACAATATCTCGGTGGCGGCCATCAAGGTCGAGAAACCGTTTCCCTTGCGTTCCGGGTTTTTCGCGCGCTGGTTTGGCGCATACGTTTAAGCAAGAGGGTAACCATGGCTAAATTGGTTTTAAGTATGAATGGGTCCGTACTCGGCAATTATTTCCTGGAGAAAGAACGTTTCTCTTTCGGGCGCAAGCCGACCTGCGATATCCAAATCAACGACCAGGGCGTGTCCAAGGAGCATGCGGTGATTCTCACCGTGGGCAACGATCAGATATTGGAAGACCTCGGGTCTACCAACGGCACCCTGGTGAACGGTGAAAAAGTGCAGCGCCACATCCTGCAAAACGGCGATGTGATCGAGGTCGGGCGTTACAAGCTGAGATTTGTCAACGCCAAGGCCATGCCGGACATGGATTTCGACAAGACCTTGATGATCCCCGCTTTTGACCGCACCAAGCTCAAGCAAGAAGGCGCCGTCAAGGATGAGGCGGATACTCAGAGCATCACCACCGCGGCCGCCAATGCGCGCAACGTGAAAACCATTTTTCCGCTCGGCGCGGTGCGCGGTATCGGCGGTGAGAATACGGGCCGGGAGATCGATCTGTCGCGTTCGATTACGGCGTTAGGTAAGCCGGACAATTCGGCTATCATCACGCGCCGCCCGGTCGGCTATTTCATCACCCACGTGGTCGGCAAGAAACATCCTATCGTCAACGGCAAGGCCATCGGAGACGATCCCTATCCACTCGATAATTTGGATCAGATCGAAGTCGGGGTGGACAAGCTGCAGTTCTATTTAAAGTAAGCGCCGATTTAGCTTATCTGCGCTTCGAATATTTTCCCGCTGTGCTCCCGGCTATCCGGGCCCATCAAATACAGGTAAAGCGGCATGAGCCGCGTAGGTTCCGGCAATTGCATGCGGTCTTCCGCTGGGTGGCTGATCAAGCGCTGCGGCGCGCGCACCGGGCCGGGGATTACCACATTCATGCGTAAATTCGGGTGCACCGCCAGCTCTTGCGCCCATATCGTGACTAAGGCTTCCAGCGCCCATTTCGATACCGCGAAGGCACCCCAGAACGCCGCCGGCTGGTGGCCATGCGTTTCCGAAGTCAGCAGCACCGCGCTATCCGGGGAGCGCGTGAGCAAGGGCAGACAAGCACGGGTCAAGGCCACCGGCGCCGCCAGATTGACCCGCAGCGTATCCATCCATTGATCCAGCGATTGGTATTCGAGCGGGGCCAAGCCATCGAAGCGGGCCGCATTGTGCAACATACCGTCGAGCCGTCCAAGCTGTTCGAAAATCGCCTGCGCCATCGCCTGAAAATCGACGTCGCTGGCTTGTGCCAAATCCAGCTTGAGCGCCATCGGCTCGGGGTAGCCGCAGGTGACGATCTCGTCGTAGACAGCATCGAGCCGTTTCTGCTTGCGGCCCAGCAAGATCACCGTGGCGCCATGCAGGGCATAGGCGAGGGCAGCCGTTTTACCGATGCCTTGGCCTGCGCCGGTGACCAGTATCACGCGATCTTTGAGCAAATCGGGGCCAGGCGAATAATGAGGGGAATAATTCATGGCAGTGCTTTCTGTATAGCGAGCGCGCATTGTATCCCGCTTCGCACCGCGGATTCGAGTGTGGCGGGATAATCGCAAGCGGTGTAGTCGCCGGCGAGAAACAGCCCCGCTATCGGCGTGACATTGTCCGGCCGTGCGATTGACGGTAGGCAGGTGAACGTCGCACGCTTTTCCGCGATGACTTGTGCCCAGTTTGCTTGTGTGGGGAAGCCGAGTTGTTCATGCAGTTCGCGCGCGGCTCTTTCGGCCAGCATCGCATGCGGCAGCGCTTCATGCGCGCCCTCGGCGCTGATCACCACCGCCATCAAACCGGGTTGATTGGAAAGTGTGCCACGATCAAACACCCATTGGCTCAAGGTATTTGATAGGCCCAGCATCGGGAAGGGCAGTCGCATCGAGGCAGCGTATTGCAGATAGACCGTATAGATGGGCTGATAGTGAAACGCACCGATTTGTTCCAATACCGGTTGCAGGGACGGGAGTTGATCGAGCAAATCTGCAACACGGAACGGCGATACCGCGCAGATCACTTGCGCGAAGTGTTCCGTCCCATGATCGCCATGCAGGGCGAATCCGCCAGCGGCCAACACAACCCGCTGAATGCGCTGATTGAGGCGAATTTCTCCACCGTGTGCAGCAATAAAACGCGCCGCTGGATCCGGCAAGAGTTGACCGAGATCGATGCGTGGCAGCAGTAGCCGGCTGTCGTCGCGCGTGCCGAAAAAGGCATCACGCAATACGTTGACGAAGACTTGGGCCGACGCCAAGTGCGGCGGTGTATTTAACGCGGCGAGGCATAAGGGATGCCACAGATAATCATTCAAAGCAGGGCTTTGGCGGTGCTGGGCGAGCAGGGCGGATACGGAAAAATCCGGTGCGATACGGAAGCCGCCCCGTTTGAGTGCGGCGAGAAACCGTATTGCGGAAAGTTTGTCCCCTAAGGGAATGCCACGACTTTTCAGCAAGCCGATACCAAGGTGCCATGGCGCCGGTAAGGGCGCGGCGCTGAGATAAAATGCTGGCGCGACTTGCAGCGTCAGCGGCGGCGCGTAGCAAACTGCGGCCACATCGACCCCCACCGAGGCGAGCAGCCGCAATGTTTCGCGATAAGCGCCGATCAGAATGTGCTGGCCGTTATCCAGTGCTAAACCATTGATCTCAACCCGCCGCGCGCGTCCGCCGAGTTGAGCGGCGCTTTCAAACAGCGTGACCGGGATGCCTTGCTCGGCCAGGGTAACGGCGGCGGCAAGCCCGGCCCAACCGCCACCGATGACGGCAACAGCCATGTGCTAACTAAATACCCAAGTGCGCCACGCGATCCACAGCTTGCGCAGCGGGGTCAGGGTAATGCGCTGATGGAGCACGCGGAAATCGTCACGTTCGATTTCATTCAGCAGCTTCTGGTAAATCGCCGCCATCATCAGCCCCGGCCGTTGGCTCTTCCGGTCTTGTGGCGGCAAGGCTTGCAGCGCTTGCTGATAGAATGCGCGTGCGCGCGCCACTTGATGCGCCATCAAGGCGCGAAATCCTTCACTCGCGTGCCCCTGCAGCAGATCGCTTTCGCTGACGCCAAATTGCGCGAGCTCGTCTTGCGGCAAATAGATGCGGTTGCGGCGCGCGTCTTCGCCCACGTCGCGAATGATATTGGTCAATTGAAACGCCATGCCCAGATCGTGTGCGTATTTCAGCGTCTTGCGATCGCTATAGCCAAAGATGGCGGCGGCGAGTTGGCCCACCACCGAGGCGACGCGGTAGCAGTAAAGTTGTAGCGCTTTGAAATCGGCATAGCGCACGTATTGCAGATCCATCTCCATGCCGTCGATGATTTCCTCGAATTGTTCCAGCGCCAGATCATAGGCGCGAATCGCCGGTAGTAATGCCTGGCTGACCGGGTGGGTGGGTCGGTCGGCAAAAGTATTGGCCAACTCCGTGCGCCACCATTCGAGTTTGGTACGGGCGAGGCTTGCATCGGCGCATTCATCGGCGATGTCGTCTACTTCACGGCAGAAAGCGTACAGCGCGGTAATCGCTTCGCGTCGTGGTTTCGGTAAAAATAAAAAACTGTAATAGAAGCTGGAGCCGCTTTGCGCGGCTTTTTCTTGGCAGTATTCGGCAGGGGTCATTTGGCTCTTACGGCGCGATAGAGCATATAAAGCCAATCGGCGGGTTTTAACACCGGGCGCGCTTGGAATACATCACCGTGTACGTCATGTAGCTTTTTCAGAATTCTGTCTCCCCCCATGATGATCAGGCGCATTTCAAGTCCGATGCGCCCCTTGAGTTGCTTACCCAAAGGGGCACCCGCTTGGAGCAGTTTGCGTGTGCGCGTAATTTGAAATTGCATGAATGGCCACCATAGCCCGTTTGGCTCACCGTTTGCGAGTTGTTGTTCGGTGATGCCGTATTGTGCCAGTTCGTCTTGCGGCAGGTAAATGCGTCCCTTCTGATAATCGATGGCGATGTCCTGCAAAAAATTGATGAGCTGGAGCGCGGAACAGATCCCGTCGGAATAGGCCAAGGCACGCGCATCGGTGACGCGATACAAGTGCAGCAAGAGCCGGCCTATCGGGTTGGCGGAGCGGCGGCAGTAATCCATGACCTCGCCGAAATGCTGATATCGGGTCTGGGTGACATCTTGGCTGAACGCGTCCAACAGGTCGCGGAAATACTGAATCGGCAACTGATGCTCGTGAATCACCAGCGCTAAATCGCGGAACAACGGCAGCCCACTAAGCTCGCCGCGTTCGATGCGATCCAACTCAGCGCGAAATTGATTTAGCCGGGCCAGGCGCGCTTCAGGCGGGTCATTACCTTCATCGGCAAAATCATCGGCCTGACGCGCAAAGGCATAAATGACCTGAACTGGGCGGCGCAGACGGCGCGGCAGCAGGATGGATGCGACCGGGAAATTTTCGTAATGGGTGATCGGATAGTCCACGGTTTCTAAAGCCAAAGTGTTGTAAGTACAGGGAAAATAGAGAGAAATGACTGAAAGGCCTGAATCGAATAAAATACACCATTTTTCATGTCGAGTTTAGCGAAAGTGGCGGAATTGGTAGACGCACTGGATTTAGGTTCCAGCGGGTAACCCCCGTGGGGGTTCGAGTCCCCCCTTTCGCACCAGATACCAGTCGTAATTTTTAAGGACACATTAAATCATGCAAGCACAGGTTGAGAATATCGGGCAGTTGGAACGGCGTATTCGTGTTTCCGTTCCGCGTGCGCAAATCGATGCGGAAATTGAAAACCGCCTAAAGCGTATCGCGCGCACCGCGAAGATTCATGGGTTTCGCCCCGGTAAGGTGCCAATGAAGCTGGTCGCCCAGCAATATGGCGGCCAAGTGCGGCAGGAGGTTATCTCCGAAGCCGGAAGTCGCGGCATCAGCGACGCCTTGTACGAACAAAAAATCAAAATCGCCGGCATGCCGCGCTTCGAGACGGCAGCCGATGCGGCGAACGGCGAGCAATTGGAGTTTACCGCGACCTTCGAGGTGTATCCCGAAGTGGTCGTGGGCAGTATCGCCAGCGCCAAAATTGAGCGCCCAACGGTTCAAGTGTCGGACGCCGATGTCGATAAAACCATTGATATCTTGCGCAAGCAGCGGGCAACCTTCGAGCCGGCCGAGCGTGCCGCACAGCAGGGCGATCAAGTCGATATCGACTATATTGGTAGTATTGAGGGCCAGCCGTTTGCGGGCGGCGCGACCCAAGGCTATATCGTCACCCTGGGCGAAGGCCGGACATTAGCCGACTTTGATCGCCCGCTCGAGGGCATGAAAGCTGGCGAGGAAAAAACCTTTGACCTGACTTTTCCCGCCGATTACCACGGCAAAGACGTGGCGGGAAAAACCGCGCAGTTTAAGGTGAAGGTGAATCGTGTCTTGGCGGCCCGTTTGCCGGAGATTGGCCCGGAACTTGCTCAAGCATTGGGTGTAGAGGATGGTGATGTGAGCAAAATGCGCGCTGAAGTCCGCGCCAACATTGAACGTGAAGTGAGCAAGCGGGTCGAAAACAAGGTAAAGGAGCAGGTAATGCAGGCGTTGAGCGAAGCCACACCAATGTCGGTGCCGCGCGCGCTGATTGAGGGAGAGATCGAGCGACTGCAGCAACGCGCACGCCAAGATATGGAAGTGCGTGGCATCAAGGCTGACAATATGCCGATGCCCGCGGATTTGTTCGAAGCGCAAGCGCAACGCCGTGTCACCCTGGGATTAATCTTGGCCGAAGTGGTAAAGGCGCACGATCTCAAGGCGCAACCGGAGCAAGTGCGCAAGCTGGTGGATGAGTATGCCGAGAGCTACGAAAAGCCCGAGCAAGTGGTGGCTTGGTACTATGAAAACCCTACTCGGCTTGCGGAAGTGGAGTCCATGGTGCTGGAACAGAATGTGGTAAGCTGGGCTCTGAATCAAGCGCAAGTAGAAGATAAACCGACTGTATTCGACGACCTGATGGGAATCAATAAATGATCGATCGTTTCATGGATTTTACGGGTCAAAACGGCTTCGATCCGAAGATGCTCGGGTACATCCCGATGGTGATCGAGCAGAGCGGTCGTGGCGAGCGCGCTTACGATATTTATTCGCGCTTGTTGAAAGAGCGCGTGGTGTTTTTGGTTGGTGTGGTGAATGACATGAGCGCCAATCTGGTATTGGCGCAAATGCTGTTCCTCGAATCCGAAAACCCGGACAAGGACATCTCGTTCTACATCAATTCGCCCGGCGGGTCGGTGTCGGCGGGGATGTCGATTTACGACACCATGCAATTCATCAAGCCAGATGTGTCTACCTTGTGCGTGGGTCAAGCGGCCAGCATGGGCGCATTCCTGCTTTCGGCGGGCGCGAAAGGCAAGCGTTTTTGCCTACCCAACTCGCGCGTGATGATTCATCAGCCGATGGGTGGCTTCCAAGGTCAGGCGTCGGATATCGAGATTCACGCCAAGGAAATTCTTTATTTGCGCGCGCAACTGAATGAAATTCTATCCAAGAATACCGGGCAGTCGATCGAAGTGATCGAGCGTGACACCGATCGCGATTTTTTCATGAGCGGCGACCAATCAGTAACTTATGGCCTGGTGGACAAGGTGCTTGTCAATCGAGGCGAAACATCGGTTTAATGTCACTAAACCGTCATTTAAGGGCAAGGCTATGAACGACAATACCGCTAGCACTGACAAGCTTCTCTACTGCTCCTTCTGTGGCAAGAGCCAACATGAAGTGCGCAAACTCATCGCCGGCCCATCGGTATTCATTTGCGACGAGTGCGTCGATTTGTGCAACGACATCATTCGCGAAGAAATCCAAGGCGACCAAGGTGCTAAGGGTACCGGAACCGAGTTGCCGACCCCGGCCGAGATTTGCCAAATCCTCGATCAATATGTGATCGGCCAAAAAGTGGCGAAAAAGATTTTGTCGGTCGCCGTGTATAACCACTACAAGCGCCTTAAAACTCAACCCAAGGCCGATGAAGTCGAGCTTTCGAAGAGCAATATTCTGCTGATCGGCCCCACCGGTTCGGGCAAGACCCTGCTCGCGCAAACTTTGGCACGGCTCTTGAATGTGCCGTTCGTTATCGCCGATGCGACTACGCTGACCGAGGCCGGCTATGTGGGCGAGGATGTCGAGAACATCATTCAGAAGCTATTGCAAAAGTGCGACTACAACGTGGAGAAGGCGCAGCAAGGCATCGTCTATATCGACGAGATCGACAAAATTTCGCGTAAATCAGATAACCCCTCGATCACCCGCGATGTCTCGGGCGAGGGCGTGCAGCAAGCACTGCTGAAATTGATCGAAGGCACCATCGCCTCGGTGCCCCCGCAAGGTGGGCGCAAGCACCCGAACCAGGAATTCGTGCAGGTTGATACCGGCAATATTCTGTTCGTTTGCGGCGGCGCATTCGATGGCTTGGTTAAAGTGATCCGCAACCGCTCCGAAAAGGGCGGCATTGGTTTCGGTGCGCAAGTGAAAAGCAAAGACGACCGCAAGGCGATCGGTGAAGTGCTGCGCGAAGTCGAGCCCGAGGATTTGATCAAATACGGCTTGATCCCAGAATTTGTTGGCCGCCTGCCGGTGGTCGCGACCTTGGAAGAGTTGGATGAAAACGCGCTGGTGCAAATTCTCACCGAGCCCAAAAACGCATTGATTCGCCAATATCAAAAACTTTTTGCTATGGAAGGCGTCGAGCTGGAATTCCGCGATGGCGCGATCGATGAGATCGCGAAGAAGGCGCTCCAACGTAAAACCGGTGCGCGCGGTCTGCGCTCGATCATGGAGCATGCCTTGCTCGACATCATGTTCGAGTTGCCTTCGCTCAAAGACGTGACCAAGGTGGTGGTTGACGAAGAGGTGGTCAAGGGTAAATCCAAGCCGCTCCTCATTTACGCCGATCAGCCGCGCGTCGCATGATTCCCCGGGATGACTTGATTCAAGTAATCCCTTCTCGAACCGCTATTTATTTTAAGGACTGGGCGCCGCCATACTGGGCGCTGCACGGGTTTTCCTGCCCATGGCCCTTGATATTACCGGGCAGAGCCCCATCTCTTATCAACAAGCTTCTTACTTAGGCAGATAAATCATGAGCTTACCTCAAGAGACCCAGGGCGACCGCGTAACCCTTCCCTTACTACCCCTGCGTGATGTGGTGGTGTATCCGCATATTGTCATCCCACTGTTCGTGGGGCGACCCAAATCCATTAAGGCGCTTGAAGTCGCGATGGAGGCGGGCAAGCACATTCTATTGGTGGCGCAGAAATCCGCCTCGAAGGATGAGCCAAGCACCGACGATCTTTACCATGTAGGTAGTGTGGCCAGCATTTTACAAATGCTGAAATTGCCCGATGGCACGGTCAAAGTGCTGGTCGAAGGCAATCAGCGCGCACACATCAAGGAATTCATCGACGCCAAAACGCATTTTGCGGCCGAAGCGGAGATCGCTGAGATCGAACCGCCGACCGATAAGGAAACGCTGGCATTGATGCGCAGCGTGTTCACCGAGTTTGACCAATACGTCAAACTCAATAAGAAAATCCCGCCCGAGATTTTAACTTCCCTGGCCAGCATCGACGATGCGGGCCGGCTGGCCGATACCATCGCGGCGCATCTGCCCATCAAACTCGAACAGAAACAGGAAATCCTCGAAATGTTCGCCGTGCATGCCCGGCTCGAACATTTGTTCGGCTTGCTCAATGCCGAGATCGACATCCTGCAAGTTGAAAAGCGTATCCGTGGTCGCGTGAAACGCCAGATGGAAAAGAGCCAGCGCGAGTATTATTTAAACGAGCAAGTCAAAGCGATTCAAAAAGAGCTCGGCGACTTGGAAGAGGGCGCTGACAACGATGATTTGGAAAAACGCATCGCGGATGCGCGCATGTCGAAAGAAGCCAACGCCAAGGCGATGGCCGAGTTGAAAAAACTCAAGATGATGTCGCCCATGTCCGCGGAAGCCACCGTGGTGCGCAACTTCATCGAAACCATCGTTAATTTACCGTGGCGCAAGAAGACCAAGATCAGCAAGGATCTGAGCCATGCCGAAGCGATTTTGGATGAAGATCATTACGGCCTCGACAAGGTGAAAGAGCGCATCATTGAATATCTCGCCGTGCAGCAGCGTGTGGACAAGCTCAAGGCGCCGATTCTATGCTTGGTCGGCCCACCTGGCGTAGGCAAGACCTCGCTCGGTCAATCGATCGCCAAGGCCACCAACCGTAAGTTCGTGCGCATGGCGCTGGGCGGCGTGCGCGATGAATCCGAGATTCGCGGCCATCGCCGTACTTATATCGGTTCTATGCCGGGTAAGATTTTGCAAAGCATGACTAAGGTCGCGGTGAGAAACCCACTATTCCTGCTCGACGAAGTAGACAAGATGGGCATGGATTTCCGAGGCGACCCCTCGTCGGCGCTGCTCGAAGTGCTCGATCCGGAGCAGAACCACACCTTCGTCGATCATTACGTCGAAGTGGAATTCGATCTGTCAGAAGTGATGTTCGTCGCCACCGCCAACTCGCTCAATATCCCACCGGCGCTACTCGACCGGATGGAAGTGATTCGCTTGGCTGGCTATACCGAGGATGAAAAAATCAACATCGCCTTGAATTACCTCCTGGCGAAGCAGATCAAAACGCATGGTTTAAAGGCGAGCGAGATCAGCGTTACTCAGAGCGCACTACGCGACATCGTGCGCTATTACACGCGTGAAGCTGGTGTACGCAGCTTGGAACGCGAGATTGCTAAGATTTGCCGCAAGGTGGTGAAAACTTTGCTGGTCGAGAAGAAAACACACAAGGTAACCGTCAGTGCGCGCAATCTCGATAAATACTTGGGTGTGCGCCGCTTCAGCTACGGCATGGCGGAAAAAGCTAATCAGGTGGGGCAAGTCACTGGCTTGGCATGGACCGAAGTGGGCGGGGAGTTGCTGACGATCGAATCAGTCAAGCTCCCTGGCAAGGGAAAAACCATCACCACCGGAAAATTGGGCGATGTGATGCAAGAGTCGATTCAGGCCGCACTGTCGGTGGTACGCAGCCGCTCCAAGCGGCTGGGCATTCCGGCGGATTTCTACCAGAACAACGATATTCATATCCATCTGCCGGAAGGGGCAACCCCGAAAGATGGGCCAAGCGCGGGTATTGCGCTATGCACCGCCATGGTGTCAGTTTTAACGGATATTCCGGTACGCGCCGATGTGGCGATGACGGGCGAAATCACGCTGCGGGGAGAAGTATTGCCGATCGGTGGGTTGAAAGAGAAGTTGCTCGCAGCCCATCGCGGTGGCATCAAGATCGTGTTGATCCCGCAGGAAAACACCAAGGATCTCGTCGACATACCGGACAATATCAAGAACAAATTAGATATTCACCCGGTGCGTTGGATCGATCAAGTGTTGGAAATGGCACTAGAGCGCAAGCCAAAACCACTGCCTGAAGAGGATTCGTCGACGCTGCCGCCGAAAGTGGAAGAGAAATCCACGACGCTTTTGAAACACTGATCTCAAGTCATTGAGATGAAAGCCGGATTAGTTTTGCTAATCCGGCTTTTTTCATGCCTATCGCGTCGGTCACAATAAAATATATTGCTTGCTTGAGCTTAAAAAAAGATTAACTCGGTTAATCCGTCCACAGTGCTTGACACTGTGTTTTTCGGACTGCTATAAAGCACGGTGCAACATTCAAAGCCGCACCACACACCAATTGATAAGGGGGCACCACGTGAATAAAACTGAATTGATCGACGCCATCGCCAAGAACGCAGATCTTTCCAAGGCGGCGGCAGGCCGCGCGTTGGATGCAGCCGTCGCGGCGGTGCAACAAGCATTGAAAAAAGGCAATATGGTCACGCTCGTTGGCTTCGGCACGTTCTATGTCGGCAAACGCGCAGCTCGCAATGGGCGTAATCCCCAGACCGGCGCCACCATCAAGATCAAAGCGGCTAAGGTTCCTAAATTCCGCGCTGGAAAATCGCTCAAAGATGCGCTAAACTAGCGGGCTTTTGGTGAGGCCGAGTTGCAGTAAACGCGGTCTTGCTGGTGCTTCTTTTTGGGCATCGTTCTCGACGTGACAGGGTAGGTCATGATCGGGAACCGATTTTTGGGTGCTTAGCTCAGCTGGTAGAGCGTCGCCCTTACAAGGCGAATGTCGGCGGT
>JBBTCZ010000060.1:0-51515 GCA_038042985.1 Pseudomonadota bacterium
GAATGATGCAGAAGGTGCAGCGATGATTGCAGCCTTCGGAAATTTTTAAATACGCATAGTGCTTGGGCGTGAGGCGAATGCCCTGCTCCGGAACCAGGCTGGTAAACGGATCGTGGCGCTGCGGCAGATGCGCGTGTACCGCGTTCATCACTTCCTCAGCGGCATGCGGCCCGGTCACGGCGAGCACGCGCGGATGCGTCTCGCGCACGATATCGCCCTTGGCGCCGAGGCAGCCGGTGACGATCACTTTGCCATTCTCATGCAGCGCTTCGCCGATCGCCTCCAGGCTCTCTTCTACCGCCGCGTCGATGAAGCCGCAGGTATTCACCACCACCAAGTCGGCATCTTGATAGCTGCCGACAATGCCGTAACCTTCGGCGCGCAGCCGAGTCAGGATATGTTCGGAATCGACAGTGGCCTTGGGGCAGCCGAGCGAAACAAAACCGACTTGGGGAATTTTGTTGGCGGCTTTAGCCATGCGCGACACCCTCCAGCACCCAGCCAGTGAACCAAACCGTGCCGACACCGAGCCCGATCAAGATCACTTGCTGCAAGGTCGCGTGCAACTCGGCGCGCTTGTGCAAGCCCGGAATCAAATCCGCCACCGCCACGTAAATCATGCTCGCCGCCGCGATGCCCAGGGTATAGGGCACCGCACCGCGCATCGTGTCCAGCGCGTAATACGCGAGCACGCCGCCGACCAAAGTGGCAAAGCTGGAAAGCAAATTGATCATAAACGCTTGGCGCTTGGTATAGCCGGAGTGCAGCAAAATCAAGAAATCGCCCACCTCTTGCGGAATCTCGTGCGCGATGATGGCGAGCGCGGTAACCACGCCCAACTGGATATTCACCATGAAAGCGGCGGCGATAATCACGCCATCGACGAAATTGTGAAAAGTGTCGCCCACGGTAATCATCAGCCCGCTGCGCCCGTGATCGTGGCCGTGATCAACGGGGGTATGCGCTTCGCAGTGATCGGTGTGGCAGTGCCGCCACAACACCAATTTTTCCAATACGAAAAACAGCAAAATGCCAATCAGCAAGGTAGTGGTAATGGCACTGATGCTTGCCCCGGACTCGAACGCATGCGGCAGCACTTCCAGGAACGCGGCGCCGAGCAGCGCGCCGATGGCATAGCTCACCAGGATGGGCACCCAAGACAGGCGCGCCGAATAGGCGAACAGGGCCGCGGCAACGACGCTCAAAACGCCGCCGACAAGGCTGGAAATGATGATGGCAAGCAGGGTGTTCACGTGGGCAATCAGGCAAAAGCGGGCATTATACGGGAAGCACAGCCCCTATACTGGGTCCTGGGTCGATCCACACCAGCGCCGCCATGCGCCCCGTCGCCCCATCGCGGCGGTAGGAAAAGAAGCGTGCGGCATCGGTATAGGTGCAATCGCCGCCGCCATACACCTGCGTCACGCCGACCTTGGCCAAGCGCTGGCGCGCGAGTAGGTACAAATCGGCTAAATATTTTCCGTTCGCTTGCGACGCGAACGCAGCAGCTGCGCTGTCGTCCAGCGCCATGAACGCCTCGCGCACTTCCGGTCCGACCTCGAACGCGCGTGGCCCAATCGCCGGGCCGAGATAGGCCAGCACTTGTTGGCCGGGCACACCCATCGCCGCCACCGTGCGCTCCAACACCCCGGCGCACAGGCCGCGCCAACCGGCATGGGCCGCGCCCACCACCGAACCATCCGCTGCGCACAACAATACCGGCAAGCAATCGGCGGTGAGCACGGCGCATACCTGTTTGGCTACGCGCGCGATGCTCGCATCGGCCTCGATTGGCCCGCTGCCGGCTTCGGCCACGAGGTCGCCATGCACCTGCTTCAGCCAGAAAGGCTCGCTCGGCAAAGCCGCGCGCAAGCGCGCTCGATTAGCAGCAACAGCTAGTGGCTCATCCCCTACATGGTCGGCGGGATTCATGCTGGCGTAGGGGCCGAGGCTTACGCCGCCGGTGCGCGTGGTGATCAGCGCTCGCACATTGGGCGGCGCTGGCCAATCGGGCACGATCCATTCCACACCCTTCATGCTTCAGCCTTCATGGCGTCAAGCAGCGCCTGCATATCCTCGGGCAGGGGCGCTTCCCACTCCATCGCTGCATGCGTGACAGGATGAATCAAGCCTAAGCGCGCTGCGTGCAGCGCTTGGCGCTTAAAAGCGTGCACTCTCTTCGAACCATAAGTCGGGTCGCCCACCAAGGGATGACCGATGGACTGCATGTGCACCCTAATCTGATGCGTGCGCCCGGTCTCCAAGCGGCACTCAATCAAGGTGTGGCGCGCAAAGCGTTGCAACACGCTGTAATGGGTCACGGCGGGTTTGCCACGGCTCACTACGGCCATTTTGGTGCGCGCGGTGGGGTGGCGGCCGATGGGCGCTTCGACTTTGCCGGCTTGTTCCACGATGCCTTCCACCAAGGCCAGGTAGTGACGCTTCACCGTGCGCGCTTGCAGTTGGCGCACCAGATCGGTTTGTGCTTCGAGCGTCTTGGCCACCACCAACAACCCGCTGGTTTCCTTGTCCAGCCGATGTACGATACCGGCGCGCGGCACCGCTTGCAGTTGCGGTGCGTGATGTAGCAACGCATTGAGCAGCGTGCCCGTCCAATTGCCGCTGCCGGGGTGCACCACCAGCCCCGCCGGTTTGTTGATGACCAGCAGCGTATCGTCCTCAAACACAATCTCGAGGTCGATGGCTTCCGCTTGTGCGGAGGCTTCCGAGGGATGCGCTATCGGCTGCACCCGTACCTGCTCCCCACCCCACACCTTGCTTTTCGGCGTCGTGATTTGGCCATCCAGCGTGATCGCGCCGTCCGTGATCCAGGTTTGCAGGCGGCTGCGCGAGTAGCGCGGCAGCAATTCGGCCAGCGCCTGATCTAGCCGTAGGCCAGATAGCCGCGCGGGAATAACCATTTCCAACGGCTGCGCCAAGGACTGCGCCAGCCCCGTGGTTTCTGTATAATCTTCAGGATTGATAAGGGGTTTTGACATGTTGCGCAATAGTTTAGCGGTATTCATGGTGCTATGGCTTGCCGGCTGTAGTTTGCTGCCTGAAGTGCAAGACGAAACCAAGGGCTACTCGGCGCAAAGGCTATATACATCGGCGAAGGAAGCCATGGCCGATGGCAACTACGAGAAAGCAATCAAGTATTACGAATCCCTGGAGGCGCGCTACCCCTATGGCCGCTATGCGCAGCAGGCGCAGCTTGAAGTGGCCTATGCCTACTTCAAGGACCGCGAACCGGCTTCGGCGATTGCCGCCTGCGAGCGTTTCATCAAACTGCATCCCAATCATCCCAATGTCGATTACGCGTATTACCTGAAGGGGCTGGTTAATTTCAACGAGGACTTGGGCTTTACGGGTTATGTCGTGACGCAGGATTTGAGCGATCGCGACCCGAAGGCCGCACGTGAAGCGTTTGAGTCATTCAAGGATCTCGCGACCAAATACCCGGAAAGCAAGTACGCGCCGGATGCGATCAAGCGTATGAATTATCTGGTCAATGCATTGAGCTCGCATGAGTCGTATGTGGCGCAGTATTACTACCGGCGTGGCGCACATGTGGCGGCGGTGAACCGTGCGCAAAACTTGCTGAAAACCTATCCTAATACCCCTGCCACGGAAGAAGCGCTAGCGGTATTAGTGCGTAGTTATGCTGCGATGGGCTTGACTGATCTGTCTAAGGATTCACAACGCGTTCTTGAAAAAACCTTCCCCAATAGCAAATACCTGAAAGGCGCGCCGGTCGGGTTGGCTAAGGCTTGGTGGCAATTCTGGTAGCGCAATGAAAATCGGCCCAAAGCGGGCCGATTTTTGATTTCCTAACCGTTAAATCGCGGCTTCGTTGGTTTCGCCGGTGCGGATACGCACCACCTGCTCCACGCTCGTCACGAAAATCTTGCCGTCGCCGATCTTGCCGGTGCGCGCCGCTTTCACGATCGCCTCTAATACTGCATCGAGCTTATCGGCGCCGACCACTACCTCGATTTTGACCTTGGGCAGGAAATCCACCACATATTCAGCACCCCGATACAGCTCGGTATGGCCTTTCTGCCGCCCAAAGCCTTTCACCTCGGTCACGGTGAGCCCGGTCACGCCCACTTCGGCGAGCGCCTCGCGTACTTCATCCAGCTTGAACGGCTTGATGATGGCCTCAATTTTTTTCATTTCCCCACTCCTTTCCGTTCAAAACTTCGGTTGATACTTGGATGTTATCGGATAGCGCCGGTCTTTGCCAAATCCGCGATGCGTGACGCGCGCACCTATCGGCGCCTGGCGCCGCTTATACTCATTGCGGTCGATCAAGGTCACCACCCGCCGCACGTCATGTTCACGATAACCCAGCGCCATGATCTCGCGCGGGCATAGGTCGTGCTCGACATAGGCTTCCATGATGCCGTCCAAAATATCATACGGCGGCAGCGAATCCTGGTCGGTCTGGTTGGCGCGCAACTCGGCCGATGGCGCGCGCGTAATCACCCGCTGAGGAATCACCCGGCCCAGGCTGTTGCGGTAGTTGGATAAGCGATACACCCAGGTTTTCGGAATATCTTTTAGCACCCCGAAGCCGCCCGCCATATCACCATAGAGCGTGGCATAGCCGACTGCCATTTCGCTTTTGTTGCCCGTGGTCAATACCAGCGTGCCGTATTTATTCGAGAGCGCCATCAACAGCGTGCCGCGAATCCGCGCCTGAATATTTTCTTCGGTGGTGTCGAAGGGCAGCGCGTCGAACTCATCCGCCAGACTGTTCAGAAAAGCATCGTACATCGGCTTGATGGTGATCTCGGTGTAGCGCACATCGAGGCACCGCGCCATTTCGCGCGCATCTTCCAGGCTGATGTTGGCGGTGAATTCGGACGGCATCATCACCGCATGCACCCGCTCATGACCCAAGGCATCGACCGCGATCGCCAAGGTCAGCGCCGAGTCGATGCCGCCGGATAAACCCAGCTCGATACCCTTGAATCCATTTTTGTTGACGTAATCTTGCACGCCCAAGGTCAGCGCACCATACACCGCCGCTTCCAGCGCCGGCTCGGGCACGACTTCGCCCTGCGCAAAGATTTGCTCCGTTAACTCGACGAAACCCAGCGCCTCTTCGAATGCGGCCAATTGGCACGCCAACTTGCCGTCGCGGTTCATGACGAAGGACATGCCATCGAACACCAACTCATCCTGGCCGCCGACCAGATTGGTATAAATCGCCGGCATACCGGTCTCGCGAATCCGCTCCCGAATCGCTTCATGACGCGTAGCCTGCTTGTTCATGTGATAGGGCGAAGCATTGAGGGCGAGCAACACTTCCGCACCGGCTTCCTTTGCACGCCACACGGGCGCCTCTTCCCAAATATCGGCGCAGATCGTGATACCAATCTTCACACCCTCGTGCTCAAACACGCACGCCTCGGTGCCGGACGTGAAATAGCGCACCTCGTCGAACACCGTGTGATTGGGCAGTTTGTGCTTGTGGTAAGTGGCGATGACTTTGCCGTCACGCAACACCGAGGCGGCATTGAAGCGCTGATCGTTGGCTAGATCGGGATGCCCCACTACCACCGTGATGCCGAATACCTGCTGCGCTAATGCGTAGAGCGTGTCCAAGCAACTCGACATAAATCCATCGCGCAACAATAAATCTTCCGGCGGATAGCCGGTCAGGGCCAACTCGGGCGTGACCAACAAGGTCGCACCTTGCGCCTTGGCGCGGTTGGCATAGTCGAGAATCTTGGCGGCGTTGCCTTCCAGGTCGCCGACTAGGCAATTGATTTGTGCGAGTGCGATTTTCATATCAGTTCTTTTAGCCGCGAATTAACGCTAATTTCAAAACCTCTGTGCTTTTGGTTTAATTTGCGGTAATTCGCGTTAATTCGCGGCTGATAATTTAAGATTTTCCCATCGCCGCGCTCACCGCCGCGCCGATCTCCGCCGGCGAGCGCGCCACGACCACGCCGGCTTTTTCCAGCGCGCGGATTTTGTCTTCCGCCTGGCCCTTGCCGCCACTGATGATCGCGCCGGCATGGCCCATGCGCTTGCCCTTGGGTGCGGTCTGGCCCGCGATGTAGGCTGCGACGGGTTTTTTGACATGGGATTGGATGTATTCGGCCGCTTCTTCCTCGCGCGTGCCGCCGATTTCGCCCACCATTACGATCGCCTCCGTCTGGGGATCGTTCTGGAACATTTCCAGGCAATCGATAAAATCCAGGCCCTTGATCGGATCGCCGCCGATGCCGACACAGGTGGTCTGGCCCAGCTTGAGCTGCGTGGTTTGATACACCGCTTCATAAGTAAGCGTGCCAGAGCGCGACACGATGCCGACCTTACCCACTTGATGAATAAAGCCGGGCATGATGCCGATCTTGCACTCCCCTGCCGTGATCAGTCCGGGGCAATTGGGGCCGATCAATTTCGCGCCGGTAGCTTTCAAGGCCGCTTTCACATTCAGCATATCCAGCACCGGAATGCCCTCGGTAATGCACACGATGACTTCGATCCCGGCATCCGCTGCTTCCATGATGGAATCCGCTGCATAGGGCGAGGGTACATAAATTACGCTGGCCTGCGCGCCGGTCGCCTGCACTGCATCGCGCATGGTGTTGAACACCGGCAGATTCAGATGCGTCTGCCCGCCCTTGCCCGGCGTCACGCCGCCCACCATCTGCGTGCCGTAGGCCAGCGCTTGTTCGGAATGAAATGTGCCCTGCTTGCCGGTGAAGCCTTGGCACAGGACTTTAGTATTCTTGTTGACCAGGATGCTCATGATAAGGAATGCCGGGGTAAAGGATGAAAAAAGGCATTTTACCTTGTACCGTTAGAAGAATCTTGTTCGGTTTACAGGCGCGCTGGCAGCGGCAAAGCAGGGGGGTTAAGTCAGAGTGCGCTGCGAAGCCAGGGCTGATCCCGGCTTGCATCTCACAGCGGATGCCGTGCTGGCCAGCGCAGCTATGGGAATACTGCAACGGCAGTCTAGGCTGCCTTCAGCGTTTGAATCTTTTCATAATCACGGTGCTTGGCAAGCTCCCACAAATCGAGCGTTTGCTGCATGCGCAGCCAAATCTCCGGGCCATTCCCGAGCAGACGACCCAGCCGCATAGCCATATCCGGGCTTACCGCGCGCTTTTCATTAATCAATTCCGATACCGTCAGCCGCGAAACGCCCAGCCGCTTCGCGAACTCAGCTTGGGTCATCCCTAACGAAGGCAACACATCTTCGCGCAAGATCGCGCCCGGGTGCGTTGGGCGGCGTTTCGGGTCGCGCAGTGATTTAGCCATCAGTGATAATCCTCCAAAATTACATCCGTCACGTCCTCACCCTCAAAACGGAAGGTGATACGCCAGTTACCCGATACGCTTATCGCCCACTCGCCTTTGCGACCACCTTTAAGCGGGTGCAGGTATAAGCCAGGTATGTTCACCTGTTCGGGCGCGCTGGCATCATCCAGCAGATCAAGAATACGAATAATGCGCGAAACATGTTGCGCTTGAATGCCCTGCGTTTCACCCTTGCGGAATAACCGTTCTAACCCTTTATGGCGGAAGCGTTTGATCACGCTGAAAAGCGTAACATACGACAATACTAAATGCAATCCAAAGGATTACATAGAAAGAACGGTCGATAATAACTTAACCAAGTTTTCTCGTTTCGAAATGGAGGGTTATAACTGAGGGGTTGCAACAAAGCTAGACCCCGGCTTTGCCCCTGGCTTGCGGTTTAAGTTTGGAAACGCAATGCCGAGATGTCGGATAATTTTACAAAATTACTTGGGATGGGGCGCAACGAAAGCCCTTACATTCGTCTATGACGATACAACATACTGTAATCACATGTTATTTAATAAAATATCTATAATCTGGCATGGACATTGCTTACTGTCTAGTTTAAGGGTAATTTTTTAGTTAATATCACTAATCCATTACATTTTCCTTAAATTGTTTTCGGAGAAAATTTATGAAGGTAATAAAAGTCTTATCCGCAGCCACCCTGCTGGCTAGTGCTTTTTTTTCAGCCCCATCGTTAGCTTCGCATGCGACCGTTTTTGGCCCTGTTGATTCCATCGATCATATTTTCGCGGCTGGCGGAGGTACATTCACAGCTACTACGACCGGAGCAAATGATGATGCTTGGCTCGTCTTTGGCGCGAATGCTGGCGACATCTTGAGCATAACAGCCACTGGGATATTCGGCCCAAACGTGGTGTTGTTTCGAGCTGGAACCAATGGCGTGGTGGAGGTTGGCGACATCTATACCGCTACCGGCGCATTTGACGGAAACTCCCTCCAGACAGGAACCGGTGTGGACTTGATCGTGGAGTCCATGGCATTCCACGCCTGTGGAGATTGTTACGTTGCTCCGGGATCGGCGACTTTTTTGGTCGCCTTGAGCGGTCAATACGCCTTTGGTATTTCCCCGGCGAACGACAGTTCATCTTTTGTGGGCGCTACGACAATCAACCTAACGGGTAACACCCGGGGTGTCTCCAACGCTGTGCCCGAACCTGCCTCCCTTGCCCTTTTCGGGCTGGGCTTGGCCGGCTTGGCTGCCGCACGTAAGCGTAAGCCTGCTTAAATCTCAAGTGCTTCAATTTAAAACGCCTGGCATCGCAAGATGCTGGGCGTTTTTTCATTTTCCGTCTCTGCTTCCTAGCATCAAAAGATAGAGTAGATAACAGGCTCTCGCCTGCCCTCCCTCATCAAACCGTGCATGCAGTTTTCCCGCACATGGGCTTTCCGATGTTCTTCACGCCAAGGCATGTGCCGATTTCCAGCCCGCTGAGAACTTTATACAGCCCATAACGCAGGTAGAAATCGATACACGGCAACCGACCTTCGCCGATTCCTCAGTCTTTCACCTTATGGCGCTTCATCAAGAAAAGCACACGGGGTCTAGCTTTGTAGCATTCGCCATGCACGCACATCCAAACTCACAAAAAAAAGATCACCAACATTCCCCCAAAACCCTATGTTTTCAGCTCAGCCGCACAATGCGCCAAGCTCGCATTCCAATCCGGCAAGTGGATACCGAACACCCGCGCCAGTTTGACGTTGCTCATCACGGAATACGCCGGACGCGGTGCGGGTAGTGGATACTCTGCGGTGGTAATCGGCGTCATGCGCGGGTGCTTTTCCGTGTGCTTAACAATCTCGCAGGCAAAGCCAAACCAACTGGTCTGCCCCGCCGCGGTCAGGTGATACAAGCCGCCCTTTTCCGCCAGCACGCCGGCTACCGCACCTTTGTGCAGGCATTGCGCGAGTATCACGCTCGTCGCCTCGGCGATCATGCGGCTCCAGGTGGGCGCGCCGAGTTGATCGTCCACCACGCGCAATTCATCTCGCTCATTCGCTAGCCTGATGATGGTACGCAGAAAATTTTTGCCGCGCGCGCCATACACCCAACTGGTGCGCAAAATCAGATGTGGCACGCCCACTGCGGCGATGGCTTTTTCGCCAGCAAGTTTGGTCTTGCCGTAAACGCTTGCCGGATGTACTACGTCGATTTCCTCATACGGCGAGCCTTTCAAACCATCGAATACATAATCGGTGGAGTAATGCACCAGCGCGGCATTGAGGTTCTTCGCCTCCTCCGCCAAAATCCCCGGCGCAACGCCGTTCACCGCATGAGCCAACTCGCGTTCTGCCTCGGCTTTATCTACGGCGGTATAGGCCGCTGCGTTCACAATCAGCTCCGGTGCAATTTGCCGCACGGTATGGCGAATCGCATCTGCGTTGGCCAAATCAAGCGCCTCCCGCCCGAGTGCGACGACTTCGCCCAGCGGAGCGAGTGTGCGCTGCAATTCCCAGCCCACTTGACCATTGGCGCCGGTAATCAGGATTCTCATGGGAACACTTCGGCGTCCTGCAAGCGTTGCGCGGCTTGATCCTTATTCGACAGCAATGGCTCGCCCGCCAGGGGCCATTGCACGCCGATAGCCGGGTCGTTCCACAAAATCGCGCGCTCATGCTGCGGCGCGTAGTAATCGGTGGTCTTGTACAGAAATTCAGCGAAATCTGAGAGCACCAAAAAACCATGCGCAAAACCCGGCGGCACCCACATCATTTTTTTATTCTCGGCCGATAGCTCCACGCCGACCCAGCGGCCGAAGTTGGGCGACTGCTTGCGGATATCCACCGCCACATCGAATACGCTGCCCACTACCGCGCGCACCAGCTTGCCTTGGGCTTGTGCCAGCTGGTAATGCAGTCCGCGCAGCACGTTCTTGGCCGAGCGCGAGTGATTGTCCTGCACGAAATCGACATCGATGCCGGTGGCCTCACGTAACGCGCGCCGGTTGTAGCTCTCGAAAAAAAAACCGCGCGCATCGCCGAACACTTTTGGCTCGATCACTAGCACTTCGGGTAAAGAAGTTGGAGTAACAATCATGTTTTCGTCTGAAATTTTTTATACAGCGCCAGTACACGCGGCACATATTGTTGGGTTTCCCGATACGGCGGAATGCGTTTGCCGTAACGCAGCACCGCGTTTTCGCCCGCGTTATAAGCGGCGAGCGCGAGCGACAAATCGTTGTTGAATTGCCGCAGCAGATCGCGCAGATAACGTGCACCGGCCGCGAGGTTTTGCGTCGGATCATGCAAATTCTGCGCGCCATAACGCTTGCCGGTGCCGGGCATCACTTGCATCAAACCGATGGCGCCCTTCTTCGACAGCGCACCCGGCTCGTAGCCGGATTCGGTGGAAATCAAGGCATGCAGCAGCGCCTCGTCGATTTGATAGGTCTGTGCGGCTTGCGCCACCAAGGCGGCATAGCGTTTTTGATTCGCCCAATTGATGCGACCGCCGCTGAGCGGCAAGGCCAGCGCAGGATTTTTCGCAATCTCGGTTTGCAGCAGCAATGCATAACGGGTGTCTTGCTTCACATCGGAGAGCACGAGCGTGCCCGCCTCGTCGGTGTAGCCGTAAATATCGGCGTGGGCCACCAGCGGCGAGCAGATCAGGACAGAACAAATAAGCAGTAGGCGCATGTAGGGGCTCGGTTTGAGCCGCCTATGCTAAGCGAGCCGGCCGGCTCATACAAGCTATTAGCGCCAAGCGCTGTGATGGCGCTAAGCCGCTGTCACGAATGCGTCACGCCTTCGCCATACAAGTGCAAAGTTTCGGCGCTAAATTTCGAAGCTCCTATCCACCTCGATCCAGCAGGAGAAACCATGCACCCCAACAAACTTTCAATTGCACTGACCCTGGCGCTCGCCGGCATGACCGGCAGCGCATGCGCCCATGACCATGAGCAGGACTTTGGCCTGAAAATCCAACATCAATTGCGCGCCCAATCCGAGAAGCTGTTCGGCGTCGAGCAGCCCTTAACCGAATCCGCGCCTGCTACCGTCGGCGCTTATCGCACGCTGTCGCAAACCGCCAACGAACAAGTGCTGGTCGCAGAGGGCCTCAAAGTCGAGTATCTGTCGCGCGAAGCCGCAAACAGCACGGACATGATGTTCTTGTGGCCCGCCAACAACCCGACCCACCTTATCACCGCGGTGGAAGAATTCAGCCCGCATGCCATCGGCACCCTGCCGAGCGGCATCACGAAGCTGACACCCTCCGTGCAACGCATCAATCTCAAGACCGGTAAATCGGAAATCATTCTGCGCGGCCTGGCCGGCGGCGACGGCATCCGCCTCACGCCCTGGGGCACGGTGCTGGTCGCGGAAGAAAACACCACCGGCGGCGCGTATGAAATTATCGATCCGCTGAATGTCACCAATCACACCGTCACCAACCGCGCCGCCGGCACCGTCGTCGATGCAGCTGGCAACCCCTCGGCCAATGTCGTAAAGCGCAGTGCCCTGCCCACCATGGCTTGGGAAGGTATTGGCATTCTACCCAGCGGCGTAGTTATCGGCGGCGACGAATTGCGTCCTGGCAGCCCCGCCAACGCCGATGGCGGCGCGATTTTCAAATTCGTGCCCGCCGCTCCGCGCGCGGTTAACGCTGGTCCGATCGCCAATTTGAGCCAATCGCCGCTCGCCAGTGGGCTGGTGTACGCCATGCAGGTTTCTTGCGTGGACGGCGCCCAGCAGTTCGGCCAAGGCTGTGAAATCGGCAACGCCGCCTGGCTGCCGGTCCCCGCCGCTACCGCGCGCGCCAGCGCCAATAGCGCTGGGGCAACCGGTTACTACCGCCCGGAAGATCTGGAACTTGATCCGATGTTTAAGGATGCAAGCAATCCCGACGCAATCCGTTTCTGCTGGACCAACACGGGCAACGAAGCCGGCAAGAACTACGGCGAAGTGGTCTGTGGCGTGGATAGCGCCCCGCTCACCGCGAGCAGCACGCAGCGCACGGTCGCGGTGAACCGTTTCCTGGAAGGCGACACCGATCTTAACCAGCCCGACAACATCGCGTTCCAGCCTGTCACCGGCAACCTGTACGTAATCGAAGATCACGACAACGGCGACATCTGGGCTTGCCTGCCGGACGGTGCGGATCGCGACATCAAGACCGATGGCTGCGTGAAGATTCTGTCGGTCAAGGATAGCTCGGCCGAGCCTACCGGCTTCTTCTTCGCGCCGGACGGCAAGACCGCCTATGTCTCCATCCAGCATTCGGATGACGCGCTGATGACGAACCTGGACGACTACGGCACCGACGACATTCTCAAGATCACCGGCTTCAAGGTGAAACATCACAAAGAATAATTTTCCCTAGGCGCGCAATGCGCCTAGCCTTCTCCTTGGCCGCCTTCGGGCGGCTTTTTTTCGCCTTGGCGAGCCATCTTCCTTTAGCCCGCTTGACACATACATACCGGTCGGTATGTAATGGCGCCATGCGAACCAAAACTCACATCACCAAACAGCCTGATGTCACGCGCGACAAGATTCTGGAAGCGGCGTTTAACGAAATTCACCGCTACGGCTTTCAGGCCGCCAGCTTGGCCAGCATTCTGGCTAACACAGGCTTAACCAAGGGCGCGCTCTATCACCACTTCCCCGCCAAGCATGACTTGGGGCTCGCCGTGGTGGATGAAGTCATCGAACGAATTCTGGCGGAGACGATATTCATTCCTCTGCGCGACAGTCCGCATCCGATCAAAACGCTGCAAGACATCCTGCGCGGCAAACGCGGCAAACCGGATGTCGTCGAACTGGGCTGCCCCTTGAACAACTTGATGCAAGAGATGAGCCCGCTTGACGAACAATTCCGGCAACGGCTCAATGCCCTGATGCAGCGCTGGCAAGACACGCTCGCGGATGCTTTGCGCCGTGCGCAAAAACAAGGTCAAGTGCGCAAGGAAATCAATTGCAAGTTGGCGGCCCTGTTCATCATTTCCGCCTGGGAAGGCTGTGTCGGCATTGCTAAAAATATGCAGTCCACCAAGACCTATCAGCAGTGTTTCGACCAACTGATTGAGTATGTGTTGAGCTTGGCGAAATGAAACTTTCAAGGAGACCATGATGAACTTCGATCGTGAATTGGATGGACGTAATCTCAAGTGTTTTATGTTGACCTTGGCGGTCAAAAAAGAGCTGGGCCAACTCTCCTCCGGCAGCGTGCTCAAAATCGTGGCCAACAGCCCTGACGCGATGTCCGAATTCAGTGCCTTTGCCCGGCAAACGGGGAATGAACTGATTGCTTCGAATGAAGTAAATAACGAACACGCATTCTTTATCCGTAAAACCTAAAGGAAATATTCTATGAACGTCGCCACCGCCATTGAAACCCGCCGCTCCATCAAAGCCTATGACCCAAACCACCGCATGAGTGCGGCGGAAATCGAACGTCTGCTGTCGCTCGCGATCTTGGCGCCTAGCGCTTTCAATATCCAGAATTGGCGCTTCGTGCTGGTGCGCGATCCGGCCTTGCGCGGCGAAATTCGTCAAGCGGCGTGGGATCAGGCGCAAGTCACCGACGCTTCGCTACTGATCGTGCTGTGCGCGGATCTGAAAGCCTGGGAACATGAGCCGGCGCGCTACTGGAAAAACACGCCGCAGCCGGTGCAGGATTTCCTGGTTCCCGCCATCGGCCAATATTATCAAGGGCGCGAGTCAGTGCAGCGCGACGAAGCCATGCGCTCCTGCGGCATCGCCGGCATGGCCCTCATGCTCGCCGCCAAGGAAATGGGTTACGACTCGTGCCCGATGGATGGTTTCGATTTCGACGCCGTGGCTAAACTCATCCAGCTGCCCGCCGACCATGTCATCAGCTTCATGCTGGCCGTTGGTAAGGGCGTACAAGAACCCTGGCCGCGCGGCGGGCAACTGCCGCTGCACGATGTCGTTATCACGGATCGGTTTTAAACTGCTGTCACCGGCACTTCGGTTTGAATCTCAAACGCGAGGAGCCGATGCGCAGCACGCAGCGCCTGCTCCGCCATTTGCGGGGTATCCGCTTGAGAGAAGATGAAGCCGAGATAACTCGCGCCTTCCGGCGCGGGCAGCAGTAGTGCGCCGACCTCGGCGGTGATTTGGATATCCGTAATATTCGGCAGCGCACGTGCCGCATCCAAGTTTTGCACGCCTTGATACAGGCCGCGCTTCGGGATCGGGATCATCATCACACCCACCGCGCCGTGCGCCGTAACCACAGGCAGCGGTTCATTCAATGCATGACGCAGCAAGAGTTCTTCCAAACTCATCCCGAGCGCATGACGCAGCATGCGCCCGCACAAGCCGCCGATGGAGCGCGCTGCGACTTCCAATAGCCACACGCCTTGAGAGTTGACGCGCATTTCGGCGTGAACCGGGCCCGTGGACAATCCCGCTAAGCGGCAAGCCCGCGCTACTTGCTCCACGATCTGGGTTTGCATCGCTTGGGGCAAGTGCGACGGTGTGACATAAATCGTTTCTTCGAAATAAGGTCCATCCAGCGGATCGGGCTTGTCGAACAACGCCAGTACTTTTAACTCACCCTGGGTGAGTAGGCCTTCCAGTGCGTATTCTTGGCCCGGAATAAAAGCTTCGACCAGCAGCCCCAATTCTTGGCTTTCGCGATCGACACGGCCTTGAATCTCGCGCACCCGGTGTACCGCCGAGATAAATTCATGCGCATTATTTGCGCGCACCACGCCGCGGCTGGCAGAAAGGCGGCGCGCTTTCACCACCACCGGATAGCTCAAAGCCGGCGCGAGCGCGGCCGGATCCGTATCGTGGGACACATGCCGGAAATCGGGGCAGCAAAAACCATGCGCTGCCAACAAATGGCGAAACGCCAGTTTGTCGCGGGTGAGGCCCACCGCCGCCACGCTATTACCGGGTAAACCCAGCTTCTCGCGCAGTAGCGCAGCGACTTCCAAGCCATGATCATCCACCGCCAACACCGCATCCGGCTCAACGGGCAAATGATCGAGGATGGTTTGCGCGGCCTGCAAGGGGTAATCGAAATGCACGGCGGCGAGTGCATGCATGCCCCACCCCGGCGCGAGTTGCGGACAATAATCGGCGACAGGGATCACCTGCACGCCGAGCTTCTCCGCCGCCGCGAGGAAATCGTCGTTGCGATAGCTTGCGATGGGGAGGAGTAAAAGAATGGATTTCATTATCACTGCGACCTTGGATAAACACGGAAATTCTAAAAACCTTCCAACTGCGCCTCGGTCGGCTCGGCGCAGCAATACCACGGCTCCGACATGTGCGGGATCGGCTGGCCGAGATCGGTGTTGACCAATGACGGCACGGCCTTGCCTGCGGCGTTGTGCGTCAAGCCCCAGATGTGTTCGAAAATCGTGCGACGCGGGGTGTTGGCCTTTTCGGCTTCCGCCACATAGGCTTGAATGCCACGCTGCAAGGCATCAACGCGCGAATCGGGATTTTTCCACGGATAACCCAACAGCTTCTGGTCGAATTCGCCGATCAGATCATGAAAACCCGGCAGCTCCAGCAGCTTGGAGCCGCTGGGAATCAGCAGCCGAATCATCAGCTGCACCGGCGGCACGGCTTCCACCAAACCCAACTCGACTAAGCTGGTCAGTAAATCCAGATAGCTATCCAACGTGCTCCAGGGGTGAAACGCCACCCAAGTCGGCGCGAGCGCGATGCCGGCCTCGCGCACTAGACCCACCGCGCGGTAGAAATCGGCGCGCGTGTGGTGCTTGGCTAGGTAATCCAGCACGCGATCATCCACCGATTCCACCGCGGCGATGATATACAGGCAGCCGGTGCGCTTCAGTTCCGGCAACAGCTCAGCATGATCGATCAGGTGCTGAATCTTGATCGTGGCATCATAGCTAAGCTGCGGATAGCGCTCATGCATGGCGCGCACTACGTTCAAGGCATGGGTGGGCCCATTCAGAAAATCATGGTCCCCGAATGAAATGTGCTGCGCGCCCGCTTCTATTTGCTGCGCGATATCCGCCATGACAACCTCGACCGGCACCACGCGAAACTTGCCCTCATACACCGGCACCACCGGGCAGTGACGGCACAGGTGTTTACAGCCGCGCGTACTATCCACAAAGCCTGAAACACGGGTAGCGCCATCCGGCAACACCAAATGCGCATAGCGCACGAGCGGCGGCAGATCGGTACGATCGGGGGTAAGGAATTCGATTTTGTCGTGACGCACGATGGTCGCTTGCGCAAGCGTCGAACTATTTCCCTCTCGTAGCGCATTCGCCCAGCTCACCAAATCCGGCTCCGATTCGCCGCCGAAAATCGCCGTCACGCCCAAGCCGCGCAGCAAAGTTTCGTTCATCGGCGCATATAAACCGAAAGCCGCTAAAGCCGCTTTTGGCGCAAGCTGGCGTAGGCGCGGCAAGGCTTCGAGCGCGATGCGCGTAGCCGTGTGCATGCCGAGATAAATCGCGATGGCATCCGCCTCAGCCAACACCGCTGGTTCCAATTTTTGCAATGCCAAATCGAGACAGCGCACATCACAACCGGCGCGCTTCAACCACGCCGATGCCTCGGCCAAAGCGAATGGCTGCCGCCCGAGTTCATAAGGGTTGATCAGCACCAAGTTAAAACGATGCTTAGAAACCGGCGTTACCGTTCCACAACAAGAATGCCCCTGATCTGCGTGAGGCTGAATATCATCCAACATGGGTTTTGCTACGAGAAATGAAGGGGTTCAAGACTACCCGGATTGCGCAGGCGGTGCAAATCCGCAGTAGCGCCGACATCCTGCCGGCATGCAAGCAGGATGCTTGCTCTACAAAATCGTAAGCTTACTTTTGAACTGAATTTTTGGTCAGCTCACGTAAAAACTCAAGATAAGCCCCCGATCCCCAATCACGCCCACCCAGCGCCTGATAACGCAGCCGCCCTTGGGGATCGACGAAAAAAGTAGAGGGCAAGCCGCGCGGCTGCCAGCGCTCCGTTACTTGGCCATCGCGGTCCATGAGCGTAACCAACTCCGGCGACACGCTGGCCAGAAAAGTGAATACATCGTCGTCGCTGTCGGCGGTGTTGACCAGCAATACGCTTAAGCGCTCGGGGGGAAAAGCATTGATCAACTTGGGCAAGGTCGGCATTTCGCGCCGGCATGGGCCGCACCAGCTGGCCCAGAAATGCACCAACACCCAACGCCCTTTGAGTTGCGCGAGATTTACGGTTCTGCCATCCATATCGGCAAGATGCAAGGCCGGCGCGGGACGGCCATCCAGCTTAAGCAGCCCCGGCGGCGGCTTCACTTCGGCTGCTTGCACCACCCCCATTGCGAGTAAAAATAAAAGCAGCGCGACTTGTTTCATTTCACCGCTCCGTCGCGCGGGCAGGACAAGCCCGGCACGCTGATCTCGATCGGTTTACCGGTGCCCGCCGCCCCGGTAGGAAAACGCGCCGTCAAGGTGAATTCGCCCGGCGGGGGCACGACGGGAACGTTGCCGCCGACATTTTCATCTGGCTGCATGTCGCGTGTTTCGGGTAATTGTGTCCAACCGAAGGTAGCTTGTGCGGCAAGCGGGATCTGCATGGCTTTCCAGCGCGCTGTCCATTGCGGAAGTGAAACACGTGTGACCTCGCGCCCATTGGCATCGGCAAAGCGCCAAGTCGCCAAATCCAGCCACACGATATCGGTGCGCCGGTTATGCAGGCCCACGGTCAAGAAACAAGATTTCGCGATTTCTTGCACGGCATTGATCGGCAGACCGCGCGCACTATAAAAGGCATTGGTTTGTTCTGGGGTGCGCGCGGAGAGATAAAAATCCAATCCTTCGCGCGTGATGCGCGTATCCGCCGCATAGGAGAAAGGTGCCCAGCACACCAGGAATAGTAAGCATTGGCGCATGGCGCAATCCTAGCACGATGACCAATCGGTACTACCCCTGAATATTTATTGCGTGTTTTCTGCCTTGATAATATTGAATTGCGTGGGCAAGTAGAATTTTTTCATCAGCGGGTAAAAATAGGTATTGTCAGGCGAGATATCCCCACCCAGATTGTGCAGCGCGGCCCGCACTTGGAGAATAAGCTGGGATAAAAACCCAGGATCGGGCGGCGGCGTGTAGACCAATTTTTCTAGCCATTCTGCATTTGGATTAACATTTGAATTTTCCAGTATGGCCACTTCACTCGACAGTTGCAGTGACGCATCCTTATAGAGGCCGAATTCGTCGGGCGTGAGTGCAGTCAGATCACGAATCGTATGCGCCAGCTCAACTATTTGCCGCATATTGAGTTGCTTCAAGCGCCGCTGGTCGTAATTCCATAGCACATAATCCAAAGCGCGCGCGGTGTAATGGGCGGCGTCGCCATTCAGTAAGTTCAGCGTACGAAAGTCGCGAATCTGGCGCAGCAGCTGTTTATCTCCGCCGCCGCGCAAATGCACCAACGCCGCAAAAACATCCGCGCCGACTTCGCCGTGGTGGGAAAAATACGCCGAGCCGTGCTTGATCACCTGCAGGCCGATCTCAGTTTGCGACACTTTCATCAAATCATAGCAATGAAAAATCTCATGATTCAGCACATTTTCCAGCACCGCTTGTACGCTGATCGTCGGGGTGCGTCGCGCCAGTACCGATTGATAAATACGCGCACTGGTCAACAAGGAAACCACTTCTTTGAATTCGCTCAGATGGCTATCGGCCACCACGCAGCTATTGCCGGTCGTGGCGGTCTCGGAGGCATAAACCGGATATGCAAAACCGGCCTTGAAGTGCTTGAGTTTGTAGACCACGGTATCGACCGTGTCTTTGATCGCTTCTTTGGATGCGTTTTTCGATTGCAGGAATTGCTGTAAACCTTGCAAGCGAGCAGGCGTGGGGTCGCCCGAATAGAGCAGAAAGATGGGTGAATATGCCTCTTGCGCGTCAATCGGCGCCTCGGCGGCCAATACGCCGCTTGCGCCCAGCAGCAAGGCGACAAAACCAATGTATTTCCAATACCGCTGCATGACCACTCCCGGCTACGTACCAAAACCACTTGTACTTAGTATAGTTATCGGCACAAGCGGCGGGAGCTTGAAAAGCAAAAACGTAGCGGGATACGGGCTGGCAACCCTGGCGCCTGTCAGGGATAATCCAAACCATGAACGCTACCGAAATTCTGGGCCTGGTCGCCGGTCTATTCACCACCATCGCCTTTGTGCCCCAAGTCATCAAGACTTGGAAATCCAAGCACGCGCACGACATCTCGCTGGCGATGTTTTCCTTCTTCAGTTGCGGCGTGGTGTTGTGGATCGTGTATGGATTCATCATCGGCTCGCTGCCGGTGATTCTGGCTAACGTCGTGACCCTGGTGCTGGCGCTCACCATCCTCGTTCTGAAGCTACATTTCCGCGATTAGTTCACAACTACTCCTTGCAGGCTTGAAATAGGCCCCTAAGCGGCTTATGCTTGCCTGCATAATTCATGGGGAGCAGCATGTCGCAACAACATCCGATTGTCGCCGTCACCGGCTCGGCAGGCGCGGGCACCACCACCGTACGCCATGCTTTCAGCGATATTTTCCGCCGCCAGGGAATCCAGGCCCAGTTTGTCAAAGGCGATAGCTTCTACCGCTATGGCCTTGCCGAAATGGAGCAACGCGTCACCGAATCCAGCCAACGCGGCCGCCCCATCAGCTACTTTGGCCCGGAAGCCAATCATTTCGATAAGCTGGAAAACCTGTTCAAGCAATACGCCAAGAGTGGCGGCGGCGAGTGGCGCTGCTACGTACGCGATGACGCCGACGCCAAGCGCCTCGGCCTCGCAGTCGGCGGTTTCACACCCTGGCGCAAGGTGGATAAGGGCACGGATCTCTTATTCTATGAAGGCATGCACGGCGGGGTGGCTGCCCACACTTGGACCCGGCGCAAAGCCAACCCAGCACACCTGCCCCAAGGCAAGGAACGGCGTGGCAGTGGCGGCAAGGGCATCAATGCTGCGCAGCATGTAGATTTACTGATCGGCGTGGTGCCGGCGGTGAATCTGGAATGGATTCAAAAAATCCACCGCGATTGCAGCCGCGATGGCTGCTCGGTGGAAGAAATCACCACCACTATCCTGCGTCGCATGCGCGACTACACCTATTACATTGCGCCGCAATTCGCGCTCACCGATATCAATTTTCAGCGCATGCCCCTGGTGGACACCTCCCACCCCTTTATCGCGCGCGACATTCCCACAGCCGACGAGAGCATCGTCGTTATCCACTTCCGCGACCCGCATAAATTCGATTTCCCGAGCCTGCTCCAACGCATCAGCGGCGCTTTCATGTCGCGGCCCAATACCATGGTGGTTCCGGGCGGTAAAATGCGCCTCGCGCTGGCCATGGCCTGCACCCCATTGATCGTAGAAATGATGCAAAAGAAAACCAAGAAGGCCCGCGCATGAAACAAACGCTGGCGCTGGCAATGGGTGTATTGCTACTGAATGGCTGCGTGACATCCCTCCCCAAGCTACCCGATCTTAGCCAAGAGTTATTGCTCAATAACACCCTCACGACCAAGCAAATCGTGATTGGCGCCATCGTCCTCTACTACGCAAAAGACGGCTTTGTGTGGGAAGTAGAAGACCGCAATATTGGGGAAGACCTCTACCGTCTGACCGTCAAGCAGGGCAAACTTAAAACCACCGGCCAGGGCGAAGCCCGTCTCTATTTCAATCGCCGCGCCGAAGAAATCGCCAGCAGCCAGCAATGCAAAAGTTTCACCACGCTGGAATACAATGAGTCTTTGATTTCCGATTATTTCAACGTACCGCAGCGCGTGACCGAAGGCGTCATCCGCTGCGAGCGAACAGCCGCAAAACGCTAGCCGAAATTCCTGACCCTAGGCAGTCAGTCTCTACGTTTCAATCAGTAGCCCACCCACTTCAGCATATCCAGGTAAGCCGCTTGGTCGCCGGGAACAAAGCCTTTAACGCCAATCTCTTTCAGGATTTTTTGTCCTTCATCCCCTTGATCCAGCTTGATCAAGGCCTCGCGAATTTTGGCCACTTCCTCTGGCGCCAGCTTGGGCGAGCCGATCACCGACCAGAACGGTAGCTTTTTGCTCTCCCACAGAAAACGATGGCCTTTGCCGGTCCAGTCCTTGGCGACTTTCGAATACGAAATCACCACGCCGACATCGGATAGCTTTTGCTCCACGGCATAACCCACGGCTTCTTGCGAGCGAAAATTGCGGATATCCGCCTGGCCACGGCCGATACCGATATCGCGTAGCATGGCCAAACCAACCCAAGTCGGATAGGCGATTTCATCCGGCATCACAATCGATTTGCCCTTCAGATCGGACGGCTGCTTCAGCGGCGAATCCTTGTGCACAATAAAATGTGCGATGGCATCGCCTTTGGCCGCTGCGACCAGTACATATTTCTGATCGCGCATCGCCTTGGCTGAAATATGGCTCGGCCGCACCAGCAATAAACCATAGCGCGCGGTATCCAGGCTCTTGGTCAAGTTTTTTAAATCCGAGGCAGATTCCAAGGTTACTGGCCGCTTTAACACTTTGGAAAGATGCTCGGCGAGCGGCTTGTATTTTTCTTGGCGATCGCTGAAGCCGATGCTGCCCGATGATCCTTCATTCACGCCGAACAGCAATGGCGCCGGGCCCGCGCCCGAGGCGGTGGCAATCCAGCAAAATAGACCCAACATCACAATCAATAATCTGTACAACATTACGACTCCTTCTGGATTAAACGGTTAATGCGCTGTTTCAAGCTATCCCCGGCTATATCGGCTATTCTGCCCGACGCTTGAGACCCGATCCCCAGCGCCTATTGGAAACTAAATCCGCTATGATTGTGTTTAGAAATCAAGCCTGTACATGGGCAACGATACATACGCTCAACGTGGGGGTTTAGGGACGCGTTGCGTAACAGGGGGCATGATAGGCGTTTTGCGTTTTACGCGCGGCGCCTGCGTTTGGCCCGGCGCTGCCAGGGGCGCGTTAGGCTTTCCACGAAACACCATTTTTTGACGGGTAGTAAGGGATTTATTGGCCATGTCGCCACTCTACCTTCATTCACACGTATCGCATCTGATTGAAAAGAGTATGCATTGAAACTGGAAACCACCATTTTACCGATTACGCCCGCGCGCATCCATTTTCCCGCAGACGAAGCGCGACAGCCTTGGCTAGCACTACTGCTCGAGGTGCAGCAACTCACCGACCAAGCTGTATCTGAAGGCATCCAACGCGAAACGCGCAAAGGCAAAACCTTGGCCTGCGCGCGCGGCTGCGCCAGTTGCTGCCGCACCCACACCGACATCCCGGTGTATCCGCTGGAGCTGATGGGCATCGCCTGGTATACCACCGAAAAACTCACCGCCCCCTTACGCGCGCAAGTACAAACGCAATTACAACAGCATGCAACACGAGATGCGTGTCCTTTTTTGGTGGACGAGGCTTGCACCATCCACCCGTTGCGCCCGATGGCATGCCGTCATTTCAATGTCTTTGGCCACCAATGCGCGCCCGACGAAGATGCCTTTCACACGCGGCGTGAAGCCGTACTTACCCCGATCAAAACCCTCAAAGACAAAGCCCTGCGCATGATGCTGCGCCACCACGATATCAAAAGTGAAACAGAGCGCCGCCGCCAAGTCGAGACTGGCGAGGTGCACCGCCTCGCCCAAAGCCTGCGTGAACTGCGCTGGGAATCGCTTGCGGCGCGCATGGCTGCTTTCGATAAAATCTAAACTACCGATGGAGTCTGCCATGACTGCACGCCTCACCTTTGCCTTTTTCATCACCCTGCTGGCTCAAGCCGCCAGCGCGGCCGATCAATACACCATCGACCCGACCCACACTTATCCTTCATTTGAAATCGACCACTTGGGCTACTCCACTACGCGCGGACGATTCAACAGCGTGCAGGGAAAATTAAGCCTGGATCGGGACGCCAAAACCGGCAATATCGAAGTCACCATTGATGCTGCCTCCATCGATACCGGCCTGACCAAACTAGAGGACGTGCTGCGTTCGTCTGATTACTTCGACGTAAAGCGGCATCCCACGCTCAACTTTCGCGGCAACAAATTTCGCTTCGACGAAAGCCGACTCAGCGCCGTGGAAGGCGAACTGACCTTACTCGGCGTAACCCACCCAGTCACTCTCACGGTCACACGATTCAAATGCGGGCTGAATCTGCTGCAACTGCGTCAAGCCTGCGGTGCGGATGCCAGCGCTACCATCCAACGTTCCGATTACGGTATGAGCAAAGGCCTACCGTTCGTGGGCAATGATGTGAAAATCCTAATCTCGATCGAAGCCGTGAAAGACTAGCGGAGCGGGCAACATGAGCAATCGGCGCGATTTTTTACGATTGGCCTCCGCGCTCGGTGCAAGCCTTGCGCTGAACCCGGCCAGCGCCGTACCGCGCACCACGCTCAAGCGCGTCATTCCCGCCAGCGGCGAGCTGCTGCCGGTGATCGGCCTAGGCACTTGGATTAGCTTTGACATCGGCGACGACATCGATGCGCGGCCGCAACGGCTAAAAGTGCTGCAAGCCTTCTTCGAACATGGCGGCGGCCTGATCGACTCCTCGCCCATGTATGGCTCGGCCGAATATGTGCTGGGCGGCTTGCTGAAGAATATTCCCCGCACGCCCACCCTGTTCGCCGCAAGCAAAGTGTGGACCTGGGGCAAGCAGCGCGGCATCGAGCAAATGGAAGCCTCACGCAAGCTGTGGGGCGTGCCGCGTTTCGATCTGATACAGGTACACAACCTGCTGGATTGGGAAGTGCATCTGGAGACACTCAAAGCCTGGAAGCGTGAAGGCCGCATCCGCTACCTCGGCGTCACCACTTCGCACGGCCGCCGCCATGACGAGCTGGAAAAAATCATGGCGCGGGAACCGCTCGATTTCGTGCAATTCGCTTACAACCTCGCCGATCGCGAAGCAGAGCAGCGCCTATTGCCACTCGCACGAGAACGCCGCATCGCCGTCATCGCCAATCGTCCGTTCCAACACGGCAACCTGTTCGACCGCGTCAAAGGCAAACCGCTTCCCGCCTGGGCGCGCGAATTCGATTGCGACAACTGGGCTCAGTTTTTTCTGAAATTCGTCGTTTCCCATCCCGCCGTCACCTGCGCCATCCCCGCCACCCGCCAGCCCGCACATCTGGTCGAAAACATGGGCGCCGGTGTCGGCCGCCTGCCCGATGAGCGCACGCGGCAGCGTATGATTCAGCATTTCGAAAATCTTTGATCCTTCCCATGCCCCCCACTCTCGACAGCTACGACGACCTGCCCTACGAAAGCCTGCCGCTACCCGACACGCACCCGGACTATCTGCGCGCGATTGCGCGGCTGTACGGCGTGAACGCAGCGCCGGCTGAATCATGCCGCGTGCTGGAACTGGGCTGCGCCGGCGGCGGCAACATTCTGCCCTTGGCCTGGTATCAGCCGAACTGCGCCGTTACCGGCGTTGAGCTGGCGCAGCGGCATGTGAATGAGGCGAACGCGCTGATCGCCGAATTAGGATTGAACAACGCACAAGTGCTGCACCGCAGCATCACCGACTCGATGCATGATCTGGGCGAGTTCGATTACATCCTCGCGCATGGAGTTTTTTCCTGGGTGCCGCGCGCGGTGCAGGATCGTCTGCTGGAAATTTGCGGCCAACATCTCGCGCCCAACGGCATCGCCTATGTGAGCTACAACACTCTGCCCGGCTGGCATCTGCGCGGCCTACTGCGCGCCTCGATGTTGGCGTATTGCGGCGCAGGGCGCGCCTCGCAGCGTTTGGCACAAGCGTATGAACTATTCGATCTGATGGAGCCCGCCTTGCGCGCACAAACATCAATCGAGGCGCAATTCGCCTTGCAGGAGATCGACTATCTGCGCCGCGCACCTGCCTCTTACGTCTATCACGAGTATCTGGAAGAAACCAACGAGCCGCTGAGCTTCAGCGACTTCATGGCGCGCGCAGGACAGGCCGGTCTCAGCTATCTCGCTGATGCAGAATTGTGGACCCTATTTCCCTCCACCCTGGGCGATGCCGGCGCTGCGTTCGAAACTATCATCGACCGCATCCAACAAGAACAGCGCCTGGATTTTGCACGCTTACGAAAATTTCGCCGCACCTTGCTCATCCGACAAGACACACCGCTGCGCACAGCACCCGATCTCCTTGCGCTGAACAAACTCGCCTACTACGCCGACTTGAGCACCGAAGAGGAAATTGATCTGAGCGCGCCTGTTGCGCAAACTTTCACCAGCGCCGGTGGCCACCCCTACCTCGTTACGCATCCGCTGGCGAAAGCGGGGTTAATGCTGCTCGCCTTGCGCTATCCGGCCAGCCTGACATGGAATGAATTGCAAACCAGCGCGGCCGATCTGGTCACGCAACACGGCGGCGGCGCTTTCGCCGATGACAGCGCTATGCTACGCACCGAACTTTTCAGTTTGATTGCCTATCAAGGCGTGCGCCCGACGCTCGCGTCGATTCCCGCGCTCGACACGCTGCCCGAACGCCCTTGCGCGCATCGGCTGGCGCGCGCCCAAGCCGCGCACGGCCACATCGTTGCCTCGATCCGTCATAGCGCGGTCGAGCTGGATCCCTTAGGCCGAGAATTGCTGCTGCATCTCGACGGCACACGTACCGTGGCCGAGCTCGCCGCGCTGATGGCAGAAGCGTTGAAAGCGCAAGGTCAAGCCGTGCCCGATGCGGATGCCCTGCACAACGCCTGTGCGCAGATGCTGTGGACTTTCATGCGGCAGGGACTACTTGAACCCAGAAAAAACTAACCACGGGGAACACGGGGTTAAAAAGCCGTTTGGGGCTTATTTCTGAACCGCTTCCCCCACCTTGCTCCCGCCTACCGGAAACGGCTGCGGTATTTCAATACCAAACCCCTGTATGTAATCGACACCGATCGTGACCAGCTTGTCGCGAATCGCATCGTTCTCGACATATTCGGCAATGGTCTTCAAACCCATCACATGGCCGATATCGTTGATCGCCTCGACCATGGCGGCATCGATTGGATTGTCGACAATATGCCGTACCAAGCCGCCGTCGATTTTGAGAAAATCCATCGGCAGGTTTTTCAAATAACCAAACGAGGACAAGCCGCTGCCAAAATCATCGAGCGCGAAGCGGCAGCCGATTTCACGCAATGCAGTCACCAGGCGAATCGCGCGGTCGAAGTGGGTGATGGCCACGGTTTCGGTAATCTCGAAACAAATCGCGTGCGGGTTGATGTCGTATTGCTTAATGGAATCGCGGACAAAGTCTAGAAAAGTCTCATCGTTCAAAGAAGCGCCAGATAAATTGATGGTGGCCAGAATCAGGCCGTTTCCGTCTTTCGTGGGGGCATCACTGCGGGGCAATAAGTTTGGTGCGGCGAACAGATGTTGAATCACCCAACGATCGATCGTGCACATGAGGTCATAACGTTCCGCAGCCGGCAAGAAACTACCGGGCAAAGATAAAGTGCCATCCTCATTGCGGATGCGTAGCAGCACTTCGTAAAAACTGCCTGGACCCGTGGCGGCAATAGGCCGAATCTCCTGGCGATAGAGCACGAAGCGATGATCCCGCAGCGCCTGATTGAGTCGGGTTACCCATAGCATCTCGCCATGCCGGCGCGCGAAATCGGCATCGCTTTCCTGATAGACGTGAAAGCGATTGCGCCCGCGCTCTTTCGCCACGTAGCAGGCCATATCCGCGGCGGACAATACCTGGGGCAGGGTGCCCGATTCGCGGTTGATGGCGACGATCCCCATGCTCGCGCTCACTTCAAAAGTCTTGTTCTCCCACACCAAGCGAAAATCACGGGTCGCCGTCCGCAGGCCTTCGGCAATACGCTGCGCCTGGTCGAGCGGGCAATGCTCGAGCAGTACGCCGAACTCATCACCGCCCAATCGCGCCAGGGTATCGCTGGCGCGCATGTGGCGTTGCAGTAGTGCTGCGAGTTGGCGCAGCAACTCGTCGCCCGCGACGTGGCCGCAGGTATCGTTCACGATTTTGAACTGATCGAGATCGATATAGAGCAAGGCATGCTGTTGCCCTTCCGCGTGGCTCGCGGCCAGCGCGTTTTGTAGGCGATTTTCAAACTCGCGCCGATTGACCAGCCCGGTCAGCGCATCATGTGCGGCCTGCCAGGAGAGTTTGTGCGCCATCTCGCGCGACTGCGTCACATCATGGAACACCATTACAACGCCGGTAATTTCGCCGCTGTGGGCACGAATCGGCGCCGCCGAATCTTCAATGGCGATTTCGCGCCCATCGCGCGTGATCAGCAAGGTGTGATTGGCCATGCCGACGACCACGCCCTCGCGCAAACAGCGCGCGACCGGGTTTTCGACCGCCTCATGCGTAGACTCATTGAAGATGGGGAAAACCTCGGTCAGCGGCTGCCCCATCGCTTCCGCCAGCATCCAACCGGTCAGCGTTTCCGCCACCGGGTTCAGGTAGTCGACCACGCCTTGCGTATCCGTCGTGATCACAGCGTCACCGATCGAATGCAAGGTCACCTCGGCGCGCTCTTTGGCTTGGAACAGGGCTTCTTCAGCGGCGCGGCGCTGTGCGTTCTCAGCGTGCAGCGAGGCATTGGCCGCATCCAGCGCCACGCTGCGGCTGCGCAGCACTGCCGCCTCATCTTGACGTTTCAACAGCAGAAACAACACCGCGCTCAGCAAGCCGCTTAAGGCCAACATCAACAACAGCAGTTGATTGCGCAACTCGGCATTGTCTGCATACACCTCGGCCAGATCTCGCGTCAGGCTCAGCGTGGCGCGCCCACGGTAGGAATACTCGATCGGCAACGATAAGGTCAGCGCTCGCGTGGGCGCCACACCGCTGCGATAGGCGCTGAGTACAAAGCCGTTTTGCCCGACGACGCGCAATTCAGCCAAGTGCGCATGGGAGCCACCCCAATCTTGCACTAGAGAATCGAGATTTTGATATTGGCCGAGCCGCAATGCTTCGGAAACCAGGGAACCCACTAACATCAACTCGCGCTGGGTTGTTTGCCGCGTCTCGCCCAAGTCCCGCTGCAACTGCTGCTGCACCAAACCAAAGGCCGCTATCACTAGCAGCCCGACAACCAGGCTAAAAGCCAGCCAGGCGCGCGCTCGCGTTTGCAATATCCAGCGCGGCGAAAGGATATTCATTCTGGCTTAGCTTCAACTGCGCGCTGAAGCTTGCGCAGGCTGTTGTAATCGGCATCGACCACCGGCGCCATGGCGGTCATCTCCTTGTTGATCGCACGCAGGATGGCGGCGCCATTGGGCGCGCTCTTTAATTGCAGCAATGCTTGGCGCAGGAGCTTAACTTGCTTGGCGGGCAGATCGGCGCGCGTGACGAACAGGTGTTCAGAGACATCCGGCAGCTTGACCAGCACGCGCAGGCCGCGCGGCGCCAACTCATCATAGACTTCGCTCTTGACCGCGCCGGCATCGAAATCGCCGTTGAGCACCCCGAGCGCCACATCTTTATGCCCGCCGAGATGCTGGTAAGCGCCAAGGTGATTAAGCCCCACGCCCGCCTGCTGCATCACATAGCGCGGCACGATCGTGCCCATGGTGGAATCCGAATCGACAAAGGCAAAGCGCTTGCCGCGCAGGTCAGATAAATTGCGCAACGCGCTATTAGCGCTGGTGATGATATAGCCGGAGAGGAGAGGCTTGCTATTGATTTCGATGCGCGCCAGCAGCGGCTTCGCGCCGTAGCGCGCCGTCAGCTTCACGTAGGAAGCTGGCCCCATGAAGGCAATATCGACGCTATTGAGCCCGACCGCGTCAATATGCTGCTCATAATCCCGGCCGACGCGCACCTGCACCTGCCAACCCAACTGCTGGCCCAAGTATTCGGCCAAGGGAGCGAAGCGCTGTTGAATCTCCGCGCTCGGGAGATAGGGATGCACGGCGAGGATGAGCGGCGCTTGAGCGGGCTCCGCAGCGTTTACCGTAGCAACCCCGGTGAACAGGCAAAACAAGGTAAATAGGGGGAATGCAAAAAGACGCATAGATGATCTCCATCTCCAGTGCTTTATGTGTGCGTACTCAAGTCCATGCATTAAGTGTCAATATCATAACCGGCCCGCATATAAATCATAGTAAATTTGTCAGGTATTTGCTGTATTTACTTCGATTAACATAAGTGCTTGGTAGCCTCTTAACACCCTGACGACCCCGCCCCCATGTCTGAATGGCACGTCTACATCCTGCACTGCTTCGACGGTACGCTCTACACCGGCATCGCCACCGACGTGACTGCGCGCCTCGCCGTCCACAATGCGGGCAAGGGAGCGAAGTACACGCGCGGTCGCTTGCCGGTGGCGTTGGCGTATCAAGAAGTAGCAGAGAGCCATAGCGCCGCGCTCAAACGCGAGCATGCGATCAAGCGTCTGCCTACGGTGGAGAAGCGGCGTTTGATAGTGGGTTAACAAGCCTTGGCCGGCCCCTTCCGCATACAATGTCGGCCATGCAAACCACCGACACACCCCCTTACGCCACCCTCACCCCGGATTGCGTGCTGAATGCACTGGATAGCGTGGGCTTGCGCGGCGATGGGCGCTTGCTCGCGCTCAACAGCTACGAGAACCGCGTGTATCAACTGGGCATCGAAGACGGGCCGCCACTGGTGGCAAAGTTTTACCGGCCGGGGCGCTGGCCGGATGCTGCCATTCTGGAAGAGCATGCCTTCGTCGCTGCACTAGCGGAACAGGAAATCCCAGTAGTGGCGCCACTCGCACTGAACGGCGCCACGCTGCACACCCACGCCGGATTTCGCTTCGCACTGTATCCGCGGCGCGGTGGGCGCATGCCGGAGTTTGACAAGGCCGAGACCTTGGAATGGATGGGCCGCTTCATCGGGCGGATTCACGCGATCGGCGCGCTCGAACCATTCCAACATCGCCCGGCTTTGGATATCGAAAGCTTCGGCATCGAGCCGTGGCATTTTCTGCGCGACCATCATTGGATACCCGCCGACATCGCCGATGCTTACCGCAGCGTGATCGAGCAGGCGCTGGAGGGTGTGCAACGCTGCTTCGAGCGCGCGGGCAAGGTGACCCAATTGCGCTTGCACGGCGATTGCCATGCCGGCAATGTGCTGTGGACAGACGACGGTCCACACTTCGTCGATTTTGATGACAGCCGCATGGGGCCGGCGATGCAAGATTTGTGGATGCTCTTCTCCGGCGACCGCGCCTCGATGGGCCGCCAATTGGGCGACGTGCTGGCGGGCTATGAAGACTTCTACGAATTCGATCCGCGCGAACTGCATCTGCTGGAAGCGCTGCGCACGCTGCGCTTGATACACTATTCCGCCTGGCTCGCGCGACGCTGGGACGACCCGGCTTTCCCGCATGCCTTTCCCTGGTTCAATACGCAGCATTATTGGCAGGATCGCATCTTGGAGCTGCGTGAACAGATCGCGCTGATGGATGAGCCGCCCTTGTGGACGGTTTAATAAGGATTAAACAATATGTGCGGCATAGCGGGTGAATTTCGATTCGATGGCGTAGCACCGGATCCGGCGCTGATAGAGCGCATGACCGCACGCTTGGCGCGGCGCGGACCGGATGCATCAGGCACTTACTTCGATGGCCCGCTCGCCTTCGGCCACCGGCGCTTGGCGATCATCGATCTCACTGCACTTTCGAATCAGCCGATGGTGGATGACGCACTCGGCTTGGCGCTGGTATTCAACGGCACCATCTACAACTACCCCGAGCTGCGCGTGGAACTGCATGCCAAGGGCTATCAATTTTTTTCCGACGGCGATACCGAAGTCATCCTCAAAGCCTATGCCGAATGGGGCGAGGCGTGCACAGAACATCTGCATGGCGCATTCGCTTTCGCCCTATGGAATCGCAAGGCACAAACTCTATTCCTGGCGCGCGATCGGCTCGGTATCAAGCCGCTGTATTACAGCCAAGATAAACAATGCGTGCGCTTCGCTTCCACCACGCAAGCGCTGTTGGCGGCAGGCGGCGTGGATACGCATATCGACGCGGTGGCGCTGCACCATCAATTCACGCTGCATGCGGTGGTGCCCGCGCCGCGCACCATCCTCAAAGGCATTCGCAAAGTGGCCCCAGCCACCTCGCTCACCATCGATCGACGCGGCGAAGTGACGCCGCGCTGCTACTGGAATCTGCGCGCGCAACGCCCCGCCACCCCGCTCACCGAAGACGAATGGGTGGAGGCGATCCACGCCAGTCTAAAAGCCGCCGTCAAAAAACGTTTGCTCATCGCCGATGTAAAAGTGGGTGTGCTGCTCTCGGGCGGGCTCGATTCGAGTTTGCTGGTGGCGCTGCTGGCCGAACAAGGTGTGCAAGACCTGCTCACGTTCTCGGTCGGCTTCGAGGATCAACCGGAAGAGCGCGGGCACGAATTCGAATACTCCGATTTGGTGGCCGAACATTTCGGCACGCGCCATCATCAATTTCATATCGCCAACAGCGAAGTGCTGAAACGTCTGCCCGAAGCCGTGGACAACATGGCCGAGCCCATGGTGAGCCAAGACGCGGTGGCGTTTTATCTCCTGGCGGAACAAGTTTCGAAGTCAGTCAAGGTAGTGCAAAGCGGCCAAGGTGCTGACGAAATCTTCGGCGGCTATTACTGGTATGGCCACATGCAAGATGATACCGCCGGCACATACTTGGATCGTTTTCGTCGCCATTACTTCGACCGCGATCACGACGAATACCTGCAAACCGTGATGCCCGCCTACCACGGCGTGGATTACACCGCGCAGACCGTCAGCGGCTATCTGAACGCGCCCGAAGCCGATACTTTTCTCGACCAAGTACTGCGCATGGACGCCACCATGCTCATCACCGACGACCCGGTTAAACGTGTAGACAACATGACCATGGCCTGGGGCTTGGAAGCGCGCGTGCCTTTCCTCGATCACGAGCTGGTAGAACTGGCGGCGCAAATGCCGCCGGAGCTGAAACTGCAATCAGGCGGCAAGCATGTACTGAAACGCATCGCACGCGGCTTGGTGCCAGACGCGGTAATCGACCGCAGCAAAGGCTACTTCCCCATGCCGGCGCTGAAATTTGTACGCGGCGATTTCCTGGCATTCATGCAAGACATCCTCAACTCGCAAGCCTGCCGCGAGCGTGGGGTGTATCAGCGGGACTATGTGGAAAAATTACTGGCTGCACCCGAGCACTATCACACGCGGATTCAAGGCAGCAAATTGTGGCATCTGGCGCTGTTGGAGTATTGGTTGCAGCGGAACGTGGATGTCGCGTGTAATTAAAGCGGCGAGCGTGACCACAAAGCGAGGGGATTATATAAACTGCTCGCATTTACGCAGCAGTGAGGGACGCGTCATGAATGAAATCATCTTTTTTGTCGAGGAAGCCCCGAAGGGTGCCTACACGGCACATGCGCTGGGTGAATCCATCTTCACCGAGGCAGATGATCTGACGCAACTGCATGAGCGCGCCCGTGATGCCGTGCGATGCCACTTCAAAGAAGGCAACATGCCCAAACTGATTCGGCTGCATTTCGTTCGAGAAGAAGTGATCGCCGTATGAAGGTACCCAGAGGTACCTCCAGTATTCAATTCATAAAAATACTGGAGCGACTTGGATACCAGGCGACTCACCAAACTGGAAGCCTCATTCGTTTAAACTGCAGCACACCCGCCCACCCTCTCCCCAACCCTTCACCCGCAAGAGGTACGCCGGTGGGTACCCCGCTGCTCCGCAGCGACCCTTCCGCAGTCCCGCCCTGCGGGAGAGGGAGTAGAAATGTACTTTGACGTCATCATCATCGGCGCAGGCGCCGCCGGCATGATGTGCGCCGCGCAAGCGGGGCAGCGCGGGCGGCGCGGGCTGTTGATCGAGCATACCGACAAGCTCGGCGAGCGCATTCGTATCTCCGGCGGCGGACGTTGCAATTTCACCAACCGCGAGGTGAGCGCCGCCAACTATCTGTCGCAGAACCCGCATTTCTGCCGTTCGGCACTGGCGCAATATTCTCAGCACGATTTTGTCGCCCTGGTCGAGCGCCATCGCATTCCCTTTGAAGAACGCGAGCATGGTCAATTGTTTTGTATCGATAGCGCGAAACAAATCATCGATATGCTCAAACGCGAATGCGATCAGGGTGGGGTGCAATGGGCGATGCCGTGCAGGGTTGAAAGCGTACAGGCACAGGCCAGTGAAGATGGCGCGCGTTTTAGCGTCAACACCACCCAGGGCAATTTTCGCTGCCAATCGCTGGTGATCGCCAGCGGCGGGCTGGCCGCGCCCAAGCTGGGCGCCACGCCTTTTGGATATCAGCTCGCGGAGCAATTCGGCCTGCCTGTCATCCCGCCCAAACCAGCTTTGGTTCCATTGGCCTTGGCCCCGGAAATTTTGACACCCTTGCAGCCGCTCTCCGGCTTATCTATCGAAGCCATGACCAAAGTGCTCGGTGGCAAGCAAACTTTTCGCGAGCAGATACTCATCACGCATCGCGGCTTGTCCGGCCCGGTGATTTTGCAGATTTCCAGCTATTGGCAGATGCAGGAATACGCCGCATCCGGCGCTAAAAAGCAGCCGATCGCGATTGCGCTTTTGCCTGGATTGGATGTCGAAAATTGGCTGGCCGAACATCGGCACGCCAAGGCGCTGCTCGCGAATTTGCTCGCGGAAAAAATGCCGCGCCGCTTTGCGCAAGAGTGGTGCCAGCTTCACGGCTGGACCAAGTCGATGGCGGAATTTTCCAACAAGGAAATCAACGCTATCACGCAAGCCTTGCAGGGCTGGCCCTTGATGCCCGCCGGCACGCTGGGCTACAACAAGGCTGAGGTCACACTGGGCGGCGTCGACACGCGTGCACTGATTTCAAAAAGCATGGAAGCGGAAGCAGCTCCGGGGCTGTTTTTCATCGGTGAAGTGATCGATGTCACCGGCTGGCTCGGCGGCTACAATTTTCAATGGGCGTGGTCATCCGGCTGGGTGGCTGGGCAGGCGGTGTAATTTTCCGTTTGGAATCTTTTCAATGAAAACGGTCTATATTTAAAATTAGTATGAAACCAAGGATAAGCCGTGCGCTCCTATCTGCTCGCTTTAGCCATCGCCTTATTTCTGTCGGGTTGCGCCAGTCCGCTCTATCAAACCGTTTACCGCTACGAAGCGCCGACCGATGCAAGCGCACGCGCATGCCTGCAAACCTGCGAGCCCAAGCTCGCCGCCTGCCAAACCAGCTGCCAACACCGCTACCAGTCTTGTCTGAAAGAGATCGAGCCCTTGGTGGATACGCGCCACAGCGAAGCGCTCAAGCGCTACGAGAATGAGTTGGATCGCTACCGGCTCGAACTACAGCACTATCAGCTGCAACTATCGCTGGGCTGGGGCTACCATTCACTCTGGTATGACCCATGGCCCTACTGGCACCCAACGTATTTTCCCCCGCCGATTCCGCCCCACAAACCCACGCGCGACGAGGCATATAACCGCGTACGGAAAGAACGCTGCGAAAGCGATTGCGGCTGCCAACCGATCTACGATGCGTGCTTCTTAAGTTGTGGCGGGAAGATGATTCCCGAAGTGAAATGCATTGCCAATTGCCCGCAGGAAAAGTGATGCTTGCCGCCCTACTTCAAAGCAGTTGAACTGACGCCGCTTAATAGCTCAGCGCCTTGCCTGGATAAACCCCAATATTCCCTATAAGATTACCCCGCTTGCTGACTCGCCATTTGGGAACCCCATAACATGACGACACGACGCCGTTTTCTCCAAACGCTGGCCGCCATTCCACCTGCCCTGTTAGCGGGTCCTAGTTTGTCTGCTACCGCTAGCGCCGATCCCTCGCGCCTCGCTTTGGTTTTCGGCAACAGCGCCTACCGCGATGCCCCGCTGACCAACCCCGGCAACGACGCGCGCGCCATGTCCGGCCTGCTCAATCAGGCGGGCTTCACCGTCGATTCGCACCTGGATGCCACCCGCACCAGCATGATCGCGGCTATCGAAAAATTCGGCGCCGCCATCCAGCGCCCGGAAACCAAACAGGTGGTTTTTTATTACGCGGGGCACGGCGTGCAACTCGATTGGCGCAATTATTTGTTGCCGGTCGATGCCGTGGTGGAAAAAGCCGATCAACTCAAACAGCGCTGCGTCGATCTCGGTATGCTGTTGGGCCAACTCGGTAAGGCTAAAGATAAAACCTTCATCATCATGCTCGATGCCTGCCGCAACAATCCTTTTGGCCGCGTGTATAAGCCTCAGCGCCGGGGCCTATCGCAATTCGATGCGCCGGTCGGCAGCCTGCTCGCCTATGCCACCTCACCCGGCAACGTCGCTTCCGACGGCACCGGCAAAAACGGCCTGTACACGGAAAACCTGATACGAGAACTGTCTCAACGCAATACGCGTATCGAAGACGCCTTGAAGCGCGTGCGACTCAATGTGCGGCTTAGCTCATATGGCGAGCAGATTCCTTGGGAGACCACTTCTCTGGAAAGTGATGTATTCCTCTTCAACGAAGGGCAGAAAAAGCTCTCGGATGCCGAGCTGGAAAAACTGATCGAAGCCGATCTCGCCGAATGGGCCCGCATCAAGTCTTCACGCAAGATCGATGATTGGGTGGACTATCTGCACAAATATCCGAATGGGCGCTTTGCAGAAATCGGTCAAGTCCGCCTAGCGCGCCTACTGACCGAAAAGGAAAAATCCGCCACGATTAGCATCGCCACTTCTGCCCCTACGCCAACCACCACGCCCGTTTCAGCTCCGGCCAAGCAACAGATCGAACTTGCTGCAGACAAACCAATACCGGAACTCTTTCAGCCGTCCCTCAATCCTTACTCTGCCGGCTACTATCCACTCGGCCGTCAATTTACTGTTGGCGACCAGGCAACTTTCCGGGCGACAGACATAATTTCCGGTGCGGAAATAAGTTCGAGCGAGCTCCTGGGCTCAAACACCGTGTTGGTCACCAATGTCGATCTAGAGATGGATCGGGTTGAATACAATAAGGGAGAAAATATTACCGACTTGATGGGAAACTACCTCAAGCTGGGGAAAGCCGAGTTTAGTGCACCACAGCAATTATCTCCCTCAGAATTGCAGATAGGCAAAAAATGGACGGCCGCTTATAAAAGAACGGCAAATGGCAGGACATCAGTCGTGTCCTTTGATTTTCAAATTGTGCGCAAAGAAAAAGTCACCGTACCTGCAGGAGAGTTTGAAACTTTCCGTGTCGAAGGACAAGGCTGGAACACGACTTTTGGAAATCAATTGACGCAAACTTTATGGCTGGTGCCAGGATTGAATTTTGCAGTCAAGCGTGAGATTACCAACCGCAGACCGGATGGACGTTACAATGCTGCTGATCGGCATGAACTGGTTTCACTGCGACAACAAGCCATGAGCACCTAACCGTTATTCCAATACCTTGCCTGTTAAGATTGGGCGGCTAGCTGACTGGCTTCTAAGGAACCCATGGTATGGCAAATAGACGACAGTTTCTGCAAACACTGGCCGCCATTCCGCCGTCTTTGCTCGTTAGCCCCAGTTGGTCTGCTACGGCCACTGCCGATCCCTCGCGCCTCGCTCTAATCTTCGGCAATAGCGCCTACCGTGATGCACCGCTGACCAATCCCGGCAACGACGCGCGCGCCATGTCCAGCCTGCTCAATCAAGCGGGCTTCACCGTCGATTCACACCTCGACGCCACCCGCACCGGCATGATCGCGGCTATCGAAAAATTCGGTGCGGCCATCCAGCGCCCGGAAACCAAACAGGTGGTGTTTTATTACGCAGGCCACGGCGTGCAACTCGACTGGCGTAATTATTTGTTGCCGGTCGATGCTGTGGTGGAAAAAGCCGATCAACTCAAGCAGCGCTGCGTCGATCTCGGCCTGCTCCTCGGTCAACTCGGCAAGGCCAAAGACAAGACCTTCATCATCATTCTCGATGCCTGCCGCAACAATCCTTTTGGCCGCGTGTATAAGCCGCAGCGCCGGGGCCTCTCGCAATTCGATGCGCCAGTCGGCAGCTTGCTTGCCTATGCCACCTCGCCCGGCAACGTTGCCTCCGACGGCACAGGCAAGAACGGTCTGTACACCGAGAACCTGATCCGCGAACTGTCGCAACGCAATACGCGCATCGAGGATGCCTTGAAGCGCGTGCGACTCAATGTGCGGCTTAGCTCCTATGGCGAGCAGATTCCTTGGGAAACCACTTCACTAGAAAGCGATGTCTTTCTTTTTAGCGATGGCCAAAAGAAACTGACCGATGAAGAAATCGAGAAGCAGCTCCAGGCCGATCTGGATGCTTGGGCCAACGTCAAAAATTCGCGCAATATCGATGACTGGGTCGCGTATTTGCGTAACTTCCCGAATGGGCGTTTTGCAGAAATCGGCCAGGTTCGATTGTCGCGCCTGCTCCGGGAAAGGGAAAAAGTACTGGCGGCATCAGCCGAAGCTGAAAAAGCGGCTGCCGCAGCGGCAACCATCCCAGGCACCGCAACTTCTACCGTCGCCACCCCGGCGCCCACGCCGGCGACACCCGTTGCTTCAACGCAGGAAATGATCGAGTTGGGCGAAGGCAAAGCCATACCCGAAATTTTCAGACCTTCGCAGAATCCCTATTCCGCTGGCTTTTACCCACTGGGCCGGTTTTTCTCGATTGGGGATAAAGCAGTATTCCAAGTCTCGGACGTTTTTAGCGGCGCCCTTCAGAGATCATTTACCCAACTCGTGACGCGAGTGGACGTGGCGGCCGACCGCGTCGAATACAATATGGGCGGCCACATTACCGACCTGATGGGCAATATACTTAAATCATTCAAAATAGAATACGCTGTGCCGGTACAGTTTTACCCGGCTGAAATCCAGGTCGGGAAGAAATGGGCCGCTGCTTTTGGGGAAACCTTTAACAACAAGGAATCCTATGCCAACTATGATCTTCAGATTGTCCGCAAAGAACGGGTCGTCGTACCGGCTGGCGAGTTTGACGCTTTCCGAGTCGAAGGCGAGGGGTGGAACAGAACTTATGGAACTCGATTGTTAACGATCTACTGGATCGTTCCGGGTTTAAACTTCCCCATCAAGCGCGAGTTCACCACCAAACTTTCAAACGGGAAATTCCAAAATGCGGATCGGTTTGAATTGGTCTCTTTGCGCCAGAAGAGAACCTCCTTCGACCTGAACAGGAGCTAGTCGACCAGTTGAAATAAAACTGCAACGACCAAAAATAAATAACGGTTTCGCGTTACACCCCAATGGCGCAATGGCCTGATGCAAGAGAAAACACTTGTGGAACCACCTTTAATAAGGAAAGAAAAATGAAAACACTCGCTTTTATTGGCCTTCTTCTCGTTTCAAGCTTGTCGTTTGCCGCTGAAACCCTGGATGCGGCTGCGGTCAAAAAACTGTTAACGGGTAATACAGTCGATGCACTGGCGCCTAACGGCAATACATTCCAGGTTTATTTTGCGGGAGATGGCAAACTGATTCGGAAGGATGGCGACAAACTCGCTGAGGGTACATGGCGTGTCGAAGACGATGGCAAGCAATGCATTGAAGGCACGCCTGGCGGTTGTGCCGTGATAACGAAAAACGAAGATGGCACTTATGACCGAATAGGCGGTAAAGGCGGCACCAAGGCAAGATGGATATCCGTCACGAGTGGTAAAGGTTTCTAAGACTATGAAAATTCCCCTGCTTGCACTCCTCATGCTTGCAACATCAATGGCGCATGCTGGTGAAACCCTGGATGCAGCGGCTGTCAAAAAGCTTCTCACAGGAAAAACGGCCATTACGCTTAGCGCCGGTTTCAGCGCCGAACTCAAAAACTACTTTTCGCCTGATGGAAAGATGTATCGAAATTTGGATGGAAAGATTACTGTGGGCACATGGTCCGTAGAAGATGATGGCACGCATTGCATACAAAATATCCCCGGCGGCTGTGGCAAAATTGTCAGCAATGGCGACGGCACTTATGACCGTGTTGACAATAAAACTGGGGCGGTCCGGGCAAGATGGTTTGCCCTTGTGGATGGAAAGGACTTCTAGCCATTGATAATTTACATCGCATTTTCCAACGCCATTTCCAACTCCAGCCACGCTTCTTCCAGCGTGGCTATTTTTTTCTCTAGCGTTTCGCGCGTTTGATTTAATTCAGCGATGATCGGGTCGGCTGGGTTTACGTAAGTCGCTGGGTCGGCCAAGCGCTGTTGCGCCTCGGCTAGCGCGGCCTGCGCTTGTTTTAGTTCCGTCTCCAATTTCGCTTGCTTGGAGAGCAGCGCTTTTTTCCGTACCGGTGGCGCATCGCGGCGGGGTTTTTCTGCTACGGGTTTCGGTGGCGCTTGCAAGCTTGCGCGGCGCGATTCGACCCAGGTGCGATAGTCTTCTAAATCGCCATCGAACGGCACCGCTGCGCCGTCTGCCACCAGCCACAATTCATCGGCGGTGGCGCGGATCAGGCTGCGATCATGCGACACCAGCACCATGGCGCCGGTGTATTCCTCCAGGGCAACGGTTAGTGCATCGCGCATGTCCAAATCGAGATGGTTGGTCGGCTCGTCGAGCAAGAGCATGTGCGGCTTTTGCCAAGCGAGCAACGCCAGCGCCAGGCGGCTTTTTTCGCCGCCGGAGAAGCCACCTACCGGCCGGTCTTCGCTCTCCCCTGCCAAGCCAAAGCGCCCGAGGAAATTACGTAAATCTTGAGCCGGTGTTTTCGGGGCAACGCGTTCGAAATGTTCGAGCGGGGTGGCGGTCACATCGAGATGCTCCAACTGGTGCTGAGCAAAATAACCGATGCGAATATCGGGCGTAATTTCCAGCCTGCCCGCGCTGGGCGCCAACTCTCCCGCCAGCATTTTAATCAGCGTCGATTTGCCCGCGCCGTTCGGCCCTAGCAAGGCGATGCGCGCACCGGCACGCAGCACCATATTCACGTTGCTAAGCAGAATGCGTTCACCGTAACCCGCCTCGGCTTGTTCGACACGAATCAGAGTATCGGGGCTGCGCGCGGGCGCTTCGATTTCCAATTCGAAATGGCCGTCTTCCAGATGCGCCGGGGCGATACGCTCCAAGCGCTCCAGCGCTTTCAAGCGGCTTTGCGCTTGCTTGGCCTTGGTGGCTTTGGCGCGGAAGCGGCGCACGAAATCTTCCAGATGCGCGATCTTCGCCTGCTGCTGGCGCAGGGCCGTATTTTGTTGCGCAGCGCGCTCGGCGCGCGTGCGCTCGAAGTCATCGTAATTACCGCTATAAACTTCAATCGCTTTGTTGGTGATAAACGCGATGCGGTTGACGCAGGCGTTGAGAAACTCGCGATCATGCGACACCATCAACAGGCTGCCGGGGTAGCGCGCGAGATATTGCTCCAGCCACAAGATCGCTTCCAGATCGAGGTGGTTGGTCGGCTCATCCAGCAGCAACAAATCGGCGCGGCGCATCAAGGCGCGCGCCAGATTCAGCCGCATGCGCCAGCCGCCGGAAAAGCTCGCGACCGGGCGCTGCAAATCGTCGGTGCTAAAGCCTAAGCCATTGAGCAATTGCGCGGCGCGCGACGGAGCGGCATAGCCATCAATGGCCTCGAAGCGGTGTTGCGCTTCGAACCATACGGCGTCATGCACTTCAATGGCGAGCGCTTGCTCCAGCCCGCGCAATTCGATATCGCCGTCGAGCACGAACTCCAAGGCCGGGCGCGTGGAGTTGGCGATTTCCTGCTCCACGAAGGCCAACGTCTTGCCCGCCTGCAAGGACACGTCGCCACTCTCGGATTTCAATTCGCCACGAATCAGGCGAAATAAGGTGGATTTGCCGCAGCCGTTCTTGCCCACCAAGCCTATGCGTTGGTCGGCGAATACTTGCAAAGAAGCGTCTTGAAACAGCGGGTTACCGCCGACGAGATAATTGAGATGAGTGATATTTAGCACGGCGGCAATGATACCCGCCCGAGCAGCACCGCGTGCAGACAAAATGCTAAAATTATTGATTCATAAACCCATCCCCCAATCAGCCAGAGATGACTATGCAAACTATCGAATCCTTAAACAGCCGTTTCGGCCTTGCCAAGCAACTGCATTTCAAAGAGAGCAACGGCTTGGCTATAGCCGAGATCAACAACCAGCACGCCACCGCCTCGATCTGCCTGCAAGGCGCGCACATCATGACCTGGACGCCCAAAGGGCAAAAACCGGTAATTTGGCTCTCATCGCACGCCAAAATTGCCCCAGGCAAATCGATTCGCGGCGGGGTGCCGGTGTGCTGGCCCTGGTTTGGCCCGCATGCGCGCGAGGTCAGCTTTCCCGGCCACGGCTTCGCACGCACGGTGATGTGGGAAGTGATCGGCGCCAAAGCCCTCAAGGATGGCGGCACCTGGCTGGCATTTCGCCTGCAAGCAAATGACGCCACACACGCGCAATGGCCGCATCCCAGCGAACTGGTGCTGCAAGTCGTAGTGGGCGCAACGCTGGATATCGATCTGGGCACGCTCAACACCGGCAAGCAGCCGATCACCATCGGCGATGCGCTGCACACCTATTTCGAAGTCAGCGACATCGGCCAAACCGCGATTAATGGTTTGGATGGCATCGCGTATCTCGACAAGGTGGATGGCGGCGCGCAGAAACAGCAAGCCGGGCCCGTGAGCATTTACCAAGAAGTGGACCGCATCTATCTCAATACCGATCACGATTGTGTAATCGAAGATCCGGCTTGGCAGCGCCGCATCCGCATCAAGAAAATCGGCAGCCACTCGACCGTCGTGTGGAACCCCTGGGTGGAGAAAGCGAACAAAATGGGCGATCTCGGCCACGACGGCTATCGCAACATGGTGTGCGTGGAAAGCACCAATGCCGCGAACGATACGGTCACCCTCGCGCCGAAGGCCGAGCACCATTTGTGGGTGCGTTATTCGGTTGAGGCGCTAAAGTAATCTCGCCCACTTTCAACATCACAAGCGCTGGCATGCTAGTCCGTTCACTTGATTTACTTTGAATAAACAGGAGACGACATGACACCCCCTGATATGTTGCATTGGCCGAAGAAATCGCGTGAAATTCACAATCACCACTTCGACTCCACGATCTGGAACGACTTTGAATTCCGTAGCGACGATATCGTGATCGCCACTTATGCCAAGTCTGGTACCACCTGGATGCAGCAGATCATTTCGCAGCTGCTGTTCAACGGCGAAGAAGGCTTGGAGGTCGCGGAAATGTCGCCCTGGATGGATTTGCGCGTGCCGCCCAAGGCAATCAAGCTGCCGGCTGTTGCCGCACAAACGCATCGGCGTTTCGTCAAAACCCATTTGCCGGTCGATGCCTTGGTGTTCTCGCCCGAAGCAAAGTACCTCTACATCGGCCGCGATGGCCGTGACGTACTGTGGAGCATGTACAACCACCACGCCAACGCCAATGAGATGTGGTACTCGGCGCTGAACGACACCCCAGGCTTAGTCGGGCCGCCGATTGAAAAGCCCCCCGCTTCGGTGCGCGATTACTACCACGATTGGCTGGATCGGGATGGGCACCCTTGGTGGCCGTTCTGGGAAAACGTCCGCAGTTGGTGGTCGATTCGTAGCCTACCGAACGTAAAGCTGGTGCATTTTTCCCAGCTCAAGGCCGATCTGCCGGGGCAAATGCGCGAGATTGCTGCGTTTCTGGAAATCCCCATTGACGAGTCGAAGTGGGATGCCATCATCGAGCACTGTAGTTTCGACTACATGAAGAATAATGCGACCAAGAGCGTGCCGCTGGGTGGAATCTTCTGGGATGGCGGCGCACAGACCTTTTTGCACAAGGGCACCAATGGCCGCTGGCGCGAAGTGTTGACGCCGGATGAGTCAGAAAAGTATGAACAGATGGCGCAGCAGAACTTGGATGGGGAGTGTGCCCGGTGGCTAGCGACGGGGAGCTTGGTGTAAGTTAGCGTGTGAGCCCGGATGCCACGGCAATTTAACTCATGCGCATGCGCGAGCGATGTCGCCCAAGGCCGCCGCCAGCAAGGCCGGATCGTTCGCCGCCAGAATGTCGGTCAGATAGGCCGCAATCGCCTCCTCGCTATCGAGATACGCCGTAGCGTCGAACTCAGGTAGATCAGCTACATTTATGCGTTGAGTCATTACTATTTTGACGCCACAGCCAGCACAGCCTTGGGATTCGTGCTGGCGATTGCAAGCAGGGTACGCGCCGCGCCGCTAGGTTGTTTACGGCCTTGCTCCCAGCCCTGGAGCGTGCGGATAGACACGCCAAGGAGTGCTGCGAATTGCGACTGAGATAGCCCGGTTTTCTTGCGCGCCTCAATCACAGGAGAAGACACAACGTGAACTTTACCCGCCTGCATTTCACGCACAGACTGTAGCAGTTCAGCAGCAAGATCGCGCTTGGCCTCATAGGCCGCGAGTTCGGTTTTTGTAAGCGGTTTATTCTTCGAGGGCACGGCGTATCTCCTTCAATTTTGAACCTGTGAGGTTGTCAGTTTTTGACTTGGCATAGAGCGTCAACAAGACAACTTCACCTTCTGCGGTACGCGTGAAATAAATCACCCGAACGCCACCTGATTTGCCTGAGCCCGCACGACCCCATCGCACCTTGCGTATACCACCCGACTCAGGCACGACGTCTCCGGCGGTTGGGTGTGTTGCGATATAGGCAGCGAACGCACCGCGTTCATCTTCTGTCCAATAATGCGGCCATTGCCGCTGGAACAGCGACGTTTCAACGACGGTTAACATAGTTTAACTATACTCCTTGGGAGTAGTTCTGTCTAGTGCGCTTTGCGGTATTTTCTGGGACGGCGGCGCGCAATCCTTCGTGCATAAAGGCACCAATGGCCGCTGCAAAAATTCCTTGGGCGTCATACCGGCGGAGCGTGGTTGTTGCCGCTTTAGCGGCTCTACAACCACGCTCCGCCGGTATGACGGGCATTATCTAAAGACGCATCAGATCGAGCGATCGCCACCCGGGCTGGGATGCAACTCGATGTAGTAGGTGGACATCGTATTGTCCTGATGCTGCTCTAAGTCGGCTTGGCTGCGACGCAAGATAGCTTCCACCAGCGCGGCTTTGATTTCGTTTTCATCTGCGGCTGGTGGATAGAGCCGGTGGTGTTTCATCACTTCGAGTGCTTGGCGGCGCGCGTGCCGCTCCAATAGGCGGCGCGTATCCAAATCGAGATGCGACAACAACAATAGCCACGGCGCCTGCCAAGCGTGAAAATCATGGATGAGTTGCTGGTGTGCTTCGTCATGACCAAGCTGCGACAGAAACAGCGCCGGGAAATCGGCTAAATCGAGGGTGCGTGATTCCCATGCCGTGGGCAGATGAATGCCTGGCATGCCGATGCCTGATCCATTGGGCAGGCGCCAGAACCACTGCGCGGCGGGGCTCTCTCCCGCCCGCGCATTGATATAGCGCATCAGATATTCACCCGCTGCCGGGGAGGCCGCACCGAGGGTTTGCATCACCGGGCTGGAAAAATGCTCGCATGCCGCGAAGCCAACACGCCACGCAACGGAACGATCTAAATCGAGCTCATGCTCCGACACCACGCTCTCGAGCAAAGCCAGCGGCTGGCCTTCCCCATCCAATAACCAGAGTTCAAAACAATCCTGGAATGGAAACGGCACTTTCTGGTGCACGCGAGTGAGATGTTCGTAAACGGTGGCGCCCATTTCTTCCATGAGCCGAAAATCTTCTGAGGGGAATAAGGGTCCGCGCTTGAGGCCACTTTCCAATGACCAACTGCCATAGCGAATATCGCTGACTTGTACGCGATGGCTCTGATGCAGATCGTCCAACAGCTTCTCGTTGCTGACATAAATATCCCAATGCAAACCATCCAAGGTGACCGCCTCGGCGGATTCATAGCGAATGGTGTTGGTCACCCCACGAAACGGGTTGAGCAAGCGCTGGGCGTAGCATTCGATAGACATATTGGCAATTTATCGCATGCGCAGCAAAGTGATAATTCGTTTGCATACAAGCTGAAAAAACCTACCGGGAACCGGGTTGAATCTTGGGGAAAAACGTTCTATTTTGAAATGACCGAAGCTAGTAATGAGGAGAAAATCATGCTCGACTCACAACGCGACCCGATCCACCCCGGCAGAGGCGTCCCGTTACTGAAATTTCCGCATGCACCGATAGGCTGGATGCCTGAGGAAGCGCGCCTGACCGCGCGGCAAGAAGACCTGATCTTGACCGAACAACATTGGCAAGTGGTACGCGCGTTGCAGTCTTTTTATGCGCAGCATGATGAGACCGGCATCCATAGGATCGAGTTGCATGATGCGCTGGATGAGAAATTCCACCACCAGGGCGGTATCAAATTTCTTTATCAACTCTTCCCGAAAGGGCCAGTGGCGCAGGGTTGCCGCATTGCCGGCCTGACGCCGCCGGCGGGCGCGGTCGATAGGGGATTTGGGAGCGTGGCGTAAGCAGGGTGATTTAGGCGCGGGCCGCTAAATTTAAATCTTGTTTTATAGCTTGCGCCGGGTAATGAAAGCTGACCGGCCCATCGAATTCGCCATTCACGAATTGCTTCACGAAGGGGTGCTCGGACGCCAGCATTTCCGCCGGCGTGCCGGATGCGACCACCACCCCTTCGGAGATAAAGTACACGTAATCGACCACCTTGAACGATTCCGCCATATCGTAAGTCACCACGATGGAGGTAATACCGAGCGCATCGTTCAAGCGCCGGATCAGATTTGCGATTACGCTCAGCGAAATCGGATCCAGGCCGGCAAACGGCTCGTCGTACATCACCAACATCGGGTCCAGCGCAATCGCGCGCGCCAGCGCCACGCGGCGCGACATGCCGCCGGAAAGATCGTCGGTGCGAAAACCATGCACCCCGCGCAGTCCCACGGCATGCAGTTTCATCAACACCAAATCGCGAATCATGCTCTCGGATAAATCCGTGTGCTCGCGCATCGGAAAAGCCAGATTCTCGAACACCGACAAATCGCTGAATAAGCCACCGGCCTGGAACATCATGCCCATTTGGCGCCGCAGTTGGTACAAGGCTTCATCGTCCAATTCATGCACGACTTTTCCATCAACTTTGACCGATCCCGATTTCGGCGTGAGTTGCCCGCCGATATGCCGCAACAAAGTCGTCTTGCCGCAACCGCTCGCCCCCAAAATCGCGACCACTTTGCCGCGCGGAATGGCGAGGTTGATTCCCTTCAACACCGGGTTATGGTTATAGGAAAATTGAAGGTTATTGATTTCGACCAGGTTTTCTGCGGACAACTTGTGCTCCTTCTTACAACGATCCGGATTATTTTGATTTTGAAGACCGCTAGCTTTGCCCATCCGGGGGGTGGCGTCAAGACAAGCCTAAACCGTAAGATTCCAGCCCACCGCCAAATTCGTATCTATTTGATATTTATTAAGTATTAGATTGTTTACAGCCAATACTTGACTAGATAACTAGGTTAATGTCTAATAGCCACACGTTCCACTCAATTACTGCAACTGATCAGTCAGTTGCGCATTCGAATTAATTTCAATTTGTAGGAGGTTTTAGCAATGTCTCTACCAGATCGTGATGGTGACGGTTATCTCACCGATATGAGCGAATGGACCGAAGAAATTGGCCGCGCCATGGCCGAGGCCGATGACTATGAGCTGACCGATGTAAAGTGGGATCACATCGTCAAAGCCCGACAATATTTTGATGAATTCGGCAGCGTGCCGCCGATTCGCAAATTCGCGAAATACATCGAAGAAGATCAAAATACGCTATTCAAAATTTGGATGACTGGCCCCATGAAGCCCATCACCAAATACGGTGGCCTGCCCAAGCCCACCGGCTGCGTTTAAGCCCTTCCCCCAAAACGCCGGCAATCGCCGGCGTTTTTTATTGCGCTCTCACGCCCATGCTGCGTAGTAAAAATTCCTGCACCAAATCGCTCAGCTTCAGCTCGCCTACTTCCGCAAACTCATAGCGCACCCGCACCACCGGTTTGTCGATTGCAATCAGCGCACCCAAATCGCATGGCGTCGCGGCCACCACCACGTCAGCCTGCGCCGCGTTGATGGTTAGGCGTAGCGCGTCGAGCTGCGCCGGGCTGTAACCCAGCGCGGGCAACACCGGCCCGATGTGGGGATAGGCGGTATACACCTGTTGAATCGTGGGCACCGCCGTCGAGCGCGGGTCAACAATCACCGCTGCGGCGGCTTTCGCGGCCAAATAGCCCGCGCCATACGGCATGCCGCCGTGGGTAATGGTCGGGCCGTCTTCCACTACCAGTACACGCTTGCCGCGTATTTGCTCGGGAGCATCCAGGATGATGGGTAATGCGCCTTGCACGATACTTGCATTGGGATTAATACGCTGCGCCGCATCGATGACGCGCTGTATATCGGTCGCGCTGGCGGAATTCGTTTTTGACACCAGCACGATGTTGGCCATGCGCAGCACCGCTTCGCCCGGATGATGCGTCGTCTCGTGTCCCGGCCGCAGCGGATCGACCAGCACGATTAACAGATCGGGACTGATAAAAGGGAAATCGTTGTTGCCGCCATCCCATAGTAATACATCCGCTTCCGCTTCGGCCTGCGCAACGATGCGCGCATAGTCCACGCCCGCATACACCACATTGCCCAGGGCGAGATGCGGCTCATATTCCTCTCGCTCTTCCACCGTGCAGTGCGCGGCATCCAAATCGGCGCGGGTGGCGAAGCGCTGCACCGCTTGGCGCGCGAGGTCGCCATAAGGCATGGGGTGGCGGATGATCGCTACGCGCAGGCCCTTTTCCCGCAGCCAGCGCGACAACCAGCGTGTGGTCGGCGATTTACCACAGCCGGTGCGCACGGCGCACACAGCGATCACCGGCACGCGTGCTTCGAGCATGGTTTGATTCGGGCCCAGCAGTACAAAATCCGCGCCGCCGGCCAGCGCGATCGAGGCCGCGTGCATGACCCGGCTGTGCTCGATATCGCTGTAGGCGAAGATCACTTGATCGATGCAGTCGCAGCCGAGCAGCGCGGGCAGTTCGGCTTCTTCCACAATCGGAATCCCTTGCGGATACAGCGGCCCCGCCAGCTCGGCAGGGTAGCGCCGCGCTGCTATGCCGGGAATTTGCGTCGCGGTGAAAGCGACCACACGCGTGGTCGGGTCATCGCGATACACCGCATTGAAATTATGAAAATCACGCCCGGCCGCGCCCATGATCACGATGCGGCGTGGTGGTGGAAGAATGGACATGGGGTTCCTCGGCAGCTAAAGAATTACTTCAGGCTAGCCCGCTTTCAGTGCGCTAGCAACCATGCTGTATTCAAGTCGAAACAATCCGCGCGACCCAGCGCGCGCCCCATTGATGCAGGCTCAATCCTAAGGCGATGCAAGCGGTGCCGAGCCACACGCTGACCGGCACCGCCTCGTCATTCAGCCCATGGCCGAGCAGCAGCGCGATCACCGGCGTGATGAGCATAATCAACGCCACCGAGCCGGCCTCCATGTGCTTGATCATGTAGTAGTACAGCGCAAAACCCAGCACCGATCCGAACACGCCCAGATACACGATCGCCGCACCGGCACGCGCTGTGATCTGCGCTGGCCACTGCCCGTCCATCACCCACCAGACAACAAAGAACAAGGGAAGCGCCACCAGCAGCGTGCCGAGATTGATCGCTACCGCCGAGCTGTTATCACCGATGCGCTTGATCCACACCATGCCGAGCGATTGCAGCAAGACCGCGATCAGCAGCACGCCAATGCCGAGCAGCGCACCCGGACCAAGGGCTAAGCTACTGTGGAACACCAATGCCAACCCCGTCAGCCCCAAGCCCATGCCGGCGAGCTTGTTCGGCGTGAGCGCTTCCTCCTTCAGCCAATACGCCGCACCCAGGCTGGTCATCAGCGGGCTCAGGCCGAACAGCACCGAGATCAAGCCCGAGTTCACGCGCTGTGATGACCAGTAAGTGAGGCTCATCGCGCCGAACATGGAAAGCCCGGCCGCCAAATAAGTCAGGCGCGCTTTGCGATGCAGCGGAAAGCGCACGCGCAGCGCCCACAGCAATAAAGCGCACAACAGCGTGCCGATCGCCATGCGCGCGAGCACGGCGAAGCTCGCGCCGGCCCCCAGCGTGCTCCACTTGATGGCGAGCGGCGTGGTGGACCAAATCATCACGACTGAAATAAACGCGGTGGGCAGCGACATACTTTTCTCCAATTCCCTTCATTCACCCCAAAAAAAGAAAGGCCACAGAGTTTGTCTGTGGCCTTTCGGAAAATCACGCTGCTAAAATCGAACTACGCGCTACTACTCCCGGCCACGGAACGAACGACGACACGCCATACACAGGGGCGCATAGACAGGTGGCGAATGATCGGGAGCGAGAACATGAATTGATTATCGGGGCGCGCTAAATACTCTGTCAAATGAATTGTGGTCTAGACTCAAACAATGTTTCGATCACCAGGAGAGTCACATGCCAAAATACCACACACCCTTCGTCTTGCTGCTGGGCATCAGTTTGCTCTGCGCCATGTCGCTGGCCCGAGCCGACACCTTCACCGGCAAGATTGATTTGATCGAAGCAAAATCCGATGGCACCCGCTTCTTCGTACGCGACCCGGGTTTAAATCTTTATGCCAGCGGGCATTATCGCGATCTACTGCAACAGGGTTACTTCCGCAAAGCGGCCTTTAGCATCGGCTATCAGCTTTTCCCTTGCCCGGGGGGGTTAAGCGGAAAATGTGGCACGGTGTATTCGGTCGCGGTGGAACAAGCAAATTTTTAGTGAGCGACTACAACCAAGCCGACAGCACGCTTTGCAATTCTGCTTCCTTGATCGGCATGGTCAGCGCGGCATCCATGCGCAAGCGGCTGCGCACCTTGTCCAACACCGGCTGATTTTTTGGCTCGTACAACACCAGAATCTTGATATGGGCCAGCGGTTGCGCAGCAGCCAGCAGCGATTCCAGATTGCTCAACCGATCACGGAAATCGGCTTGGAAATAAAAATCTGCGACGATCACATCTGGCTGCCATTTGCGCATCAGGGCAATCGCCTTGCGCACTTGCCACTCGGTGCTCACCTCATAACCGAGTTGCTTGTACAGACTAGCCAGTTTGGAATGTTCGAGAAATTCGACGACGGATAATAATTTTTTGGGCATGGTGATTCAAACTGTCTGCTTTTCTCAGCGTTCTCCGCGCTGGTAGGTACCGACCAATTCCGTCTGCGCCAAAATGTGCCCTTGCATCGCCTGCATGAGCTGCAGCCGGCTTGGCTTCCCCAAATCCGGCAGCATCGTATCCAAAGCAAACAGCGCAAAGAAATAGCGATGCCGACCAATCGGCGGGCAAGGCCCGCCATAGCCGATGCGGCCCCAATCGTTCACACCTTGCATCGTACCCATGGGCAAGGCCTGCGGCGAAATTTGTTCTGTTACTCCGGTGCAATTCGGCGGCAAATTATAAAGCACCCAATGCACCCAGATGCGCTGCGGGTGCGCGGGGTCGGGTGCATCCGGGTCGTACACGATGAGCGCAAGACTTTGGGCGTCTGCCGAAATGCCGGACCAAACCAAAGGGGGAGAAATATCGTCGCCGTCGCAGGTGTAGCGCTGCGGCATCTCGCCGTGATGAGTAAATACGACAGAGGTCAGGGTTAAGCTCATCGTTACCTCCAACTCATTGAGGGCGCGCCATCAGCCCACCCGCTTAGCGATAGACAGCACATCGGGCAAGGGTGGCACGTCGACAATTTTCATGCCGTGCGCATCCAACAGGGCCGAGAAGCTTTCCGCATCGATTGGGCGGCTGATCCAATCGCCCTGCGCATGCTGGCAACCCATGCCGCGCAGTGCGTGAAATTGCGCTTCGGTTTCGATGCCTTCAGCCAGCGCGGTTTTTTCCAGGCCATTCACCAGCGCGAGAATCGTGCGTACGATCGCCGTGTCATCCACATCGATGTTGACGCCGTCGACAAACGATTTATCGATCTTGATTTTATCGGCTGGGATGCGCTTTAAATAGCTCAGTGAAGAATACCCGGTGCCGAAATCGTCAATGGCGATGCGCACGCCTTTTGACTTTAGGCTGCCCATAATGCGGATGCTCATTTCCGCATCGCGCATGGCAGCGCTCTCGGTAATCTCCAGTTCAAGCCGCGATGCATCCAAGCCCGTTTCGCGTAGCACCGCCGCCACTTTGGCCGCTAAATGTGGATCTTGAAATTGGTGCGCCGACAGATTGACCGCCATCCACAAATCCCGGCCCGCCTTATTCCACGCTTTGGCCTGCGCGCACGCCGTGTGCAGCACCCA
>JBBTCZ010000061.1:0-3498 GCA_038042985.1 Pseudomonadota bacterium
AAATTAAACGCGCATAACTACGGAAAACTGGTCAATATTCAACTAGCGGCAACAGCACAACAAACACAATCAGCGCGATGATCAGCCCCCAGAACAGCACCATGCCCACCCCCATGCCACCCCATCCCCACGTACCAAAACCTGCGCCATTCCACATTTTTCACCTTCTTGTAAAATTCACTCAGCTTGGGGCTTTGGATGAAACGGCCCACATGCGGGCCGCCATCCGAGTGATTATTTGCCGTCTCTGGGATGCAAATGCTGCGCGGGTTTCTTCTTACCAGTCCCCGCCGCAGTATCCTTATGCATCGTATCCATCTGCTTGCGCATCTCATTCATCTTCTTCTGCTGCTCGGCGTCCATCATCATGCCCTTGCCCATCATGCCGGACATGTTATCCACCATCAGGGACATCTCCCGCATGCGCTCGGACATCTGCTTCTGCTGTGCCGCGGTCATGTCGCCCTTGGACATTTCACCGGACGCTCCCATCATCATGTCGGCCATGTCGTGCATCATGCCGGACATCTGCGTCATGCCGCCTTTCTGGTCGCCCATCGCGCCTTTCTCCATACCTTTGCCATGCATGTCGGCGTAGAGGGGCGTGGCCATCAGGCCAATGCCGGCGATAAGTGCGATGGCTGCGTTGCGAATGTGTCGTGCTTTCATTTTCGATCTCCTTTGGGTTAAACAATCATTGCACCCGCAGACGGGTGCTTCCATTCCGGGTTCCCCCGAATTCTTTGGCGCTCAACGCCCGAGCTTTCGCTGATGTAGTTGCGGAAAAAACGCCGGTGTCGTCGCCGCATAGCGCCGGTAGGTGTCGCCGAATTCATCCGCCACTTCGCGCTCCTCACGCCGCGCCAGGCGTAGGTACATATAAGTGAGCACCGGGAACATGGCGAGCGTGAGCAGCGTCGGCCATTGCAATAGAAATCCGAACAGGATGAGCACGAAAGCCGCGTACTGCGGATGGCGGATGCGCGCGTACGGCCCGGCGGTGGCGAGCGTATGCGTGCGCTGCGCCGCATAGAGCACCTTCCAGGCCGAGGCAAGCAGCCAGAAACCGCCGCCGATCAGGGCCGTACTCAACACATGAAACGGGCCGAAGTGTGGGTTGGCGCGCCAGCCAAACAGTATTTCGAGCAGATGGCCGGCATCGTGCGATAAAAAATCCACACCCGGGTAGCGGCTCTGCAACCAGCCGGAAAGCAGATAGATGGTGAGCGGAAAGCCATACATCTCGGTGAACAGCGCAACGATGAAGGCGGAGAACGCGCCAAGCGAGCGCCAGTCGCGCTGGGTGCGCGGCTTGGCGAAGCTGAACGCGAAAAAAATAAACACCAGCGAGTTGAGGGTCACCAGCGACCAGAGGCCATAGGCGGGTGCGGCATCGCTCACGGCCGCTCTCCTTTGTCCGTATGCGGCGCTTTGTGCTCACCATGGCCGCCATGCCCGCGATGCATGAAAAAATGCAGTACGGGACACGCGAGCAACAACAAAAATGGCAACGCCCCGAACAAGTGGGCGCGGTGCTCGGTCAACAGGAAAAAGCCTGCGATGGCGAGAAAAGCCAGTAGCACCATTTCAGACCTCATCTAAGCGCGCGGATGCTGGTATTCGAACTGCGCCTCGATCACGCCGCGTATACCGGGGCGCTCGATCCGCACCCGGATGCGATAAGGGTTGTCCGTCTTGGGGAGGCTAAAATAATTACCATAGCTGATCAGGCCCGCAGTCAGCATCGGTTCGAGTTTTTTCTGCTTGCCGGCAAGGTTGATTTCATAGACATGCGCGGTCACTTTCGCGTCGGTGATGCGCTTGCCGCTGGCATTATCGAACAAGCTCACCGTCACATGGTACTGATGCTTGCCAGCCGGCGCGCGGTGGCGCATTTCCGCTTCGGTGACTGCTTTGGGCTGCTCCTGAATCATTGCAGCCGGCAGCACGCCGAGATATATCCCCACGCCGTTCACCACTTTGTGCTGTTCCGTATGCTCCGCAAACGCGCCAGCCGATACTAGCGTGGCGACGACCGCCACCATGCCGCATAGCATTGAGTTGAGTTTCATGATGTCACCTCCTTCGGTTTGATTGCGCTCCAAAACGCCAATATCCCCGCGCGCCGGCCGCGCATTTCTACTTGCTCGAAACCGGCCTCTTGAAAAAACACGGGTAATCTTTCATGAAAATTATCGCTGGTTGTGTGCATGTACAAAAAAGGCCACGCCACCAGCCACCACAGGGGGTTAGAGGGCCGATAGAAATCCACCACGACGAAACGACCGCCCGGCTTGAGCACGCGGTACACCTCGCGCAAGCCCTGCTGTTTCAAATCCGGCGGCAGGTGATGCAGCATGAGGCTGGATAGCACCACATCGAAATGCCCGCTCCCGAACGGTAATTGTTCGATCGCCGCGACCTTGAATTCGGTACGACTGCCGAGGCGTTGCGCGTTTTCTTTCGCCACGCGAATCATGTCCTGCCCAGGGTCAATGCCGATGGCCGAGCCCGCCGGCCCTGCAGCCTCGCACGCCAAGCGCGTGAGCACCCCGGTGCCGCAGCCCACATCGAGAATTTTTTCACCGGGGCGAATCGCGGCGACTTGCAGTGTCCGCTCGCGAAAGCCTTGGCCCAAGCCCAACGCGCGGCAATACACGTCGTAGAACGGCGCGGCCCAATTGAGGGTCATGCCGTGGGTATGCACCGCTGGTTCGCTTGATTGCGGGCGCGTGATGAACAAGCCCCACAACACCAGCACCGGGCACACTAACAGCAACGCGGCGAGCAGCGCGCTCCACCAGGTGAACCCAAACAACATGAACACCGCCGCCGCGAGCGCTACTGCCAGCCAGGGACAGAGCCAGGACAGCCGGTTCATCATGCCGCCCCCTGCGCCAGTTTCGCGCGTTTCAACAACGCCGAATTAACGATCACCGACAGCGAGCTCAAGGCCATCGCCGCCGCCGCGATAATCGGGTTTAAAAAGCCCAAGGCCGCCACCGGGATGCCGATGCTGTTGTAGATGAAGGCCCAAAATAAATTCTGCTTGATCTTGCGCATGGTGGCGCGCGACAGGCGGATCGACGCGACCACGTCGCGCACGTCGTTTTTGATCAGGACGATGCCGCCAGTCTCCTTCGCCACGTCGGAGCCGGAGCCGATGGCGATACCGATGTCGGCCACCGCCAGCGCCGGCGCGTCGTTGACGCCGTCGCCCACCATGGCAACCGCCTTACCTTGTTGCTGCAGGTCTTGAATGATGCGCGCCTTGTCGCCCGGCAGCACTTCCGCGATCACTTGGGTGATACCAAGTTGCGCGGCGATGGCGTGCGCGGTGCGCTGGTTGTCGCCGGTCAGCAGAATCACTTCGATACCTGCTTGCTGCAGTGCGGACACCGCTTCCTGCGCCTCCGGTTTCAGCGTGTCGGCGACGGCGATAATGCCGGACAGTGCGCCGTTCATGCCGACCAGCATGGCGGTCTTGCCTTCGGTTTC
>JBBTCZ010000062.1:0-23791 GCA_038042985.1 Pseudomonadota bacterium
TTGTGCTGGTGTCGAGCCTTCAAAGCTTCGCACCGATGATTCACGCACATACGAATGCTCTGCCGAGCGACCACGATATCCACACGCATGGCGAGGAAACGGGCGCTGTGTCTAGCGTCCAGAGGCTCGATGTGGACCTGCATCACGGCCAGGCAATCGGCGTCGCCAAGGAATTCAAGCGCGATTACACGCTGCCGTTTTTCGATGCGGCTGTTTTAGTCCCCGCCATTTCTCTTCCCCAGGCTGTTTCGCTTGCCCCTGATTTGCTGCATTCGTTCGCAGCGCCCTACACCCGCTTTACCCGTCCCTCCGCACAAGCTCCCTAGTCTTTCTTTCCGGCAAACCTAAGGCAGCGTGCCGCTTATGGCCACGCTGCGATGCGTTTGCCTGTCCTATTCCCCGATAAATAACCCATGCGGCTGGTGTCATGCTGGCCGTTGCACGGGAGTGATTCTATGAAGCGTATGACTAAGGCCTGCCTGCTAGTTGTGGGGTTAGGCGTAACGAGTGCAGCTGCTTTTGCGGCAGACCCAGAAATGGCGCGCCCTGCGTCGGTGAAGATTGACGCCAAGCAAATGCAAGCGCTGGGTATTCAGGTGGCCGTTTTGCAGCGCCAAACCGATGCAGTGCTGGCGAGTTTTCCGGCGCAAGTAATGGTGCCGCCGAACAGCGAGCAAATCATCAGCTCACCGGTCGCCGGCTTGGTGTTGCAAGTGCTGGTGCAACCCAATCAAGCGGTGCGCCGTGGCGCGCCGCTGGTGCGCCTGGCCGGCCCCGATTGGGGCGCCTTGCAGTTGCAATTGCTGCAAACGGCGACGCGCGCCACGCTGGCGCGGCAAGCCGCGCAGCGTGAACAAAGCTTGTTCGACGAAGGCATCATTCCGCAGCGGCGGGTGCAGGAAGCGCAGGCCGCATTGCAGGAAAGTACCGCGGCCTTGAATCAAGCGCGCGCTGCACTGCGCTTTTCCGGCATGCCCGAGACAGCGATTAACCGGGTTGAGACGTCAGGCAAGCTGGAAGACAGCTTAGTGCTGCATGCGACGCAGGCCGGGGTGGTGACCAGCATCGCGGTCAAGCCTGGACAACGCGTGGAAGCGGCCAGCGCTTTATTGCATTTGGCGCAGACCGCTCAGCTGTGGCTGGAGATTCAAGTTCCTGCCGCCGACGCTGCGAACTGGCAGCCGGGAACAAAATTCAAATTTCAGGGACGCGACATCGCGGCGCGTATTGTCAGCCTCAGCCCCTCGGTATCTGCGGGTAGCCAAACGCTGGCGCTGCGTGCGGTGATCGAATCCGGCTCACATGGGCTACGCCCCGGAGAAATCATCGCAGTGGAATTGCCCGCAGCCGGTGGTGCGGGCGGTTGGAGCGTGCCGCTGGCCGCGGTCGTGCATGACGGCAAGCAAGCCTATGTGTTTATTCGCAGCGCAGACGGTTTCGAGGCACGGCCCGTCACGGTGCTGGCCAGCGCCGGTCAGCGCGTGCGTGTGCAAGGCAAACTTGCGGATGGGGAGCAAATCGCAGTGAGCGGCATCGTCGCGCTTAAAGGCGCGTGGCTCGCAGAAAAAGGAGGCGGCTGATGCTTGCCCGCCTGATTCAATTCTCGCTGTCGCAGCGGCTATTTGTCCTGCTGGCGACGCTGGTCGTCGCCGGTGCCGGCTGGTATGCGTTCACACAATTGCCTATCGACGCTTTTCCCGACGTATCGAGTACGCAAGTCAAAATCATCATGAAAGCGCCCGGCATGACGCCGGAAGAAGTGGAAAGCCGCATCGCCGTGCCAATCGAAGTGGAAATGCTCGGCATTCCGAAGACGCGCATTCTACGTTCGATCACCAAGTATGGCCTAGTGGATGTGACCATCGACTTTGATGATGGCGTGGATATTTATTGGGCGCGCCAGCAGGTGAGCGAACGCCTCGGCGGCATTATGGATGACCTGCCCGCCGGCATTAGCGGCGGCATGGCGCCGATTACCACGCCCTTGGGCGAGATGTTCATGTTTACCGTCGATGGCGGAGGGCTATCGCTGAGTGAGCGGCGCAGCCTGCTCGACTGGGTGATTCGGCCCGCGCTGCGCACCGTGCCGGGTGTGGCCGATGTGAATTCGCTCGGCGGCGTGGTGCGCGCGTTTGAAGTCGTGCCCGACGCGCTGAAAATGGCCGCCAGCGGCGTCAATATGGATCAGCTGCGAGAAGCCATCCGCGCCAACAATCTGAACGACGGCGCCGGGCGACTGGGCGAAGGCGATGAGGTGCTATTGGTGCGCAGCGAAGGCAGCATTGGCAGTCTCGACGATTTGCGCGCCGTGGTGGTCACAGTCAAAGACAACATCCCGATCCGGCTCGGCAGCTTGGCCGAAGTCAAAATCGGCACGCTGACGCGCTACGGCGTGGTGACACAAAGCGGCAAAGACGAAGCCGTGCAAGGCCTGGTGCTGGGGCTGGCCGGCGCTAATGCGCAAAAGGTGGTGGAGGGTGTGCAGAAGAAGCTGAGCGAGATCAAGCCGACGCTGCCCAAAGGCGTTGCGATCAATGTGTTCTACGATCGCGCAGCGCTGGTGGATAAAGCCGTCGGTGCGGTATCCACCGCGCTGCTCGAAGCCACCATCCTGGTGGTGATCCTGCTTGGCTTGTTCCTGGGCAATGTGCGCGCGGCATTGACGGTGGCCTTGGTGCTACCGCTGGCCGCTCTGATCACCTTCATCTTGATGCGCGGCTTCGGCATGTCGGCGAATTTGATGAGCTTGGGTGGCTTGGCGATTGCGATCGGCATGCTGGTCGATGCCGCCGTGGTGGTAGTGGAAAATATCGTGCAGCGCTTGGCGCACGATCCGAGCGCGGGAAAATTGCCGCGCTTGCATCTGGTGTATCGCGCGGTACGCGAAGTCGCATTGCCGGTCACCGCCGGTATTCTCATCATCATCACGGTTTTTTTGCCGCTGTTGACGCTGCAAGATCTCGAAGGAAAATTCTTCGTGCCGGTCGCATTCACGATTGTTTTCGCCTTGGCCGGCTCGCTGGTGCTGTCGCTGACGGTGATCCCGGTGCTGGCCTCGTACCTGTTGCGCGACGTCAAGCATGAAGACCCTTGGCTGCCGCGCAAACTTTTATCCCTATACGGCCCCTTGCTCGATTGGGCCATGCGCCGCCAGCGTGTGGTGGGCGTGGCGGCCGGCGTGATGTTGTTGGTGGCGGGCGGCGTCTATACCCAAGTCGGCAAGACTTTCATGCCAACTATGGACGAAGGCGATCTGATCGTCGGTATCGAAAAACTGCCGTCGATCAGCCTGGAACAAAGCGCCGCGCTCGATCTGAAAATCCATCAAGCACTGATGCAGGCGATCCCGGAAATCACCGGCATCGTCGCCCGTGCCGGTTCGGATGAAATCGGCTTGGACCCGATGGGCCTGAATCAAACCGACACCTACTTGCAACTCAAGCCCAAAAACAAATGGCGCATGCAGAGCAAAGAAGCGCTGATGGATGAGATACGCAAAGTGCTGGATGGCTTGCCCGGCATTGAATACAGCTTCACCCAGCCGATTGAAATGCGCGTGTCGGAAATGATCATCGGCGTGCGCGGCGATGTCGCCATCAAAATCTTCGGGCCCGATCTCGGCCAACTCAATCAATACGCCAGCCAAGTCGAGGCCATCGTCAAAACCATTCCCGGCAATCAGGATGTGTACACCGTGCAAAACGACGGCGTGCAGTACTTGCGCGTGGTGGTCGATCGCTTGCAAGCAGGACGGCTGGGGCTCAGCGTGGAAGAAATCCAGGAAGCGCTGCGCATGCAAATCGAAGGCCAGCGCGCGGGCACGGTGATCGAAGGCAACCGCCGCACGCCGATCGTGTTGCGCGGGGCCGAGGGCATTCGCACCTCGCCCGCCGACTTCGCCGCTGTGCGCATCACCACCAAGGACGGCAGCACGATTCCGCTGGCCAGTGTGGCGACATTGGAGCGCGCGGCAGGCCCGGTAAAAATCGACCGCGAAATGGGCAGCCGCTACAGCGTAGTGATCGCCAATGTCGGCGGGCGCGATCTGGTCGGCTTCGTGAATGAGGCCAAGGCCGCCGTGGCGCAAAAGCTGCCCATGCCCACCGGCTATCGCATCAGCTGGGGTGGGCAATTCGAGAATCAGCAGCGCGCGGCGAGTCGTTTGAGCATTGTGATTCCGATTGCGCTGGGTTTGATTTTCATTCTCTTGTTCGCAACCTTCGGCTCGGTGCGCCAAGCCTTGCTCATCCTCAGCAACATCCCGTTCGCGCTGGTCGGTGGCATCGTAGCGCTGTGGCTCACCGGCGAATATTTGTCGGTGCCCGCCTCGGTCGGATTCATCGCGCTGCTCGGCATCACGGTGCTGAATGGCGTGGTGTTGGTCAGTTACTTCAATCAATTGCGCAGTGAAGGCATGGCTTTGCGCGAGGTCGTGATCAACGGCGCCAAGCGGCGGTTGCGGCCGGTGCTGATGACGGCGACGATTACCGCATTCGGGCTGATTCCGCTGCTATTCGCCAGCGGCCCAGGCTCGGAAATCCAGCGCCCGCTCGCCATCGTCGTCATTGGCGGTTTGAATACGGCGACGGCCCTGACGCTGATGCTGCTGCCGATTCTGTACTTGCGCTTCGCTTTTCCGAAACAGGAGAACTCAAATGTCTGAAATTTGTTTAACGCTGCTGTGTCCGCCAGCGCTCGAAGAAAAATTGCTCGACTTGCTGCTCATGTCGCCCGAGGCGACGGTATTTACCAGCGCACCCGTCGCCGCCCACGGCCTGGCCTTTGGCCGCTTAAGCGCAAGTGAGCAGGTGTTGGGACGTGCCATGGCGACACAAGTCCAAGTGCTGTTAGCGCTCGCGCACAAAGACGCTTTGCTCGCCGCCGTGCAAACGCAGTTTTCCGGAACGGGTCTGCGTTATTGGCTAACACCGGTGAGTGAAGAAGGAGCAATCCTATGATGCCCCGGCTTTTGCTTATCTCGCTATTCGGCTTGGCGTTCTCGGTTCAAGCCGCACCCGCGCCAGAGACGCCGGGCTTGCTGCCAACGTCCATGGCGCGCGCGCTACTCGAACAGGATCCCAGTGTTGCCGCTGCGCGTGCGGGCCTCGAAGTGGCGCGGCAGGAGGCGGGCATACTCGACAGCTCGCCCTACGAATGGACCGCCAGATTGTCGAGCCAGCGCCGCTCGCTGCAAGAAGGCCCGGCTTACCAGGAATGGAACGCCGGCATCGAGCGCCCGCTGCGCCTACCCGGCAAGGCCAGCGCCGACCGCAACATCGGCCAAGCCACGATAGAAGGGGCTGAGGCACGCTACGGTGAAGCATTGCACGAAGCATCGCGGGACTTGCTGAGCCTGTGGCTGGACTGGATCGCTGCCGAGCGCGGGCGCGAATTGGCGCATGCTAACCGTGAGTCGGCGCAGGGAAATTTAAGCGCAGTGGAAAAACGCCTGCGCGCCGGCGACGCTTCTAAGTTGGATGCGAGCCTGGCGCAAGCCGAGTTGGCCGACCAACAGCGGGTGGAGAATGACGCCAAGACTCAGGCGGCGGTGGCTTGGGGGCGTTTGCATGCACGCTTCCCCGGGTTCGGCCAGGAATGGAAGACATGGCCAACGCCTGTGCCGCTCAAGGAAGGCGCCGCATTTTGGCGCGAGCGCATTCTGGCTGAGAGCGATGTACTCAAAACGGCGCAGGCGCAATTGCAAAAAGCGCAAGCTGAAGCAGAGCGTGCCCGTGCCGACAAACTGCCGGATCCCACCGTTGGCATTTACACCGCATCGGAAATTGGTGGGCGCGAACGCATTACCGGGCTCAGCGTTAGCATGCCGATTCCGGGCAGACAACGCGATCAGCGCGCGGCCAGATCGCTCCAACTTGTCGAAGTCATGCGCCAGCAAGTGGAAAGCAAAAAACGTGAATTAGAAGCGGAGATCGCCAATGCGCTTGCGACCACGGAAGGCGCGTATGTCAGCCTGCAACTCGCTGAAGCGGGCGCTGCCGCCATGCAGGACAACGCCCGGCTCATGCAGCGCGCTTACGCATTGGGAGAAGCGGATTTGCAGTCCTTGCTCCTAGCCAGGCGCCAAGCGACGGCGGCGGCGCAAAGTGCGCTTGCTACCAGAGCTGGGGCCGCCAAAAGCTATTACTGGTTGCTCATCGACGCGCATTTGGTGTGGGATTTGGATCACGAGTAGCGCGCCGCATTCGAACGATGTTCGTTAAGGAATGCCCTTGCCCAGTTCGGTCGTGCACGGACATTGTTCCGGGAATCGTTCGCAGTCCATCTCGCGCTGTTCCACCGCTGCTTTCTCTTTCCGGAGTTGGCTTCGTAGTTTGTGCGTGATCGCCAGCCAGACAATGACCGTGAGCAACGTTAACCAACTCATCCAGGCGGTATCCAATGGGCCTTCCGGCATGCCATCTGGGGCTACCGCACGCACCCAAAAGAACATCGCCATTGCGCCCGCGCCTTCGGCCATGCGCGCGGCCACGCCATCGATGGCGAGTTTGACGAATGAGCGGTCGGACGACTCGATGCGGATAAAGGCCTGCTCCCAAATCGAGCGGTGAATGGATGAACGTAAACCTCCTTCCGTGATCTTGAGCACGGAGCGGCTGAAAGCCGTGGCCGCAGCCGTCGCAAAAGTCGCGCTGCCGAGAAGGGCAAACGGCAAGACCATCAAGCCGCCGCCCAAACCGATTTTGTCCTGAATTTTTGGCGCTAAGAATAATTGCAGCAGCAAGGAGCTGAGGTTCAGCAGGATGTAGAAATTGGCGAAGAAATTCGCATTCCCTTGCTCATCCATTTTTGCTTCTGTGGCGACAATATAAAACTGCACGTCGATGAGCATGCCTGCGAGCGCACCGGCCATGGCAATGAGCAAGAGCGTGCGTGCGTAGACATTCGATAAGGGCGCCAGGTAATGGCGGTTTGTTTCTTCGCTCGCAGATTTGGCGCGAATATTGGTCGGATATCGCCGGTGCATCATCAATACCAAACCCATCACGGCCACGATCAAAATCGCGCCGATGAATAGCATCCACCTGGCTTCGATCATCATGGCCAGCCCCTTGGCGGCGAAGCCGCCCAACATGCCGCCCGCCAGGGAGCTGGCGCCGATCCGGCTAAAAATATGCGCTGCGGAATTTTTCGGGGTGGTTTCAAAAATGTCGCTGGCCAAGAGCCACAGGCTCGCGAACAGAATGCCAAAAATGGAGGGCACGAACATGAAGATGGCGAACAGCAAGGGTGAGTCGCCCGGCCGCAAAAAAGGCGCGGCTACGCCGATCACCGTAGCAGCAAAGAGCAGAATGCCAATACGCGCGGGGCGCGCGCCCCAAATTTTCATGGCCTTGACGAAGATGATCGCGAGCGGCAACGAAGCGGCGGCGATAATCATCGTCGCCACGGGCAGCTGCAAAATGCCCGCGCCTTGAAAGAACAAGGCGTCGCGCCCGGTTTTGGTGATGACAAAAGCGGCTGTCAGCAAACCGATGGCGAGCGCCGGGAAAAAGAACTTCAGGCGGTCTTCGTTAAGATCAATCATGGCGTGTTAACCCGGGTGAGACGTGCGTAGCGGAAGCGGCCTACAGGGGCAGTTCGTTGAGATCAGCTAAAACATACTGGAATCGCCAATCAGGACCAACCATCAAGCATAAGACCTGATTGGCGGCACTATCCTGACATGTACGCCAAAGTATGAACCCGCTATACGAATTGGTTGACCGGCCACTTTCTACGCTTAGTCGCCCAAGTACGCTTTCCTTACATCAGCGTTTTCCGCGAGCGCCTTGGCGTCATCGCTCAATGTAATCGCTCCGCTCTCCATCACGTAGCCACGATGGCTGACTTGCAGCGCGAGCTTGGCGTTTTGCTCTACCAGCAAAATCGTCATTCCCGCTTTGGACACATCGCGAATCGTCTCGAAGATTTTTTGCACCATGAGCGGTGCAAGCCCCATGCTGGGCTCATCCAGCAGCAATAATGTTGGGCGCCCCATCAGCGCGCGGGCGATCGCGAGCATTTGCTGTTCGCCGCCGGAGAGGGTGCCCGCTTGCTGCCTCATGCGTTCTTTCAAGCGCGGGAACAGCGCAAAAGATTTTTCCATATCCGCGTGGATCGATTGATCATTGCGGGTATACGCGCCCATTTCCAGATTTTCTTTCACTGTCATGCGGCTGAAGATGCCGCGGCCCTCGGGCACGAGAGCGATGCCCCGGCGCACGATTTCGTGAACAGGCAAATGCGTGATGGATTGGTTTTGAAAATGGATCGCGCCATGCGTGGCGGGCACCATGCCGCACAGGGATTTCAAGAGCGAGGATTTACCCGCGCCGTTCGCGCCGATAAAACATACCAACTCCCCTTCGTTGATTTCGAAGGAGGCGGCTTTCACCGCTTGGATGCCGCCATAAGCAACCGTGAGATTGCGCGCTTCAAGCAGGCTCGGCAAGGCTGCCTCCGAGATATGCCTCGATTACTTTGGGATCGCGCTGCACTTCACTCGGCGCGCCCTCCGCAATCTTCTCGCCGTAATCCAGTACCGCGACGCGATCGCACAGGCCCATCACCCATTTCACATCGTGCTCGATCAGCAACACGGTGACACCCGATGCGCGCAATTGTTCGATCAGCTTGGCCAGCGCGACGCGCTCGGCCGGATTCATGCCGGCAGCAGGCTCGTCCAGCGCAAGCAATTTGGGCTCAGTCGCCAGCGCACGCGCGATTTCCAAGCGGCGTTGGTCGCCGTAGGGCAGGTGCTTGGCTTGCGCGCGGGCGTGGCTTTCGATGCCGACCAATTTGAGCAGGCCGTGCGCTTTGTCGCGCATGGCGCGCTCTTCCTCGCGCGTGGATGCATTGCGCAGAATCGCGCCCAGCACGCCGGCGTGCGTGCGCACGTGGCAGCCGACCAGGATATTTTCCAGCGCCGTCATGTGGGCGAACAGGCGAATGTTTTGGAAGGTGCGCGCCAAACCCAGACCCGCGACTGTGTGCGGCTTCAAGCCGTTGAGCAGGTGGCCGTCTAAGCGCACCTCGCCCGCAGTCGGCGTGTATAGGCCATTCAGGCAATTGAACAGCGTGGTTTTGCCCGCGCCATTGGGGCCGATCAGGCCGAAGATTTCACCGTGCTGGATATTGAAGCTGACCTCATTGAGCGCAACCAAGCCGCCGAAGCGCTTGCTTAAGCCGCGCGTTTCCAGCAGCACCGGGCGCTCACTTTTGCTCGTCATACAGCTCCGGATGCAACTCATCGTCTTTGGCCAACTCGCGCTGGCGTTGGGTGGAAGGCCACAACCCAGCCGGGCGGAAAATCATCATCAACACCAAGGCCAAGCCAAACAGCAGCATGCGCAAATCGGCGGGATCGACCAGCACACGGTCGAATACGAGGCGCTGTAAATCGCCGACATAGCGCAGCGCTTCGGGCAAGATGGTGAGCAAAAACGCGCCGAGGATCACGCCGGGGATATTGCCCATGCCACCCAGCACGATCATGCACAGAATCATGATCGACTCCATCAGATTGAAACTCTCCGGGCTGATGAAGCCCTGAAAGCTGGCGAACAAACCGCCCGACACGCCGCCGAAGCTGGCGCCCATGGCGAAGGCGAGCAACTTCATATTGCGCGTATTTATCCCCATCGCCTCGGCTGCCGTTTCATCTTCGCGGATCGCTACCCAAGCGCGGCCGATGCGCGAATCTTGCAAGCGCAGGCAGACAAACATGATCAGCAAGGTCAACGCGAGGAACAGATAGTAATAAGCCTGCACGCTGTTGATGCCAAATAAGGCTTGCGGCCGTGCGAAGGAAAAGCCGCCGATGGCGATCGGATCGATCAGATTGATGCCCTGCGGCCCGTTGGTGATATTCAGCGGCCGATCGAGATTGGTAATAAAGATGCGAATGATCTCGCCGAAACCGAGCGTAACGATGGCGAGATAATCGCCGCGTAGCCGCAGCGTGGGCGCACCGAGCAACACCCCAAACAATCCCGCCACCAATGCACCCAAAGGCAGCAGCAGCCAGAAGGGCAAATGCAGGCCGAATTGCGGCGAAGCCAGCAGCGCATACAAGTACGCGCCCACGGCATAAAACGCGACATAGCCGAGGTCGAGCAGCCCCGCATAACCCACCACGATGTTGAGGCCGAGCGCGAGCATGATGTAGAGCAAGGTCAGATCGAGGATGCGCACCCAATAGGTGCCGAGGCTCGCCTGCACCAGGAAAGGAGCTGCGACTAGCGCGGCCGCGATGAGGGCTAGTCCGAGCCAGGCGGGATAGGGTGAAGCGGTTTTGCGTGCGGTTATCATGCTGATGCTCTGCCGCCGAGGTCGGCTAGGTGCGCCATTGGAAAAGCCGTGGTGCGTCGTTAGATGTGGGTATCTTCGGCAACCACTTCCGACCAAGGTTTGATTTTGTTCAGGGTAGCCGCGAGCAGATCCTTGGCGCGCTCGGTATCGTAACGCACTTGCCCGCGCAGCCACCAACCCTCTGATAGCCCGAAAAATCGGCACAACCTCAAATCGGTGTCAGCCGTGATTGCACGGCGACCCGCGACAATCTCACCAATACGCTGCGCGGGAACACCAATCTCCTTAGCCAGCCGATACTGGGATATCCCCATCGGCTTCAGAAACTCTTCGAGCAGCATTTCACCGGGGGTAACTGGCGGCAACTTGTTTGCCTTGCTCATGATAAGGCTCCATTAATGGTAATCAACAATCTCGACATCTTTTGGTCCCTCACTGGTCCACACAAAGCACACGCGAAACTGATCGTTAATGCGGATGCTGTGTTGCCCGGCGCGATCACGTTTCAACGCCTCCAACCGATTACCGGGTGGCACACGCAAATCGTCGAGAACGCCTGCCCAATCTAGTTGCTCAAGTTTTCGTCGTGCGACAGATTCGATGTTCGTAAATCGCCTTACGCGCTGCCGTTTAAATAGCCTCTCGGTATCGGCGCACTTGAAGGACTTGATGGACATGTCTGAATAGTAACGCCACGCGTGATTGATGTAAAGCGTGATGAGTGAAAACGTTAATGTCTAAGGGGTTTCCATCATGCCCAACCGGTGATGATCTTAAGCACGCTCACCCACCCGCTCGCCCAACAAGCCAGACGGCCTGAACACCAGCACCAGAATCAACACAAAGAACGCGAACACGTCTTGGTAATGGCTGCCCATGAAGCCGCCGGTGAGATCGCCGATATAGCCCGCGCCCATGCTCTCGATCACGCCCAACAACAGGCCGCCGAGCATCGCCCCGGCGATGTTGCCGATGCCGCCCAGCACGGCGGCGGTAAAGGCCTTGAGCCCGAGCAAGAAACCCATGTAGTAATGCGCGATGCCGTAATACGCGCTCACCATCACCCCCGCCACGGCGGCGAGGGCTGCGCCGATGACGAAGGTGAAGGAGATGACGTTGTTGATGTTCACGCCCATCAGCCCGGCGATGTGCGGCGCTTGCGCGGTGGCGCGCATGGCGCGACCGAGTTTGGTTTTCTGCACCAGCAGCACCAGCGCCGCCATGAGCAACACTGACAGCAGCAGAATGAAAATTTGCAGACCGCTGATCGTAGCGCCGCCGAAATGAAACGTGCTGGCGGGCAAGATCGGAGGGAAGGATATATATTGCCGCCCCCAAATAATCATCGCGATGTTTTGCAGCAGAATCGATACGCCGATCGCGGTGATGAGCGGCGCGAGTCGTGGCGCGTTGCGCAGTGGCCGGTAAGCCACACGCTCGATTACGTAAGCCAAGGCCATGCATATGGGTATCGCCGCCAGCACGCCGAGCAATACGATCACCACGCCAGGCAGATCAACCTGGCTGCCCATCAGCGCACCGATCACGGCGAGCGCGATCATCGCGCCGATCATGGTCACTTCGCCATGGGCGAAATTGATCAACTCTAAAATGCCGTACACCATGGTATAGCCGAGCGCGACCAAGGCATACACGCTGCCGAGGACCAGGCCATTGATGAGTTGTTGTAGGAAGATATCCACGAAAAAATGGCGGGGGTTCACTCCGCCATGTTGGTAGGTATTATTTGCTGGGCGTCGCGCTGGAAACAGTTTCCAGCACTTCCCACTTGCCGCCTTTGACTTGATACAGCGTTACTGCACCACCTTTGATGTCGCCTTTGGCATCGAACGCGACTTGACCGGTGACGCCGGTGAAATTGATTTTGGTCAGCTCAGGCAAGTATTTGGCAGGGTCGGCCGAATTCGCCGCTTGCATGGCCTTCAACATCGCGTTTGTTGCATCGTAGGCATAGGGCGCGTAGAGCTGGATCTTGCCGTATTTGGCGGTGAATTTATCGCTGAACGCTTTACCGCCGGGCATGGATTCAATCGGCACGCCGGGCGAGGAGGCGATTACGCCGTCGGCTGCGTCGGCGGCGAGCGTGATGAATTGCACGGTTTGCAAGCCATCGCCGCCGAGCAGTTTCGCGTTGAGGCCCAACTGTTTCATCTGCTTCGCCATCGGGCCGCCTTGCGGGTCCATGCCGCCGAAAAAGATCAAGTCCGGATTTTTGCCCTTGATTGAGGTGAGGATGGCGGTGAAATCGGTGGATTTGTCGGTGGTGTATTCGCGCCCGACAATCTCGGCACCACCGGCCTTGGCTGCTTTCTCAAATTGATCCGCTAAACCCTGGCCGTAGGCGGTGCGGTCATCAATGAGGGCGATTTTCTTGGCGCCCAGTTTGCTCGCGGCGAATTGGCCGAGCACGCGTCCTTGCTGCTCGTCATTGGTCATCAGGCGGAACGCGCTTTTGAAGCCTTGCGCGGTATAGGGGATGGCGGTGGCGGAAGGCGAAATCTGCGGCACGCCCGCGTCATGGTAAATCTTGGAGGCCGGAATCGTGGTGCCGGAATTGAGATGGCCGATCACACCTTTCACTTTCTGGTCCACCAACTTTTGCGCCACGTTGGTCGCGGTTTTGGGGTCGGCTGCATCGTCCTCGCTGAGCAAAACAAACTTGGCCTTTTTGCCGTCGAGCATGATGCCTTGCGCGTTGGCCTCGTCCACTGCCATTTGCGCGCCGTTCTCGTTGTCTTTGCCGATATGGGTTTGCGGGCCGGTAACCGGGGCGACCGAGCCGATTTTCACGACGATTTCATTCGCGTTTTCGGTGCTTTGTTTACCGCACGCGGCGAGGGTGAGACTGATCGTGACAAGGGCGAGATGAGTAAGCAGACGGGATTTCACGGGGCCTCCGGAGGTTTTTTTAGAATCTGAAAAAGTATATCCCAAAAACAAAAAAACCGGCTTGCGCCGGCTTTTTTGTTAGAGCGGAATGCTTACTTAATCGCCAGCACCCATTGCACGATGGCTTTAAGGTCTGCGTCTGGCACTTGCGCGTTAGGCGGCATTGGGATGGTGCCCCACACGCCGGTACCGCCCTTTTTCGCTTTGTCGATCAGCTTGGCTTCGGCGGTTTTGTCGCCCTTGTATTTGGCGGCCACCTCTTTAAAGGCTGGGCCAACTACTTTTTTGTCTATTTGGTGGCAAGCCATGCAAGCGTGTTTGGTTGCGAGGGCTTGACCGTCCGCAGATGCTAGGACTGGAGTGCCGAGCAAGAGGCCGGCGGCGGCGATACCGAATGCTGCGAATTTCATGTTATCTCCTTAAGAACATCAGTTAAAAAATCTTGGGCGGCGCTATCTTAAACGTCCGCCGCACCATTGCAAAGGGCAATTAACGCTTCGGGTGTGGCAACGGCTGGTAAGCAATTAACGCCCTTGCACACCCAGGCGTTGACCGTGGGCGTTTCGGGCTTGGCCAAGGCGGCTGGCAAGTCTTGCATGCCATTCGGCACAAAAAGGGCCAGAGAGTTCGGCAAGTAATTGGCGGAGATTGCCTCGCGCCAAGCACCCATTCCCGCCACCGGTCCACGCACCACTACGATATCGGGCGGCGCCAGGTTTTCCTTTAATGCCATGAGTAAGGTGGTGTAACCGGAAGGCTGCGCGGCGATGCTAGGGTAGAACGATGTGAGCACCCGCTCCGCCGCATCGAGGTAGCGCACCTCGCCCAGGAGGTGGCCGAGGCGTTGCAAAGCAAAGGCAGCGACCCCGTTGCCAGAAGGCGTGGCCTGGTCCGGGCCGGGCTTGGGGCGGTGCAGCAGCGTTTCGTGGTCGTGGCTGGTGAAGAAGAATCCGCCATGTGCTGCGTCCTCGAATTGCGCCAGCAAACGCTCGGCCAAGTCTTGGGCAAAGCGCACATCTTCCGGGCGGAATTCGGTCTGCATCAATTCCAGCAAGGCATCGAGCAAAAACGCATAGTCGTCGAGGTAGGCGTTTAGCCGGGCTTGGCCATCTTTATAAGTGGCCAGCAAGCGCCCCTCGCGCCACATCTCGCGCCGGATAAAATCTACCGCCTGCTGGGCCAGCAACGCCCACGACGGCTGGCCGAACACACGCGCGGCGTGGGCGAGGCCCTTAATCATGAGCGCGTTCCAGCTGCTCAGCACCTTGTCGTCGCGCCCAGGGCACACGCGTTTGGCGCGCGCCGCAGAGAGCTTCTGTCTGGCAGAAGCGAGCACTTGCTGAGCCGATTCGATAGACAAATTCAGGCCCTTTGCAACCTCGTCCAGCGGCTTGGCGATAATGAAATGCCAGTGCTTACCCTCGAAGTTGGGCGGCAAGTCCAAGCCGTAGTGGGGGGAGACCAGCGCGAATTCATCTGGTGTGAGCAGGGCGCGCACTTCTTCTGGCGTCCACACGTAGAACTTGCCTTCTTCGTGCTCCGTGTCGGCATCCAGCGCCGAGTAGAAGCCACCCGCCACATCGCGCATTTCGCGCGTGAGCCAGCCCACGGTTTCCTGCGCCACTTGGCGAAAGCGCCCATGCCCGGTCAACACATAAGCGTCGGCGTATAGCCCCAGCAGCGGGCCGTTGTCATAGAGCATTTTTTCGAAATGCGGAATGGCCCAATGCGCGTCCACCGAATAACGGCAAAAGCCCCCGGCAAGCTGGTCGTAAATGCCGCCCTGCTCCATTTTATGCAGGGTGAAAACGGCCATCTCGCCCACATCATCCCGGTCATTCGCGGCCGCGTAGCGCATGCAAAATTCCAGTTCGGTGGGGCGCGGGAATTTTGGCTCGCGCCCGAATCCACCCCACACCCGGTCGAAATTTCCAGCCAAGTCGCGTGCAGCGTCATCTAACGGAGCAGGCGCTAACTTAGCTTCTGAATCAGGCGTGCTTGAGGATGATTCAAGCGCTGCAACCAGCTTGGCATTTTGAGCAGTAATCTCATCTTTATGCCCGTGGTAGTACTCGGCGATTTTTGGCAGCAGATCGAGCAAGCCCGGCATCTGGTAGCGTGCCTGTTTAGGGAAATAAGTGCCGCTAAAAAACGGCGCCTGTTCCGGCGTGAGAAACATGGTCAGCGGCCAACCGCCGCCCCGACGCGCGATGAGTTGATGCGCGTGCTGGTAGATATGATCCAGATCAGGCCGCTCTTCGCGATCGATTTTGATGTTCACGAAATTCGCGTTCATCAGCCCCGCCACTTCCGCATCTTCGAACGACTCATGCGCCATGACATGGCACCAATGGCAGGCCGAATAACCGATGGAAAGCAGAATAGGTTTGTCTTGCTGACGCGCTAAAGTGAGTGCCTCCTCACCCCAGGGTAACCAATCTACCGGGTTATCGGCGTGTTGTAGAAGATAGGGGCTGGTTTCTTGGGAGAGGCGGTTAGGCATGACGGCATCCGTAAACAAACGCCGATTTTAACAGGAATGACGCCATACCATAGCGATTCACTCGGGTATGGCGCCAGGAAAAGCCTTTTGGCTACTCCGCTATTAACGCCCGAATTAACTTTTCAATTTCCGGATGATCGAACTCGCGTCCACCTACGGCGCGATACGCAATGCGCCCCGCTTTATCAACGATGAAGCTGGTGGGCAAGCCTTTTACCTTCCATGCATTGGGCGCCGTACTTTTTTCATCGAGCAGGATCGGAAACGTTGGTGAAGGGTCGAGTTGCCCGGTGAAGGTGAAGACCAAATCAAAGCTTTCGTACTGGTCAGGTGCTAACACCATGAAAGGCTCGCCCTTGAGCTTTTGATACAGGCGTTCCATCGAGGGCATTTCGCGCCGGCAGGGCGGACACCAGGTAGCCCAAAAATTCACTAGCACAACTTTGCCTTTGTAATCGGCGATGCGCTGCGTTTTGCCGTCCAAATCCTTGAGCGCGAAATCAGGCGCGGGCGGGCGCGGCGAGAGCGCGGTGAGCTTATGCGTGAGATCGGGGAGATCGGTTTGTGCCGCAGCCAACGCGGGCAACAACAGGATCAGGCTAACGGATGCCCGAACCACTCGGGCAAGCCAGATTCTCCAGCTTGTCGGTGTAAGTCTTGCCATGCTGCCTCCAGGTGTAAATCAGGTCGAAGCGCGTGCCTGGTGCGATCTTGAGGGTGGTAAAGCCTTGCGCCCAATCGCCGACCTCGAAAGTCAGATCGTCCGGCAAAATCGAAAAACTGAAATCAGCGCCGAGTTTGCTCCACACTTTTACCCATTGCGATTTGGTGCGCAGGCGATGCTGTTTGCCATCGGTGGTGACAAAGCGCCAGTCGGCGACGCGGTAGGCGAGCGGCGCATCGCTTTCATTGCGCGCAACGGTGCCGAAGATGCAATAGCCGCGCATGCTGTCGTAAATTGCGGGCGGCAGGTCGCGTGAGGAATAAGTGGCTTGCACGAATTCCGGTAAGAGCTGAACCAATTCCAGACTAAATCCACGGTCGGATTTTTTCCAGGTTTTAAGCCCCGTTTCAGGATTTTGCGTGACGATCGTCTGCGCGGCTGCGGTCGGACCGCATGCAATCAACAGGGACAGGGTAAGTAAAGTAACGCGCAACATTAAAAGCAGTATAACGCTGAGGTGAGGCTATCGCCTATGCGGCCGAGAGTCTTTTGACGAGCGCAATACTGTTTTCCAGCAGCCGTGACACGCTATCGGCATCCATGGGGCGCGCGAATAGATAGCCTTGATATTCATCGCAACCTTCGGAACGAAGCAGGGCAAGTTGTTCCTGAGTTTCGACCCCTTCGGCGATCACTTCAAGCTTCAGCGAGCGGGAGAGTGCGACGATGGCCCTGACGATAGCTAAGCCGTCAGGGTCGGTGCCAAGATCGCGCACGAAGGATTGGTCGATTTTTACGCGGTCGAGCGGGAAACGTTTGAGATAGCTTAAGGAAGAGTAACCCGTGCCAAAATCGTCGATCGCAAGCGTAGCACCTAGCACTTTAATTAAGTCCAGTGTACGTCGAGTCTCTTCGTTGTTTTCAAGTAGAAGGCTTTCGGTGATTTCAAGTTCGATCGCAGTGGGCAAGACACGGGTGTCCGCGAAGATGCGCGCCACCCCTTGCGCAAAAAAGGGCTCGCGGAACTGACGCGAGGCGACGTTGACTGACATCGTCAACTCAGCGTGGCCAGCTTCATGCCACCGTTTCAGTTGGCGGCAAGCCGTCTCTAGCACCCAGTCTCCGATGGGAACGATCAGCCCGGTTTCCTCCGCCAAGGGAATAAACTGCGCCGGTGAAATGATCGCCCCCGTGCCGTCGCGCCAGCGCAACAGCGCTTCCACGCCGGTGATCCGACCGCGCGCGGCGTCTACCTGGGGCTGGTAGTGCAGAAAAAATTCGCCCCGCTCCAGCGCGTGGCGCAGGCCGGTTTCCAGGCGCAAGCGTGCCTGGATGTTGGTTGTCATGTCGTGAGAATAGAACTGGTAGTTGTTTCGTCCACTCTCCTTGGCGTGGTACATGGCTGAGTCGGCAAATTTCAACAATGAGTCGGTATCCTGGGTATCCGTCGGATACAGCGCGACGCCGATACTGGCGCCGGTGAATACCTCGCGCCCCTCGATCGTGATGGGCGCGGCAAAACGCGAGAGTACGTTTTGGGCAAGGTGCGAAACACCGTGCATATCCGGCACCCCGGCCATCACCAACGCGAACTCGTCCCCACCTAAGCGCGAGACAGTATCCCCCTCGCGTACGCCGCGTTTCAAGCGTAGCGCGATTTCTTGCAGCAGCCGATCCCCGGCCTCGTGGCCCATGGTGTCGTTGATTACCTTGAATCGATCGATGTCCAGCAGCATCACCGCAACATAACCACCGCGCCGTTTGGCGTCGGCCACCGCCTGATGCAAGCGGTCGTTGAAAAGCGGTCGGTTAGGCAGACCGGTCAGGTTGTCGTAATAGGCCAAACGATGCAGCTCAGCCTCGGCCAACTTGTGCTCGCTGATATCGACGAATGTGACCACGGAACCCACCAGCTCGCCGTCCTTGTACATCGGATGAGACCGGTATTCGACAGGAAAGCTCGTGCCGTCTGCACGCCAATGCACTTCGTCCTTGCGGTGACAGGCTTGACCGGTGAGAGTGGCGATACGCACGGCGCAGTCTTCGATGGGATAGGGACGCCCATCCAGGTGGGTATGATGAATCAGGTCGTGGATATTCTTCCCCACCAAATTCTCTTCACTCGTATAGCCCAGTATGCGCACGCAGGCGGGGTTGGCAAAGGTACAGATACCGCACTTGTCCGCACCGTAAATGGCCTCGGCGGTGGACTCGAGCAGCAGTCGCACGCGCGCCTCGCTGTCGGAGAGCGCAGCCAGCGCGGCATGGCCCTTAGCTTGCATCTGGTTGGTGGCAGTGACGAGCACGCCTAACTCATCCAGTGCGGTGGACGAGTCGCGCGCTAGCTTGAGCGGCGCCGCAGGTACGCCTGGCTCTAAATCGCGCAAATATCCCGCGACCGCAACGAGGTGGCGGGTGATGAGGTGATGAAACAAGCCGAATACGAAAATCGCCACCAGAAAAGTGCTAAGCGCATTGCTCAATAGCACGCTGACGCCTTGGTGCAGTAGCTGACGGTAGGTTTCATCCAGCGTCGCGACAACCGTGAGCGTACCGATTTGCCGCGGTTTGCCCAGATAGTCGTAGTGCATGGCATACCGGCGCACGATGGTTTGGCTCGAGTTGCGGTGGCCCGTGTGGGCGCGCGCAAGCGCGCTTCCCTGTTCTTCCACAGCGGCGTAAACAATGTTGGGTAGCTTGAGTAAGCCCTCTAGTTGAAGCTGGGTTTCCTTGTCGTTGGTTGCCCAGACCGATTGCGTAAGCGACCGCAAATGTACCTGGCCGATCTGGCGAAACTGGACTTCGATGTCGGCCAGATCGCGCTGGTATTGCTGGTAGAGTTGGATGGCGGTCATCACCAACGTGATCGAGGCGCTGAACAAAACAATGGCGATGATGAGCCGCCGTGCCAGGGGCGATTTCAGGGGTTGGGACAAAAACGATATGCGCTTCATTTGGTGGGGGAGTCCATGAATGAGAGCACTTTTTCTTTATATAGGCGTTGGTATAGTCCCTCGGCCTTGATCGCTTTCAGTGCCGCTGCAAGTTTTGGAACCAATGCGGCATGGCGCTTGTGCAGATAAATGAACATTTCGCGTTTTGCGAGTGGGGGCTCGATCGCCCGCACCCCCTGGATACCCTGCTGCCGGACCAGCGCCGCGCCTAGCCAGCGTTCGTAGAGCGCGACGTCAACCCGGTCGCGCTCGAGCATGCGAAACAATTGCCCGGCGTCTTCGGTCTCAAGAATGTGCGCCGCGCCTGCCAACTGTTGCTCATAGATTTTCCAGCCCTTGATGTGGCCGACCGGGCGCGTGCGGATGGTTTCCCAGCGCGCGGGAATCGTTGCGCCCTTGCTGAACGCGGCGAATGTGTAATCGACCAGCTTCTCCGGTACGCGCACCAAATTGGGATATTGTGTTTCGAGTCCGGCGATGCGGGTGAGATCGCCATCCCCGATGCCGAGGTTGGCGTTGACCAGCGCGCGCTCGGCCGGCAGTTTCACCAGCCGCAGCGTGACGCCAGCGCGGCGAAAGGCTTCGCCGGCAACGGCATCGAGAAAACCGCTGCTGTCCGGCGCGGTATACGGCGCATCATTGGTGTCGTTGAGCACCAGCACCGGCAGTTCGGCGGCGGCCATACCCGGCACCAGCGAGGCAAGCGCGAAAATCGTAGCAACAACCGCCCGCCCTATTATTGTTTTCATTTCAGGTACCTAGAAATTCAGATCTATCTAGGTAAGAAATAGCGGCTCCTGAACGATATTCTGTAGGGGGTCTGGGCTCGGGTACTGGGGGTAATTTGCTTACTTTTCAACCTGTGACACATCGCGCACGGCGCCGGTCGCCGCCGAAGTCGTGAGCGCAGCATAGGCGCGTAGCGCTGCTGACACGATGCGGTTTCGTGCTTCGGGTTTCCAGGCGTGCTTGCCCTTCGCCATCATCGCGGCGCGGCGTTTGGTCAGATCTTCATCAGATACTTTGAGGTGAATGCCGCGATTTGGGATATCGATCTCGATAGTGTCGCCCTCAGTCACCAGGCCGATGGTGCCGCCTTCCGCCGCTTCCGGCGAAACATGGCCGATGCTCAAGCCCGAAGTACCGCCGGAGAAGCGGCCGTCGGTAATCAGCGCACAGGCTTTGCCCAGCCCCTTCGATTTCAAATAGCTGGTGGGGTACAACATCTCTTGCATGCCGGGGCCGCCCTTGGGCCCTTCGTAGCGAATGATGACCACGTCGCCGGCTAGCACCTTGTCACCGAGAATCGCTTCCACCGCGTCGTCCTGGCTCTCGAAAATACGCGCCGGCCCGGTGAATTTGAGATTGCTCGCATCGACGCCTGCGGTCTTGACGATGCAGCCGTCTTTGGCCAAGTTGCCATAGAGCACGGCCAAGCCGCCGTCTTGCGAATAGGCGTGGGCCTTGTCGCGCAGGCAGCCATGGGCGCGGTCGGTGTCGAGCGTGTCGTAGCGCTTGCTCTGCGAGAACGCGACTTGCGTCGGCACATTGCCAGGTGCGGCGCGGAAAAATTCCAGCACCTTGGGATCTTTGGTCCGCAGGATGTCCCAATGTTCCAGCGCATCGGCCATGCTCGGGCTGTGGATGGTGGGCACATCGCGATGCAAGATGCCGGCGCGATCCAGCTCGCCCAAGATCGCCATCACGCCCCCGGCACGATGCACGTCTTCCATGTGGTAGTCCTGCGAAGCAGGTGCGACCTTGGACAGGTTCGGCACTTTGCGCGACATGCGGTCGATGTCTTTCATGGTGAAATCCACGCCGCCCTCGTGCGCCGCCGCGAGCAAATGCAACACGGTGTTGGTGGAGCCGCCCATGGCAATGTCCAAAGAAATGGCATTCTCGAATGCTTCGAAGGTCGCGATGTTGCGCGGCAACACCGAGTAGTCGTCGCGTTCGTAATGTGATCGCGCCAGCGCCACGATCAAGCGCCCCGCCTCCAAAAATAAGCGTTTGCGATCCGCGTGCGTAGCCAAGGTCGAGCCATTGCCCGGTAGCGCTAAGCCCAACGCTTCGGTCAGACAGTTCATGGAATTGGCGGTAAACATGCCGGAGCATGAGCCGCAGGTCGGGCACGCGCTAACTTCCATTTCCTTCACGTCGGCGTCGGATACTTTCGGGTCGGCGGCGGAAACCATCGCATCCACCAAATCCAAATGCACGACTTTGCCTTGGATCACGGCCTTGCCCGCTTCCATCGGCCCACCGGAGACAAACACGGTGGGGATATTGAGGCGCATCGCCGCCATCAGCATGCCCGGCGTGATTTTGTCGCAATTGGAAATACACACCAGCGCATCGGCGCAATGCGCGTTCACCATGTACTCCACGCTGTCCGCGATCAACTCGCGTGAGGGCAGCGAATACAACATGCCGCCGTGGCCCATGGCAATGCCGTCGTCCACGGCGATAGTATTGAACTCTTTCGCCACACCGCCGGCCTGTTCGATTTCGCGCGCGACCAGTTGCCCCATATCTTTTAAGTGCACATGGCCCGGCACGAATTGCGTGAACGAATTCGCGATGGCGATAATCGGTTTGTCGAAATCGGCATTGGTCATGCCGGTGGCGCGCCACAAGGCGCGCGCGCCGGCCATGTTGCGGCCGTGAGTGGTGGTGTGGGAACGATAACGGGGCATGGCATTACCTTCAGATAAAAAAGCCGCATGCGCGGCCGGGGTATAATCGCAAGAATTCTAATTAATTTTACCTGATTCTAGACTGTTCTTATGTTTGTTCATCCCGAATTTGACCCTATAGCTCTGCATCTCGGCCCACTCGCCATCCGCTGGTACGGCTTGATGTATCTGACCGGCTTTCTCGCCGTGCTGCTGCTGGGCCGCTATCGCATTAAACATGGCGCGAACGCGCCTATCAGCAACCAACAGCTGGATGATTTGCTGTTCTACGGCGTGCTCGGCGTGGTGCTGGGCGGGCGTTTAGGCTATGTGTTGTTCTACAAGCCCGATTATTACTTGCTGCACCCGCTGGAAATATTATATGTGTGGGAAGGCGGCATGGCGTTCCATGGCGGTTTTGTCGGCGTCATGGCGGCGATGTGGCTGTATGTGAAGAAACACGGCATACGATGGCTAGCGGTCATGGATTTTCTTGCGCCGTTAACGCCCATCGGGCTGGGTGCGGGCCGGCTTGGCAACTTCATCAACGGCGAGCTGTGGGGCCGCGTCACCGACGTGCCGTGGGCCGTGGCTTTTCCGCAGCACGACATGCTGCCGCGTCACCCATCGCAGTTGTATCAATTCGCACTTGAAGGCGTGGTGATGTTTCTGCTGCTGTGGGTCTATTCCAGCAAGCCGCGCCCGGCGGGCGCGGTGTCGGGGCTGTTTCTCATTGCTTATGGCCTGTTCCGATTCATCGTTGAGTTCGTGCGCGAGCCGGATGCGTTCATGCCGCCATTGGCGCTGGGGCTGACCATGGGGCAATGGCTGAGCGTGCCGATGATCTTGATCGGCGTCGGCTTGCTACGCTGGAGTTATGCTCGAAAATAGCTCGCCCACACGCGATTACGCCGCCTGGTTTAACCATGATCAGGACGCGCGTCGTTACACCCTGATTACCCTGGTTTGTTATGCCTTGCTCTATGGGCAATTCGCACTCGGGCTGGTGGGCGCGATCCCGCTCTGGACCCTTTGGCTAACCGCGCCGGTGCTGGTCGTGCGCTGGATGTTCGCGCAACATGAGTTGTTTCATCTGCGCACTGCGCGCGAAGTCGATCCGCTCACGCGCCTGCTGCCGCTCGTGCTCACGCCCATTTCGCTTGGCTACAAAGAATATCACCACATCCACTACGGCCATCATCGCCACATGGCAACACAGGATGACCCGGAATATTTTCAACTGCGTGGCGGCAAGCTCAGCGGCTTTCTCAACGCCCTGACCGCGCCCGAGCAAGCCTATGTGCGCTGGGTTTTGCGCAATCCTGTCGATGCGGAATTGTTCATTGGCACATTACTGCGCTTAGCGTTGTTTAGTGGTTTGGTGTGGATTAGCGGCGCAAACTTTTTGTGGTACTGGCTGCCGGTGCGGGTAGCGTATGGGCTGGCGTATTTTTCATTCTTCTATTGCCTGCATCGGCGCGGCGAGAAATATGGCGTTTACCCGATCAGACTCGCGCCCTGGGAACAAACATTGTTCCGCCTGCTATTTGGCAAGGACGCCCTGCTCGGCACCTGCTACCACGACGCGCATCACCAACAACCCAGAGTCAGCGCCTACCGCTTGTCCGAAGTGGTTTTGTAACCGGCGGCGATTTACGCCCAGCCGCTTTCCTGAGTAAAATACCAGCGTTCGTGGGCCGATAGCTCAGCTGGGAGAGCGCCGCGTTCGCAATGCGGAGGTCGTGAGTTCGATCCTCATTCGGTCCACCAT
>JBBTCZ010000063.1:0-36745 GCA_038042985.1 Pseudomonadota bacterium
TTTCGGCTTGCGGTTGGAGAGTATCCAGACGTAGGTGCTGATGCCGGTGTTATAGAACATGTCGGTGGGCAGCCCGATGATGGCTTCGACCAAGTCGTTTTCCAGCACGTAGCGGCGGATTTCGCTCTCGCCGCTGCCCGCGCCGCCGGTGAACAGCGGCGAGCCATTGAGCACGATGCCGAAGCGGCTGCCGCCTTGCTTGAGCGGGCGCATCTTGGAGACGAGGTGCAGCAGGAACAGCATGGAGCCGTCGGAGACGCGCGGCAGGCCGGGGCCGAAGCGGCCATTGAAGCCTTGTGTCTCGAATTCCTTGCGCACTTCTTTCTCGACCTTTTTCCATTCCACGCCGAACGGCGGATTGGAGAGCATGTAGTCAAATTTCTTGTGCGGGTGGCCGTCGTCGGAAAGCGTGTTACCGAAGGTGATGTTGGCGACATCTTGCCCCTTGATGAGCATGTCGGCTTTGCAGATGGCGTAGGACTCGGGGTTGAGTTCCTGCCCGAACATGGTGAGCCGCGCTTCGGGGTTGTGTTCTTCGAGGTATTCCCCGGCGATAGACAGCATGCCGCCGGTGCCCGCCGTGGGATCGTAAATGGTGCGCACCACGCCCGGCTTGCAGAGCACCTCGTCATCTTCGATGAACAGCAGGTTGACCATCAGGCGGATGACTTCGCGCGGGGTGAAGTGTTCACCGGCGGTCTCGTTGGAGATTTCCGCGAACTTGCGGATCAGCTCTTCGAACACCAGACCCATCTGGTTGTTGCTGACCGCTTCGGGGTGCAGGTCGATCAGGGTGAATTTCTCGGTGACTTGATACAGCAAGCCGGCCTTGGCCAGCCGCTCAACCTGGATGTGAAATTCGAAATGCTCGAAGATGTCGCGCACCGCGGGAGAGAACGCCTGAACGTAGCTGAAAAGATTCTCGCGGATATGATCCTGATCGCCCATCAGCTTCTTCATATCCAGCGGCGAGGTATTGTAGAAACCCTGCTTCGCCTTGCGCAACAGGAACGGCTCGGGGTTCAGCCCGGCCTTTTGTTGTTTGGCATATTCGGTGAGCACAGCGGGTTTGGTCGCTTCCAACACGCAATCGAGGCGACGCAATACGGTAAACGGCAAGATCACCTTGCCGTATTCGGATTGCTTGTAATCACCACGCAGAAGGTCGGCGACTGACCAGATGAAGGAGGAGAGTGCTTGTTGGTTCATCGATAAACTCGTAATTATTTTTGGTATGACACGGATTATGCCTACTCTGTGCGATTTGAACGAGATAAAGCGATGCTTGTGCCGCACGTCTGGTGGTGAAACCGCCAACCAGACCGTATTCGAGCTTGGGAAGAGGGCACTTGAATCGCTCCGCCTCTGCTCGACTATAAGGCGCCCTCTCCTCCCTAGCGCTTCACCCGCGCAGCTAGAGAGGTAACGCCAGCCTTGCAAATTGTCAGAAGTTATACTAGTATTTCTGACAAATGGAACAAAATTAATTATGAAAACCGCTGAACTCATTCGAACCCGGATTAATGAAACCCCTTTGGGTGAGCCTTTCACCCCTGCCGCTTTCCTAGCACTTGGTACGCGTGCAACCGTGGATCAAACCCTCTCCCGCTTGGTGAAGGAGGGTTTTATCACGCGCGTGTCGCGCGGCGTTTTCGTTCGCCCAACGCAAAGCCGCTATGTCGGCAAAGCCACGCCGGAGCCAAGCAAGATTGCAGAGGCCATAGCCAAAACAACGGGGGCGACGATTCAGGTGCATGGTGCAGAAGCTGCGCGGCGCTTGGCTTTGACTACCCAAACCCCAACGCAGCCGGTGTTTTACACTAGCGGCCCAAGCAAGCGCATCCAGGTGGGCAAGCTTACGGTCACGCTCAAGCATGCCAGCCCCCGCAAGCTTGCCTTGGCCGGCCGGCCGGCGGGGCTGGCCCTTGCTGCGCTGTGGTATCTCGGCAAGGAAGAAGTAACAGAAAACGTTATCGCAAAAATCCGGAAAAAACTCTCGCCCGAAGAATTTTTGGCTCTGAGATCAGCTACCGCATCGATGCCGGCTTGGATGACGGACGCGCTATACAAATACGAACGTAACACTCGCAATGGCTGAAACTTACTTACAGCTACCGCGTGAGGAACAAGCCAATATCCTTCGCTCATTCGCACCAGAGTTGGGTCAAACCCCTACTGTTATCGAAAAAGACGTCTGGGTGTGCTGGGTGTTGGAGCAGCTTTTCCAAATGCCCAATCGCCTGCCCATGGCGTTTAAGGGTGGTACGTCTCTTTCCAAAGTCTTCCAAGCCATCAACCGCTTTTCAGAGGATGTGGATATCACGCTGGATTACCGCAGCCTCGATCCCACTGTCGATCCTTTCGACGCCAATCTTTCTCACAGCCAATTGAAGAAGCTGAGCGAGCACCTGAAGGCTCGCGTTCACAAACATGTGTCTGGCACGGTTGTGCCTTTTCTACAGGAACAACTCGCTGCCGAGATGGAAGGTCAGACATTCGACATCACCATCGGTGAAGATGGCGAGACGGTGCGCGTCTACTATCCATCTGCGCTAGAGGAAAGCGGCGGGTACATAGTAGAAAGTGTGCTGGTCGAATTTGGCGGCCGCAATATAACGGAGCCTAGTGGCGGGCACCTTGTTCGCCCTTATCTTGCCGACGCCATTGGCGATCTGCTCTTCCCCAGCGCAAGGGTTGAAGTGCTCGCGCCAGAACGCACCTTTTGGGAAAAGGCGACATTGATTCATGTCGAGTGCCATCGCCCGGAATTTAGAACCACCGCAGAGCGGCTCTCACGGCACTGGTACGATCTCGCCATGCTTGCCCAGCATGCAATTGGTGAGAATGCATTGGGAAACCGCGATCTGCTGGCAGACGTGGTGCGGCACAAGAAAGCGTTCTTTCATTCCGGCCACGCGAATTACGATGACTGCCTGAGCGGGGCGCTCCGCTTAATACCCGGCAAGGCTGAACTGGCCGCGCTACAAACCGATCTCAATAAAATGGTCGAGGCTGGGATGTTTTTTGTGGCCCCACCCTCCTTTGCCGAGATAGTCGACAGGCTTTGGCGTGTCGAGGCGCAAGTCAACGCAACTGCCTAGTACGCCTGCCGACATTCGTCTTGATCCTCAGGGCGCACCCCAAGAGTACTTCCTCGGATCAACTCCGTTGGTCCTCAGGGCGTTTTCGGTTTAGATGGCCGCTTGTGGGTGCGCTTGAATGGTTTTTTGTCGCGCGCGCCAGTGTTCTCGCCGGCGTTGTTGGGCCTATTACAAGGGGCGCTGCAATAAATCCACGCGAATCGGCATTAAAAAATGGGCGCCATCATCACTGAGGTGATGTTCAAAACGTTGTTTAACCAGATCATAAATCTTCTCATCGAGCGTGTGATTGGTATGCGTGACTTTGAGTACTTTATTTTCAAATTCAGCAAAGCTTTCAAATTTCATCGGCGAATTAAAAAACGTTTCTTCGACCAAGCCAAACAAGCCTGCATCGACCGCTTTTTTGACAGCGTTAAACGCGGCTTCGCGCACTTTTTGCTCGTCGTGGAATAAACGCAGTATTTCATTAAAATCACCAGCAAAGACCGGCTCGGATATATAAGCCAGACCACCCGGCTTCAACACCCTGCTGATTTCCCGCATCGATAGATCCATTAGGTCGAGTGGTACGTGGTGCAGGGACTTAAACATAAACACCACATCGACCGATGCATCTGCCAGCGGGATTTCCTGCGCGCCAGCGATCGCAAATGTCACATTGGGTAAATCCCTTATCTGCAAGTTTTTTTCATGGGCGATTTCGTCAACTTCTAGTGCGGTAATTTTACGACCGGCACCGGAGGTCGCAATGTTGCGGGTGATTTCTGCGCTGCCGCAGCCTAACTCCAGAATGTGTTTGTTATCCAGCGCTAACAAGCGGTTGTATATTTCAGTTTCAGGGCAGTTAGCATCAATCTGATCTATCGCTATTTTCATTGATCAACCTCTTGTTTTAGTCGCGAACGCGGCCTTCATATTTTTGTGTGCGGTTCTTGTACACAGACAGGAAAGGGATTATTGGCCAGCATCAATGGGGATTACAAGCGCACCCTCTCCCCCCGCAGCTTTCGCAGCGCCCGCTCGCATGCGTCTAACTGGTGTCTTAGGTAGGCAATTCGCGAAGTGCGATCAACAGGGGGAGCAAGGCGGGTATGTCGCTTTTGATAATGCTCCAAAGCGTATCGTTGTCGATACCCAGGTAGCCATGTATCAGGCGATTGCGGGTCGCGATCATGAGTCGCCATGGGATTTGTGGATGTGCGGCACGCACTGTATCTGGTATGTGGGTTGCCGACTCGCCGATCAGCTCCAAATTACGGACTGTTGCATCGTAATTGAGCCCGATGGAAACAAAGCCCGCTTGGTCAAGACCGTCGGTGTAAGCGATAACCTTCTGGGTGAAGGCGATCATGTCGTCTATATAAAACCGCCATTCGCGCTCGGCGGTATTAGACATGCACTGCTTCTTTTTCGATGAAGGGGCGCAGTTCGGCACGGATGGCTTTTTCGCTGACCAGATCGATCGGGCAACCGAAGAGATCTTCGAGATAAAACAAAACACCGAAGTAGCGTTGCGATGTGGCTGGGCCGTCGAATGCGACCAGGATATCCAGATCGCTGTTACTGCGGGCTGCATCGCGCGCTGTTGAGCCAAACAAAGCCAGATCCGTAACGCCGTAACGAGCGGCGAGGATCGGTTTGCTCTGTGCGAGCAACGCTAGGGCACGTGATCGATTCATTGCGGCTTTCATTTCAAACTCTATGATAACTGTTTGATTCTACCATCGTAAGCGCTGCTGGCGGCCCCCCACCCCTTTGTAGGGGGGGACAAAAAAGCTTGATCCACTCATTGCTGGCAGCGCCACCCGATTATTCGGTGGTGATCGCTGCCCGACTGATTTGGCCGCACCCCGCCCTAAGCTGCTGCTTGGATCCACTCGCTGCAAGAACACGTGCCCCCAGTAATATCCCAACTGCAAGGTGAGCCGGTTGTTTTGCACGGTGAGATCCCGGCCGCTGAGCAGGTCTACCCCCTCACCGTTTGTTGAGCAGGGCACGCTGACTTCTTGTGCGGTGGCGGAGAAGTTGAGCATGGTGATGATGCGCTGCAGTGTGCCTTGCGCATCATTGCCCCAACGAATGAACTAATCGCGGGGCTGCCCGCGATTATTTTCACATCTTAACCAGCTTGCATTCTTGACCCGCGATCAAGCCGGTCTTCGCCGGAAATTTACCCGGATTAAACTTGGTTGCGCCGATGCTCGCACCATATTTCGTCAACGCGTTGTATACCGTGGCGAAGTCTTTCTGCGCGTCTGTTTTTTCATTCGGGCTATTCGGCCCGGCGAGCGATGCCAGATGCTCGTTGCTGGCTTCGAGCAGCACTTTCAACGCATCGTCTGGCCAGGTGGCCATGGTCATGGTTGCGCTGATGGGTTTGCCATTGTGCGTGCGCGGGGTGCCGTCGATGTTTCGCTGATTGATGCCTTTGTTGATGTCCAGTATGGCTTTCAGTTTGGCACATTCGACCGACTCGGTGGCATTGTAGGATTCAACCACCGATTCTTTAGCCGCTCGCGCGATCGCTGCTTGTTGGGCCGCGTTGAGGGTATTCCACACGGCCTTGTCGATATGTATCCACGATATCAAGAATGGTTGATGCCACGACGGATGATGCGCATAGCGCGCGCCGATCTGGCCGATATTTTGCGAGCAGTTGGGTTTAGTGCCGGGCGGTATGGGGAATGCTTGCACCGGGCTGCAATCCAGCCCACCCGCGTCAGGATTACCCAGCGGCGCGCTAGCCGTAGCTTCTTTTATCGGGAAGAAATCAGCAAGGTCATCATACGGGTTAACGTATTCGAAGCCTTGTATGGTGCCTCTTTGCATGGGCAGCAGAACTGATTGCCCCCCCACCGGCGGGTAAAACGTGAGCGTTTTTGCAGGGATCGTGCCGCGTTTCACCAACAGCTCACAGGCACGATCCACGATGTCCTGCGGCGGGGCTAAATAACGGATTCTCCAGCCCGATGTGCAAAGGCCCGCCAGGCCTATGCCATTACCTTGGCTCATACAGTCAGCATCCCCCGCGTGGCACTCCGGCTTGCCGATCGGTTTGGGGAAATAGCCCGAACCCTGCATGGTGCTGCCCACCACCGGGAGCACGATTTGCGTGCCGCCCCGGCTATCCAGTATCGATTGCGCCAAGGCGAGTCCGTTGCCGTTGAATCCATCTATTTTCGCATCGAAAAGAAAACCCATCATTTGCTCGAACCGCATGCCAAACGGTACCGAGTTGTAGGCAAAGCCCCAGCTCGGTTCAGAGAAGACCGGCTTGGGCGCATTCGCGTTTGCAAATTGGATACCGGCCCGCAATGCACTCACTGCGCGGCCCGTGCTCTGATTGCGCTGAAAGATGACTTTCTCTCCGCCGGGTATTGCGTCTGTGTACGCTTTAACCTTCTCGATGAATATTTTCATCGCGCCGTAACCCAGGTCTATGGGATCGGTAGACGTGCCCTCGCCACGCCCGATGGTGGGAGAGTCGCTGTATTCGTTGTAGGGAATGGTTACCTCTGCAACCGCGGATAGGCTAAAAAATGCGCCGCATAAGGCAAGGACGAGCGCTGAGATGGCTTGGTGGATTTTCATTTCTATCTCCTGACATGCAAGCAGCTGTTGGAAAGAAGCGATGAACACTAACAATAGCACTGTAGCCTTACTAGGCACCGCCTTTCGTAAAAGGCGCGCCGAGTGGTGCCCTTTTGTAAGGTGACGCAAGCCACAGCTCAGAAATGCCCCACGGAATAAATGCCGGAGGATTTTCAAGCTGGAATCCTTCGCTGAGGCTCATGCTAAAAGCTAAGGGTCTACCAAGCGTATAGAACGTATCCATATCTGGCGCATTCACCGCTACGCCGCTCTGCCAGCGCGCAACCAGGTCCGGGTTGGCTTGAATGCGGCGTATTGGTATTGCATGTTTAGGAATGCGCAATATTGCGCAATGTTTTTTACTTGTATATTGCGCAATATTGCGCAATAATTAAAAACGTATTATTAGCCAATGGCTTGGATAAGATTATGTTGTCTTTCGAACCGAGCTTAAAGCTCGAAAAAGCGCTGAAACGCTTGCAAGAGCAAGTGGTGAGCGCTTCGTCTGGCCTGGATTCGCTATCGGGGCAAGAGGCGCAATATCTGAACCGTTGCGCCCTGATCAGCAATGTGGGTGCCTCGACCCGGATTGAGAATGCATTGCTGACGGACATTGAAGTGGAGTGGGTGGATACCACGCTATCGGCGGATGGTCGCACCACGGCCTTTGAACAGCACAAGGATTTTATTCTAGATAAGCTCTCGAAAGATCGCGAGCGCAGTGTGGAAGAAGTCGTCGGCTGCCGCGAGGTGTTGAGCACGATTTACTCGCAGACCAAAGATTTCATTCCGCTCACCGAGATGGTGATCCGCGGCTTGCATCATGATTTGCTCAAATTTTATCCGCAGGCGTCGCCCTATGCCGGGGCGTATAAAACCGCGCCCAACCGGGTGATCTCGCAAAACCACGCCACGGGCGAGGTGCGCACGGTGTTGGATCCGGCGCCGCCCGGCATCATCACCGAGACGGCGATGGCGGAGTTGGTGGCCTGGTATAACGCAAGCCGGCACGAATCACCTTGGCCGCTGCTCGCAGCAACAGAATTTGTGTTTCGCTTCTTGGCGATTCATCCGTTTCAAGATGGCAATGGCCGTATCGGCCGGGCGCTATTCCTATTGGCCTTGCTGCAATCGGATGATGCGCATTTAGCAAGGCTGATGCCTTATGTGGCGCTGGATCGGCGCATCGAGCAAAGCCGCGCGCAATATTATTCGGTGCTGCATGAGGTATCTGAGGGCGTGTTTCAGTCAGATCCAAGCCGCTATCGATATGATGCGTTAGCGTGGTTTTTTTTGAAAATGCTGGAAGGCGCTTTGCAAGATGTGGCGCACTATCGCGAACGCTACACACTGCTGCAAAAGCTGTCGGGGACGGCGACAAGCGTATTGCAAAGTTTCAAATCGCACCCGGAGCAGCGTTTGCGCGTGAACGATATTGTCAGCGCGACGCAATTACCGCGCAGAACAGTGCAATACGCGTTGAAGACGCTTTCCGACCAGGGATTTTTGCAGCGCTTGGGGCAGGGTGCAGGCGTGAGATATCAGCTGGTGTTTTAAACGCCGCAGCGCAATTTGTTTCTCCCCCGTCGTGCGCCCGAATAAACCCAAAAAACTGCCCGCCACGTTTTGCCGCACCCGGTAATAATTGCCGGTTTCAATCGGTAACACTCGCGCCCATTTCGCCACGCTGATTTGCCCTAGCGCTTAAGCGCTTGTCTTGAATAGCGAATAAGTTTTTACGTTAGCGCCCATGTGTAGTGGCATGCGCCTTGCTCTATATCGTGTACCCAAGAGCCAAGGTGAACCCATGATGCATACCCAAAACCCCATGCAATCTGCTTTCAGTGAAAGCGCGGCGCGGCTTCATGAGCTTTACCGACCGGTCATGCTGCCGCCAGAACTGATTGGGCAAGCTGCGCCCTGCGATATTTTTAGCGCGCGCGGCGCGCTGATCGTCAAGGCAGGTTGGGTGATTTCGCAACGCGCCCAGGACCGCTTGCAGCCGCAGCGCCTGTTCTGCCAAGCCGAGGAAGCGCATCACCTCACCACGCTCGATCCGAGCGAAGAATTAAAACATGTCAGCCAAGCCTTATCGAACATCGCCGAGCGCGTAGCTCGCGGCTCGCTGGTGACCTCGGGTGAGTTAATCGCATTGGCGCACCAGGTACTTGAAGCTTGGGTGTTGGATGCGGATGCGTGCTTGGGTTATGCCCGCTTGAATAAATTTGGCTCGCCCAGTGTGCGCCATGCAATCCATGTCTCGCTCATCGCCGCCGAGCTGGCCAGCGCACAAGGTTTTAAGCACGACATGATTGAGAGCGTGATCGGTGCGGCGCTCACCATGAATCTGTCGAAGCTTGCCATGCACGACGAGATGTTTAATTTAGAAAGCGCGCCAAGTGCCGAGATGAAACAGGAGATGCGTACGCATCCAACGGAAAGCGCTTTGCTATTGCAGCGGATCGGCGAATTTAGCGAGCACTGGATCGACGCCGTGGCCCAGCACCACGAAAACATCAATGGCAGCGGCTACCCAGCAGGATTAAAAGGCACTGAAATTTCCTTGTCGGCCAGAATTTTGCGCATTGCCGATACGCTGGCCGCTCGCCTGACAGGACGCAAGGTACGCCCCCCGCAGCACTGGAATATGCACCATGCACGGGGTGATATACATCACCTGGTTGCCCATGTCTTTGGTTCTGATTTGCGAAAATTGGATAGCGCGCTATGCCACAAACTATTGCGCGTGCTGAATCGCTTTCCGCCTGGCAGCTTGGTACGTCTGAGTAATAACGAATTTGCCGTGGTCACGCGCCGTATGCCGGATCAAGCGCTTAGCCCGCTCACGGTGTTTGCCGTCAGCGACACGCACGGCAAGCCGCTACCCGCACCTAGCGTGCGCCGCATCGCCTCAAGGCATTGCGAAATTCGCGGTTATGCGCACGACGCCCTGCCTAAACTGATCGACGTGGATTGGCAAAAAGCATGGGGTTACGGCTGCTGAGTGTTACGGCTACAAAAAGCTAAGCCCCATAACACCACCCCGCCGCCTGCGCCGCCATCACAATGCGTGCACAGGCTTCCGCATCCGAATCCGCTTGATGATGGCGCAGATCGATACCCAAATAGTTGCAAACATCCGGTAGCTTCGTCGGGCGAATAGCCCACTGCGCCCGCGCCAACTGCACGGTGCACACAAAAGACTGCGCAGGCGCAGCAAGCCCATAAGTGGCACAACAAGCACCCAAGACACCCTTATCAAAAGGCGCATTGTGTGCCGCGAGAAAAACCACCCCCGCCAACTCGCGCGCCATATCCGCCCACACTGCATCGAAGCCTTGCGCGCCCTTCACATCGTTCCACGATAAGCCATGAATATGCGTAAACAAAAACTCGCGCGTCGGTGGGCGAATCAACGCATACAAACGATCGACAACGCGACCGTGCTCGACAATCACCACCCCCAGCGCGCAAGCGCTATCGCGGGCGTTGTTTGCGGTTTCGAAATCGATAGCGGCGAAGCGGGTCATGGGGTTGTGGTGTCAGCCATGGCGTGGGGGTAAAGGTCGGGATTATATTGCACGACAATTCGGAAACGTACCACGGCTTCAAGCTGGGGAGCGGGTCGGCTCTTCACTTTTTTTCTTCAAAACACTTGAGCCGCCCTAAGTTTCACCCTCTTAAAGCCGTTATGTTAAAAATAGGGTTTCTCGATGCCAGGACACCAATAACAAATCTCATTAAAATGAGGGGTCTATCAGTATTTAGCTATTGGCCCGGGGTATTTTGGTTGTTCATTTCTAACAGAAAAATACGAGAATAACGGCATGCCGCGCACATCCCAGAGCCTTTCCAGCAATGCAAGCTTGCTCAAGTCCAAGGCGAGTAAACACGCCATTTTCGGTGTAGTCATCGCACTCGTGGCGATCGGCATCGCCACGCTAGGCGTTGCCTATATGAAAGATGGCGGAATCAGTTTCGACGCGGTGGTTCGGGCCCAGACAGAAAGCCCCACCCTTTGGGTGCTGGATGCAATGCCGTTTATATTCGCGCTCTGGGGCCAGTATGTCAGCTCCATCATTGCCTATGAAGCGAGCGCCATGGTGATTGACCAGACCAGCGATTTGCGCACCCAGACCACGATCATGGAACAGCAGGCGATGCGCAACGCCACTTATGATGCGCTGACCGATTTGCCCAACCGCATTTTGCTGCGAGATCGCTTAGAACAAGCGATTCATTCCGCTTCAAAAAAGAACCGTCGTCTCGCTGTCATGATCATGGATCTGGATCGGTTCAAGGAGATCAACGATACGCTCGGCCACTACAATGGCGACCGCTTGCTAAAGCAAGTTGCAACGCGTCTCCAAAGCGTGATTCAAGAACCGGCCAGCGTGGCACGACTTGGCGGCGATGAATTCGCCATTTTGCTTCCCCACATTTCGGAAGTGAAGGAAGTCGGCACCATCGTCAGCAAAATCCACAAAGCGCTGCAATCTCCTTTCGTGCTGGATACGCTTAAGCTCGAAGTTCAAGCCAGCATCGGGGCGGTAATATTTCCCGAGCATGGCACCGATGCCGACACGCTGTTGCAGCGCGCGGATGTCGCCATGTATGTGGCGAAGGAAAAACAAAGCGGTTTCGTGGTGTATTCATCCAAGCACGACGAACATAGCCCGCACCGGCTCACGCTGATGGGCGAGTTGCGGCATGCAATCGATAAGGGGCATCTCGTGCTGCATTTCCAGCCTAAGGTCAATGTCAAAAGCAACGTCGTCGAAGGCGTGGAAGCCTTGGTGCGGTGGCAACATGAACGGCATGGGATCATGCAGCCGGACGAGTTCATTCCCCTCGCTGAACGCACCGGGCTGATTAAGCCCCTAACGCTTTGGGTGTTGCGGGAGAGTCTGAAGCAATGCGCCGCTTGGCGGCAGGCCGGGCTCAATCTTTGCGTGGCGGTCAATCTCTCGGCCCAAGGTCTGATGGATATGGAGCTACCGGATACCGTGGCCGGGCTGCTCGCTTCAAACGATGTCCCCGCTGAGCGCTTGATTCTGGAAATCACAGAAAGCACCATCATGATGGACAAAGACCGTTCCCTGCAGATTCTCACGCGTATCGCCGATATGGGTGTGCGCCTCTCTATCGATGATTTCGGCACGGGTTATTCGTCCTTGGCCTATCTCTCCAAAATGCCGGTGAAGGAAATCAAGATCGATAAATCGTTCGTGATGGATATGGAAAACAATAAAAGCAATTCAGTCATTGTTCACGCCACGATCGAATTGGGCCACAACCTCGGCCTCAGTGTCGTTGGGGAAGGCGTGGAAAATGCCGAGGTGCTGGGCATACTCAATCGTTTGAACTGCGATTCGGTGCAAGGCTTTCATCTGCTCAGGCCGATCGCTGGGCCGGCTTTCGACGAATGGTTAAGCAAGGCACAAGAAAAGGGAGAGATCCATATCAAGGACGGTCATATTTGTTTGACCCCCGCTTCTTAATCTCATCGCGCTGCGCCCAATAAAAAAGGCCAACCCTTCACGGTTGGCCTTTTTTATTACCCTGCGCAGCCGTCTCAGGTTTCCAAGCGCTGCCCATGCTCACGCGTGTTATGGAAGCGCACTTTGGGCCAGCGCTCCATGGTCAAACTGAGGTTCACGTTGGTATCCGCCAGATACACCAGATTGCCATCGACGTCTTTGGCCAAGCGCATTTGATTGGCGCGCACGAATTCGTTGAGATGCGCCGCATCGTCGCACGTGACCCAGCGCGCGGTATGGATGCCGGCGCGTTCGAACACGGCATCGACGCCGTATTCCGATTTCAGCCGGTGTTCCACCACTTCGAATTGCAACTGACCCACCGCGCCCAGCAGCACCATGCTGCCTGCCAGCGGGGTGAAGACTTGAATCGCGCCCTCTTCGCCCAACTCGATCAGGCCTTTGTTCAATTGCTTGGCGCGCAGCGGGTCGCGCAAATGCGCGCGGCTGAATAACTCCGGCGCGAAATACGGGATGCCCTTGAAGATCAGCGCTTCGCCTTCGCTCAACACATCGCCGATTTGCAGTTGGCCGTGATTGTGGATGCCGATGATGTCGCCGGCGTAGGCTTCTTCCATGCGCGAGCGTTCGTTGGCCATGAAGGTCACGGCGTTGGCGATTTTCATTTCGCGCCCGAGGCGGCCGTGCCGTGCTTTCATCCCCGGCCGGTACTGGCCGGAGCACACGCGCAGAAACGCGATGCGGTCGCGGTGCTGCGGGTCCATATTCGCCTGGATTTTGAACACGAAACCAGTGAACGCGGGCTCGCTCGGATCGACCAGCCGCGTGCTTCCATTCGCCAGCACTGCTTCGCGCGGCTGTGGCGGCGGCGCCCAATTCACCAGCGCGCGCAGCACTTCGCGCACGCCAAAATTATTGATCCCGGAGCCGAAGAAAACCGGCGATTGCTGGCCCTTGAGAAAATCTTCCAATGAAAAAACTGCACCGGCGCCACGCACCAATTCCATCTCTTCGCGCATGCGCGCCATCTCAATCTCGTGCGTTTGATTCAGGCTATCGATCTCGGCACCGCGCAGTATTGATACCTCCTGCTCGGCGCTTTCCTTGCCCGGCGCGAAGCGCATCACTTCATCATTCAGCAAGTGATACACGCCTGCAAAGCGCTTGCCCATGCCGATAGGCCAGGTCACCGGCGCGCAATGAATTTTCAGCACCGATTCGATCTCGTCCAACAACTCGATCGGGTCGCGTACTTCGCGGTCCATCTTATTGATGAAGGTGATGATTGGCGTATTGCGCAGGCGGCACACTTCGAGCAGCTTGATGGTCTGCTCCTCCACGCCCTTGGCCGCATCCACCACCATCACCGCCGCATCGACTGCGGTCAGCACGCGGTAGGTGTCTTCGGAGAAATCCTTGTGGCCCGGCGTGTCGAGCAAGTTGATCACGCAATCATCAAAGCCGAACTGCATCACCGAGCTGGCCACCGAGATGCCACGCTGCTTTTCCACCTCCAGCCAATCCGAGGTAGCGTAGCGCCCGCTCTTGCGCGCCTTGACCGTGCCCGCCATCTGGATCGCGCCGCCGAACAGCAAAAGCTTTTCCGTCAGCGTTGTTTTACCGGCATCGGGGTGGGAGATGATGGCGAACGTGCGCCGCTTCGCGGCATTGCGCGCCAAGCGAGCGGTCGCTTGCGCGGCATCCGCGACCGGCGTTTCATTCAGTTCTACATTCGTTGCGTCAGACACACTGCTTTCCTTAATTCATTCCAAAACGCCTAACGATAGCCCATGCAAAGACAGGCGGGCCAAGCGGCGAGCCGCGATTATAGCCTCGCGCCCCCTGCTTCGTGTAGCGAGTTGTATTTGACGATCCTTAAACGATTGCACCACGATTCGCGGCGCGACAGGCCAAACTCCTTCCCCCTACAAGGGGGAAGGCGGGGATGGGGGTGTTCATCCATGCCTGAGCTTACGATCGACCCCCATCCTAACCTTCCACCCGCTAGGAGTGCGCCGGTGGGTACCCCGCTGCTTCGCAGCGACCCTTCCGCAGCCCCTGCAAGGGGGAAGGAACACGCCGTTTCCCATGTTCAGCAATAGATTGATTCGTGAGACAATTTGGCGCAAAGGGCGCACGCAATAATTATCCCCTCTCCCCGTTCGCGGGGAGAGGGAGTGAAAATGCACCATTGCAGTAGAAATAAAATAAGACACTGGACCCAATCATGTGGAAATCTATTCTCGCGATTTCGCTCGGCGCCGCCCTCGGCGCTTTAATACGTTGGGGGCTCGGCGCCAAACTCAATAGCCTGTTTCCCACCATTCCCCCCGGCACGCTCGCCGCCAACCTGATCGGCGCTTATGTAGTCGGCTTGGCCATCGCTTTTTTCGCTACGTATTCAGCAATCGCGCCGGAGTGGCGGCTGTTGGTGATTACCGGCTTCTGCGGCGGGCTGACAACTTTTTCCACCTTTTCCGCTGAACTCATTCCGCTGCTGCAACAGGGACGCTTGAGCTGGGCGCTCGGCGCGGTTGCGCTGCATGTGGTGGGCTCGGTGTTGATGACGTTTGCGGGCATCGCAACCATCGCTTGGGCGCGCGGCTGACGCCAGCAAGATTTAAGGAGGAGACATCATGCAAGGCGCTTTGCTCAGATTTTACATACACGAAAACCAGCGCCACCAAGGCCGCCTGTTGTGGGAGTGGTTGCTGGAACAAGCCAATAAACACGGCATCCGCGGCGGATCGGCCTTTCGCGCCATGGCGGGGTTCGGGCGGGGCCATGTGCTGCACGAGAGCAACTTCTTCGAATTAGCCGGCACGCTTACGGTGGAAGTGGAATTCATTGTGACCGAAGCCGAGTCGCAGCAATTGATCGATCTGGTGCGACAGGAAAAAATCCGCGTCTTTTATGCCTATACTCCGGCGCAGTTCGGTGTTATCAATCCGGATGTGAACGATCAGGCCATAGGCGGATAGTGCGTACTGAATTGTCCAGATAAAAAATTCAACCGACAACAATTTTGGCTAATTCAAAGTTAGGGTGCAAGCGCATGTACCAGGGAATGTCGAAAAAAATGCCCCTTGCTTTGAGAAAGCCTTGGCGTAATTCGCGTGGCAATACAGCGCTTACCTTTTTGGCTGTCGTTCTGCTGTTAGGAGTGATGATTGGGTCAATCTATTACCCGTTCCCAAGCGGGCAATCAATGACCGTAACGGGGTTCATTCAACTATGGCTTCGTGAAGTCATCATTCTCGCGGTTATAGTTGTGATATTCATCATCGCTGGTCTTTCTTGGCTGCGGCGACTTTTAAAGCAACGCCACCGTGGAGAGCACAATGCATCCTAACACCGCTCCGGTGCCCCCTTACCTGAAACATTAAAGATCATGAGCACCTTTCTCATCAAGTTTTGGCGTGGCCAGATCCCCCTAGGCGCTACTTTCTGGCTTGGATGGGCTGTGCCACTGCTTGGGCTCTTTGTTGTTCTCGCCGTATTAGGTACATGGGTTGTTCAAAAAATTGGAATTACCCCCATTTTCGTCCTAACCTTTCTCGCCGCAGTAATTGCAGTTGTATCAACTGTGGCTGTATGGCGCAGCACAACCCTCTATGCTGGCCCTGGGGTTCTCAAGCTTGGCGCTCGCATGACATCTCTGCTGGGTGCATCCTGGCATTTATTCAATTTCGGTGTTCTTGTTTACGTTCTCATCATATTGGCGCAAGGTGCGCCTAGTTCGCACGATGAGGACAGAGTCGCAGAAAAAGCCGCTATTCCATCAGCGTCTCACCCAATGGCCGGTTTCTGGAAAACCCAAAGCAGTGACAACTTCGGTTTAGCCGTTTCACCGGCCGGTGCCAATAAATACTCCGTTTCATTTTGTGGGCCGGGTGGATGTTTTAAACCCGGAACCTACCGGCCTGATACAACCTTGGCGGGTGATCAGGATTATCAAATTGTTGATCAAAATACCGTCCGCATTCAGGGAAGGGATGGCTGGACTACATACCACCGCGCTCCATCAAGAGGCGAACAATGTGTAGAAAATAAATGATCTCTAATCAAACCAACTACTCGCTTTAATACACCCGATACCCCGCATGACACGCCACACACAGCTGCGTGACTTGCGCTAGATTTTCCAACGCCTTCTGCCCATCACCCTCTTGCGCGGTGCGTGCGAAGCGGCTGGCGGCGTGATGCATCTCGGTGCCGATATCCTGCATGCCTTTGGGCATGTATTGCGCCATGTGCGCGGCACCATGCGAGGCGAGCGAAGTCATGCCGATGCGCGTCTCGGCGATATCCGCCGCGCGGTCGAGCTGCTTCGCCGCGAGCGCGGCTTGAATTTCCGACAGCGCTTGCAGATGGTCGCGCATATTGCCCAGCATGTGTGCGCGCATTTGCGCCGGCAGTTTCACTTTTTGCCGCGCGTCTTTTTCCGCTGCGCCTATGCCGCCAACCATGCCCAGCGCGAGGCAAAATATAATCGCTTTGCTTAAATAGATTCGGTTCATTTTCTGTCTTTCATCTCATTTGGTTCAGAACTAAAGTCGGTAGTTTCTTCAGGGCTACGCCCATCATTGCAGCGCGCGCCCTTCCCCCGCTTCTTCCACTGTGCGCCCGTCGCGGATGTGGTAGATGCGCTTAAAGGTGGGAATGATTTTCTCGTCGTGCGTCACGACGATGATAGCGGTTTGGTACTGCGTGGCCATCTGGTTGAGGATGCGCATCACGGCCAGCGCGCGTTCGCTGTCCAGGGGCGCGGTGGGTTCGTCGGCGAGGATCACCGGCGGCTTGTTGGCCAGCGCGCGGGCGATGGATACGCGCTGCTGCTCGCCGCCGGAAAGTTCGGAAGGTTGGGCTTTTGCTCGATGTGCTACGTCGAGCGCTTGCAGCAGCTCCAGTGCGCGTGCTCGCGCTTCGCCATTAGGCCGCCGCGCCAGCATGGGCAACAGCGCCACGTTGTCGGTCACGTCGAGAAACGGGATCAGATACGGCGCTTGAAAAATGAAGCCAATGCGATCGCGGCGCAGCACGCGCAGATCGGAAATTTTCCAACCGTTGTCGTAGATGACTTCACCGCCCAAGGTCATGCGGCCGCGCGTCGGCTCGATCACCGCGCCCAGGCATTTCAGCAAGGTTGTTTTGCCGGAGCCGCTGGGGCCGATGAGGCCGACCACTTCGCCGGGGGCGACGCTCATGTTCACTTCCTTGAGCGCATCGACGGCGGTATCGCCTTCGCCATAGCGCTTGCTCAAGCCTTCGATGTGGATGCCGACGCCGGTGCTCATGTCAGCCGCCAATCGCCGTGGCCGGATCAACCTTGAGCGCCGCGCGTATTGCCAAGGTGCTGGCGAGTACGCACACCACCATCACGATGACGAAACCGCGCACCGAATCTTCGGGCAACAGCAGGACATATTTGGGGAAGGCCGGAGCCCAGATGGTGGCGGCGATTTTGCCGACGACGAAACCGATCAGCCCCAAGCCCAGCGCTTGTTGCAGGATCATGCCGGCAATGGTGCGGTTGCGGGTGCCAATCAGTTTTAACACGGCGATCTCGCGGATCTTGCCCAGGGTCATAGTGTAGATGATGAAGGCGACGATGGCCGCGCTGACGATGGCCAAAATCACCAGGAACATGCCAATCTGTTTGGCGGCGGTGGCGATCAGCTTGGCGATCAGGATTTCTTCCATCTGCACCCGCGTGAACGCTTGCAAATGTTTCCAGCGACGAATGTCCTGCGCCACCGCTTCGGGGGCGTAACCTTCTGTCACGCGCACCAGCACGGCATTGACGTTGTGGTTGCTGGTCTGCGAGGCGTTGATCGCATCCAGCAAGCCCGGCACGCCGGGACGATTGAGCGCAGGATTGGCGGCGGTGCGCGCGCGCTCGTTGACGATGGCGTCGTTGTCCTTGAGAAACTGCGCTTCCTGCGCATCCTTGAGCGGGATGAACACCATCGGGTCGCCGCCGGAGGACACCATGCGCCGTGTGAGACCGACCACGGTGTAGTCGTGGCGGCGGATGCGGATGCGATCGCCCAGCGCAAAGCCGGTATGCACATCGGCCACCGCTTCGTAATGGCTGCGGGTGATGCGCCGCCCCGCCACCAAGTAACTCGGCTCGCCCGGCTGCCCCGGCTCGAAGCCCACCACCATGGCGCGCACGTCAGTGCTGCCTTTGCGCACTTGCATAGTGAGATAGGTAACATTGGCCGCTTGCGCCACCCCGGGCATGCCGAGTATGCCGCGATACACATCGTCGCGAATGCTGGACGATTCGGCATACGGGCCCTGAGTGTCTTTCTGCACCACCCACAGATCGGCGCCGCTATTGTTGAGCAGCACCTGCGCATCGTCCACCATGCCGCGATACACGCCCGCCATGGTGAGCGTGACGCCGATCAGCAACCCCAAGCCTAAACCGGTCAGCACGAACTTTTCCCACGAATGCAGGATGTCGCGACCGGCGAGGCTGATCATTTTATTTACCGCCCAAAGACGAAACCACTTTGATCCGGCTGTCGTCCTTGAGCTCGCGCTCGCTGTACACCACGATCTCGTCGCCGGCTTTCAGGCCTTCGACGATTTGCACCTTGCCGTCGAGTCCTGCCACGCCCACTTTCACCGGCGTGAAGCGCAGCTTGCCATCCACCCGCAGCCACACGCCCGCTTGCGCGCCGCGATAGCGCAGGCTGGCATTGGGTATGAGCAACGCCTCTTTTACCGTGGGCGGGTGCAGCGTCACTTCCGCCATCTCGCCGCTGGACACGCCTTGCGGCAAGCTATCGAAAGCCACTTGGGCGATGCGCTCCTCGGTCACGCTGTCGCTCACCGGCTCGATGCGCACGACCTTGCCGGCCAGCGCGTTGCCCGGATTGGAGCGCAAGCTGATAACAGCGGGCAAGCCCAAGCGCAAACCGGCGGAGCGCCCCTGATCCAGCCGCACCGACACCCACAAGCTATTCGGTTCCTGCAATTTAAACACCGCCTGCCCGGCAATCACCGTGGAGCCCGGCTCGGCATCGCGCGCCGTGACCACGCCATCGGCCGGCGCCTCCAGGCGAATGTTCATACGTTGCTGCTTCACGCCTTCGCGCTCGGCATCGAAGCGGGCCATGTCTATGCGGGCGCTCGCCAGCGCGGATTCGGCGGCGGCAAGCTGGGCATCCGCCGATTGCTGTTGTTGTAATTTACCCTCGACCACACTCGAGCTGACGAAGCCCTTCTGCCCCAGATCGGCGAAGCGGCGCGCCTCACTGGCGGCCAAGGCCTGACGGCTCTTGGCATCGCTTACCTGCGCTTGCGCGGCGGCGATGGCGCTCCTGGCACGCGCCGTCGCGGCAGACGCGGAGCTGACACGCGCATCGAGATCCACCGGCTCCATTTCCGCCAGCAAGGCCCCGGCTTTGACCACATCGCCCACATCCACCAACACGCGCTTGACCCGGCCCGCGGCGGTCGGCCCGATCAGATATGCGCGCCGCGCCTCGACCGTGCCGATACCGAATAAAGCCGGGCTTACCTCGCCCTTGGCCACTTGGGTTACGGTGACTTTGATCGGCGCAAGCGGGCCGCTTCGCATCGCCACCCAGACGAAGGCAGCGAGCAAAGCAATGCCGAATGCGGCAAACCAAACTTGGCGCGGCAGGGTAAAGGGGATTTTCATCAGCGCTCCTAAATCATTTATAAATCATTTTAGGGCAGAAGCGTGATTGCAGGAGAACCATTGAGCATTATTCGATTCGCCGTTATTGCGATCTGCGCGATACAAAATACCCAAGCCGGGCGGATGCGGCTTGAGTCGTGAGCTCACATTGCGCGCGCATTTAGCAGCAGCTGGCTTTCCCCAACACCGGGGCACAGCATGCCGCTTTGGCCGGTGTGTCACTGGTCGAATGATCCTCACCAAAAACCGGCACGCTACCCAGGGTGTGAAAGACTTCCCATGCGATGCCCGCCGGGTCTTGCACCCAATATTTATTCGATTGTGCATAGCAGCAGACAGTCTCCGGCTGAGCCAATACCGCGTCACTGGCGCGATGCAGATCGGCTTCCACGCCGGTGAGTTCTCCCGCGTTTTCCACTTGAATGCCTAAGTGGTCAACGCCGGTTTTGGCGCTGCGATTGGAAATGGCGAAGTTGACGCGCGGATCGTCCAACATCCACTTGGCGTAATCATCTTTCACCACCGTTGGTTGCTGGCCAAACATCGCTGAATAAAAGCGTACCCCATCTTGCAAATCCTTGACTGACACATGCACATGGAACCGTTTCATCATTACTCTCCTTTCGTGGTTTGCAGCACTTACAAAGGGCTCACGTATTTTAGTCATCATCCATACCCTTTATTAATTCGGTTTGGCGAATATATATGGGCAAAAAAAAATATCAGCAGCAAGCCGATGCGGGCACTTTCTCCCTGGCGAGATTTTCGCCGCTGCCGTCGGCCATTAATTGGATGACCCGGCTCGCCCATAGCGGCAACTGCGGATGCAAGCGGTAATAGGCCCACGTCCCTTCCTTGCGCACCAATACCAGCTTCGCTTCCCGCAATATCGCTAAGTGGCGCGAGACGGTGGGTTGAGGTTGCTTCAGCGCTTGATACAGCTCACACACGCAGCGCTCGTCTGCCTTCAGCAGCAACAGCAATATGCGCCGGCGCGTGGCGTCGGATAAAGCATCAAAAAAAATTTGATCAAAATTCATGTGGCCAGTATATTCGCTTGTCCGAATATTTCAAGCCCGAAAAAAAGCCCGGCAAGCCGGGCTTTTTAAAATCTTGCTGAAAACGCTTATTCCGCTGGGCGGATATTCGACGCCTGCTTGCCTTTTGGGCCAGTCGTGATGTCGAAGGAAACCTTTTGGTTCTCTTTCAGCGTTTTGAAGCCGTTGCTTTGAATCGCGGAGAAGTGCGCGAACAGATCTTCGCCACCGCCGTCCGGAGTAATGAAGCCGAAGCCCTTAGCGTCGTTAAACCATTTAACAGTACCAGTTGCCATGTCTAAAATGTCCTATAAAAATGTTGAGAAATTCGGGCGGTAAGCCCAGATGCACGACAATCAAGACAGAGGCTGGCGAGCTGAAGTACCGACTACTTAGGGTTACAGCGTGACGAGCAAAACACTACTTGAAAATCCTGCGTTTTGAAAATTACAGCAGCCCGCAGCTTATTGCAAGCATTATTTTTCGCCTATTCCTCAAGGGGATGCGGCGTTTTTCCCCCATTTTCAGGCGGTCGCCGTCAAACCCCCTTGCGATGAGTCCGATTGATGGTTTCAAGCAAAGTACGAAAAGGAATCGCGCGGCCATAACGCTGCACCAGCACCATAAACGGCAGATCGGTATCGTGCTGGAATTCGTAGCGGCCAGCAGTCATATCATCGAACAACTTGCGTAACTGCGCATCCAGGGGGTCAATGAATTGGGCGTAGATTTCCCCATCTTCCATATCCCACGCATCATCGTCGGTGCAGGCTTTCAACTCATCCACTTCGTAGACGGCTTGATGCACCAGATCCAGATACTCGTCCCAGGTCTTAGGGTCGTTCATTTGCATCCCTTTCCAATGACCAAAATGCGAAGGGGCGGTTCCACGAACCGCCCCTATTTAAAAGGCTAGTCTCGCCCTTTGGTTTATTTCTTTGCGGCGAATGCTTCAAGTTTGGTGGCTTTGATCAAATGACCGTCGAGGCCCGCTTCCTTGGCGGAACCGCCGTAGGCGAGTGCCATCAATTGGCTGTAATACAGCACCGGAATATTAAACTTGGTGCCGTAGCGCTTGTTCACGTCGCCTTGATAAATCTCGACGTTGGCTTGGCACAACGGGCACGGGGTAACAATCATCTCGGCACCATGATCGTAGGCGGATTCGACAATGTCTTTGATCTGCTTCTGGCTCTTTTCCGGCTCGGAGAAGGCCAGCGCACCGCCGCAGCAAGTAACTTTCTGATCGTACTTTACCGCTTCGCCGCCCATGGTCTCGATCAGCTTGTCGAGATACACCGGGTTCTCAAACGATTCGCCGTCGATGCCGAAAGGACGATTGGTTTGGCAACCGACATATCCGGCGAACTTCATGCCTTCCAACGGTTTCACGACGGGCTTTTTCAGCGCATCGTAGCCAAAGTCTTCGATCAGCACTTCAACCATGTGCACCACTTCGGCTTTGCCTTGATACTCCAAGCCGGCTTCCTTAAGCGCTTCGTTGGTGTCCGAGCGCATGGTGGCGCTATGGTCTAGCCGCTCTTTGGTTTCGCGTGCGGAGAGCCAGCAAGCAGCGCAGGTCGCAACGACTTTTTGACCAGGCAATTCGCGCTCGGCCATCGCCAAGTTACGCGCATTCATTGCATGCCGTGGCAGCTCGCCGCCTTCGGCGTAGCCGATGGAAGCGCCGCAACAATTCCAGTCGGGGATTTCGGTGAGTTTGATATCCAGGGTCTTGCACATCGAATTGACCGATGTCAGATAGTTGGATGCCGATGCGCCGGGCTGCGAAGAGCAGCCGGGGTAAAATGCGTATTCTTTTGTCGCCATTTGTGTCTCCTTAGGCGGCCGTCAGGCCTTTGCGGCGGTCTTCAATTTCGCGCGCCTTTTTGAGCATCGCATGAATGCCTTTGGTGTCTTTGCAGCCATGCGGCTTTAACAACTCGATCGGGTTCAAGCGTTTTGCCTTGACCAAACCCAAGCCAATGCCCGCCATCGCCATGCCGATTTTCATGCCGCTGACCAAGCCGTCCTTAAAGTACAAACCCAGGGACAGCTTCAACTCGTTGGCGCGGCCGGTCTTGGTGATGTTGTTCCAAAACAGCTTGGAGAAATGACGCGTCGGTTGATTCTTTGGTGCCAACCCTAAACGGTGCGCATAGTTAGCCAGACCGTGCATGATGTGGGTGATGGGGATTTCGCGCGGGCAGCGCACGATGCAGTTGTAGCACGAGGTGCACATCCACATCGAATTCGACGTCAGCACTTCCTCGCGCTTGCCGGCGCGAATCATCATGAAGATTTCTTGCGGCGGATGGTCCCAGTGCGGGCCGAAAGGGCAGGAGCCGGAGCACACGCCGCATTGCATACACATCTTGACCCAGTCGCCCTCTTCGACGCAGGCCTCCACTTCCTTCAGGAAGTTGTTGCGGTATTTCGCTACTGCTTGGGTATTGAGATCGCTCATTTCGTCTCCTAGAACTTGAACGGGCTCATACCAATTTCTTGGATCTTGGCCGCATAGTCATTAATCAGTTGCGGTACGCGCTCGATGTCGGTGATCGCGACCTCAAAGTTTTGTACGCGCTCGGGTTCCAGGTTCAAGCTCTTCAGCGTCTCGTCCACCTTGGAGAGGCGAATGCTGGCGATCTCGGACCCCTTCACGAAGTGGCATTGATAATTGTCGCCATGTTTGCAGCCCATCATCATCACGCCGTCGTAGCCGCTATTCAGCGCATCGGTCACCCAAATCAGATTGACCGAGCCCAGGCAGCGCACCGGGATGATGCGCACGAAAGCGCTGTATTCATTGTGGTTCATGCCGGCCATATCGAGCGCGGGGTAGGCGTCGTTCTCGCACGCCAAAATCAGAATCCGTGGCTTTTCTTGGAACTCGTCGGGAATATCCACCGCTTTGATCTGCGAACCGACTGAATCCACCGAATAGTTTTCAAAAGAGATCACGCGCACCGGGCATGCGCCCATGCAAGTTCCACAACGGCGGCAGCGTGATTCGTTGAACACCGGGTAGCGTTTTTCGTCCTCGTCGATGGCGCCGAACGGGCACTCCACCGTGCAGCGCTTGCACTGGGTGCAGCCTTCCGCGCGGAAACTTGGAAACGAAAGATCGCCCGAGCGCGGATGCGCGGCGCGGCCCACTGCGGCATTCTCGATGGCTTGCACCGCTTTCATGGTCGCACCGGTGGCGTCTTCCATGGCTTGCGCAATATCCATCGGACGGCGCACCGGACCGGCAGGATAAATACCGGTGCGGCGCGATTCGTAAGGGAAGCAAATAAAGTGCGAATCGACGAAACCTTGCTTCAGTTGCGGCACATCCGGACCCTGACGATAGGTCAGATTCAGAATCGAGATTTGTTTAAACTCGGCGGCGGCTTCCGTCTCCGCTTCCAATTTGCTCGGATCGATATTCACGCCAGAATTCGGCACTTGGCCGGTGGCCAGCACCACCAAGTCAGCGTCGATCGTGGCGTTCTCATCCCCCAAAATCAAATCATTGAAGGTGACCTTCAGACCATTGCCCGACGCAACCACCCCGGCAACTTTGCCCTTGGTAAAGGTCACGCCTTTTTTCTGTGCGCTGCGATAAAAATCTTCGCCGTTACCCGGGGTACGCAAGTCGTCAAAAATCACAATGGTATCGACGTCCGGATTCTGATCCTTGAAATACATCGCCTGCTTGATGCTGGTGTTGCAGCAAGTACCGGAGCAGTAGGACAGGTGTTTGCCGGAATCATCGCGCTGGCCCGCACACTGCACGAACACCACGGATTTTACTTCGCTGCCATCGGCACGCTTGATCGCACCGCCGTTCGCGGCTTTTGCCAGCGCCTCTAGACCCGCTTGATCCACCACATGGGGGCTCGTACCGCCGCCGAGTTCCGGCAGTTTGGTCATGTCATACAAAGTAAAGCCAGAAGCTTGCACGATAGAACCTGCATGCTCTTGCGTCACGCTGCCGGATTCGGTGGCGATATCAATAATGAAACGGCCTGGTGCCCCATCAGTCTTCGCGATAGTGGCGTTGAGATAAACCTTGATGTTTTTGTCGGCCTGAATCGCCGCGATCATCGCTGCCACGCCCGTATCGGCGGGATCAGCATACGGCTCTTTGTAGGCTACACGCTTCCACAGCTTGCCCGCCCAACCGCCGAGTTCACCGGCTTTCTCGACCAAGACAACTTTGTAACCAGTTTTCGATGCTTCCAGCGCGGCGGTCATGCCGGTGATACCACCACCGACGACCAAAACGGTGGCGTCGCAAGCAACCGCAGTGTTACCCATCGGCTGCACTAACTTCTTGGCTTCGGCGCAAGCCATGCGCACGTAGTCTTGCGCCATCTCCTGCGTGGTTTCTTGATGCTCGTCGCCCTCGGGACGAACCCAAATCACACCCTCGCGTAAATTGGCGCGCGACATGGCCACCGTCGGGAAATAAAATGCTTCGGTTTTTGCTCGACGCGAACAGGCAGCGATGGCGATGTGGGTGACGCCTTCGTCGATATCTTTCTGAATCGTCGCCACACCATCTGCATTGCACAAGAATTCGTGTTCGCGTATCAGATGTGCCTTACCATCGGTCTTCGCAATTTGCGCCAGCGCTTTAGTGTCCAGGCGTTCGCCCAGACCGCAGCCTTGGCACACGTATGCCGCTATTTTTTGATCTGCCATGTTATTAAGCCTCCGCCCGTGCTACTTGGTTCACGACTTGGATTGCGCGCAGCGCACTCGCTGTCGCCGACTGCACCGCACGGTTCACGTCTAATGCATTGGTCGCACAACCGGCGCCGAACACGCCGCCGTTTGCGTCATCCATTTGTATAAAGCCACTCGAATCCGCCACGATTTCGATCGGGATCATGCCCGCTGGCACCGATGGCGCCATACCGACCGCCAGTACCACTAAATCATGTTCAGTGGCGTAGCGGTGATAGCCTTCGGTGTCCACGCCGTGGCAAATCGGGTTGCCGGATTTTTCATCCTCGACGATCTTGGCCACTTTCGATTTCACGAACTTGACGTTCGGGTTGTCTTTCACTTTTTGGTAGAAATCTTCGAAGCGATCAATAGCGCGAATGTCGATGTAGTAAATAGTCGACTTGCCGTCGTCGCCGAATTTCTCGGTGACATAATTGGTTTGCTTCAACGACGCCATGCAGCAAATGCGCGAGCAGTGGCGCAGATGATTCTCATCGCGTGAACCGGCGCACTGAATGAAGGCGACGTTCTTTGCTTCCTTGCCATCCGACGGACGTAGGATCTTGCCGCCGGTCGGGCCATGCGGATCGGACAAACGCTCGAATTCCACGCTGGTGATGACGTTCTTGAAACGGTCGTAGCCATAAGGTTGAATTTTGGCCGCATCGTAAGGCTGCCAACCGGTCGCCCACACCACCGCGCCGACTTTGATCTGGATCGTCTCTTCTTTCATATCGAGATCGATCGCGTCGTATTTGCATGCCGCCTTGGCCTTATCTGCTTCGGGCGTGCCGATGATCGATGGATCGAGCACATAGCGCATGGGATAGGCCATGGCGTTGGGGATATACGCTGCTTTGATCTTATTCAGGTTGTAGTTGAAGGCGTTGGGTATTTCTGCCGTGACCGCTTTCCCGCACTCGCCGCAGGCGGTGCAATTTTCGTTCACGTAACGCGGCGAAAGTTTAACGCTGACGGTGTAGTCGCCTTTTTGGCCGGTAATGCTCGTCACTTCCGCCATGGTTAAGGTGCGAATGCGGCGGCTGCCCTTGAGGCGGCGCAAGTTGATTTCCAAGCCGCAAGTCGGATGACACAGCTTGGGGAAATATCGGTACAGCTGCGAGACGCGGCCGCCGAGCGCTGGATTTTTTTCCAGTAGCACGACATCTTTGCCGCACTCTGCCGCCTCGAGGGCTGCCGTCATGCCGCTGATGCCGCCGCCGACCACTAAAATGGTCTGGTTGGTTGCCACTACTTCCGTCATGAGGTCTCCTCCAAATACGGATGGTTGTCGATCAGCAGCGACGAACGCCACTAAGCTTTAAAAAATAAATTGGTAAATAAATCGAGTATTTTGCTGACGCCCTGTTGGCCAAAAGGCGTATTTCAAGACCCCGAATCTTACTCTGATTCGAATGCCCGTTCCAGATTCGGCTTCGCCAAAAACAATTGAAATTACTTATACGTCGATAGAGGCGCTAAATTTGAGCGCGCTGGCGGGATTATGCATTAGCCGAGGCTAATGCTTGGCCACGCGCGGCATGTTGCACAATTCACCTTCTTGCGCCGGCACATTGATGACCTCGAATGCCATCGTCACCAGATCACCCAGCACATAAGTGGCGGGTGAACCCACACCGCCTACGGTGCCAGGGTTTACTAATAGTGTTTTTCCACCCTTGATATTCGCCACCCACTGAATCTCCGCGCGATGGTCGTGGCCGCAGCACACCAAGTCCCAATCGCCGGTCGTCGCCATCCCGCGCGCATAGTGGGGATAATGCACCAGGAACACATTCTTATCCGCCAACACGATGCCCGCATCAGGACCATGGAAATGCACCACGCTATCCGGCTCGTGTGCAAGCTTGGACATACTATACAAATCACCGGTGTTGTTGCCGTATATCACATGCACCGGCAAGCCGAATTTTTGCAGCACGCGCAGGGTGGTCGGCGCGACCACGTCGCCGCAATGCAGCACGGCTTCTGCGCCATGCAGCTTGGCGTCTTCCACCGCGCTGCCGAGCAGGCGGCGATTGTCATGGCTGTCGGAAACAATGCAGATTTTCATGAGGAGCTTCGAAAAAAAACGCGAATGCTAGCACAGATCGTACGCGATGATCCCCGCCTACTCCACTGCGGGTCGAGCGAAGTAATAACCCTGCGCCCAATCGACGCCGATATCACATAGCACCTGCGCCGTTTCCGGGTCTTCGACGCATTCCGCCACGGTGAGGATCTTGAATTTTTGCGCGGTGCTGACCAGTGTCTCAACCAGTTGCCGGGTGCGTTTGTCCTTGTTGATGCGGTTCACCATCCAGCCCTCGATTTTGATGAAATTCACGGGCAGTTCGGCCAGATACAAAAACGAGGAATATCCGCTGCCGAAGTCGTCGAGCGCAAGCTGGAAGCCGAAATCCATCAGCGGCTTGAGATGTTTTTTCAGCAGCAGAATATCGGCCGATTGGCGCTCGGTGATTTCGATCACCATCGGTTTGGTCGCGGCGTTATCCATGCCACAGCGTGCGCAATAGGTGCGCGCCCGCTCCAACAAATTTTCCACCGATTCGGGGTTGGCGAGGAATTGCGGCGAGAGGTTAATGAAGTGCGAGATAAACGCTTCCTCCTCCTGACCCGCGATCGAGACAGCACAGCGCGCTAAAGCACTGCTGGAAATCGTTTCGTCGATCGCGCCAATGAGGTGCAGCGCTTCCGCCGCCTGGATAAAATTGATCGCGGGAATTAAAGAGTCATCCTTGGCGCGAATGCGTGCTAGCGCTTCCTCCGCTACGACGCGTCCGGTACGCAGATCAACAATGGGTTGATACGCCGGCAACACCCGGCCCTCATGCAGTGCGCTTTGCACTTGCGAGCCTTCCCAGATCACGCCGCCCTTGCGGCTCGCATCCTTGCCCGCGCACATCACCTTGTCCCGGCCCGCATGCTTGGCTTCGTACAGCAAGGCATCTGCTTGGGCGAGCATTTCCTCGATGCTTTTGTGTTCCGTTCCATACAGCGTAACGCCCATGCTCACCGTCACCGGCAGCTCGCCCTGCGGCAGCGAAATGGATTTTGCCTTCACCTGTTTGCGCAGCCGCTCTGCAGCGGTCAGTGCGCCGCGCCGATCCAAGTCGTGGAAGCATACGATGAACTCTTCCCCGCCCCAGCGCGCGATCCAGTCGCCGCCACGCAGGTTGGTCGCCATCACCCCCGAGACGTGCTTCAGCACTTGGTCACCGATGTGATGCCCATACTGATCGTTCACTAATTTAAAGCGGTCGATATCGGCGATCGCTATGGCAAATTCGCCGTGATCGCGCCGTGCTCGCCCCCACTCCAATTCCAAGCGATCTTCTGCCGCGCGCCGATTGGCCAAGCCGGTGAGATGATCCTCCATCGCAATGCGGGCAATTTCCTGCTCCGCTTTTTTGCGTTCGGTGATATCAACTTCGATTGCCACAAAGTGCGTCACCTCACCCTCATCATCAAGCACCGGCACGATAGATAAATCCTGCCAATACGGCCGCCCAGTCTTGTGGTAATTCAGAATTTCGACACGCACCGGTTTGTTTGCCGCGAGCGCTTCGCGAATCGCCACCCGCGTCGCTTGGCTGGTTTCCGCGCCCTGCAGGAAGCGCGGCGTCTTACCCATCACTTCCTCTGACTCGTAGCCCGTGATGAGCGTGAAAGCGGGGTTAACGTAGACAATTTCCTGCTTGCCATTGGTGATCATCACCGATTGGCCAGAAGCCTCAACTGCGGTCGAGAGCAAGCGCCGCTGCTGCGCTTCGGTCTCGGTCTGCGTCACGTTTACCGCGAAAGCGTGCAGCAACTCGGCATGGTTGTCGTGGTCGATGTAGGCGATAACATCCAGCGTGATCGGATGACCGGCCCCATGCTTGGCCTTGATCGCGACGCGTTCGGTCTTCTCCATATTGCGCGCGGCGGTCGTCATGCGCGACAGCGCCGGTTTGCCAAGCAGCACATTAACTGGACTGCCGATCAAATCTTCACGCGTATAGCCGCAAAAATCGAGGAAGCTATCATCCGCTTCCATCACCACGTTATCGCTCAAGCGCAACGTAAAGCGGCCCATGTGGGTCGCTTCGAGAAAATCGCGCTCGTAGCGCGTGGCCAACAGTTGCTCGTGCGCTTGAATCGCACTCACCAACTCGGCAATGCTGCCGCCCACCAACAAACCGGTGAGCTCATTGGAAAGGGAAAATACTTCATTGAGCTGGATGCGCGCCCGGGCCGACTCCCCCTTGGCGGCAAGATTAACCGCGGCTTGGGCTGCTTTAAGAAACTGTTTATGCACGCGCCCGGTATGCACCCACGCAGCACGCAAATCGTCGTTCGCCAGTTGTTTTACCAAGCGGTTATCAACGTTGTCATACCAATGCCAATACTCTGTCTCGGGCAAACCGGCGGTGGCTGTGGCGTCATCCGAGAACACGCGATCCACCACGCTTTTCACGAACAATAAGTGGTGCTGCAACTCAATCAGCAGCGGTGGAAAAACAGTCTTAAAAGTTGCGATGGCGCGGCCCCTTTATGGATAACCGCGCCATCATAAGCCGCCCCCCGCAGGCGGGCAATGGGATTCGGGTTTAGAACGCCGAATTAAGGCGTGACACGGTCGATCACGAGTTTCACCGGCTGGCCGCCGGGGCGCAGCGGCGGCGTGGCGCCTTCGAGATCGCCGCTTTGCACCGTGGCCTGGCCGGAGGAGGTGATGCGCGCCACCACCACCACGCTTTCCATCTCGGACAAATTGCGGCCCGGCATCAGGTTCATGCTATCCGACAAAGTGAACCGGTACGGCAGCGCATTCGCCTTCGCAGTGATGATCGCAACCGGCATGCGCGGACCAGTCGCAGCACGCGCAAAAATGAATAAGGTATCAGTGGGCTTGACGCGGCGCGCCAAGGCGGGTGCGAGGCTTACTTCACCGCGTATCTCTATGGCGGTAGATGCAGCACGCGGCGCGGCTACAGATTGGGCAGGCGCCTCGATCGGTGCTGCGGGCGCTGCGGCTACGGCCTTGCCGGATAGGATCGCTTTCGACTCCTCAATACTGGCTAGTGCTTCTTTCGCCGATTCTGATCCTGGGGGCGCCACATGGCTCAAGCGTTCCCAATATTTAATGGCCTCAGGGTAGCGGTGGCGGTCGAATTCGTGGGTCGCGGCCAGCATCAAGGCTTTTTCGTTGCGCGGGTCGAGCGCCAGCGCTTGCTCGACCAGTTGCGCGGGCTTGCCTTCCATGCGTCGGCCCTGCGCCATGGCCAGCGCATCGGCGTAATCCACTAGCAAGACCGGATCGCTTGGCAACAGCGCGGCGGCTTTTGCGAACGCCGCCGCCGCCTCGGCATGGCGCTTAAGCTCCACATAAGAACGCGCCAACAAGGCCCAACCTTCGCCGTCTTCCGGCGTCTTGTCGCGCAGCCGCGCCGCCAAGCGCGCCACCAAGGGATCCAAATCTGCATCCTTCGCGTGCCCCTCAGGCTTTTCCTGCGCCATCAAATTATCCAAGGGCGCGTAGCTAATCGCATCGGGGCGCCCCAATTGGTAATACAAACCGAGGGCCGTCAGCGGCAAGAGCGCGGCCACCAACAGCGCAAAACGCCAACGGCGAACGGCAGGCGGGCGCGGCGAAGTGGACGACGAAGCTTCTTCCAACAAACGGCGCTCGAGCTCGCGCCGGCTCTCGGCATAGTGCTCGGCATCCAGCGTGCCGGCGGCCAAATCCCGCTCCAACTCGTCGAGTTGGCCGCGATAGATTGCGGCATTCGATTCGATCTGATCGGGTGTGGCGATCTCGCGCTTGGAAAGCAAGGGGCGCAACACCACCCAGAGTGCGAACAGGGTCAATACAGTCGCGGCTATCCAGAACCAGATTTCAGGCTGTGCCATGTTTTGTCTCCACCATGATGCCAATCTCTTTCAAAAAAGGCGTCGGCAAAATACCGCCGGCGCATACGATCACTGCGTCATTCTTAAGCGACAGGGTTTGACCATCATGCTCAATCGACACCGCATCGGACACGATTTCCTTCACGCTCGATTTGAGCAAGACCTGCACGCGGCCCGCCGCTTGCGCTTCATCCAGTCGCTGCCGATTTTTGGGTTTGACCCGGCCGAATGCCTCGCTGCGGTAAGACAAGGCAACCGTGCTGCCAGGCTGATCGGCAATGGCCAGCGCCGCTTCCAAGGCGCTGTCGCCGCCGCCCACCACCAGCACATGCTGGCCGCGATACTGCTCGGGGTCGATCAAGCGATACACTACTTTGGGCTGTTCCTCGCCCGCCACCCCCAGCTTACGCGGGGTGCCGCGGCGGCCAATGGTGAGCAACACATTGCGCGTGCGGTACACCTGGCGATTGGTCTGGACCTCGAAGCCGCTAGCGGTTTGCTCTATCTTTTCCATGCGTTCGTTGAAGTTGATTTTGAGTCCGGTTTTCTGAATGATGCCATTCCAGAATTCGAGCAGAGATTCCTTGCTCACCTCACCCATTTTCACCGTGCCGACCATGGGCAGGCGCATCGGCGTGGTCATCACGACTTTGTTGCGCGGATAGTGATAGACCGTGCCGCCCAAAGAATTTTCTTGCTCCACCGCGACAAAACGCAGCTTCTTCTCCATCGCGGCCAAAGCAGAGGATATGCCAGAGGGTCCGGTGCCAACGATCACCACATCCAGCTCGCCCTCGCGATCTTGCGTTCGCGCAACGGATTCCAATGCCTGCCGGCCCTGCTCCACCGCATTGCGGATCAGCCCCATGCCGCCCAACTCGCCGGCAATAAAAATTCCCGGCACATTGGTTTCGAAATTCGGCTGCACTTGCGGAATGTCCACGCCGCGCTTTTCGGTGCCGAATACCAGTTGAATCGCATCCACCGGGCAGGCCAGCCGGCACGCACCGTGGCCGATACAGGAGGAGGCATTGATCAACTGACCCTTGCCGTTGATGATGCCCAGCGCCTTTTCCGGACACGCTTTGACGCAGGCGCCGGAGCCGATACAACGATTCGGGTTGATCACCGGATGCAGCGAGGGCGGCTCATTGAGCCCCGCTTCCACCGACTCGCGCAACACACCCGCATGCTGCGCGGCGCGTTTCGCATGCCGCCGCAGATACAAATACATCACGACCGCAAGCGGGGAAACATAGAGCAATACGCTAATCAGTTCCGTCGATAACACCATGCTGCGCCACGCTGTTTGGCCACCCGCGACCCTATCGTACTGAGGATGCGCCGATGGCGGGGTTAACGATCTTTAATGGAAAAATTGCTAGTTGCGCCGAAAATACTAGCATGCAGACTCATCATCCATCATCTTTTCCGCCCAACAGGCATTGCACAGGCCCCGGCGCGGCCATTACACTCGGCGCGAATGAACCTCAGCACAAGGTATCCCTGACGCATGACTAATCCCGCAGCAGCCCTTCCCCAGACCGAAGCCCGGCAGCCGGCCGTTAACGCTGCCATCATCAAGCGCGCTGGAATCAGCCTCGCGTTGATCCTCGCTATGGCTGCCGCTTGGCGGGTCGCGCAGGGTGATTTCTACACTGCGGGATCCGACTTGGGCTACTACATGGGATTGATCGGTGGCGTGATGATGCTGATGCTGCTCACTTATCCGCTACGCAAACATTTGCGTTTTATGCATGGCTGGGGACCGATCAAACCCTGGTTCCGCACCCACATGTTTCTCGGGATCGCCGGCCCGACATTGATCTTGTTTCACTCGACCTTCCGTATCGGCTCGCTCAATGCCGGGGTAGCGTTGGTGTCCATGCTGCTGGTGGCCGGCAGCGGCGTGATCGGCCGTTTCATCTACACCCGCATTCACCACGGCCTCTATGGCAGCCATGCGAATCTGAAGGAAATGCAAGCGCAACTCGGCCTGCATGCGGGGGATGTGGAATCCCGCTTGCGCTTCGCGCCGCAGGCGGAAGCCCTGCTCCAAGCCTTTGAAGCGCGCGCCAAAGACACCTCCGGCTCCTTTATCACTCGCGCTTGGCGCTTCATGACCCTGGGTTGGTATAAGCGGCGCACCTATCGGCACTGCCTGCAAGCGCTGAAAAAAACCCTTAAAACCGATGCGGCGCAACACGGCCTGGATCGGCAAGCCCTGCGCAAATTCCTGGCCGAAATCACGCCGGCGCTGGCGGACTACGTGGCGGAAGTGCAGCGCGTGCATCAGTTTGCGGCTTACGAGCGCATGTTTTCACTTTGGCATGTGCTGCATGTCCCCTTCGTTTATATGCTCGCCTTCAGCGCGGTGTTTCATGTCATCGCAGTACACATGTATTAGCCCTTGGCCGTGCTTGGCCGCGCTCACCGCCATACTTCTCATGTTTTTTTGCGCTGCTGGCGCGCGTGCCGACAGCATCGAATCGGTGCTGATGCCGGGCAAGGTGATCGAGGGGCACGCCAAGTACGAAAGCGAATGCGTCAAATGCCATATGCGCTTCAATAAAGCGGCGCAAACCGGCTTGTGTCTGGATTGCCACAAGGACGTGGCGAGCGATGTGCGCCAGAAACAGGGCTACCACGGCCGCTTGACCGAGCAGGAATGCCGCGCCTGCCACACCGAGCACAAGGGCCGCGCCGCCCATATCGCACCCTTGGATGAGAAATCCTTCAATCACACCAAGACGGATTTTATTTTAAAAGGCGGGCACGCCGACGCAAAAATCGCCTGCCGCGATTGCCATCGTCCCGGCGTCAAGTACCGCGATACCGCCACCAAGTGCAATGCCTGCCATAAAAAAGACGACAAGCACAAAGGCAATCTGGGCGCGGCGTGCGAAACCTGCCACAACGAGCGCGACTGGAAAGACGCGAAATTCGACCACGAAAAAACGCGCTTCCCCCTTGCCGGCAAGCATGCCGACGTGAAGTGCGAGGATTGCCATCAAAACCAGCGCTTCAAGGGCGTGCCGCGGGACTGCCTATCCTGCCATCGCAAGGACGACAAGCATAAAGGCAGCTTCGGCGCCAAGTGCGAGTCGTGCCACACCGAGCGCGACTGGAAGGAAATGACCTTCAATCATGACAAAACCCGCTACCCCCTACGCGGCAAACACCGCACGACGAAATGCGAGAGCTGCCACAAGAGCGGGTTATATAAAGAAAAACTTAAAACGACTTGCGTCGCCTGCCACCGCGCGGACGATGTGCATAAGGGCGGCTTGGGCGAGAAATGCGAATCCTGCCACAACGAGCGCGAGTGGCGTACGACCTCGTTCAACCACGACCAGGACACCAAATTTCCCTTACGCGACAAGCACAAAGCGGCTAAGTGCACCGCTTGCCACACCAACGCCAACTACCGCGACAAGCTAAAAACCGCCTGTATCGCCTGCCACCTGAAAGAAGACGAGCATAAAGGCAAATACGGGGAGAAATGCGAAACCTGTCATAAGGAAAAAGACTGGAAAATCAGCACTTTCCAGCATGACCGCGATACCAAATACCCTTTGCGCGGCAAGCATATCAAGGTGAAATGCATGGCTTGCCACAAAGGGCATCTCTACAAGGACAAGGTGCAATCGACCTGCTACGCCTGCCACCAGCAAGACGATAAACACAAGGGCCAGGAAGGCAAAAAATGCGAATCCTGTCACAACGAGAAAGACTGGAAAGACACCAGTTTCGATCACGGTTTGGCGCGCTTCCCCCTGCTGGGCAAGCATATCAAGGTGGAATGCAAAAAATGCCACCTGACGCCCGCCTTCAAGGACGCCTCCATGGAATGCAACGCCTGCCATGCGAAAGAAGATGTCCACAAAAAGCGCCTGGGCACCGAATGCGGCCAATGCCACAACGCAAGGGATTGGAAACTATGGGATTTCGATCACGACCGGCGCACCAAATTCAAGCTCGACGGCGGGCACAAGGGGCTGGAATGCGTGGCCTGCCATACCCGCCCGATGCCAGGCAAACTCAGCCTCTCCGGCACTTGCGTCAGTTGCCATGAGCGAGAGGATGTACATGACGGTAGTTTCGGCCGCCAATGCGAACGTTGTCATGTGACATCGTCATTCAAAACTATTAAGGGGGAAATGGGGTTTGGTAAGTAAAAATTCATTAAAATATATTAACTTATGAAGGGAACTTAACTTGACATACACCTATCCGCTGGATAAATTCCAGAATAACAATATATGTCAGGGGGTTTTATGTTCCAGGGGCAGAGGAGCTATGTAGCGTTTGCACGCCAGCTTGCATGGGCATTTGCCCTTCTGGCCGCGCTCTGCGCCACGCTCTGGATGACCCCGGGTTGGGGAGCAGAAGCCAAACCCCGCGCCAATTTCAGCCATCTTAAAACCGGCTTCGCGCTCTCTGGGGCGCACGCGCGAGCCAAATGCGAATCTTGCCATGTGCAAGGCGTTTTCAAAGGCACCCCGACCCAATGCCAGAATTGCCATATCGCCGGCAATAAAATGGGGGGTACCGCCAAGCCCTCTACGCACATCCCCACTGCGGAATCCTGCGATACATGCCACCACACCAGCGCTTGGTCGCCCGCAATCTTCTCGCACTCCGGCATTGCACCCGGCACTTGCGCCACCTGCCATAACGGGAAAAGCGCCGCCGGCAAATCGGCCAGCCATATTCGAACGACTGCCTCGTGCGATACCTGCCATATAACTGTCGCTTGGACGCCGGCAAAATTCAACCATAAAAGCGCTGATCCTGCCGCCTGCGCCACCTGCCACAATGGCGTCATCGCGACCGGTAAATCCTCGAAACACATTGCGACTATCGCCTCCTGCGCGGCCTGCCACCGCACTTCGGCTTGGGTTCCTGTCACCGCTTTCAACCATCTCGACATTTCAACCGGCTGTATCGGGTGCCACAACGATATCCGCACGCGGGGCAAACCCAAGGACGCGCTGCACAGCCCGGCCAATATCAAAAATGGTGACAACTGCGAGATCTGCCACCGCACCACCAGCACCTATAAAGCCGGGGTAAGCTTTAACCATTCCGTGGCCATCGCCACTTGCGTGACTTGTCATAACGGCAAGACAGCCAAGGGCAAATCGACTACCCATATCGCGACGACCGCTGCGTGCGAGACGTGTCACGCCTCAACTG
>JBBTCZ010000064.1:0-22573 GCA_038042985.1 Pseudomonadota bacterium
CGAATGTGGATATTGGTCGCTATGCGCATTTGAACCGCGTGGTGGTGGATAAGGGTTGCCGCATTCCAGATGGTCTGGAAGTAGGCTTCGACTCGGCCAAGGATGCCGAACGATTTTATGTAACCGAAAAAGGCGTGACGCTGATTACGCCGGAGATGCTGGGCCAATATATCCACCACGTCCGGTGAAACATCTCTCAAGTCAACGAGTTGTCGTGCCGTAAAGGATAGGGACAACGTTGCATGGTCCCCCAAACATGAGTGAATCCCCCCGCAAGTTAAACCTTATCCTGTGCTGGCACATGCACCAGCCGGATTACCGCAACTACGCCAATGGCGAGTTCGTTTTGCCGTGGACTTATTTGCACGCGGCCAAAGACTACACCGACATGGCCTACCACCTGGAGCAAAATCCGCAAGCGCGGGCGGTGGTGAATTTCGTGCCGGTGTTGCTTGATCAATTGGAAGACTACGCGCGCCAGTTCAAAAACGGCGAGATACGCGATCCCCTGCTGCGCTTGCTGGCGCGCGAGGATATGAGCGATCTCACGGCGGATGAGCGCGACTTGTTGCTCGATCGCTGCTTCCGCTGCAACCATATCACCATGATCGAGCCCTACCCGCCCTATCGGCGGCTGCTCAAGTTGTTTCAAGAAATCGATGTGCACGAGGACAAACACTTCGAGTATTTGTCGGGGCAATATCTCGCCGATCTGGTGACCTGGTATCACTTGATCTGGGTCGGTGAGTCGGTGCGCCGCAACACCGAATTGATTCCGCGTTTGATGAGCCAGGGTTCCTTATTTAGCTATACCGATCGACGCTTGTTGTTTGAGTTATATGGCGAGTTGATCGCAGGCTTGATTCCGCGCTACCGCAAGTTGCTGGAGGAGGGGCGCATCGAAGTTTCCACCACACCGCACTATCATCCGATCGCGCCGCTCTTGATCGATTTAAAAAGCGCGCGCGAAGCGCTGCCCGATTCCAGCTTGCCGGAAACGCCGGCCTATCCCGGTGGCGTCGAGCGTATGGCGTTTCACATCGACTCCGCCATCGCATCGCACGAGGCGCGCTTCGGGCGCCGCCCAGGCGGCATGTGGCCGGCGGAGGGTGCAGTGTCGCAGGCATCGCTCATGCTGTTGGCGCAGCATGGCGTGCAATGGGCCGCCACCGGCGAAGGCGTATTGGTGAATAGCCTGCGTCAATCTCATGGGCAGGTGCCGGAGAAGGCTGAGTATATGTACCGGCCGTATCGCGTGCATGATGCAGCGCAGCAGATTCATTGCTTCTTCCGCGATGATCGGCTCTCCGATTTGATTGGCTTCGAGTATGCGAAATGGTATGGGCGCGATGCCGTGGCGAATTTCGTCAGCGAGTTGGAGTCGATCTATCAGCGCACCGACCAAACGGAAAATCCCGTGGCGTCGGTGATTCTCGATGGGGAAAACGCCTGGGAATACTATCCCTACAATGGTTACTACTTCTTGTCTGAGTTGTATGAAGCGCTGGCCGAGCATCCGCATATTCGGCTGACCACGTTCTCGGATTATCTGGCGCACTGCGCAGACAACGCCGCGCCGTGCGTGCGCGTGGGCGAGTTGACGCAAGTGGTCACGGGCAGTTGGGTTTATGGCAATCTCGCCACCTGGATTGGCGATCACGACAAAAACCGCGCATGGGATTTGCTCTGTGCAGCCAAACAAAGTTATGATCTTGTCATGGCAAGCGGGCGCCTGTCGGCGCAAGAACGTGCAGCCGCTTCGCGCCAGTTAGCCGATTGCGAAAGCTCTGATTGGTTCTGGTGGTTTGGGGATTACAACCCGTCGCACAGTGTGGCGATGTTCGATGCGTTGTTCCGTTCCAATTTGAGAAATTTATATCAGCACCTGCAATTACCGATACCCGTTGCGCTGGAGCATCCGATCAGCCAAGGCGGCGGCGCTGCGGCCGAGGTGGGTGGCACCATGCGGCGCGGAAGCTAGAAACTAGGATATGAAAGCACAATGAGTCGAATCGCTTTATTGTTAGGGGTGCATGCCCACCAGCCGGTGGGGAATTTTCATGAGGTGGTGGACGATGCACATCGCCGCTGCTATCGGCCCTTCATTGAAACGCTGCATGGCTATCCCGAGTTCAAATTCACGGTGCATTTTTCCGGCTGGTTGTTGGATTACTTGCTAAATAAATTTCCGCAGGACATGGCCTTGCTGCATGAAATGGTGGCGCGCGGCCAGGCAGAGCTATTCGGCGCGGGCGATACCGAGCCGGTGCTGGCGGTGATTCCCAATCGTGATCGCATCGGCCAGGTCAAAACGCTCTCCGATAAGCTGGAGAAAAAATTCGGCTCACGGCCCAAGGGCGCCTGGCTCACCGAGCGCGTGTGGGAAGCGACCGTAGTGCCGGCGCTGGTCGATGCCGGCATCGACTATGTAACGGTCGATGACTATCACTTTCTATGCACCGGCAAGCGCGTCGAAGAGTTGAATGGCTTTTACACCACGGAAGAAGACGGGCGACGGCTCGATCTGTTCCCGATTTCCGAAGCGTTGCGTTACCGCCTGCCGTTTTCGCCCGCCGATGAAGCGGTGCGCTACATCGAGAGCCAAGCGCAAATGGGGCAAACGGTCGCCGCCGTGTATTTCGACGACATTGAAAAATTCGGCATCTGGCCCGAGACCTACGAATGGGTGTATGAAAAAGGTTGGCTCAAGCAATTTATTGAGGGCGTGCTCGCTTCGCCTATCATCATCACGCAGCGCTACGATGAGTATCACGCCCAGGCCAAGACTCGTGGCGTGGTGTATTTACCCACTGCGTCCTATATCGAGATGAATGAGTGGACGCTACCGGCGCAGGCCGCCAACACTTACGCCGAGCTCGTGCATGAGGCCAAGCAGCAAGGCCACTTCGAGCAGCACAAAGCGTTCTTGCGCGGCGGCATCTGGAAAAATTTCCTCACGCGCTATCCCGAGTCAAATTGGATGCACAAGCGCATGCTCGGTCTGTCGCTGCGGCTGCATGCCTTGCATGGCCACGCCAAACATGCCGAGCTACTCGATCTGCTCTACCAGGCCCAAGCCAACGACGCTTACTGGCACGGCCTGTTCGGCGGGCTGTATCTGCCGCATCTGCGGCGCGCGGTGTACCAGGCTATGGTGCGCTTGGAGCGGCGGTTGGATGAACTGGATCAGCGGCCGGCGCGCGAAGCCTATGACCTCGATCTCGACGGCCAAGATGAGTTGCTTGTTCACAATGAATCTTTGCAAGCGATTTTCCGCCTCGATGGCAGCGCGACCATCGCCGAGCTGGATGCCTACGCGCTGAACCATAATTTCGGCGATTCCCTGGCGCGTCAGGATGAGCACTACTATCGCAAGATCCATTTGGGCGAGCACGATCACGCACACGACGGCGAGGGCATTGCTTCGGCGCATGATCGGGTGAGTTTCAAGCATGCGATCGGCCCAGAAGATTTGCAGGTGGATCAAAACCCGCGCGCAATGTTCCGCGATAGTTGGCTCGATGCCGACCAGCCGGAAGGCCACACGCCGCCCTATGTGCTCGACTATCAGGAAATCGATAGCACCGGCTTAGATGCGCGTTTCGAGGCGGCGGTGGAAGTGCTGAAGGTGAATAAAAATTACCGCTTGGCGGGTAACGTGCTGACCTTGCATTACCACTTTAGCGGCGAGCCGCGCGGCTGGTTCGGCACCGAGATCAACCTCGCCATGCCTAGCTGCGATGGCCCGGCGGGACGTTATGTGTTCGAGGGTGGCATTCCCGGCGGCTTCGGCCAAGTGTTCGAAACCGAGGCGATGCAAGGGATCACCTTGGCGGACGATGTGCTCGGCGGCAGCGTGACGCTAAGCACCAGCCATCGGGTACAATTGCATGCCGCGCCGCACTTCAGCGTGTCGCAATCCGAAGCCGGGTTTGAAAAGATCATGCAGGCCGTCACCTTGAAGCTGGCCTGGCCCTTGAGCGAGCTCAATCGTGAAATGGTGTTGACCCTCGAAATCCGGCGCGGCTGAGGTGCGTCCCGATTTCGGGTAAAATTCGCGTTTTCATCAGGATTGCTCCCATGTCTGCCCCCACTGTTTCCAAGCACAAAGCCGTTTACATCACCTATTCCATTCTTGACCAACAAGGCCAGGTGGTCGAGCAATCCGATGTGCCCATCGGCTACGTGCATGGCGCCGATAGCGGCCTATTCGAACAAGTGGAAGCGGCGCTGGAAGGCGCCAAACCCGGCGATCAGCTCGAGGTGATCTTACCGCCGGAGCACGGCTTCGGACCGCACGATCCCAACCTCACCTTCACCGACGATATTGAAAACGTCCCTCCCGAATATCGCCATGTCGGCGCCGAAGTCGAGTTTCAGAACGAACAAGGCGAGGGAAAAATGTTTCGTGTGAGCAAAATCGAAAACGGCAAACTCACCGTCGATGCCAATCATCCCTTCGCCGGGCAAACCGTGAAATTCGTGGTGACGGTGATGGCGATTCGCGATGCGACGCCGGAAGAGATTGCGAATGGCCGGCCGGATGAGGGTGGGCCGCCGGTTTATCACTGAAAACTGAAAAGGTGATTCTGTCGCGAACATCTCCAATGCAGCGTTTTGCGACGGTCGGGTTTTGTCTGAGTACGGCAGCTCATGCCAGGAAGAGTCATTCGAGCCACATCGGAGTAAGGTCGGGTATGCGGCGAACAACGGCCACTCAGAAAAGAATTTTCTACAGCCTCAACGCCAGAATTAAGCCGCGCCGCGAAGCGGCGTCGGCTTGAATGATTTGTTATGCCAGGTCACGTTGACACTGGCTTAAATCATGGCTCCGCTGTGATTATTACGATTCATCAAGCCGTCACTCCTATAAAAGGCTCTTTGCGGCTAGCCGCCTATAATGCTCGCCGAGAGCTGTGAGGCGGACAGTCTTACTCTCCATGGCAGCGTGCCACATGTGTGGCGCGCCCTCTGGCACGACAAGCCCTACACGGTTGTACTTCTGTAGGATATTGAAGATCGCATTGTGACTAGGGTCAGGGGCCGGAATGCCTTGCGGGTTAGTAGCCCACGAGTCATGCCGCTCAGGCTCATAGGTCGGATCGAGTTGGAATTGAAAGCCAGTAGTAGGGAAAAACTCTGAAATCCGACGAAGCTCGGTGAGTTCCAATGATGGTTGCACCTTTCGCAAGGAGACGAAGCGCTTAACATTAGTTTTGAAAACGGGCCTCTGCGACCACGGGCCGAGCGACTGATCTACGTGCGCGTATATGCCACCCGGTGTCACGTCGCCTACGAGATTTGCGGCGGCACCACCTAGAGCATCGACAAACAAGATTGTGAATACACCGGCTCCATTTTCTTCGGTTGCATACTGTTCTGCGGTCGAGGCTGTGAGTATGGTCACACCATCGCTGATTTCGGCCACTTTCTGCTGCAATGCGTTTCCTCCCGCGACGCCACTGTGACAGCTGTCGAGAATAATTACGCGGTTTTGAATCTTCGACTGATTGGCCATAATCATGATCTCAGCCAATGGCACGCCGTCGTTTCCAGTCTTGACGTCGGAAGAGCAGAGGTAGCCACCCGTTGCTTCAATGTGGCCGTGGCCAGCAAAGTAAAAGAGCGCAACCTCACCATCACCAGCGAAAAGGCTTTCGATTGCCTGCCGAAGTTCGTCTCGTTCAACTGGCGCGCTTAATCCAGCGGCAGTTAGATGCTTCACACCGAAATTAACCGAACCATCAGCGTGCCGATCAAGCATGGATTTAACCGCGAACGAATCGTTCACACAGCCGTGGAGCGCCGAAACGTTGGTGTAGTAGTCGATACCGACGATAAGTGCTTTGCGCATCAGAGGCTATCTATCCAGTTAGCGATGTTGTCCCAGGTCCAGACCATCGTATTCACACCGGCAAGGTCGGTGCGATCTTCCTTGTAGGCCCAGATGCCCCGAATCTTCTTTTTTTCTTCCTTGGCACACTGAATCTCCCACTTCTGCCCACTGGAGCTCAGGGAGTTTTTGCTGACAACTACTAGTACGCCGTCAGATCGAAGAATACGAGTCCGCACCTTCTTTTTCCACTCTTCGTCGTAGGCTTCTGTAACCGACATGTCTACGTACTCGAATGGTGATTTGGCATTCAAAGACTGACCCTTAATCATGTCTCGGATGCGTTCGTCCTCGATTGCGAAGGCGATGAAGATGACTTTCTTTTCGGACATTGTGAGACTCCTTTTTGTTGTTTCTTCGATGTAACGGCATAACGTTTGAATTCATCGGCCTGCGCGGTTTTTCGCGCAGGTCCGGTGGAATGATGGATTAGCCATTTTCGACCTTAATGATGCGAGCGCTTTCAACGAAACGGCGGTGCAATGCTGAGTCTGCGGCACCTTTTTGCTCAACGAAAACCAATTCCTTTCCCAACGCATCGGCCAGCCCAACTTCATAGTTGACTGACGGGGATAGATCGCTACTTTCAGACGAAACCACAACTACGGTGCTTGCCGCCTCAATTGCAGATTTGATCGATTGCCTAATATCGGCACCGACTTCCAAGTCAGATCTAACATCGAAAACCTCGGTGGCTTCAACGTTGTGGTGTGGAAGTAATTCCTTGATCTTTGCTTTCACCAATTCGGCAAAAGCGGTGTCTTGGATGGAGTATGAAAGAAAAACCTTAAGGCTCATGATTGGGCACCTTTAACAAGGTTGCGAATGTCTTCAACAACTTTCCTCCACTCCATTGCCGAATTACACTGACTCGCAAGGAGTAGCGGTGGCACGCCACGGTCTTTGTTTTTTAGATCGTTGTAGTCAAGGTGGTGCAGGAGCACAAAAGTCTCAACGTTAAATGCATCTGAGTAGGCAAGCTCCATCCACTGGGCAGCACCGGCTTCGATTGTGCTGGGTGACACGATAAAAACCGTGGCTATTGAGTCTTGCACGGATTTCTTGAGAGCCTTAGCAATCTCCTTCTCCGACCGAGACTGATCTCTTTGAAACGTCCAAGCTGTAACCCCCTGTGGCGCTAGCAGGGTCTCGATTGAGAATTGAAGCAGCGAAGCCTCAAATGAATCATGACCTGCGTATGAGATAAAGACCTGTACTTTTTTCATTTGCTCAGGCGTGTGGTTGAAGAGAAATGGCTAGCAGTTAATATACGGACCAAGCGGTCAGTATTATTGATAATAATAAGGCCTTCTCTATTTTGGTAAGTTGTTGATTCATAGCAACCCCATAAGTTTTCCTGTCCGCATATGATTAATAATACGTCAAATCAATAATGCTCGTTTGATTGGAATCAAATAGGGGAAATTCAACAAACCAGATGGCCGTTGTTGGGCGTATTACGGACTTTAGATGATGCTGTTATGACGGTCGGCTTGGGGTCGATGACGGTCGGTTACCCGCAATCCTTCTACTCCCGCTACCGGTACAACTGAGACATTTATGTATTTGCAATTCAGCACAAATGCAAATATGGATGCCCTTTTAATTTGGCGTAAATTTGGCGTTAATTTGTTTTTTTAAAAGCTAATTCTCTTCTCCGCGCTTCAAACGCTTGCTGTGCTTGGCTATGTTGGTGTTCAGCAGTCCGATGATTTCCGTCGCGGCGTGGATGATTTGCGTCGAGCTGAAACCAGCCTTGGTCATTTCCTTGAAAAATGATTTGGCGAGGATCTTCGCCAGTTGATTCGGGTTTTCGCTGACATAAGCCATGGCATGGCCGATGGTTTGCTGGGCTTCTTGCGCCAGGGCCATTTGCGCGAAGCGCGAGTTGAGCACGCTTTGCAATTGCACGACCTGGATCGATTTGCCAACGAACAGCGCGACGACTTCGAGCAGGTGCAAATCGTCTAAATTGAATGGTCGGCTGGATTTCGGATCGCTGGCGTTGATGACGCCGACGATATTTTGATTCTGCACGATCGGGGTGGAGATCAAGCTGCGCTGCCCACGTGTCAACCTACGTGCGACTTCGGTAAAGTCGGATTGTGCGAGATCTTCGATCAGCAGCGGCTGGCCCGTGGCAAGCACATGGCCCGAAATGCCTTCGCCCTTGCGCGTGATTTGTTTGTAAGCGGAATCCGGCAAGTCGCCGTAAGCGGCAAAGACGCGCAGCTTGAGCTCATCTTGGTCTTCTTCATCCAGCAACATGATGGAGCAATGAGCGGCATTGAGAATCTTGGCCGCCGCTTCCGCGAGTTGGCGCAGGCTCAATTCCAGGTTGCCTTGGGTTTCGAGTAAATCGCCCAAGCCATGGAGTTTCAGGAGAGAGTTGCCGAGGTCGCCCATGCGCATATCCGAGGTTCTTACCCAGTATAGGTAATATCGGCTGCAATGGGCTTTAACTTAATGCGGGCGCATACATGGCCCGGCGGATTAAATGCGCTTTGCCAACTCCGCTGCCATGCCGGTATAGCTGTGCGGCGTCAATGCCAGCAGGCGCTTCTTTTCGTCCGCTGGAATTTCCAGGCCCATAATGAACACGTGTAAATGTTCTTTGGTGATACCACCCTTGCCGCGCGTAAGTTCTTTCAATTGCTCATATGGATTGGGCACGCCGTAGCGCCGCATCACCGTCTGAATCGGCTCGGCCAGGACTTCCCAGTTGGCGTTGAGATCGTCTTCCAAACGCTGCGGGTTGGCTTCCAGCTTGTTCAGCCCGCGCAGGCAGGAATCATAGCCAAGTAGCGCATAGCCGAACGCCACGCCCATATTGCGCAGCACAGTAGAGTCGGTGAGATCGCGCTGCCAACGTGAAACGGGCAGCTTGTCCGAGAGGTGACGCAGCAGGCTATTGGCGATGCCCAGGTTGCCCTCGGAATTCTCGAAATCAATCGGGTTCACTTTGTGCGGCATGGTGCTGGAGCCGACCTCGCCCGCTTTGACTTTCTGCTTGAAATAGCCGACCGAGATATAACCCCACACATCGCGATTCAGATCGACCAGAATCGTATTGGCGCGCGCCATGGCGTCAAACAGCTCCGCCATGTAGTCGTGCGGCTCGATCTGGATGGTGTAGGGGTTGAAGCTGAGCCCCAGGCTTTCCACGAAGGCTTGCGCGAAGCTTTCCCAATCGACATTCGGATAGGCGGAAAGATGCGCATTGTAGTTGCCGACCGCGCCGTTGAGCTTGCCCAATATCGCCACGCCGGCGATGCGATCGCGCGCGTGGCGCAAACGATGTACGACATTGGCGAGCTCTTTGCCCAGGGTGGTGGGGGAAGCCGGCTGCCCATGCGTGCGCGCTAGCATGGGTTGCTCCGCCAGCGCGTGCGCCAGTTCCGTTAAGCGGGCAATCACTTTATCCAGGCTGGGTAGCAGCACGGTTTCGCGCGCGGTTTTCAACATCAGCGCGTGCGACAGGTTGTTGATGTCCTCCGAAGTACAGGCAAAGTGAATGAATTCGGAGACGCGCATGACTTCACTATTTAGGGCGAAGCGCTTTTTCAGGAAATATTCAACAGCTTTGACGTCGTGATTGGTAATGGACTCGATGTCTTTCACTTCTTGCGCATCGGCTTCATTGAGATTGGCGGCTAGCGCATCCAGGTCGGCGAGCGTGCTGGCTGAGAACGGCGCTACCTCTTGAATCTCGGGTGCGGCGGCCAAAGCTTTAAACCATTCGACTTCGACTTGCACGCGGTGCTTGATCAGCCCGAATTCTGAAAACAGCGGACGCAAGGCGGCAACTTTGCCGGCATAGCGGCCATCGAGTGGGGAGAGGGCGGTGAGCGGAGTGAGTTCCATGAGGCAAGCCTGTGACAAAAAAGCCATTTTACCGTAAACCCTATTTAGGGCAGCGGGCTTTCTGTAGCGCCGGCTTCCAGCCGGCAGGCAAGCAGGATGCTTGCGCTACACTTGTCCCATGACCCGTCTCGAAACCTTGCTCACAGAAATCCGCGCCTGCCGCGTATGCGAGGCCCATTTACCACTTGGCCCCAAGCCGGTGCTGCGCGCCTCGATCACCGCGCGCGTGTTAATCGTCGGCCAAGCACCGGGGCGGCGGGTACATGAGACGGGGATTCCCTGGAACGATCCGTCCGGCGACCGGCTGCGCATCTGGTTGGGCATGACGCGCGAGCAGTTTTACGACACGCGGCATATCGCCATTGTGCCGACTGGATTTTGCTATCCCGGTTCCGGGCCGCGCGGCGATGCCCCGCCGCGTCCGGAATGCGCGCCGCTGTGGCACCCGCAACTCAAGGCGCTGATGCCCCATATCCGCTTGACGCTCTTGATCGGGCAATACGCACAGGCCTATTACCTGCAAACGCGCCGTAAAAAGAGCTTGCGCGAGATCGTGCAAGCTTATCGCGACTATCTGCCCGAATACTTACCTTTGCCCCATCCCAGCCCGCGCAACCAATTGTGGCTCAAGCAAAACCCTTGGTTTGAGACAGAGGTGGTTCCTATCCTGAAAGCACGCGTAGCAGCAGCCTTGGCGTAGTCACGGCATAAGCATTTTTGAAATAAGCCATAAATATCTTTGCAATGAACGGGGTTAAATTCAGCCGGAGGCGGATGGTATAATTCGCACCTTAACTATTCGCACTACATTTCCCCTCATGCTAGAAACTTATCGTGCCCATGTCGCGGAACGTGCCGGCCAAGGTCTGCCGCCGCTGCCCCTGAACGCGGAACAAACCGCGCAACTGGTCGAGCTGATCAAACAATCGCCGAAAGGCGAAGATGATTTTCTGCTCGATCTGTTGGAAAACCGCATCCCGCCCGGCGTGGATCAAGCCGCCTATGTCAAAGCCGCCTTCCTGGCCGACATCGCGAAAGGCCAGGTGCAAACGCCGCTGATCTGTCGCCAGCATGCGGTGCAAGTGTTGGGTACCATGCTCGGCGGATACAACGTGCACACCCTGATCGATTTACTCGATGATGCAACGCTGGCGCCGGATGCGGTGCAAGCGCTCTCGCACACCACGCTGATTTTCGACGCCTTCCACGATGTGGTGGAAAAATTCAAAGCGGGCAACGCGCACGCCAAAGCCCTGCTCGAATCCTGGGCCCAGGCCGAATGGTTCATGAACCGTCCAGCCCTGCCGGAAAAGATTCAGACCGTCGTGTTTAAAGTACCGGGCGAGACCAATACCGATGATTTGTCACCGGCGCAGGATGCCTGGTCGCGCCCCGATATCCCGCTGCACGCGCAAGCGATGCTGGTGAATAAAATGCCCGACGGCCTGGCGACCATCGCCCAGTTGAAACAAAAAGGTTTGCCGCTCGCTTATGTGGGCGATATCGTGGGCACGGGCTCCTCGCGCAAATCGGCGATTAATTCGGTGCAGTGGTATATGGGGCAGGACATTCCGCATCTGCCGAATAAGCGCACCGGCGGCATTGTGCTGGGCAATAAAATTGCGCCGATTTTTTTCAACACGGCGGAAGATTCCGGTGCCTTGCCGATCCAATGCGATGTGGCGCAGATGAATACCGGCGATGTGATCACGATTTATCCGTTCAAGGGCGAAATCCACAGCGCCCAAGGCAAGGTGATCAGTAGCTTCAAGCTTGAGCCGCTGACCATGCCGGATGAGATCCGTGCCGGTGGGCGCATTCCACTGATCATCGGGCGCGGGTTGACCGGCAGGGCGCGTGAAGCGCTGGGCTTGGGCGTGTCCGATTTATTCATCAAACCGATTTCACCCAAAGATACGGGTAAGGGTTATACGCTGGCGCAGAAAATGGTCGGCCGTGCGTGCGGTGTGATGGGCGTGCGCCCTGGCACCTACTGCGAGCCGAAAATGGCGACCGTGGGTTCGCAAGACACCACCGGCGCCATGACGCGCGATGAATTGAAAGAGTTGGCTTGCTTGGGCTTTTCCGCCGACTTGGTGATGCAAAGTTTCTGCCACACGGCGGCCTATCCGAAACCGGTCGATATCAAACTGCAACATGATCTGCCGGATTTCATTTCCTCGCGCGGCGGCGTGTCTTTGCGCCCAGGCGACGGCGTGATCCACTCCTGGCTCAACCGCATGCTGCTGCCCGACACCGTGGGCACCGGCGGCGATTCGCATACACGCTTTCCGATTGGCATCAGCTTCCCGGCGGGCTCCGGCTTGGTGGCATTCGCCGCCGCGATGGGCGTGATGCCCTTGGATATGCCGGAGTCGGTATTGGTGCGCTTCAAAGGCAAGATGCAGCCCGGCATCACCCTGCGCGATTTAGTGAATGCGATTCCCTACGCCGCGATTCAAAAAGGCGAACTCACCGTTGGCAAGCAGGGTAAGAAAAACGTATTCAATGGTCGCATCCTGGAGATTGAGGGCCTGCCCGATCTGAAAGTGGAGCAGGCATTCGAATTCGCCGATGCTTCCGCCGAGCGTTCGGCCAATGGCTGTACCGTGCGTCTCTCACCAGCGCCGGTGATCGAGTTTCTCAATTCCAACATCGTGCTACTGGAACATTTGATCGACAAAGGCTATGCCGATGCGCGCACGCTGCAACGCCGCATCGACGCCATGCGCGCCTGGCTCGAGCAGCCGACGCTGCTGGAGCCGGACGCCGATGCGGAATACGCCTACGTGCTGGAAATCGATCTTAATCAAATTAAAGAGCCGCTGCTGGCTTGTCCGAACGATCCGGATGACATCAAGCCGATGTCGGCCGTGGTGGGCGACAAAATCGACGAAGTGTTCATCGGCAGCTGTATGACCAATATCGGGCACTACCGCGCTGCGGGCAAGGTGCTGGAAGACGCGGGTCTGATTCCGACCCGGCTCTGGGTCGCGCCGCCGACGCGAATGGATGAGCATGAGTTGCGCGAGGAAGGCGTGTATTCAATATTTGGCCGTATTGGTGCGCGCATGGAGATGCCCGGCTGCTCGCTCTGTATGGGCAACCAGGCGCGGGTGGCGGATGGAGCGACGGTGTTTTCCACCAGCACGCGCAATTTCGACAACCGTATGGGCAAAGGCGCGCGGGTCTATCTCGGCTCGGCGGAGCTGGCCGCGGTGTGCGCCAAGCTGGGACGCATTCCGACGCTGGAAGAATATTTGACTATAGTGAAAAATAAGATCGCACCGCTGTCGGACAACATCTACCGCTATTTGAATTTTAATCAGATGGTGACTTATTCGCGGCCGGGGAAGATCATTCCCCTTGTGCCGGTCTAAAAAATGACCGCGCACTTCGCATTGATATGAATTTGAACTAGGAAATTTTATGAAACTGATTGGATCCTTGACCAGCCCCTTCGTGCGTAAAGTCCGCCTCGTCTTGGCGGAAAAGCACATCGACTATGAATTTGTGGTGGACGTGCCGTGGGCCGCCGACACACAAGTGCCCAGCTTCAATCCGCTGGGTAAGGTGCCGGTGCTGATATTGGATGATGGCGCCTCGCTCTATGATTCACGCGTGATTGTGGAATACCTCGACACCGTGACGCCGGTGTCGCGTTTGATTCCGGAAGGCAATCGGCAGCGCATTTCAGTCAAGCGCTGGGAGGCCTTGGCCGATGGGGTGGTCGATGCAGCGGCGCTGATATTTATCGAACGCACCCAGCGCGCCCCCGAACATCAAAGCGCTGACTGGATCCTGCGTCAGGAGCAAAAGGTGTTCCGCGGCCTGGAAGCGATGTCGGAGGAGCTGGGCGAGAAGAAGTGGTGCACCGGTGATTTGATGAATTTAGCCGATATTGCCACCGGTTGTGCCTTGGGCTACCTGGATTTCCGTTTTTCTGAGATCAAATGGCGCGAAGCGCACCCCAACCTGGCCAAACTCGCCGATCGGCTAAACGAGCTGGAGCCGTTCAAGGATACGGCGCCTAAAGCCTAAAGGGCCTGGCGCCTAAAGGATCAGGGCTATTTCACCCTGAATCCGGTATAATGCCCGGCTTTTTCGCCGTAAACCCCGGGTGCTCCTGTGATTCAAAATCTCCGCAACATCGCCATTATCGCGCACGTCGACCACGGTAAAACCACGCTGGTCGATAAGCTCCTGCAACAATCCGGCACGTTTGCCGCCCACCAGCAGATGGGGACGCGGGTCATGGACTCCAACGACCTGGAGCGTGAGCGCGGCATTACCATTCTGGCCAAGAACACGGCGCTGCGCTGGAAGCAGGGCGATACCGAATATCGCATCAACATCATCGATACCCCGGGCCACGCCGACTTCGGCGGCGAAGTGGAGCGCGTGTTGTCCATGGTGGATTCCGTGTTGCTGCTGGTGGACGCGATGGACGGCCCGATGCCGCAAACCCGCTTCGTCACGCGCAAAGCGTTTGCGCAAGGCCTGAATCCGATTGTGGTGATCAACAAAGTCGACCGCCCCGGCGCGCGTCCGAGTTGGGTGTTGGATCAAACTTTCGATTTATTCTACAAACTCGGCGCGACCGAAGAGCAACTCGATTTCCCAGTAGTGTACGCCTCAGCGCTGAACGGTTATGCCAGCCTCGATTCAGAAGTGCGCGAGGGCGACATGACGCCGCTGTTCGACGCGATTATTAAAAATGTGCCGGCGCCGGATGTGGACCTCGACGGCCCGTTACAGATGCAGGTGTCGAGTTTGGCTTACTCCAGCTATGTCGGCACCATTGCCGTCGGTCGCATCAAGCGTGGCCGTATCAAGCCGGGGCAAATCGTTGCCGTGGTGGAAGGTTCAGGCAAGCAACGCTCAGGCAAGATATTGCAAGTGCTGGGTTTCCACGGCCTGGACCGGGTTGAAGTGGCGGAAGCCAGTGCGGGCGATATCGTCGCCATTACCGGCATCGAAGCACCGCATATTTCCGACACTTTCTGCGATCCCGCCGCACCTGAGGCACTCCCGCCTTTGTCGGTGGATGAGCCGACGGTGACCATGTCGTTCGAAGTGAACAACTCGCCCTTCGCCGGGCGCGACGGCAAATTCGTGACCAGCCGCCAGATTCGCGATCGGCTCGACCGCGAGTTACTCTCCAATGTGGCGCTGCGCGTTGAAGATACCGACAGCCCGGATAAATTCCGCGTCTCCGGTCGGGGCGAATTGCATTTATCGATTCTGATCGAGAACATGCGGCGCGAAGGCTTCGAGATGGGCGTGTCGCGCCCGCAGGTGATCATCAAAGAAGTGAACGGCGAGAAACAAGAGCCGTATGAAATGCTCACCGTGGATGTAGAGAGCGTGAACCAAGGCACGATTATGGAAAAGCTCGGCATGCGCCGGGGCGATCTATTGAATATGGAGCCGGACGGCAAAGGCCGGGTGCGCTTGGAGTACATGATCCCCGCACGCGGCTTGATCGGCTTTCAGACCGAGTTTCTCACTGCCACCTCGGGCAGCGGCTTGCTGTACCACGTATTCGATCACTACGGTCCGATCAAGGCAGGTGAACTCCGGGGACGCGCGAATGGCGTATTGATTTCCAACGGCATGGGCAAGACCGTGGCCTATGCCTTATTCAACTTGCAAGATCGCGGCCGCATGATTGTGAAGCCAGGCGATGAATTATACGAAGGCATGATCATCGGCATTCACACCCGTGACAATGATCTGGTGGTGAACCCGCTCAAGGGCAAACAACTCACCAACGTGCGCGCTTCCGGCACGGACGAGGCGGTGGCGCTGGTGCCGCCGATTGAGATGAACCTGGAGCGTGCGCTGGAGTTTATTGAAGACGATGAATTGGTGGAAGTGACACCGCACTTCGTTCGGGTGCGCAAGCGCTTCCTGAAAGAGATCGATCGTAAGCGCGGAACTCGCGCTACGGTCTAAGGTGGTTTGTTCATTCGCACTACGTGACACGAGGGAGATGGGTTAAACCATCTCCCTTTACGTTTTCAGCGATGTGTTTATTGAATGACGCCGCCGCCTAAGCAGGTTTCATCTGCATACATCACCACCGATTGTCCTGGTGTTACTGCCCATTGCTCAGCGTCAAATTTGAGTGCGACTTGATCTTGTGCCAGCTGTGTGATGCGGCATGCCGCATCCTGTTGGCGATAACGGGTTTTGGCGCCATAGGTCGGCGTGATTTCCGGTGCGCGACCACTGATCCAATTCAAATCTTGCGCAACAAGCATATCTTTCAATAGCAGCGGATGCTCGTGGCCTTGCACCACGATCAGCACGTTGCGTTGCATGTCTTTGCCCGCCACAAACCACGGCTCGCCTTGCCCGCCAATGCCTAAGCCTTGGCGCTGGCCGAGCGTGTAGTACATCAGACCTTCGTGCTGGCCGATGCAACGCCCATCGGGTGTTTCCATCTCGCCCGGCTGCTTCGGCAGATAACGTGAGAGGAAGGTACGAAAATCGCGCTCGCCGATGAAGCAGATGCCGGTGCTGTCTTTTTTGGCATGGGTCGGCAGATTGGCTATACGTGCGATTTCACGCACCTCAGGTTTGAGTAGCTCGCCGAGGGGAAACAGGGTTTTCGAGAGCTGTATTTGGTTCAGGCGATATAGGAAATAGGACTGATCCTTGGCGCTGTCTTGCGCTTTGAGCAAGGAAAATTCGCCTTGGTGTTCAGTCACCCGCGCGTAGTGGCCGGTGGCGATTTTGCTCGCGCCCAGAGACAATGCGTGTTCGAGGAAAGCCTTGAACTTGATTTCAGAATTGCACAGCACATCCGGATTGGGCGTGCGCCCGGCTTGGTATTCGCGCAGGAAATAGCTGAACACGCGTTCTTTGTATTCCTTGGCGAAATTCACCGCTTCGACTTCGATGCCGATCACCTCGGCGACTGCGAGTACATCCAGGAAATCCTGCTTGGCGGGGCACTCCGCATCGTCTTCCCAGTTGCGCATGAACAGGCCGATGACTTCATGGCCTTGCTGCTTGAGCAGCAGGGCGGCGACCGAAGAATCGACGCCGCCGGAGAGGCCAACCACGACTCGATCAGACATGGGGTTCCGCGCCTTTTAGCCAGTCGCGCACGGGGAAGATGGCCGCTGGTTCGCCGTTGTTGAAAAACCAGGAATCCACGGCATATTGCTCTTCGGTTTCGATATCGAGAATGCGCGCGCTCCAATGGTCGTTCACCAGCAGCGGCGCACGATGCAAGGGCTCCAACACTTGATGAAAATGCAGCAGGCCGCGCCTATCGATCAGTCTGAGGTAGGCGGTGGTGGTGTACGAATGGTCGATGCAGTCCATGCGGCCTTCCACGCCGTCGTCGTCGTAGTTTCCGCCTTTGTCGTTGCGGTTAGGGGTCTGCCTGCCTGCGACCTGGTTCAGCAAGCCGATGGCGAATTGAATCGCGCTACGCTCGACCACCGCATCGGGGGTCTCCTCGAACAGTTGGTCGAGTTGGGCCAGATCGTGGAGACCGACTTCAATCTTGGCTTGCACCGCACAGCCGTAGTTGTAGCAAATGGTGACTTCCAGCGCCGGGGCGGGGAAGCTCGCACAAGCCAAAATCACGATAGATAGCCAACGCATATCAAGAGAAGTGGGTCAGTAAATCTAAAGCATAGCGCTTGCCGGCGAGATAGTCTTCCACGCAGCGCAAGACCAGCGGACTGCGATGGTGGGCAGTTTGGGCGCGCAACTCGTCGGGCGTGAGCCAGACCGCGCGCAGAATGCCCGTATCCAAAGCCCGATTCGCGTCAAAGCTCAGCACGGCGCCGGAGAACGCAAAGCGCAGATAGACAATACCCTTAGCGGGATGCGGCCAGCGATAAACCCCGACCAAGGAGGCCGGCTGGAAATGGTAGCCGGTCTCTTCCAAGGTTTCGCGCGCGGCGGCGTCGATCAAGGTTTCATCCGATTCCCAGTGCCCGGCGGGCTGGTTGAGTACGATGGATTGCTCGGCTTGTTCTTCCACGAACAGGAATTTGCCATCTTGTTCAATCACGGCGGCAACCGTGACGTGGGGACGCCAGATTTCAGTCATGTTTATCTCAAAAATAAAAAAAGGCAGGGAATATCCCTGCCTTTTTAAGCACTACCCTGCAATTACTTAGCGGCAGGAGCAGCAGCTTTGTCGTCTTTCTTAGCAGCAGGAGCGGCAGCTTTGTCGTCAGCTTTGGCGGCAGGAGCAGCGGCTTTGTCGTCTTTCTTGGCGGCAGGAGCAGCGGCTTTGTCGTCCTTCTTAGCGGCAGCAGGAGCAGCTTTGTCGTCTTTCTTAGCGTCTTTAGCGTCAGCTTTAGGGGCAGCAGCTTCAGTTTTGGCAGGAGCAGCAGCAGAGTGAGCGGCGGCGAAAACATTCAGGCTGACAGCGGAGAAAGCGATAGCGATCAGGGTGGATAACAGTTTGCTCATGTGTTTCATCCTCAAGGGTTGGTAAGTTGTGTTTTTGGGCACGAAAATTTGTGCCCGCGAATTTTAACGCAATTCTTAGGGTTTTGTTGACATAGATTGAAGCGAAAGAAGGGTATTAAGTATTAATTATTTCTAATAATCTAATGTTTTTACCCAGAAAAAAGGCAGGGCGAACCCTGCCTTTTTAGGCTTGCTGCAAATTACTTAGCAGCAGGAGCAGCGTCAGCCTTAGGAGCGTCAGCTTTTTTGGCTTTCTTAGCTTTTTTGGCTTTCTTAGCAGCAGGCTTTGCTTCGTCTTTCTTGGCTTCATCTTTCTTCATGTCAGCGGCAGGAGCAGCTTTCTTGTCAGCGGCAGGAGCAGCAGCTTCGGTTTTAGCAGCAGGTGCAGCGCCGGAGTGAGCGGCAGCGAAAACATTCAGGCTGACAGCGGAGAAAGCAACGACGATCAAAGCGGATAACAGTTTGCTCATTTTATTTCCTTTTAGCTAAAAAGTTTTTAAGTGGATTCAACAACACAGCACAAAACTGTGCGTCGAGCCAATAACGCGGTAGTAGGGAGCCAGGTTGACAGCCAAGTGCATTAATTTTGAGCCAGCTTGGGATAGCGGGGAAGTATGCTTGAAATGTGCAAGTTTGTAGCCTCAATGCATTGTTTATATGGAGTATTGTATTTTTTATTGCGTGGATTGGGGCGTATTTAGCGAAATTGCCAGTACAACGCCAAATGGATATGATCCCTGCCTTTAATCAAACCGCCTGGGTATTCTCCCAATGTTGCTTCGTTTTAATCTGTTTCTGGCGTTAGCTTGGCTGATCGCACATTCCGCCTATGCCGCGCCCTACCTGCCCGCAAGCGACGCACAGGTGCTGGAACGCCTGCCGTTCAAAGCCAATGATCCAGTGGCGCGCGAATTAGCACAACTTCGCGCCGCCTTGCAACGCAACCCGCGCGATGACGTGGTGGCGGTGGCCCTGGGGCGGCGCTACTACGAATTGGTGGCGGCGGAGGGCGATCCGCGTTATATCGGTTATGCCCAAGCTGCGTTAGCACCCTGGTGGGAACTGCCAGCCCCCCCACTCGAAGTGCTGGTGCTACGCGCCAGCCTGCGTCAATTCCGCCACGATTTTTCCGGTGCGCTGGCTGATTTGAATCAGGCGCTCACGCGCGATCCGCATCATCCCCGTGCGCGTTCCTTGCGCGCCATTATCCATATCGTGCAGGCGCGCTATGCCGAGGCGGGATCCGATTGTCTCGCCCTGCGCGATGTGGCCAATGAATTGATTGCGCTCGGTTGCGAGTCGATGGTGCAGGGGCTCACCGGCCATGCAGCCCAGGCTTACGCCGCTTTAAGTCAAATGCAGGCGCAGCATCCTGAAGCGGCGCGCGATGAGCGGCTATGGGTGTTGACGCGGCTGGCGGAAATGGCGCAACGCTTGGGGCGACTGGACGCCGCCGAAGCGCATTTCAAACAGGCTTTGGCTTTGGATATTACCGATACGTTTTTACTCGCGGCTTACGCGGATTATTTGTTGGATCAAGGGCGCGCAAGCGAAGTGGTGGCGTTGCTCAAAGACAAAACCCGCTCGGATACCTTGCTGCTGCGTCTGGTGTTCGCGGAGCATGCGCTCAAGCTGCCGACTGCCAAGACCAGTGCTACGACGCTGGCGGATCGTTTCCATGCGGCGCAACTGCGCGGCGATACAGTGCATCAGCAGGAAGAAGCGCGCTTTGCGCTGCATGTGCAACACGATGCAAAAAAATCGCTGGCGCTGGCTTTGGAGAATTGGAAAGTGCAACTCGAACCACGCGATGCGCGGATTGTGCTGGAAGCGGCGCTCGCGGCGAAAGATCAGGCGGCGGCTAAGCCGGTACTGCGTTGGCTCGCCGAGAGCAGCATCGAAGACGCCACTTTGCGCCGCTTGGCTGAGCAATTGAAAGCACTACCATGATGCGCCTGTTGTTTTTGGTTTGTAGTTTGTGCCTTTCATTCAGCGCAAGTGCGCACAAGCCGAGCGATAGCTATCTGACGCTGCGCGTAGCGGGCGAAACCGTGACCGGGCAATGGGACATCGCGCTGCGCGACCTGGATTTCGCCCTCGGCCTGGATGCGAATGGCGACGCGCAAATTACCTGGGGCGAAGTGCGCGCGAAACAGAACGAGATCGCGGCGTATGCGCTATCGCGGCTCAGCTTGGCGGCGGCGGGCCAGGCGTGCCCGGCGCGGGTGACCGAGTATTTGATCGATGACCATACCGATGGCGCGTATGTGGTCATGCGCTTTACGGCGGCGTGCCCGGCGCCGGTGCAAACGCTGCAAGCGCGCTATGCGCTGTTTTTCGATATTGACCCGCAGCACAAGGGCTTGCTGCGCTTGGAATATTCTGGCCAGTCCGTTACCGGAATTTTCAGTCCGGAAAAAGCGACGCAGGAATTCAGCCTCTCGCGCCCGAACAAGCTGCGTCAATTCTTCGATTACGGCCATGAGGGCGTGTGGCATATCTGGATCGGTTTCGATCACATTTTATTTTTGCTGGCGCTGTTATTGCCCGCGGTGGTGCTGCGCCAAAATGAAAAATGGCAAGCGGTGGCGGCGTTCAAGCCGGCGTTCTGGCAAGTCTTCAAAATTGTCACGGCGTTTACCGTCGCGCATTCCATTACCTTGAGCTTGGCCACCTTGGGCGTGGTGAGTCTGCCCTCGCGCTGGGTGGAAGCGACCATCGCCGCCTCGGTGGTGATCGCGGCCTTGAACAACGTGTTTCCACTCTTCCGCGAGCGGCGCTGGATGATGGCGTTCGCCTTCGGCTTGATTCACGGTTTCGGTTTTGCCAGCGTACTGCGCGATCTGGGTTTGCCGCAAGACGCGCTGGTATTGGCGTTGGTGGGATTTAATTTGGGGGTGGAAGCGGGACAGCTTGCTATTGTCGCCGCCTTCCTGCCCGTGGCGTATGCCTTGCGCCAGAGCTGGTTTTACCAGCGCCTCATTTTGTTGGGCGGCTCCATTTTGATCGCCGCAGTGGCGAGTGTTTGGCTGGTGGAGCGGGCATTTGATCTGAAGTTGATGCCGTTTTGAGTTCTTCGCGCCATGCGCCAGGGGCTATGCCATCGAGCGTGTAATCGCCGATACGGTAGCGAATCAGGCGCAGCGTGGGGTAGCCGACTTTAGCCGTCATGCGCCGCACTTGGCGGTTTTTGCCCTCGGCGATAGTGAGTTCCAGCCAACTGGTGGGGATATGTTGGCGCACCCGAATCGGTGGATTGCGCGGCCACAATCCTACTGGTTCTTCAATCAATCGCGCCTGTGCCGGGCGCGTGACAAAATCGCCTAAGTCCAGACCGTTCTGCAGTTGATTCAATGCGGCCTGATCCGGCACGCCTTCCACCTGTGCCCAATAAGTCTTCGGCAGCTTGTGTTTAGGATCGCTAATCCGGTGCTGGAGCGAGCCGTCATCGGTTAAAATAAGCAGCCCTTCGCTATCGGTGTCGAGCCGCCCGGCGGGGTAGACGTCCGGTATCGCGATAAAATCCTTGAGCGTGGTGTGCGTGCCCTCTGGACTGAATTGGCAGATTACGCCGTAGGGCTTGTTGAAGAGGATTAAGCGCGGCATGGGAGAACGGACAGGATAGGTTCAGCGCACATTATAGCCGCCGCCTATCCTGTCTATTTTTTTACTTGGGAGTCGAAATGTATCAACACATTCAAATTCCGGCGGGTGGCGAGAAGATTCGCGTCAACGCCGATTCGTCGCTCGCGGTGCCGGCGCACCCGATTATTCCCTTCATCGAAGGTGATGGCACCGGTGTGGACATCACCCCGGTGATGCGCAAAGTGGTCGATGCGGCGGTGGCGAAAGCCTATGCTGGCAAGCGCCAGATTGCCTGGATGGAAGTGTATGCAGGCGAAAAGGCAACCAAAGTCTACGGCGCCGACAGCTGGCTGCCGGACGAAACCGTGCAAGCAGTGCGCGAGTATGGGGTGTCGATCAAGGGGCCGCTCACCACGCCGACTTCCGGCGGGATGCGCTCGCTCAACGTGGCGTTGCGCCAATTGCTCGATCTGTATGTGTGTCTGCGCCCGGTGCGCTATTTCACCGGTGTGCCGAGCCCGGTGAAGGAGCCGGAAAAAACCGATATGGTGATCTTCCGCGAGAATACCGAAGACATTTACGCCGGCGTGGAGTGGGAAGCCGGCTCGACCGAGGTGAAGAAAGTCATCGCCTTCCTGCAGCAGGAAATGGGTGTGAAAAAAATTCGTTTCCCCGACACTTCCGCCATCGGCATCAAGCCGGTTTCGGTCGAGGGTAGCGAGCGCCTGATCCGCAAAGCGATCCAATACGCCATCGACAATGGGCGCAAATCGGTGACCCTGGTGC
>JBBTCZ010000065.1:0-34362 GCA_038042985.1 Pseudomonadota bacterium
CGCCAGGCACCCCCTCTTCAAACAAAAGCCCTCCTCGTGAGGGCTTTTGCGTTTTGAAAAGCAAAAAAATAATTTGAATTTAATTGTGACTCGAATCGAATTAAAGCAACCGCTCAATATAACTTTTCACCCTAATTTCATTGTCTTAGTTATTGTTTATTTGTTATAATCCGCGTCAATTTAGAAGATGGGCTTTGGGCCCATTTTTCGTTTGTGGTGAGCGTATGGATTTGCAAGCGCTACTGGAAAATACTTTGCCTGGACTGGGCTACGAGTTTGTCGATCTAAGCCTCGGCAATCACGGGAAATACCTTCAGGTGTTTATCGATAAGCCGGGCGGCATTACGGTTGAGGATTGTGTGGCGGTCAGTAACCATTTGAGCCGTTTGCTTGCGGTCGATCTTGACTACGAATACGACAGACTCGAAGTGTCATCACCCGGATTGGATCGGCCGCTGAAAAAGGAAACGGATATTGAGCGTTTCCGTGGCGAAAAAGCGCAGTTGAAATTGCGCGTACCAGTCGATGGCCGACGAAATGTGGTTGGCCATTTGGGTGAGTTAAAAAACGGTATTTTGGAATTGGAAGTGGACGGCGCGATACAGGCATTCGAATGGTCGAATGTTGATAAGGCGCGACTGGTTCCCGCGATTTAATTTGGAGAGTGGTATGAGCCGAGAAATTATGCTGGTGGCTGACGCGTTAGCGCGCGAGAAAAATGTGGATCGTGAAATCGTATTTTCCGCGCTTGAGCTTGCCTTGGCCTCCGCTACGAAAAAACGCTTTCCTGAAGAAGTGGAAGTTCGGGTTGAAATTGATCGCGAAACCGGAGTGTATGAAAGTTTTCGACTCTGGGAAGTGGTGGAGGATAAGGATTATTTAGATGAGGGCCTGCAAATGCCTTTGTCGGAAGCGCAAAAAAAGAATGCGGATATACAAGTCGGTGAGTTTATTGAAGAACATTTAGAGCCAGTCGAATTTGGGCGCATCGGCGCGCAAACCGCGAAGCAAGTGATTCTACAGAAGATCCGCGAAGCTGAACGCGAGCAAATCCTGAGTGATTTCCTGATGCGTAAAGAGCATTTGGTTACAGGTGTGATCAAGCGCATGGAGCGCGGGAGTGCAATTATCGAGTCGGGGCGCATAGAAGCCATATTGCCACGCGATCAGATGATTCCGCGCGAAAATTTGCGTATCGGTGACCGCGTGCGCGCCTATTTGTTGAAAATTGATCGTCAAGCGCGTGGCCCGCAGTTGATTTTGTCCCGTGTTGCGCCCGAATTTGTAGTCAAATTATTTGAACTTGAAGTACCTGAAATCGAAGAGGGGCTGATTGAGATCAAGGCTGCTGCGCGTGATCCCGGCGCCCGCGCCAAGATTGCTGTGAAGTCGAATGACCCGCGTATTGACCCTCAGGGTACATGTATTGGCATGCGTGGCTCGCGTGTTCAGGCAGTCACCAGCGAATTAGGTGGCGAGCGCGTGGATATCGTGCTGTGGTCACCCGATGCGGCACAGTTCGTTATTAATGCACTCGCGCCGGCTGAGGTTTCCAGTATCGTCGTCGATGAAGAAAAGCACAGTATGGACGTAGTGGTGGATGAGGAGCAGCTCGCGCTTGCTATTGGCCGTACCGGTCAGAACGTGCGTTTGGCTTCTGAACTCTCCGGCTGGACGCTCAATATCATGACGCCAGACGAAGCCCAACAGAAGAACGTGGAAGAAGCGACGTCGATCAAAAGCGAATTCATGCAAAAACTGGATGTCGATGAGGAAGTTGCCGACGTGTTGGTGCAGGAGGGTTTCTCGACTATCGAAGAGATTGCCTATGTACCGCTGAGCGAGATGTTGGAGATGGAATCGTTCGATGAAGACACGATCAATGAATTGCGTGCCCGCGCGCGCAATGTTTTGCTGACCGCTGAAATCGCGAGCGAGGAGAAAGTCGAGCATGTTGCCGAAGACCTCGCGACGATGGAAGGCATGGATGCTGAAACAGTTCGCCAACTCGCTGAGCAGGGTGTGGATAGCGTCGAGGCGCTGGCCGATTTGGCAACGGATGACTTGGTCGAGATGACCGGTATGGAAGAAGAGCGCGCAAAGGCACTGATCATGACGGCGCGCGCACCGTGGTTCGCCGCCGAGCAAGCAAATAGTTAATTGATGCAGTATTGATGGAGGGCTTAAATGCCGCAAATGAATGTAGCGCAATTTGCCACTGAGCTAGGTGTGGCCGCCACGCTGCTATTGGAGCAGCTGAAGGCCGCTGGGGTGGAAAAAAGCGCTGCCAATGATTCGCTTTCGGAGCAGGATAAAACCCAGCTTCTGGATTACCTGCGCCGCGCACACGGCGTAAAGGAAAGTCGCAGCAAAATTACGCTCACTCGACGCGAAACCACTGAAATTCGCAAATCGGATTCGACCGGCAAGGCCCGGACAATTCAAGTTGAAGTTCGTAAGAAACGGGTGATTGTTAAGCGCGATACCGCACCTGTAGTCGAAGAGCCGGTGAAGGAAGTCAAGGTTGCCGAACCAGTGATCGACGCGAATCAGTTGGCAAAGCGCGAAGAAGAAGCGCGCAAACAAGCCGAATTGATGGAGCGTCAAAAGCAAGATGCGGAAGCGAAGAAAAAACGTGCCACCCGCTCCAAAAAAGCGGTAGCCGAAGTAACGCCAGTTGCCGAGCCTGAATTGGCGGAAAAAGTCGTAGCCATCACTGAGCCTAAAGCGGCCGAAGTAGTAACCCCACCTGCGGTTGCAGTGGAAGCGAAAACCGATGGCACCTTGCACGTCTCCAAACCAGTAGAGGGTGATGCCGCGCGCAAAAAAGGCGCGAAAAAAGCAGGCAAAGCCGCGCCCACCGCTTGGGTGGACCAAGGCTCTAAAAAACGCGCACTAAAAGTCCGTGGTGATACGGCAGGCGGCGCTTGGCGTGGTCGTGGTAAAGCGGCTAAGCATAAAACCGATGATGATGGACAACATACCTTCAGCGCACCTACTGAACCCGTTGTACGTGAAGTACTCGTCCCCGAAACCATCTCTGTGGGTGAGCTCGCGCACAAAATGGCGGTGAAGGCGGCAGAAGTGATCAAAACCCTGATGAAGATGGGGTCCATGGTCACGATTAACCAAGTGCTCGATCAAGAAACTGCGATGATTGTGATTGAAGAGATGGGGCATGTTGCAAAGCCAGCTGCGCTGGATAGCCCTGAGTCTTACCTGGATGCAGAGCATGCCAAGGAAGTGGAGCAACTACCCCGCGCACCAGTGGTCACGGTAATGGGCCACGTAGACCATGGTAAAACTTCGCTGCTCGACTATATTCGCCGCACCCGGGTTGCAACCGGTGAAGCGGGCGGCATTACCCAGCATATCGGTGCCTATCATGTTGAAACGCCGCGTGGCATGGTAACCTTCCTCGATACCCCTGGCCATGAAGCGTTTACTGCCATGCGTGCGCGTGGCGCCAAAGCGACGGATATCGTGATCTTGGTCGTTGCGGCTGATGACGGCGTGATGCCGCAGACGATTGAGGCGGTGCATCATGCCAAGGCCGGCAATGTGCCGGTCGTGGTCGCGGTGAATAAGATCGATAAGCCAGAGGCAAATGCTGAACGCGTGAAGCAAGAACTCTCCGCGCAAGGCGTGGTGCCTGAAGAGTGGGGTGGCGATACGATGTTCGTCGAAGTATCGGCCAAGACCGGACAGGGCATTGATAATCTAATAGAGCGCGTCTTGCTGCAAGCGGAAGTGCTGGCCTTGCATGCGCCGCGCGATTGCCCGGCAAAAGGTTTGGTAATTGAATCCCGCTTGGATAAAGGGCGTGGCCCGGTCGCGACGATCCTGATTCAATCCGGCACCTTGCGTCAAGGTGAGATTCTGCTCGCCGGCGCTGCATTTGGTCGGGTGCGTGCCATGCTGGACGAAAATGGCAAACCGGTGAAAGAAGCCGGGCCGTCGATTCCAGTTGAGATTCTTGGCTTGTCTGATGTGCCGCTTGCCGGCGAGGAAACTATGGTGCTGGTGGATGAGCGCAAAGCGCGCGAAATCGCCCTGTTCCGCCAAGGTAAATTCCGCGATGTGAAGCTAGCAAAACAACATGCCGCGAAACTCGAAAACATGTTTGAGCAAATGGGCGAGGTCCAGTCCCTGCCGCTTATTATCAAGGCGGATGTACAGGGTTCGCAGGAAGCCCTATCCCAATCGCTCGCCAAACTTTCTACGGAAGAAGTAAAAGTCAGCATCATTCATAGCGCGGTCGGTGGCGTGACAGAGTCGGATGTGAACTTAGCGCTCGCATCCAAAGCCGTCATCATCGGCTTCAATGTGCGCGCCGATGCGCAAGCACGTAAGCTGGCACAAAGCAGTGGCGTTGACATACGCTACTACAACATCATTTACGATGCGGTGGATGAGATCAAAGCAGCGATGTCGGGGATGCTGCCGCCAGAGAGAAAAGAGCAAGCACTCGGCTTGGTGGAAATCCGTCAAGTATTCCGCATTTCCAAAGTCGGCACCGTCGTCGGTTGTTATGTGCTTGAAGGTCAAATCAAACGCAGCTCACAAGTGCGAGTGATTCGTGCGGGCGTGGTGATTCACACCGGCGAGCTTGATTCGCTCAAGCGTTTCAAAGACGACGTGAAAGAAGTTAAATCTGGCTTTGAATGTGGTTTGTCGCTTAAGAACTTCAACGACCTGAATGAGGGCGACCAGCTAGAAGCCTTCGAGGTTGTGGAAATCGCGCGCAGCCTCTAAAAGCGAATTATGCCCAAGGACGCATCCCGTCCGCGTCGCGTCGCGGAGCAAATTCAACGCGAGTTGGCCGAGTTGATTCAACTTGAGGTCAAAGATCCGCGGGTGGGCATGGTTACGCTGACAGGTGTAGAAGTCAGCGCCGATTATGCTCACGCCAAAGTGTTCTTTTCCCTGCTGGGTGACCAGACGCGAGTGAATGAGGCGCTAAAAGGCCTCAATTCAGCTGCGGGTTTTTTGCGCTCACAAGTCGCCCACCGCATGAAACTGCGTGTGATGCCCATGCTGCACTTCATGCACGATATCTCGATCGAGCAAGGTGCGCGGCTCGATAAACTGATTGCCGATGCCGTCGCCGAAGACGCCCGGCATCCCTCCGACGACTGATTCCTCCAGGATTTCCTTGAACACGAAGCGAATCAAGCGCGACGTGAGCGGTGTACTGTTGCTCGATAAGCCAGTAGGCATCACCTCGAATGCCGCGTTGCAAATCGCGAAACGCTTGTATCGCGCTGCCAAGGCGGGGCATACCGGCACCCTCGATCCGATGGCAAGCGGCTTGCTGCCCTTGTGCTTGGGGGAAGCCACCAAGTTTGCTCAATATCCGACGGATGCGGATAAATCCTATGAGGCAGTGATTAAGCTCGGTGAAACCACGGATACCGGCGATGCCGATGGCCAGATGCTGTCTCAACGGCAAGTGGCCGTCAGCCGTGGCGATATCGAGCGTGTGGTGAGCCAATTTATTGGCCCAATCATGCAGACACCACCGATGTATTCTGCGCTCAAGCATCAGGGGCAAGCGCTGTACAAATATGCGCGCAAAGGCATTGAAATCGAGCGCGCGCCACGGGCTGTCACACTGCACCAAATCGAAATACTAATTTTTGATGTCGATACCTTAAGTATCCGGGTCGATTGCAGCAAAGGCACATATATACGCGTGTTGGCGGAAGATATAGGCGAACAGCTTGGTTGCGGCGCGCATCTGATCGGCTTACGCCGAACGCGGGTCGACGCATTTACCCTAGCTGAAGCAATCACATTGGATACACTAGAAGCATTACCCGAGGCGGAACGCGATAATCAATTACTGCCTCCAGACTGTTTAGTGGCTAGCCTGCCCGAGATTGCATTGGATCAGGATGCCGCCTACTACCTGCGCCAGGGCCAAGCGATTTGGTTGCCCAAGCTAGCACTTCATCAACGATTTAGAATATATGATGAAAAACATATATTTATTGGCGTTGGTGAGGTGGGTAATGAGGGTAAGTTGCAGCCTTTCCGCTTGGTCGTGCAGCGTTGATGATGATGCGTCATGCGCGAAAAAAGCTTGTGAAAATGCCGTGTTAGCGGGTAAAATGCGCGTTTTCCGTTGGAGCTAGACAGACATGGCTGTAACCACCGCAGACAAGGCAAAAATCGTGGGCGATTATCAGCTCGCGCAAGGCGATACCGGTTCGTCCGAAGTACAGGTCGCACTGATGACCGCACGTATCAACCATCTCACTGGCCATTTCAAGGACCACGTGAAAGATCATCACTCCCGTCGCGGGCTGCTGAGACTAGTGAGCAAGCGCCGCAAGCTGTTGGACTACTTGAAGCGCGGCAGTGCTGATCGCTACCGTACGCTGATCGAGCGACTCGGTCTGCGCAAATAATAAAAAGGCGCGATATATATCGCGCCTTTTTATTTCTCCTTATCGTTTGCTATTCAATGGCCCGCAGTGCGGGCTAAATCATTAGAGGAATCCAACTTGGCACACGTCAAAAAATCTTTTGCCTATGGCAAGCATCAAGTGACCCTGGAAACTGGTGAAATCGCGCGTCAAGCTAGTGGCGCGGTGATGGTAAATATGGACGATACCTGCGTCCTAGTCACTGTTGTTGGAAAAAAAGAAGCGAAACCCGGTCAGGATTTTTTCCCGCTCACGGTTGATTATCAAGAACGCACTTACGCGGTTGGTAAGATCCCGGGTGGATTCTTCCGGCGCGAAGGTCGTCCGTCCGAGAAAGAGACGCTGACTTCACGATTGATCGATCGTCCGCTGCGTCCCTTGTTCCCCGATAGTTTTTTAAACGAAGTGCAAATTGTCGCGACGGTCGTGTCGTGCAATCCGGAAGTTGATCCCGACATTCCTGCGTTGATCGGTGCTTCTGCTGCGCTGGCCATTTCCGGTATCCCGTTTAATGGCCCGATCGGTGCGGCGCGCGTAGCCTACATCGACAATCAATATGTGCTCAACCCGACCAAGACCGAGTTAGCATCCACGGACCTGAATCTGGTCGTTGCCGCTACTGCGCATGCCGTGTTAATGGTCGAATCCGAAGCGAAAGAATTGTCGGAAGAAGTCATGCTCGGCGCGGTGGTGTTCGGCCACGAGCAAATGCAAGTCGTCATCAACGTGATCAACGAGCTCGCAGAAGAAGCGGGCAATGCTCCTTGGGATTGGGCGCCGGCAGAGAAAGACCAAGCGCTTTCCGACCGTGTAGGCCAGCTCGCCGAAACGGCGCTGCAAGATGCTTATCGCATTACCCAGAAACAAGCGCGCACGGTTAAAGTCGATGAGATTCGTGATCGTGTGTTTGCGGAACTGATTACGCCTGACTTGGATTCTGATAAGCAGAACATGGTGAAATCCCTGTTTTTCGAATTTGAAGCGAAGACCGTGCGTAGCCGCATCCTGGCCGGTGAGCCACGGATTGACGGCCGCGACACGCGCACCGTCCGTCCGATCACTATTCGTACCGGCGTGTTGCCACGCACCCATGGTTCGGCGCTGTTTACGCGCGGTGAAACTCAAGCTTTGGTCGTGGCCACGCTAGGCACCGCACGCGATGCGCAAAAAATTGACGCCTTGGACGGCGATTTTTCCGACCCGTTTATGTTGCATTACAATATGCCTCCCTATGCGACTGGCGAGACTGGCCGCGTAGGTACGCCTAAACGTCGCGAAATCGGCCATGGCCGCCTCGCCAAGCGTGCGCTGCTTGCGGTTCTGCCAAGTGGCGACGACTTCAGCTACGCGATTCGACTGGTGTCCGAGATCACGGAATCCAACGGCTCCAGCTCCATGGCTTCAGTGTGCGGCGGTTGCCTCGCACTGATGGATGCCGGTGTACCGGTTAAAGCCCATACCGCTGGTATCGCCATGGGCCTGATCAAGGATGGCAACCGCTTCGCGGTGCTGACCGATATTCTGGGTGATGAAGATCACCTGGGTGATATGGATTTCAAAGTCGCGGGCACCGATAACGGCATCACGGCGTTGCAGATGGATATCAAAATCGAGGGCATTACCAAGGAAATCATGCAGGTCGCACTTTCCCAAGCGCGCGAAGGCCGCATGCACATCCTGGGCCACATGAAGCAGGCCGTGCCGCAAGTGCGCACTGAGCTTTCTGATTTCGCGCCGCGCATGATTCAAATCAAAATCAATCCGGAGAAAATCCGCGATGTGATCGGCAAAGGCGGCGCGGTGATTCGTGCGCTGACCGAAGAAACCGGTACCCAAATCGACATCGGCGAAGACGGCACTGTCACCATCGCCTGCCACAGCATGGAAGCCGGCAACGCTGCCAAGAAGCGCATTGAGGATCTGACGGCTGAAGTGGAAGTGGGCCGCACCTATGATGGCACGGTGCTCAAGCTACTCGACTTTGGCGCGATCGTGAGTGTGTTGCCGGGCCGTGATGGCTTGCTGCATATCTCCCAAATCGCCCATGAGCGCGTCAACACGGTTGGCGAGCATCTCAAGGAAGGCCAGAGCGTGCGGGTGAAAGTGCTGGAAGCCGACGAGAAAGGCCGCTTGCGCTTGTCGATGAAAGCGCTGCTCGAAGCGCCGGCACCGGTAGAGCAGAAGCCTGAGCAAGTTTAAGGCGTTTTGTGTAAAAGCAAAAAAGGCGGTCAATGACCGCCTTTTTTGTTAGGTGTGCCCTGGCTTACTTTAACGAGTCAAGAAAGCCTTGCCACCAACGCTTGCGGCTTTGCGACACGAGGGTTGGATTAAGCGCAGCGGGGGGAACCAGACTCATCACCCATCCAGGTAGCGGTGGGTTCTTGGAGGAGCCGCAGGACGAGCCAAGATGGTTCGGATCGTAAATCTTAATGAAGCTTGGATTTTCTAGATTATCCGCATAAACAATGCTGCAATAATCTTCTTGATGTTCCAGACGCAGTAATGTATCTAGATCTAGCATGAATTTTTTGACGTGTTCAGTATCCGCTGGCTGCGCTGGCGGTTCCGTACCAACCGCATATAAATACCAGCCAGCCCCCGCATCCACTTTGTCCCAGAATTGAGTGAGTTGATCCCAAGTCATGACGCCGTAGAGCATGCCATAGAAGGCACACTGGAATGGATCATCGAGCGTTTGGGGTGCGGTAGCGGCCATGTATTTGAAGAGAGAGCCGGCCTGGATTGCACCGGGGATGATTGCCGAGGGCTTACTTGGCGACTTGCCGTTCGCGCATTTCGTCCAGCGTCTTACAATCGATGCACAAGGTGGCCGTTGGGCGAGCTTCCAAGCGTTTTAAACCGATTTCCACACCACAGCTTTCGCAATAGCCATAGTCACCGGCTTCGATTTTGGCGATGGTTTCGTCGATTTTCTTGATTAGTTTACGTTCCCGGTCGCGATTCCGTAGTTCCAATGCCATGTCCGATTCCTGGCTGGCGCGATCATTGGGGTCGGCAAAAACCGTGGCCTCATCCTGCATGGTGTGAACAGTGCGGTCGATGTCTTGGGACAACTCGCCTTTCCATTCAGCCAGGATTTTTCGAAAATGCGTTTGTTGCCGCGCATTCATATAGGCTTCGCCTTTCTTAGGGGTGTAGGGGGCGAAAGCTTTTTGGCGTTCTGCAGACATCTTCATTTTACCCTGTAGCAAAAGTACGATTTAATACCAGTTTTTCGCTTTTATCGCAAGTTTTCCACTCATCATAAGAAGGAACCCCCGTGTTTTTGCAAGCATTGATATTCGATGTAGTTGGCATCCGGGCGCTTAGCTCTGGTGCATTCGATAGGCCTGAAGAGTATTTTGCAGCAAGGTAGCGATGGTCATCGGGCCGACGCCGCCCGGTACCGGGGTGATCCACGCAGCACGTTGGGCGGCGGACTCGAAATCCACATCGCCGCAGATTTTGCCATCAGGCAAACGGTTGATGCCCACATCGATCACGATCGCGCCTGGGCGTATCCAGTCGCCTTGAATCATGCGCGGCTTACCGATCGCTACCACCAGTATTTCGGCTGCTCGCACATGGCTCGGCAGATCACGCGTGGCGCTGTGCGTAACGGTTACCGTGCAGCCGGCGAGCAATAGTTCTAGCGCCATCGGGCGACCGACAATGTTGGAGGCGCCGACCACGACGGCGTTTTTTCCGCGCAGCTCAATCCCCGTAGATTTAAGCAGCGTCATTGCGCCATATGGCGTGCACGGCCGTAATGTGGGGGTGCACTGCACCAGCCGTCCTATGTTATAGGGGTGAAAGCCATCCACGTCTTTATTCGGATCAATGCGCTCGATTACAGATCGACCTTCGATATGCGCCGGGAGCGGGAGTTGCACCAAAATACCGTCGATGCTGGCATCGGCATTGAGCTGGTCGATCAGTTTGAGCAGCTCATTTTGGGTGGTGCTGGCGGGCAAATCGTGCGCGACGGAATGGATACCGGTGGTTTCACATGCGCGGCGCTTGTTGCGCACATAAATGGTGGAAGCGGGGTTGTCCCCGACCAGAATCACAGCCAAGCCGGGGGGGCGTTTTCCGGCTGCGGTATGGGTATCGACTTCTTGGCGGATTTGCATGAGCAGATTATCCGCGATGGCCTTGCCGTTAATGATTTGTGCGCTCATGAGAAGCGTGATTTTAAAGCATCAACTTGCAAATAGGGGACTTTGGCAGCCACTTCAGATTGATTTTTAGCGCTTCGAGCGTTATAGTCCCGCACCTCGGGGTGTAGCGTAGCCTGGTAGCGCGCCTGCTTTGGGAGCAGGATGTCGGTGGTTCAAATCCTCCCACCCCGACCAAATATCAAGCCGCGCGGTGAGGCGCGGCGATTTCCCCGGTGTCAGCCCGATACCATCTGCCCGTAGCTCAACCGGATAGAGCACCAGCCTTCTAAGCTGGGGGTTACAGGTTCGATTCCTGTCGGGCAGGCCATTCTTGATTTTCCATGCCCGCTGCCGCATAATTGCGCCCTTTCTTGCATCGGCTAAATCTTGGCCGAAACCCGTGGCGGCGTTAGCTCAGTTGGTAGAGCACTGGATTGTGATTCCAGTGGTCACCGGTTCGAAACCGGTACGTCGCCCCATCTCCCTTTATTCTTTCGTGGTGCGCACTAAGCGCTGTTTCTCGCGCTGCCAATCGCGTTCTTTTTCCGACTCTCGGATATCGTGTTTTTTCTTGCCTTTGGCCAGACCAATTTCCAATTTTATCCGACCTCGCGTGTAATGCATGTCGAGTGCGACCAGGGTATAGCCGGCACGCTCCACCTTACCGATCAGGCGCGAGATTTCCTCGTCCTTCAGCAATAGTTTTCGGGTGCGCGTCGGATCGGGGTGGACATGGGTAGAGGCGGTGGGCAGCGGGCTGATATGCGAGCCGATCAGAAACAGCTCGCCATCGCGGATGTTGACGTAGGATTCTTTGATCTGGGCACGACCGGCACGGATTGCTTTCACTTCCCAGCCTTCGAGCGCCATCCCGGCCTCGAATTTTTCCTCGACGAAGTAATCGTGGAAGGCTTTTTTGTTCTGAACAATGGACATGGGAACGTGTGATTTCGCGCGAAATCGCGTATTCTAACAGCTTCTATTTAGCGCTTCTCTTTCCTTGCCCGCGCATGCGGGAATTGTGCAATGGCCTTGGTTGAAAAGTCGGTGTTGGTAAGCCATTCCGCGCGGCAGATGTTCGATTTGGTGGATCAAATCGAGCTCTATGCGCAGTTTCTCCCGTGGTGTGGCGGCACTACGGTGCATGCGCGCGACGAGGGCATCGTCGTCGCCACCATCCATATCGACTTTCATCATCTCAAGCAAAGTTTCACCACGGAAAACACGCGCCTAGCACCGAATGTGATTCAGATGCGTTTACGCGAGGGACCTTTTCAACAGCTTGATGGCTTGTGGCGCTTTACCGAATTGACGCATGAAGCCAGCAAAGTGGAGCTGCGGCTACAATACGAATTCTCAAATAGACTCATCGAAAATCTGGTGAACCCGGTATTCAGTTTGATTGCTGGAACCTTAGTCGATGCCTTTGTCGAACGTGCGGAGCGAATGTATGGCGAATGAAATCCAAGTAGAAGTGGCTTACGCTTTACCTGTTCAGCAGGTGATCATGCCCGTGAAGCTGGCAGCCAAATCAACAGTCGAAGAAGCGATCAAGCGTTCCGGTATCTTGGAAAAATTCCCTGAAATAGATCTGGCCCAATCCAAGGTCGGCATTTTTTCCAAGCTCACGAAATTGGATACCGTGTTGCGCGACAAAGACCGCGTGGAAATCTACCGCCCGCTGATCGCGGATCCCAAGGAGGTGCGGCGCCAGCGCGCCGAAGAGGGAAAGGTAATGAAGAAGGGTGGGGGCGATCTGCCCCCGGAAGTATCTTGAGCTATTTACACCATTCACTGATGGCTTTTTTAGCATCGTCCATGGCTTTTGCGCGCTGTGCATCGTCCATGACTGAGCGGTTTCCCTTTTCATCATAGGTGTTAATTCTTCCGCCCTCTTCTAAGGCTTTGAGGGCTTTCTTCGACTTGTCGCAGTTCTCGACTTTTGCCTTCGCGTCTTCTGCCTCTTTCTTTTTCTTGGCTTCGGTTTCGGAGGCTGTCGCTTGGCGCTTTTTGTAATCTAAATTCTTTTCCTGCCAACTCTTGGAGGATTCAGCGGCGGGCGCAGCGGGCTGATTGGGGATGTTAAGCGTCTTGCTGGATTTGGATTTTTCAGTGGGGGGCTGATCCGAGTAGTGGACCTTGCCTTGAGCATCCACCCAGCGGTACATCTCCGCAGAGGCGGGGGCCGCATAAAATAATAGAGCCGTCAAAACTAACAATATTTTCATGGTGTGCTTTCAACAAATAAACAGGCCGTCTTGCGACGGCCTGTTTGACTCATTATTTTTTGCTCAGTGCCATGTGATTATTTGCTGCCCAAAGTCATGAGCGGGAGCTTCAGTTGCTCAATTCCGAGTTTGGCATGCGTACTGGCCGTTTTTGCGTTTTTAATTACCGCGGCGCTGTCACCTTCTGCAGCAGCTTTCTTAGCTGCTTTCAATGCATCATCAGCGGTCGTCCACAGTGCGCCTTGCGATTGAGCTGTTTTTGCATCCGACTCAGCCCATGCCAGCGCGATTTTCGCTTCATCATTCAATTCAGCCTTGGCGGGAGCGGGCGGGGCGGATTGGCAACCCGCTAGAGAAAGCATGCCAGTTACAACAGCAGCGATCAAAAAGTGTTTTTGCATTGTCGTTGACTCCTTTGGTTTGAAACCTATTTATATTGGAATAAAGCCGGTGAGGCTTGCTGGGAACCTTACCCTTTTAGCTGGAATTCGTCAATTGTTTCAGGGGATCAAGGGTGAAAGACGGTGGATGCTTTTACCAGGATAGGTCAATCCCGTATAATGTCGTTTTGGATAGGGATTCAATATGCGCATTCACCAAAAAGCCCTTACCTTCGACGACGTTCTGCTGGTTCCCGCCTACTCGAATGTCCTGCCACGCGATGTAAGCCTCAAGACCCGCCTGACACGCGAGATCGAGCTCAATATCCCCCTTGTATCCGCCGCCATGGATACCGTGACCGAGTCACGGTTGGCGATCGCGGTCGCGCAAGAAGGCGGCATTGGCATCATCCACAAGAACATGACACCACAGGCCCAAGCAGCGCAAGTGTTGCAGGTCAAACGTTTCGAGAGCGGCGTGGTGAAAGACCCGTTCACGATAGCGCCGAACATGAGTGTGCGCGATGTGATTCAATTAACGCGCATGCACAAAATTTCTGGCTTGCCGGTGGTGGATGGCGTGAAAGTGGTGGGCATTGTCACCAACCGCGATTTGCGTTTTGAGACCAATCTTGATCAACCGGTCAAAAATATCATGACGCCGAAAGATCGCTTGGTCACGGTAAAAGAGGGTACCTCGCGCGAGGAAGCCAAGGCGCTCATGCATCAGTACCGCTTGGAGCGCGTGCTGGTGGTGAATGACGAATTTGAATTGTGCGGCTTGGTTACGGTGAAGGATATTCAAAAATCCTCCGAACATCCATTTGCCTGTAAAGACCAACTTGGCCGCTTGCGGGTAGGCGCGGCAGTGGGGGTGGGCGAAGGCACCAACCAGCGTGTCGAAGCCTTGGTCGAAGCCGGGGTGGACGTGATCGTGGTCGACACCGCGCATGGCCATTCCCAGGGCGTGCTGGATCGCGTCAAATGGATCAAACAACACTTTCCGCAAGTGCAAGTGATCGGCGGCAACATCGCTACCGCTGACGCGGCCAAAGCTTTGGTCGATCATGGCGCGGACGGTGTGAAAGTCGGCATCGGCCCCGGCTCCATCTGCACCACGCGCATCGTGGCCGGTGTTGGTGTGCCGCAAATTTCCGCTGTGGCGAATGTGGCTGAAGCGCTGAAAGCCAGTGGCGTGCCGCTGATCGCCGATGGCGGTATTCGCTACTCCGGCGACATTTCCAAAGCGATCGCAGCAGGTGCGCATGTGGTTATGCTGGGTGGGTTGCTCGCTGGAACGGAAGAAGCGCCGGGCGACATCGAGCTGTTCCAAGGCCGCTCGTACAAATCTTATCGCGGCATGGGTTCCTTGGGCGCGATGCAACAAGGCTCCAGCGACCGTTATTTCCAAGAAAATGAAGTCAATAAAGACAAGCTCGTACCGGAAGGTGTGGAAGGCCGCGTACCCTACAAGGGCACCGCAGTCAGCGTGATTCACCAACTCACGGGGGGGTTGCGCGCCAGCATGGGTTATCTTGGATGCGAAACCATTGCCGCCATCCATGAGCGCGCTAGCTTCGTTGAGATTACCTCCGCAGGTGTCAAAGAGTCGCACGTGCACGACGTGCAGATTGTTAAAGAAGCGCCGAATTACCGGGTGGAATGAGGCGTTAAGGGTAAGGGGTGCGGTGATAAACCCGCCCCCGACTATCCCTTTTTGTCTCACACCTGACACCACACAAAAATACAAACCATGCACGATAAAATCCTCATTCTCGATTTCGGTTCCCAATACACCCAACTCATCGCGCGCCGGGTGCGCGAGGCCGACGTCTATTGCGAACTGCATCCCAACGATGTCAGCGAACAGTTCATTCGCGATTTCAACCCTAAAGGCATCATCCTCTCCGGTGGCCCATCCTCGGTATATGAAGCAGAAACACCGCGTGCGCCCGACTGCGTGTTTACGCTGGGCGTGCCGGTGCTGGGAATTTGCTATGGCATGCAGACCATGGCGGCGCAATTGGGTGGCCAGGTTGAAAGTTCGACTAAACGCGAATTCGGTTATGCCGAAGTGCGCGCACGCGGCCATTCCGCGCTGCTGCGCGATATACAAGATCGTGTGGATGCGGATGGAAAAGCCTTTCTCGATGTATGGATGAGTCACGGCGACAAGGTCACCGCCTTGCCCAGCGGCTTCAAAGTCATCGCCGACAACGCCGCCACGCCGATCGCCGGCATGGCAGATGAGGCACGGCATTTCTATGGTGTGCAGTTCCACCCCGAAGTGACACACACACTACAAGGCAAATACATCATCGAGCGTTTTGCGCACGATATCTGCGGTTGTAGCCACGATTGGAATATGCCGGATTACGTCGAAGAAGCCATCGGTAAAGTCCGCTCCGAGGTTGGTTCAGACGAAGTGATCCTCGGCCTCTCCGGCGGGGTGGATTCGTCAGTCGTGGCGGCGTTGCTGCATCGCGCCATCGGCGACCAGTTGACTTGCGTGTTCGTCGACAACGGCTTGCTGCGGCTCAACGAAGCCGAGCAAGTGATGGAAACCTTCGCCAAGAATCTAGGCGTGAAAGTCATCCACGTCGATGCGTGCACCGAATTCCTTAGCCCGCTCACCGGTGTGACCGACCCGGAACAGAAGCGCAAAATCATCGGCCGCGAATTCGTGGAAGTATTTCAGCGCGAAGCGGCCAAGCTCCCCAATGCGAAATGGCTGGCCCAAGGCACGATTTATCCGGATGTGATCGAATCCGCCAGCGCCAAAACCAAAAAAGCACACACCATCAAATCGCACCACAATGTGGGCGGCTTGCCGGAAAGTTTGCATTTAAAATTATTGGAACCGCTGCGCGAATTATTTAAAGACGAAGTGCGTGAACTCGGCGTGGCTTTGGGCCTGCCGCACGACATGGTGTATCGCCACCCCTTTCCCGGTCCGGGCTTGGGGGTACGTATCCTGGGTGAAGTGAAGCGCGAATACGCGGATTTACTGCGCCGCGCCGATGCGATCTTTATTGAAGAGCTGCGCGCCTCCGGTTGGTACGAAAAAACCTCGCAAGCCTTTGCGGTATTCCTGCCAGTGAAATCGGTGGGGGTGATGGGTGACGGCCGTACTTACGATTACGTCGTCGCATTGCGCGCGGTGCAAACCCAAGACTTCATGACCGCGCATTGGGCCGAGTTGCCCTACACCTTGCTTGGTAAAGTCTCCAACCGCATCATCAACGAAGTGCGCGGTATCAACCGCGTCGTCTACGACATCTCCGGCAAGCCGCCTGCGACGATCGAGTGGGAGTAAGAAAAGGGGGTAGAACATGCCTTATGTGAATATCCGCATCGCTGGCACATTGACCCGCGAACAGAAGCAAAAAATCGCCGAAGAAATCACCGACACCCTGGAGCGCATCGCGCAGAAACCTAAGTCCTACACTTATATCGCCTTCGACGAGCTGCCGGATGAGAACTGGGCAATCGCGGGGAAGTTGTTGGATGAAGATTAGCTGACGTAAATGTTCGACCCCGCAGAATTCCTTGCCGGGCTACCCCATTTGCCCGGGGTATACCGCATGCTGAATAGCGCAGCCGAAGTGCTGTATGTGGGCAAGGCGCGCGATTTAAAAAAGCGCGTATCGAGTTATTTTCAAAAGACCCAGCCATCGCCGCGCATCAGCCTGATGCTGGCGCAAGTTGCGGCGATCGAGACCACGGTCACGCGCTCGGAAGCCGAGGCGCTGCTGCTGGAAAACAATCTGATCAAGGGGCTGAATCCCAAATACAACATCCTGTTCCGGGATGATAAGTCTTATCCCTATATCGTGTTGACTGGGCATGCTTATCCGCGCTTAGCATTTCATCGCGGCGTACAGCAGCAGGGTAAGGGGCAATATTTCGGGCCATTTCCCAATTCCTTGGCGGTGCGCGACAGCATCCATCTGCTGCAGAAAATCTTTCGTTTGCGAACCTGCGAAGACTCGGTGTTCAACCACCGTTCGCGCCCGTGCCTGTTGCATCAAATCAAACGTTGCACCGCCCCTTGTGTGGGCTTGATCTCACCCGAGCAATATCAGGAAGATGTGCATCAAGCGGCCGAGTTCCTGCAAGGCAAAGAACAAGCGGTGCTGGAAAATGTCGAGCGCAAAATGCTGGCTGCGGCAGAAGCTCAACATTATGAGGACGCCGCGCTGTATCGCGACCAGATCCAAGCTTTGCGCAAAGTGCAGGAACGACAGTTCGTGGAGAGCGGCAGCGAAACCGATGCCGACGTGGTGGCGGTGGCCGCCAAAAGCGAGCTGGTTTGCGTCAACCTGACCATGATTCGCGCAGGCCGCCATTTGGGCGACAAAACTTTTTTTCCGCAAAATGCCGAAGGGCATGAGCCAGCAGAGGTGTTGCAGGCATTTATTGAGCAGCATTACGCCGACAAACCAGTGCCGCCCCTCATCCTCTTGAATATCGAACTGGATGCCGAGGCGCTAGGGGGCGTGCTGACCGAACAGGCGCATCATCCGGTGCGCATCGTCACCCGGCCCATCGGTGAGCGCCGTGTGTGGGTGAGCATGGCGGAGAAAAACGCGCTGCTCGCCATCGAGCAGCGACTGTCCCAGCATGCCACCCAAGAAACGCGCTTGGCCGCCTTGATCGAAGCGCTCAGCTTCACGGAGAACGTCGCGCGCATCGAGTGCTTCGACATCTCGCACACCATGGGCGAGGCCACCGTCGCCTCATGCGTGGTGTATGACCTGGCCGCGATGCAAAACAGTGAATACCGACGCTACAACATCAGCGGCATCGAGCCGGGCGACGACTATGGCGCCATGCGTTCGGTGCTCACCCGGCGCTACCAAAAAATCGCGGCGGGCGAGGGCAAGCTGCCCGATCTGATCTTGATCGACGGCGGCAAAGGGCAGGTGGGCGTGGCGCATGAAGTGCTATCCGAACTGGGACTAAACGAGATTGAGTTGGTGGGCGTAGCCAAGGGCCCGGAGCGCAAAGCCGGTTTAGAGGAATTGATTTTTGCCGATGACCGAAAGCCGATACAATTGAGGCCGGACCATCCAGGCTTGCATCTTATTCAGCAGATACGCGACGAGGCGCATCGATTCGCCATCACCGGCCACCGCGCACAGCGCGGCAAAAAACGCACGCAATCGGTGTTGGATGAAATAGACGGTATCGGACCGAAACGGCGACAGATGTTGCTGACGCGCTTCGGCGGGCTGAAAGGGATCACCAACGCCAGCGTGGACGAGATCGCTAAAGTCGAAGGAATCAGCCAGGCGCTGGCCGAAAAAATTTATGCTTTATTTCACTAAAAACCATGCCATTTAACCTCCCCAACGCACTGACCTGGCTGCGCATCCTGCTGATCCCGGTATTCCTGCTGTTCTACTACTTGCCGGAGGCCTGGATGGAACGTCAATCCGTCAATCTCACTGCCGCAGCCATCTTCGGCTTGGCCGCGATAACGGATTGGCTGGATGGCTATCTGGCACGCAAACTCAATCAGATGTCGGCGTTCGGCGCTTTTCTCGACCCGGTAGCGGACAAGCTGATGGTCGCGGCGGCGCTGATCCTGCTGCTGCAATTGGGGCGGGTGGATGCGATCGTGGCGCTGATTATTATCGGACGCGAAATCGCGATTTCCGCCTTGCGCGAATGGATGGCCGGCGCGGGGCGCGGGAAAAATGTCGCCGTCTCCTTTATTGGCAAAGTCAAAACCGCTTCGCAAATGGTCGCCATTTTGCTGCTGCTGTACTACGAGCCTATTGCTGGTCTGGAGACTCAGTTGATCGGTACCTGGTTGATCTATCTGGCCGCGCTGATGACCGTCGCGTCAATGATTTACTACATCGTTCACGCCTACAAAGCTGGCCGCAACCCTTAGAATTAATTGACATTGATCGCGAAATCATTAAAATGGCGCTCTCTTTGACGCGGGAATAGCTCAGCTGGTAGAGCGCAACCTTGCCAAGGTTGAGGTCGGGAGTTCGAGCCTCCTTTCCCGCTCCAGATTGCAGGGGAAGCGAAGTTAAAATAACTTCGTTTTCCCTTTTTAGTTTTTACGCGCCCAAGTTCTAAAAATATAGGCGCGCGCCCTCAAGGCTAGTCTGTTTTTTAAAGCCAAGGCGGGGTGGCAGAGTGGTCATGCAGCGGCCTGCAAAGCCGTGTACGCCGGTTCGATTCCGACCCCCGCCTCCAATTAGTCCGTTCTCCGCTCCGCCCGGATGGTGGAATAGGTAGACACAAGGGACTTAAAATCCCTCGCTGCGAAAGCGGCGTGCCGGTTCGATTCCGGCTCCGGGCACCAATTATTTTTCAATTTTCCCCCTAAATTTCTCCCCCACCTGGCCGATATATAGGCGCTAGGTTAGCGTTCCCGGGAGAGAACAAAAATGCGTACCCATCCTGCCCCTGTGGCAACCCCAATGTCTCATGAAGAACGGGCGTTTTTTGCTCGCCTGGCCGCCATGAACGTGGCCTTTGAGTCGGCCGGTGCCGGCAAGACGGCACAGAGCATCGGGCACCGCGCCTTATCCAGCGACGCCCTATTGGAGGCCTTCCTCCATGAGATACAAGCGCAAAAAAACGCCCAATAATATTCAGCCCGAGGGTTATAACGCATGAAAACCAATCTGCCCATTACGCAGCGCGAGCTTAATTACCGCGACAACGCGATTATCATTTCCAAGACCGATCCCAAAGGGATGGTCACCGAAGTTAACCAAGACTTTCTCGAAATCAGCGGCTTTGGCATGGATGAACTGATCGGTAAATCGCATAATTTGGTGCGCCACCCGGATATGCCGCCGGAAGCCTTTGCCGACTTATGGACGAAGGTGAAGCAGGGTAAGCCGTGGAACGGTATCGTCAAAAACCGTTGTAAGAACGGCGACCACTATTGGGTGGAGGCAAATGTCACGCCGATCATGCAGGGTGAGCAAATCAGCGGTTATGTGTCGGTGCGCACTAAGCCATCTCGCCAGCAAATCGAAGCGGCGGAACGGCTGTATATTGATATAAAAGCAGGAAACAAACACCGGATTCAAGCCTTCTTTACCCAGTTAGGCAATCTCAAAATTCGCGCTAAGCTGGCTTTGGCGTTAGGCAGCCTTTGTGTGGCACCGATTCTGACTACTATATTGGGGCTTTCCGGCTATAGCGCAGCAGCTGTCAACTTCGTCCTCGCAGCGATTAGTTTGGTTTGGCTCTGCGCCACGATTGGCAAGCCGCTTATGCAATTGCGGCAAGTGATGATGGCGATTCAAAGTGACGGCGATTTAACCCGTCGTGCGCCGGTGCGCGCGGATGATGAAATCGGCCAAGCGGCGAAAGCATTCAATGCTGTCATCTTGACGCTGCGCGGTATAACGGGTGAAGTTTATACAGGCATCAACAACCTGTCGCATGCTACTAGCGAGCTGACTCGCATAGCGGAAGAGGTAAAGCGTAATGTCGATCTGCAGCATGATGCGGCGTCCTCTGGCGCTTCCGCGATCGAGGAAATGACTGCTAGTATCGCGTCAGTAGCCGATACAACGAAACGGGTGCGCGAGGATGCGCATGTCAGCCTGCAAAGTACACAGCGTGGCAATCAGAGTATTAAGACTGTGGTCAGCGAAATCGATCAGATTGAAGGCATTGTCAAGACCATGGCGCATTCAGTCAGCGAGTTCGTTGAGAGTACGCGCAAGATCACTCAAATGACCAAGCAGGTACGCGACATAGCCGATCAAACCAATCTGTTGGCGCTCAATGCTGCGATCGAAGCCGCACGGGCTGGCGAGCAGGGTAGAGGCTTTGCTGTAGTGGCGGATGAAGTGCGTAAACTGGCAGAGAAATCGGCCTCCTCGGCACACGAAATTGACACCATTACGCAATCGATTGAGAAACAATCGAGCGCAGTGGAGCAGTCGATTACCTCGGGCCTGGATCATTTAACGCATATGCAGGAATGTTTGGATACTTTTGCGGGCGTGGTAAACGATTCCGTCGAATCGGTGACCCGTGCAACCCAGGGTGTGGACAATATTGCCACCGCGACTGAAGAGCAGGCCACGGCGAGCGGCATCTTGGCACGGGATGTGGAGCGCATTGCGGAAATGGCCGAGGCCAGCGCACTCGCAGTAAATAAAACTTTTGATTCTGCGCGCTCGTTAGAGAAAATGGGGCAGGGATTGAAGGAAGCGGTGCAACGATTCCGTGTTTAAAGAGATTGCAGCGAAAAGCTAAGGGCGCCGTTGGCGCCCTTAGCTTTTTAAGCATGCTTGATTTTGCCAACTGGAAAAAAATCTCAAACAATCCAAGCGCTGCAGACGTAGCCTAAACAATAATTCCTGGTTCAAATTCATTTTGTGGCGTTGGCGATGCGCTACAATTCGCGGAAGTGAAAAATAAGCCAGGTCAAGCCATGAACCCTTCCTCCGCAGCATTAGCCGCCTGCACTTCGGAATGCGATGTGCTAATCATCGGCGGCGGTCCAGCAGGCTCGACAGCCGCTGCGTTGCTGGCTGAGCGCGGCTATCGCGTGACCCTGCTGGAAAAAGCCCACCATCCGCGTTTTCACATCGGTGAATCCTTGCTTCCCGCCAATTTGCCGCTGTTGGAAAAGCTGGGCGTGGCGGATGCGGTCAAGGCGATCGGCATGGAAAAATGGGGCGCAGAATTTGTCTCGCCTTGGCATGATCATAAACAGGCGTTTGAATTTGCCAATGCCATGGACAAGTCCATGCCCATGGCCTACCAAGTGCGCCGTTCCGAGTTTGATGAAATCCTGATTCGCAACGCCAGCCACAAAAATGCGCGTGTAGTGGAAGGCTGCCAGGTGCAGGACGTCAATTTCTTGCCCGACAATGAAGGTGCATGGGTTAAGGCGCGCCACGATGACGGCAGCGTCGAAACCGTGCATGCCCGTTTTGTGCTGGACGCCTCGGGCCGCGATACCTTTCTTGGTAATCGTTTTAAAGCCAAGCAACGCAACAAGAAACACAATAGCAGCGCCATCTACGGCCACTTCGCGGGGGCCGAGCGCAATGCGGGCAAAGCCGAGGGCAACATCAGCATTTTCTGGTTCGAGCATGGTTGGTTCTGGTTTATCCCGCTGGCCGACGGCACCACCAGCGTCGGCGCGGTGACTTGGCCGTATTATTTGAAGACCCGCAACCAAAAATCGCTCGAGCAGTTTTTGCAGGAAACCATCGCCCTGTGTCCGCCGCTGAATAAGCTGCTGCAAAACGCGCAACTGACTTCACCGGTTGAAGCCACGGGTAATTTTTCCTATGTATGCGACCGTACCCACGGCAGTAATTATCTGCTGCTGGGCGATGCCTACACTTTTATTGACCCGGTGTTTTCTTCCGGTGTGATGCTGGCCATGCACAGTGCGTTTATCGGGGCAGACACCGTGGATACCTGCCTGCGCCATCCACAGCAAGCCGCCGCCGCATTGAAAAAATTCGACCACATGATGCGGATTGGCCCGAAGGAATTTTCCTGGTTTATATACCGCGTGACCAACCCCACTCTGCGCAATATGTTTATGGGGCCGCGCAACATTTTTCGCGTACAAGAAGCGCTGCTCTCAGTGCTGGCCGGCGACGTGTTTGGCAAAACGCCGATTCGTCGCCCCTTGTTGTTCTTTAAGGGATTGTATTACGCAGCATCCTTGCTCAATTTCAGGCGCACAGTGAAGGCATGGCGCATGCGTAAGCACAATATCCGGGTGGTGGATGAAACTGGCGCAGCGGTGAATTGATGCACGACACGGTATCACCCTTGCAAGGCGCAAGCCTCTCTATTGCAGCGTTTTGCCAACAACCGGCACAGTGGAAAAGCAGTGTGTTGGGCGCCCTGTGTTTTTCTGTGGATGCGATCGAAGTTGACGTAGAGGTTCCTTGTCTACGCGTGCCTATGCAGCGATTGGATGCCGGCAATTCCATCTGCGAAGTCTGGCATGGTAGCGGTCAACTGACTCAGGGTCGGCATGGCGCCATCCATTATCACCACGACGATGATGTGTTGTTCGGCGTGATTGTGCTGCCTGAGCCAATAGCCGGCGCTGGCAAAACGCCGCTGCAACAGGCCACCGAGTCGGCCTATCAGCAAGTGTTTACGCTGCTCGATAAGTTGCGCTACCCCTATCTGTTCCGTGTCTGGAATTACCTCGCCGACATCAACACCCTCAGCTTTGGGCTGGAGCGCTATCAACAATTTAACCTGGGGCGGCAGGATGCTTTCCTGGCGCACGGACGCGAAGTGGTGGGGAATGTTCCTGCCGCGTGTGCCCTCGGTTTTGGACTGAGCGGCTCGGCGCAGGGGCCACTGACCATCGCCTTTTTAGCCGGACGCGTAGCACCGCTGAACATTGAAAATCCACGCCAGATCAGCGCCTACCAATACCCACAGCAATATGGTCCGCGCAGCCCGACCTTCTCGCGTGCCAGTCTGGTGCGGCTGGGGCAAGACGAGGTGTTGTTTGTATCCGGCACGGCCAGCATCGTCGGCCATGCAACCCTGCACCCCACCGATGTCGTGGCGCAAACCCGCGAAACCATGGCCAATATCGAGGCTGTGCTGGCCGAGGCAAATCGCTTGGCGAGCCAGCCTAGCTTCAATCTGGCCAGCTTGTTTTACAAGGTATATGTGCGTCACCCTGCTGATCTCGCGCCGATTCGCGCCGAGCTGGAGCGCATCGTTGGCGCCTCACCCAATGCAATCTACCTGCAGGCGGATGTATGTCGCCAGGACCTGCTGCTGGAAATTGAGGCCACGGCTGGGCATCCGCTGGTGTTTATGTCCGGTCAGCAGGACTGATCGTGCGCGCCGCATTGCGTGGGTTGCTGAATGTCTACGATTACCTGGTGCTGTATCTCGGCCTGGTCTGGCTGGGGGTGGTGTGCCTGGCTTGGACGCCGTTAGCGCTGATTGCCTACCCTCTACTGCCTAAGCCTTGGGGGCAGGCGCTGGGGCGTTACGTCATCATGGCGGGATTTCGCTTATACCTCGCGAGTCTTAGCCTGTCGCGTCGCTGCAGCTTTGATCTTGAGGCGCTGGATACCCTGCGCGATGAAGCGTCGCTGATTATTGCGCCGAATCATCCTTGTCTGCTGGATGCAGTGATGGTGATTTCACGCTTGCCGAATGTCGCTTGTGTACTCAAAGCCGATTTGATGAACAATCTTTTTCTCGGTGCGGGCGCGCGACTGGCGCGTTACATCCGTAACGATCCGGTTCGACGCATGGTGCAGATTGCCGCCGAGGATGTCGCTGGTGGGAGCCATCTGCTGCTATTTCCGGAAGGCACTCGCACTATCAACGACCCGGTCAACCCGCTCAAGGGCAGCATCGCGCTGATCGCGCATCATGCCGGGGTGCCGGTGCAGACGGTACTGATAGAAACCGATTCAAAGTATCTGAGCAAAGGCTGGTCGTTGTTCCGCAAACCACCGATGCCGATCCACTACCGGTTGCGTCTGGGTCGCCGCTTTGATCCACCCCAACATACCCATGATTTCATGGCTGAGCTGGAACATTATTTTGCGCATGAGCTGGTGCAAGGCTCGGCGTATTACCCGACCCATTCCCTTCCCATGCAGCCGGATCGTAGGCCGTCATGATGGCTGCCTCAACCACGCATCTCGTGCTCATCCCCAGCTATAACCCCGGCGTCAAAGTCTATGAAACCGTGCGCGCGGCACGCCAATACTGGAGCCCGGTGTGGGTCGTGGTGGACGGCAGCAACGATGGCAGCACCGAGGGTTTACTGGCGATGGCAGCGGAAGATAGCGGCTTGCGCGTGATGATTTTGCCGCGCAACCAGGGTAAGGGTGCGGCGGTCCTGCATGGCCTGGAGCAGTCAGCAGCAGCGGGTTTCAGCCACGTCTTAACCATGGATTCGGATGGACAGCATCCACCCGAACGTATTCCTGCCTTCATGGCGGAATCTGCGCGCCAACCAGCGGCCATGATATTGGGTGTACCGATATTCGATGCGCATGCGCCGAGCTTGCGCGTGCAAGGGCGGCGCGTTTCCAACTGGTGGGCGAATCTGGAAACGCTATGGGCAGGCATCGGCGACTCGCTGTTCGGGTTTCGCGTGTATCCGGTCGAGCCCTTGCGGCAGGTGATGCGCCATCAGCCGTGGATGCGTCACTTCGACTTCGATCCCGAGGCCGTGGTGCGGCTGTGCTGGCGCGGGGTCAGGCCGGTGAATCTGCCTGCCCCGGTGCGCTACTACCGAGCGGAGGAGGGCGGCGTGTCGCATTTTCGCTACCTGCGCGATAACCTGTTATTGAGCTGGATGCACACGCGCCTGTTTATCGGCTTTGTGCTGCGCTTACCCGTTTTGCTGGTAAGGCGTGCGCGGGGACGGCTTTGAGCTAAGCGGAATCGGAATGCCAATGCGCGGCAGCCAGCGCCGCAGCAGCGGGCTGGTGATGACGGTGCTGAATATCGCCATGATGACCAAAATAGTAAACATCTGCTGCGAGATCACGCCCAGATCGTAGCCGACGTTAATCACGATCAGCTCCATCAGCGCCCGCGTGTTCATCATCACACCGAGTATTTTGCTTTCCATGTGGTTCAAGCCCGACACCCGCGCAGCCAGATAGGCCCCGCCAAACTTACCCAGCGTGGCGAGCGCTACGATCAACACACACCAAGCCCACGCGCTTGCGCTATCTAGGCTGCCGATATTGGTACGTAGGCCGGTATAGGTAAAAAAGATCGGCAGGAAAAACACCATCACGAACGGGCTGATGCGCTTGCGCCAGGTAGTCACGAACGCGTGTTCGTCATGCAATAACACCCCCATCATGAAGCCGCCGAAAATGGCAAAAATACCCAGCTGATACGTGGTCATGGCCGACAGGAAAATCGCCGCCAACACGATCCCCAGCAGGTTATTGGTCAGCGCGCCGCTTCTGGCGTCAAAGCGATGCAGAATGCGCTTCATCAGCGGACGCACGCCGAACCAGCTCAGTGCAAAAAATACCATGACCAGCACCACCTTCAGCGCAAAGCTGGGGCCATCGAAATTGGATAGGGTGAGCGTGGTGATCAATGCCAGCAACAGCCAGCCAATGACATCATTGATCGCCGCGGCACTGATGGCGATGACGCCAATCGGCGTGCGTGTCATGTCGAATTCCATCATGATGCGGCCCAGTATCGGCAAAGCGGTAATCGAGAATGCGGTGGCGATGAACAGCGCCGATGCAAAGGGATGCGCGCTGGGGGAGAGAATCGGCGCGCTGATGTGACCGATGCCATAACCCAGCGCAAACGGTGCAAGCAGGCTGGCCGACGCTACCCATAACATGGCTTTGCGGTTGCGCTTTTCACTCAGGTGGGAAAAATCGAACTCTAGACCGATCTGAAACATCAGCAACACCAGGCCAATCTGCGACAGCATTTGCATCGGCTCGGGTGCGCCGGAGTGGAACACATATTGAAACAGCTCGGGCGCGAGCAGGCCAAACAATGACGGCCCCAGCAAAATCCCGACAATGATTTCACCGACCGCCGCTGTTTGTCCGATACGCAATGCAACGCCTCCGCCGATGCGCGCAGCGAGCACGATCACGGTGAGTTGCAGTAGGGTGAAAAATAACAGGGCTTCGGTTTTATGCGCGGCGATGTTAATGGCTGTTGTCATGTATTCCTATGAATTAGTTAGGCTGACTAGGATCGGCCTTGACCGCTTGATATTCCGAAAAGATACCGAGTTCCAGATGCCGTTTAACCTGGGTTAGTTTTGCCGCGTGTAACGTTGCCAAGACATGCTCAGGGGGGACGCAGGCTTCGATACTGTCCCAGAAATAGCGCCACATCGTCGTGGTGGCTTTTTGCCTGGAAACGAATCGTGTTAGCAGCGGTATCACGCCGCGCATATAGTTTTTAAGTAGCCATTGCCCAAAACGATTTTGCGGTTTGGTAATTTCAAGGATGCATAAACGGCCGCCGGGTTTCAAAACACGTTCAAATTCCACAAACGCCACGCTCAGATCACTGATATGGCGCAGGGCATAGCCCATGCTTAAGAAATCAAAATGATTGTCAGGAAAAGCCAGCGACTCGGCTCGACCCTCAATCAATACCATCGTTTCCGGTAATTTGCTGGCGGCCAGCATGCCGGGGCTTGGATCGACCCCGGTAACCAAGGCGGGATTGCCGGCTAAAATACAGGCTTGCGCTGCAACTAGGCCGGTACCGACACCGACGTCGAGTACCTTCATACCCTTTTTCAAACCGGCACGAACCAGTGCATCGCGCCGATAGCGGGAGCCAGAACCCCAGGCCAGCATCGCCTCGATGCGGTCGTAATCCACTGCGGTGTTGTCAAAAATCTGGCGCAAATAGGCTTGCCGATCCTGCTCGGTCTGGTAGTAGTCGGTTAAGGGGCGATGCGGTGCATGCACCGGAGTAGATTTAGGATTCATATTGTCACTCAAGGTTAAATCATGCCGCCGTTGATGGAGATAATCTGCCCAGTAATATAGGCCGCTTGGGATGAGGCGAGAAAGCCAATCAGGTCGGCGACTTCGGCCGGGCTACCCGCGCGCTTCATCGGCACCATGCGCGCGATATCTTGGGCATCGAACGCAGATTCGCTCATCGGGGTGTCGATAATGCCGGGTGCTACCGCGTTGACGGTGATGCCGCGGCTGGCGACTTCGCGTGCCAGTGATTTGGTCGCCGCATTCAGCGCGCCTTTGGCGGCGGAATAATTCACCTGGCCGGCATTGCCGGTGAGCGCGGCAATCGACGACACATTGATAATGCGCCCCCAGCGGCTGCGGATCATCGGCATCATCAAGGGCTGGGTGACATTGAAAAAGCCGTTCACGGATACGTCGATCACCCGGTGCCATTGTTCGGCACGCATGCCGGGGAAAACCACATCGTCATGGATGCCGGCATTGTTAACCACTATTTGGATCGGCTGGAGTTCGACCAGGGGAGTCAGCGCATCGGTGACCGCTGCGCTGTCAGTCACATCAAATGCCAAGGCCTGCGCACTGCCGCCGCCTGCCCTAATTTCATCCGCTAGCGCCTGCGCGGTTTCCAATCCGCGATGGGCATGAATGTAAACATGGCAACCATCGGCAGCGAGACGGCGGCAAATGGCCGCGCCAATGCCGCCGCTGCCGCCGGTAACCAAAGCATGTTTCATGCGACGTCTCCTGAGGATGTGAGTGCTTCAGCATTAAGCACCACGGCGGCGCGGCCCTCCAGCAGCAGGACACCCGCTGCGCTGACGCTGAACTGATACAGAATATTGTTTTCGTTACGCGTGATGCAACTAGCTTTCACCAGCAGATCAGCGGCGATGTCATCCAACCGGGATACATGCAACTGTGTGCCGCGCACGCTGACCAGATAGCCGACTTTTGCGCCGGTACTGTTGGGTGGCGCGAGCAAGGCGCCATGCACGGCCATGGCCTGGGCTGCGTATTCGATGCCGCAAGCCGCGCCGAGTCGTCCGTTGGCGCGCAGAGGATTGTCTTTAGCGCGGTGGCTAATGGCGCGACATTGAATGCGCAACTCATCCCATTCTTCCACGCAATCCAGCAGGCACATGCTGCCCTGATGCGGGATGTGGCAGGCGATCCAGTCGTGATCTAGCTTGTTTGGAGTTAGCACAGCGTAATGGTCACGGCGAGACGCGTGCTGTCGAGGTAATCCAGCACCACGGGTTGGTTCTGCTTTAGCGAGATAGCGCGCAATAGTGGCAAGCCCCGCGCAGCGGGAATACTGATGCGCAGGTTTTCGAGTGCCGCGTCGTCGAGCCGGTCTACGTTGGCGTCAGTCAGGCTAAGTGTGATTTGAGCCAAGGACTTTGTGCTGTGTTGTGGTGCTAGCACCAGTGCAATGCCGAACGCATCCGGGATCGGGCGGGCGCTGTATAGCGGCTCCGGGTAAGCTGTGTCGCACGCCAGCAAAACGCAGCGCGTGTTATCGACTACGACTTGGGTGAGCGCTTCTAGCAGACCTGCGCCGAAGCAGGCATCAAACGCGCACAACACCGATGAGGTGGTCATGGCGCCGGTGGCGATACTCCAATAGCCAGCGGCAGCGTTATGCACGGAATTATGAAAACGCGTGGGGGAGATTTGCCGGTCATCCGAGGCAAGCATTTCACAAATGGCGTGACAGTTTTCCCCATCACCCCCAGAGTGTGAAAACACACTGGGCAAGCTGGCCGCGTCGAGTCCGGCCGCTGCGATGGCTTCCAGCCCGGTGGCCAGAGTGAGCTTGACGATCGCGCCGCTGCGCCGGCGCTCTGCGGCGGGTAACAAGGCCGGTGACGGCAGCATGGTCTTGTGCGGTTGATAGGGCGTATGCCCGCTAAGTATTGTCTGACTGCTCGGCCAGTCGCTCAAACCGGGGCCGAGCAAACCAATGCCTTCAATGTATGCAGTGAGCGTCACGGTCATGAATTTCCCGCTCGGCCAAAAATCAGGCTGCAATTGGTGCCGCCGAATCCAAACGAGTTGCTGAGCACGTGCGCCACCGGCTGCTGACGATTTTCCAGTACATAATCGAGACCTATCGTCGGGTCGAGATGCTGGGTGTTGAGTCCGGCGGGCAGCAAGCCGTGTTGCAGCACCAGTGCGCAAATCACCGCTTCCACGCCACCGGCGGCACCCAGCGTGTGGCCGGTCGCGCCTTTCGTAGAACTGCACGGTATACCTGAGCCGAATACGGCAGCAACGGCTTTTCCTTCCGCGGCATCGTTGCTTTGGGTCGCGGTGCCGTGCAGGTTGATGTAGTCAATTTCAGATGGTTTCAAGCCCGCCATTTTCAGCGCATCCTGCATCGCCATGCGCGCACCCAATCCCTCCGGATGCGGTGATGACATGTGATAGGCGTCGCTGGATTCGCCTATTCCGAGCAGCAGCACCGCATCAGCATCAAGGTGCTCCGGGACGCGTTCCAGCAGCGCGAAGGCAGCCGCTTCACCAATCGAGATGCCGTTGCGTTGGGCATCAAAGGGACGACAGGCCTGTTCAGAAATCAGGCCGAGCGAGTTGAAGCCATACAGCGTCGTCAGGCACAGCGAATCCACGCCGCCCACCACGGCCGCGTCTATCAAGCCCGCCGCCATCATGCGTCGTGCCGAACTGAATACCTTGGCACTGGACGAACACGCCGATGACACCACGACCGCTGGACCGGTCAGGCCAAAATAATGGCGCGTGAAATCTGCGACGGAAAAAGTATTGTGCGTGGTGCGGTAAATAAAATCGGCAGGGAGTGCGCCAGTCACCGGGTCACGTCGCCGGTAGGCCAGCTCGGTTTGCAAAATGCCGGAAGTACTGGTGCCGAGAAACACCCCAATGCGCTGTGCACCATATTTTGCGCTGGCCGCGCGCACCGCCTCGGCAAAGCCATCCTGCATCAATCCCAGCAAGGCGAGTCGATTGTTGCGGCAATCAAACTCGGCCAGGTGCGCGGGAAGCTGCACCGCATCCACCCCAGCCACCTCACCAATGAACGTCGGCAGATCCACCGTATCAAACGTGCACGGCGCAAGCCCTGCGCGACGCTGGCGCAGCGCGTCCAGGGTCTGCTCGAGGCCACGACCGATGCTGCTGGTGGCGGTGAAATGGGAGAGCCAAAGCGGGTTCAAAGAAAACTAAGCCTATCGTAAGCAAGGAAGGATTTTAGCAAATGCTTGTGCCGAGTTTGTCTCAAATTGTCGGTTGATGGATCGTACTCATTACGTCCTCGTGCGCGCGATATCGCAATGACAGATAGGCCGCGAGGCCCCCCAACACCAGACCGGCCAACACATCCACCGCCACATGCTGACGCGTGGCCAGGGTGGAATAAACGATACCGACACACCACATCCCATTGAGACTCAGTATCCATAACGGTGCGCCAAAGCGGCGCAGCAGGTGATGTAACCAGATGCCCGAAAAAACGGCTGTGGCGACATGCAGCGAGGGGAAGGCATTGCCTGCGGCGTCGATGCTTTTAAGAAAATCCACGTTGGGATACTGTGCCCAGTCGATATTGGCTGCGGGCACTGCCGTGGGCCAGAAGTAGAAGACGATCAGCCCTGCCAGGCACGTCCCGGCCATGGCTGTCCCATAGCCATATAGCTCGCGCCGCGTCGCCAGTAATGCTGGAGGCAGGGAAACATAGACCCATAGTGATAGGTAAAGGGGCATCGCCAGCGGTTGGAAGTCGATCAGGCGATCCAGCAAGGTGATGGGCATCACAGTCGTCAGGTAGGTTGGCGCTTTAAGTAAATAGAAGTAAGCGCCGAAAAATAGACTGATGAAAAGCGTCGTTCCAATGGCTTTAAGATATCGATGCCTGGCTAATGCCGTCGTCGCTTGGCGGTGCCATGGTGTCTGCTGACTATTTTCATTCATGGCGGGTTCTCCCAATGTTGGCACGCATCATGCGAGCGTATGTCGCAAGGTGACAAATCGCAGATTAGCCGCGCTCGCTGCGGCCAGCACAGTGGGAAGCACGTCGAGAATAACCGGGATGCCATCGGGTGTGCGTGCAGCGTTGCCGTCGTGCAGCAGCAAAATGGCGCCTGCGCGCAAACTGCGTAACAGTCTATTGTTAACGCGTGCAACGTCGCCGATCCGGGTGTCGAACCCGCGTGCGGACCAGCTGGTAAGCCGCAGCCCCAAACGCGCGAGCACGGGGTCGAGTAAAGGGTTGCGTATACCCGCAGGTGCGCGAAAAAACTGCGGATGCTGGCCGGTAATCTGCGTGAGCGTGTTCTGCGCGGACTGCAATTCACGCATGAAACCGGCCGGCCCCATCAGTGCAAAATAATGGCGGTGATGTTGGCTGTGGTTTTCCACGGCATGGCCGCGGCGCACGATTTCCCGGCATAGATCCGGGTAACGCGCGGCTTTTTCACCGACGCAGAAAAAAGTAGCCTGCGCGGCATGGCGATCCAGTATATCCAGCACCTGCGGCGTGACGACGGGATCGGGCCCATCGTCGATGGTCAGGGCGATTTCATTTCTGGCCGTGGCGGCGGCGGGCAGTCGTGTCCAGTTCGGTCCCAGCCAGTGGCTGCGCGGCCATAGCCCGAGCATGGTGAGCAGGGCATGATTGGCCAGCACGGCGCCGAGCGCCCAACGCCATTGATCGGGTGCGGCGATAACGGCGATCACAGCCAGCACATGCAGCAGCATGGATGCGCGGATCAAGAGCGTGGGTTGCCAATTACGCATTTGTTTTCCGAGCGAAAATCGCTGAATAAATCAGCGCAAGGATCACGCCCGGCGCCACGGTGACGCCCATGGCCTGCAAGATGGATACCTTGGAAAAAGCCAGCAGGCCGAACCCTGCGACGGTGGTGAGATTGGCGAACAACATCGAGGCCAGGGTGCGCGGCGAGATGCTGTGCTCAGGAGCTTGATCGGGCCGGTCAAAAAACAGGGCGTAGTTGGAACCCACCGCGACCACCAGTAGCAAGCCCACCAAATGCAGAATAATCAATTGCTGGCCAAACAAGGCCAATCCCGCCGTGACGGTAATGACCGCAGCCGCCAGCGGCGCGATGATGCGCAGCACGCGTAGGGGCGAGCGAAAAACCCATAGCAGCAATCCGACAATGGCGACCAGCCCGCCGAGCGACAACAAGATAGCTTCATGCAGATAGCCGGAATACAGACGATCGGACTCGGCCTTCATATCCACGAACAGCACATCGGGTAAACCGGTGGCGCTCAAGGCAGCGCGAATGCGATTTGCGTTGATGTCCACACCAGGTGCGGCGGTCAGCGGCAATAAGGCACGCCAATGCCGGTCTTGCCGGATCAGGAGCGCATCCACCGCCATGGCCATCGAGGTCTGTGCCAGATCGGACACTTGCAACAAGGGTTGCTTGCCGGCGACTACAACATCATCAACAAACGGCTTAAACAATTGCGCCCGCACTGGTAAGCCCCGCACGGCTTGCGCCAGTCGCGTTTCTAGTTCGGCGGCGGCGGGCAAGCTGCCCTGACGCGCGCGCTGCGTCGTAATGCTGGGCAAATAACGGCTGGGGCTTTCAAAGCCGGCGAGCTCACCTTGATCGACTTGCGCTTGCAGTACCGTGGAAACTTGTTCGGCGGAGCGCAATACGGATTCCTGGCTCGCGCCGGATACCACCACCAGATAGCGCACATCGGGCGCACCCATGTCGGCGCGTAGGCTCGCATCCAACACCAGATCGGCCTGCGATACCGGGCTTAAGGAGGAAATTTTGTTATTCCACAAATGGTCGCGGTTAACAAAAAGGATGACGCAGGCCACCAGCAACACTGCCGCGGCTGTCCAGCGCAACGCAGCGGCACGCTGTACCAGACGCGATAACACGAGTCCGATAGGCGATACGTCATGAATGCGAAAATTCGCCGGCAGCAGATGCGGCAAGACGAAGCGGGTTACCGCTGCGGCGACGATCAGACCGGCAATCGCATACAGACCGAGTTGCGCCAGGCCCGGAAAACCGGATAGCAGTAGCGACGCAAAACCGAAGATCGAGGTCAACACACCGAGTCGGACCGTGGGCCAGAAGCGCTTGATCCAGTTTTGCTGGTCTGCACCATCTTGTTCGGATTGCACAAACAAATAGATTGAATAATCCACCGCCTCGCCGATCAATGCGGTGCCAAATCCCAGCGTGATGCCATGTACCACTCCAAAGCCCAAACTGACCGCGGCGATGCCGGCCAGCGCGCCGCTGATGACGGGCAAAAACCCCAAAGCCAATGCGCTAAAGGAACGGTAAACCAGTAATAACAGCGCCGCGATAAGCACTACGCTGATGATGGACAGGCGGCTGACCTGACTTTTGATGGTGTCGCGTGACGTGACCGAAAACACGCCGGGGCCGGTCATCACCAGGCGGGCGGCAGGCGCTGCGCTGGGTGCCGTACCCCGGAGGGCAGGCTTCGCGCTATCGAACGCTTGCTGGATAGCGGCCATGGCGATTTGCTGAGCATCGATATCGCCACCTGAAGCGCGCGTTTGTATCAGCAGCAAGGCGCGCGCGCCGTCGCGTGATGCCCAGGCGCCCTCCACCAATTGCGGGCGGCTGCCGCTGTTGAACTGTTCAAGCAAATTCACCATTTCACCGCTTGGGTCGCGCGGTAGCAGCGATTTGACCAGCAGCCCGGCA